>DEYL01000019.1 GCA_002364535.1 Flavobacteriaceae bacterium UBA3159 | reverse complement strand
AAACTAAAAGCGAGGATGCTCCTTCTGAGAAAGAGGAAACCAAATAATAAACCCCTCCCCTGCTTCTCATCATGCTTAAAGAAGAATGCTTCTTTTTAGGTACCATTGTTGGTAAATACAGTTTTAAAGGAGAAGTCCTAGCAAAGTTGGATTCCGACAGTCCCAATACCTATCTAAATATGGACTCCCTCCTAGTCGAAACCCCTCAAGGTTTGGTTCCTTATTTTATCGACCGAAGCCAATTACACAAATCTTCCCTTTTGAGGTTAAAGTTTGAGGGCGTCGATTCCGAAAGTGAAGCAATGGCACTCCTTAAAAAGAATCTGTTTCTACCACTAAATATGCTCCCCCCTTTAAAGGGAAATCAATTTTATTATCACGAGATAACAGGGTTTACCGCCATCGACCAGTTTGATAATGAAATTGGCAGTATCAAGAATGTCAATGACTCCGGCCCTCAACCCCTTTTTGTTATCGATGCCGAAGGTACCGAAATACTGATTCCAGTTCACGATGATTTTATCAAACAATTAGACAGAGGGGCAAAAAAGATGCACCTCGATTTGCCTGAGGGCTTATTGGATATCTTTAAATAAAATCTAAAAGTCGATTACAAAACCAAAGGAAGGAATCGGAATGTTGTTGTTTTCCTCAGTATTCACCTTTACCAAGTTTCGCGGCAGTACCAAGGTACCGTCTTCGGTTCTATCCAATCCGTATTCATCGGGTCTGGGAACACTTTGCGCCAAGAAATTTTGAATTTCAAAATAGAAATTAAAGGAATAGCGTTTAAAATTCCATTTTTTATCAAAACGAATATCGGCCAAATTAAAAGGGTCCAGCTTTTGATTACCCAATTGACCGTAATCCAATACCACTTCGGGATAGGCCGCTAAGGTCGCATTTTGATTGATCGGTACATAGGGAGTTTTTCCCGAAAATCTCCAACGGGCACTTATCTCCCAATTCCTCTTGAGTTTGTAACCTCCCGAAAAAGAGATCAAATGACGGCTGTCCCAAACTGATGGTAAGTAATTCCCTTGGGCAGTGGTAAATTGACTGTAAAAATAGGTGTAGGCAAAAACACCATAGAAGTTTTTGGAAAGCTTTTGTTGGTACAAAGCTTCCATTCCATAACTTTTACCTTTTCCATCGCTACGGATGGCCTCATTGCCCAAAACCTCAAAGCCTCCTCCTTTGTTGGCCAGAGAGACCCCATCGATCAACGAAATGGGGTATTGACTGTATTTTTTATAAAAACCTTCAAGGGTGATTCGGGACGCATTACCCGGGGCATACTCTAAGCCCATCACCCAATGATCACTGCGGGTGTATTTTGCATTCTTATTAACAAAACTCATTTGCGTATTTTGGAAACCCAACATGGTATAGGTAGGAATCTTGTAATACCTTCCTACCGAAGCATTGATTTTCCAAGTTTGATCTTCCGTAAGGTTGTAGGTAAGTGCCAGACGTGGAGAAAAATTATCCGTCAAACTCGATCCCTTAGAAAAGCTGTCCGCATCTACTCTAAAGCCTAAGGAAAGTCCTAAATTGTCATCAAGAAACTTGCGTTCTGCCTTAGCAAAAAATCCGTATTTCATTAAGTCGATACCCGTGCTGTAGTCGAGATTATAAAGCACACTTTGGGTGTCGTTTCCATAGTCAGAATATTGAATATTGGTTCCTGCAGCTACTTTCCACTGATCTAGATAATGCTGGGTTTGAAACCTGAATTTGGTCTCCTGTTCGTGGGAATCGTTTTGAAACAATACCCCTGATTTTTGGGTATTGTCTTGATAGCGGGAAAAAATATTTTGCAAACGATTGGTACTGACCGAGGTAATCATTGATCCCTTTCCACTTTTGAATTTTCTTTTCCAAGACAAACCTATGGTAGTGGTTTTTTGTTGAATGATCGGCACCTGTTCTATGGTAGCTTGTTGCTCGGCATCAAAGTCATCCGGTGCTTTTACCGAAAAATCATCGATGGTGCCCAATCCCAAAAAGACAAGGGTATTATAAGCGTTAATTTCGTGGTTGATTTTCCACTGGTAATCCCAATAATCGGGTCGTATCGGCAGACCAATCAACTCGAATAAAAATTGGAGATAGCTTCTTCTCACCGAAAATAACAAAGTGGTTTTAGCAGGTTTATCTTTGTCCTTTCTAAAAAGTGGGCCTTCCAAAGTCAAGGCTGCTTCACTGGCGCCAAACCTAAAATTCCCCCCAAATCGATTGGGGTTTCCCTCTCGTTGTTCAAAAGACAGTACCCCGGAAAGGGGGTTGTCGTACTCTGCACTAAATGCAGAACTGGAAAGGGTAACCTCTCTAATAAAAGATACATTGAGCATCCCAACAGGCCCCCCCGCACTTCCTTGGGTACTGAAGTGGTTGATATTCGGTATTTCAATACCATCGAGATAGTAAACGGATTCGTTGGGTGCTCCCCCACGTATGATGATGTCATTTCTAAAACCACCGATGGATGGCGAAATGCCGGGCATACTTTGAATGACCTTGGTGATATCATTATTTCCTCCGGGATAGGTTTCAATTTCCACCGCCGAAAAGGTTTGAGTGGACAATGGGGTTTCAACGGAGGTTCTAAAAGGACTTTGGAATACAACAATCTCCTCCAACTCGTTAGCAGATTCCTCAAGCAGAATTTGCAGTGGAGGGGTTCCAAAGGTTTTTACAATGATATTAAAAATCGTTTGGGATTGATATCCCAAATGACTAATTATTATATTATAAGTTCGGGTGGGAACCTCTCTAAAGGTAAAATATCCTTCCTCATCGGTCGCCACTCCCATATTAGTGCCTTCCAGTAGAACAGTTACCCCTTGAATGGGAAGTTGTGATTGTTGATCGAGAATTGTACCGCTGAGCTGTCCCGCATTTTGAGCCGAAATTAAATAGGTGTTTAGTAAGAATAATAGGAATAGC
>DEYL01000005.1 GCA_002364535.1 Flavobacteriaceae bacterium UBA3159 | reverse complement strand
GTTGAAGTAATAATTGACAACGAGAAATGGTTTATTAATATACCAACGGCAAACAGTAATGATATTTTATACTCAAAAATTAGATAAATCACGCATCTTGTAGAATTCATATAAAAGTGAGTACATACACTTATTTATAAAACAGATTGATTATATAACATATTTTGATAGTAAATTTTCATAAATAATAAATGAGTTAGATGGTTCATTTAATAATAAATACATTAATGAACCCTCCCAAATCATCATAAAGGTCTCAGCCTCTAATTTAGGATCGGAATAATTCAATGCTTTAAAAGCATTATTAGCCATAACATAAAGCATCTCAATTAAACTATTCTGCTTAATTTTCTTTTCTAGTCTAAAATTGAAAAAATTAATCAGCCTAAATGACTAACACCATTAAGGTCCGTGGTCAAAACATTACTCATGAAATCAAAGAATGGACGTATGCTTTGGAAATGTTCATCAATTATGTCTACGAAGTCCTTTGAATGGACATCCTGATCTGTTATGTTTTTAATAAATACGTGTTGTTTTTTTTTTATCAAATCAATATCGGGATGGTCTTTAGAAAACCCATTAGGGGCGGACTTAACTTCATCTCCCGAAAGAGAACCCCAGTATTTCTTTAAGGTTTTCTTTTCTATAATTTGACGGTATTCATCAGCACCAACTTCCAATTCTTTGCGAATCCTCAATAAGTCTTCTTTTTCGGGTGCCCAAAATCCTACTCCTAAGAAACTTTTTCCTGGCTCTAAATGTAGGTAATATCCACCCCTTAAAGCAGGTTTTTCACGCTTAAAAGATAATCCAAAATGGGTTTTGTAAGGGGTTTTATTTTTTGAAAAACGAACATCTCTGTAAATACGGAATATTTTTGATTTTTCAATTTTGTCATGAAACTTTAGATTGTCCGCAATGATTTGCATAAATTGCTTTATATATGCCTCAAGCAATTTAAACTCTTCTTTGTTAGCTTGAAACCACTCGCGATTGTTGTTAGCCTCTAACTTTTTAAAAAAAGGAAACACATCAGGGTTAAAGTTTTTAATTGGCATAAATTTTTAAGAGGTTTTGATCTATAACATCCAAAGTACTAACTCCAGATTCTAAAATTTTCAGTCGAAATATACGGATATAAAATCTTTTCCAATTTTTTCCTCTGATTTTACGAAGTGTTATTGTTTTTTATTTATCACAATATTGTAGGATAAGACTTTAAAAGGGTTGGATATATCGCTCAATTTCTACAGGAATTTTTCTTCAGTTTCAGCTTCATTTTCCAGTGAATAATTAATGGGCTCTTCCCCACTCCAACCTTTTGCGAGTTAGCCTGTATTTCCAACCAACCTGATGGCCAGGGCATTTCAATACTCAACCTTCCAAAATATCGATAAGGGTCCTCGTAAAGCCTTTAGCCTTTTCGCTCCTCTAGAACTGATAGAACATCTTTAAGGGATTTTCCTTTTGATTTTAACAAAATTAGGTAGTGAAAAAATAAATCTGCAGCCTCATCTATAAACAGCTGCTCGTTGCCAGCGACAGCCTCAATAACGGTTTCGACACTTTCCTCTCCTACCTTTTGAGCAATTTTATGGATGCCTTTTTCAAACAAGCTACTGATATAACTTTCCTTTGAAGGGTTTTTCTGACGATCTTCGATAACCGCCTCCAGTTCCTTGACATAACTAAAACCGGATGCGTTATCTTCTCCCCAACAAGTATCTGTTCCTAGATGACAGGTCGGCCCCTCCGGGGAAGATGTTATCAAAAGTGTATCTTTGTCACAATCTACCTTAACGGATACTAATTTTAAAAAATTTCCACTTTCTTCTCCTTTGGTCCATAGTCTTTGTTTGCTTCTGCTATAAAAAGTGACCTTTCCAGAAGACTGGGTCTTTACCAAAGCTTCCTGATTCATATACCCTAACATTAAAACTTTTAGGGTTTGTGCATCTTGAACTATAGCCGGTAAAAGGCCGTCGTTATTTTTATTAAAATTGGCTGTTTTCATGAGATGATTCTTGTTGGAATATTTTCTTTTTTTAAAATCTGTTTAAGTTGTGGTATGGGGATTTCACCAAAGTGGAAAACACTGGCCGCCAGGGCAGCATCAGCTTTACCCTGTTTAAAAGCATCCACAAAATCTTGAGTATTCCCCGCTCCACCGGAAGCTATGATGGGAATGTTGACCGTTTCAGTCAATTCGGCCAAGGCGGTATTGGCAAATCCGTTTTTAGTTCCGTCGTGATCCATAGAGGTAAATAGAATTTCTCCAGCTCCTCGTATTTCGGCTTCTCTGGCCCACACATATAGCTCAATAGTAGTTGGCACCTTCCCTCCTACCAAATGAACAAGCCAACGATCTTCTATCTTTTTGGCATCAATAGCAACAACGACACACTGACGACCAAAGGCATCAGCCAATTCATTGATCAAATCTGGTCTTCTTACAGCAGCAGAATTGACCGAAACCTTGTCTGCGCCATTTTGTAACAATATTTTGGCATCCTCTACGCTGCTGATTCCGCCTCCTACCGTAAAAGGAATGTCCAGTGAAGCGGCTACCCTCAATACTAAGTCCGCTAAAGTTTTTCTTTTTTGTTCCGTTGCAGATATGTCTAAAAATACTAATTCATCGGCTCCCTCCTCTGTATATCGGGTGGCCAATTCGACAGGGTCACCAGCGTCTCTCAGGTCAACAAAATTGACTCCCTTAACGGTTCGACCGTCTTTGATATCTAAACAAGGGATAATTCTCTTTGCTAACATAATTCATGGCTTATTTACAATCAACTTTTCTAAACTTTTCAGGCTGATTTTTTTTTCATAAATCGCTTTACCGATAATCACACCTTCACAGCCCAACTCGGCCAATAGAGGTAATTCCTGAATATCTGAAACTCCACCTGAGGCAATCAATTTGATGGTCGGAAATTCAGACAATAAGGACTGATAGAGAGAAAAAGCTGGACCTTCCAACATTCCATCCTTACTAATATCTGTACATATAACGTATTGGATTCCTTCCTCTTGGTACTTTTTAATAAAGGGTATAATTTGTTCTTCGGAGGTTTCAGCCCAACCCCCTATCGCTATACGGTCTTCTTTTACATCGGCCCCCAAAATGATTCTGTCACTTCCATACTGTTTTATCCATTTCTGAAAGGTATCTACCTGTTTAACGGCAATACTCCCACCAGTAACCTGATGAGCACCACATTCAAATGCAATCTCTATATCTGTATCGGATTTCAATCCTCCCCCAAAATCAATCTTTAAATCTGTATAGGTAGCTAAGTTTTCAAGCACTTTATGATTGACAATGCTTTTGGCTTTGGCACCGTCTAAATCGACAACATGAAGGAAAGAAACCCCACTGTTCTCAAAAGCCTTGGCAACCTCTAAAGGATCCTCGTTGTAAGTTTTTTTAGTGGCGTAGTCTCCTTTGGTCAATCGAACGCATTTCCCATCAATGATATCTATGGCAGGGATGATTCTCATATCAAATATTTAAAAAATTTTCCAACAAGCACAAACCATCATTACTGCTCTTTTCGGGATGAAATTGTACTCCATAAAAATTATCTTTTTCTACTGCTACACTGTAAATTCCAGCATAAACGCTCCTCGCTGAAGTGCTCCTGGTTATTGGAACAAAATAACTATGAACCAAATACATATAACAATCTTGCTCGATTCCTTTAAACAATCCGTTCTCATTATGATTGACCAAATTCCATCCCATTTGAGGGACTTTCACGGTATTGGGAAAACGAACGACTTCTATAGGGAGGATACCCAAACATTTGGTGTCTCCTTCTTCCGTTTTTTTACATAACAATTGCATGCCCAAACAGATTCCCAATACCGGTTGCTTCAATTTTGGAATCAACAAATCCAATCCATTTGACCTCAGTTTATTCATAGCACTCGCAGCCTCCCCTTGACCAGGGAAAATTACTTTATCAGCATTAGAAATCTCTTCTAGTTCGGCAGTGATTTGTGCCTCAACACCCAAGCGTTCTAATGCAAACTGTAAACTTTTTACATTTCCTGCATTATAATCTACAATGACGGTTTTCATCCTACAAGGTTCCTTTGGTGGAAGGTAAAATCATATTTTCAGCATCTCTCTTTATTGCCATTTTAATCGCTTTAGCAAAAGCTTTAAAAATGGATTCAATTTTATGGTGCTCATTGTTTCCCTCTGCTTTTATGCTGAGGTTTGCCTTGGCTCCATCTGCAAAGGATTTAAAAAAGTGGTAAAACATTTCCGTTGGCATTTGGCCTATCATTTCTCTTTTGAATTCTGTTTCCCAAATCAACCAACTTCTGCCACCAAAATCAAGCGCCACTTGTGCCAATGCATCGTCCATGGGCAGTGTAAATCCGTAGCGTTCTATCCCTTTTTTGTTGCCCAATGCCTTAGCGAAAATTTCACCCAAAGCAATAGCTGTATCTTCTATGGTGTGGTGTTCGTCGACTTCTAGATCACCTATGGATTTTATGTTCAAATCAACTCCGCCGTGACGGGCCAATTGATCTAGCATATGATCAAAGAAAGCGATTCCAGTGTCAATCTGACTTTTTCCAGATCCATCCAAGTTTAAATCAATTGATATTTTTGTTTCCTTGGTATTTCGATCTAATCGCACTGCGCGCTCCTTTAACAAAAGCATACGGTAGATGTTCTCCCAGCGCTTAGTGGTTAGTTCAATAGTTTCCTCCAAGGCCGTATCAGTTACTTCGTCCGCTCCCAAATCAGCATTATTATCAATGAAAATCCCCTTGGAACCTAAATTCTTCGCCAATTGCATATCTGTCAATCGATCCCCGATAACATAGGAATTTGATAAATCATACTCTGGATTATTTATATATGCTGTCAGCATTCCAGTTCCCGGTTTGCGTGTATCTGCTTTGTCTTCTGGAAAAGTGCGATCAATGAGTATTTCGGAAAAAATCACTCCTTCATTTTCAAAGGACTTTACCAGATGATTCTGATAGGGCCAAAATTCTTCCTCAGGAAAACTATCGGTCCCCAAACCATCTTGATTGGTAACCATCACCAATTCATAGTCCAATTCTTTTACTATACTTGTCAAATACCAAAAAACTTGAGGATAAAAAATCAGTTTTTCAAAGGCGTCAACTTGATAATCTCCCAGTTCTAAAGTCAGGGTACCGTCTCGGTCGATAAACAATACTTTTTTCATTGATCTATGGATTTACAAACGTTAATAAATTTAATATTTTCCTGGGTTGTCCCTATCGTAATGCGGAGTGTATTTTCACAACCCAAAAGAGAGGAACGGTTACGAACCACTATGCCTTGTTCCAGAAACTGGTCGTAACGCTTTTGGGCATCGTCCACTTGAATTAATATAAAGTTGGCATCACTGGGATAGATTTTATTAACAAAGCCAAAAGCGGGTAATTCTCTTTCCATTTTTTGACGTTCTTCAATCAAAGTTTTAACCTGTCGTTTCACAACAGTGGGAGCATTTAAGGATACCAAAGCTGTTTTTTGGGTCAATACATTGACATTGTAAGGGGCTTTGATTTTATTAAAAAAATCAATAATTTCAGGGTTTGCAAAGCCAATGCCTAAGCGTATCCCTGCCAGTCCATAGGCTTTGGAGAGAGTTTGACAAATGATCAGTTTTGGATAGGTTTCTAATAAGCTTAATGCGCTTCTTTGTTCAGAAAAATCTATGTAAGCTTCATCCACTACTACCAAACCTTTAAAATGCTTTAACAGTATTTCAATCTGTTCAAAGGGAATGGCGTTTCCACTAGGATTGTTGGGACTGCACACAAAAATCACTTTGGTATTTTCGTTCACCGACGACATAATGGCCGCTAGATCCAATTGAAAGTTGTCATCGAGCGGAACATCAACTGCTTTGACGTTATTCAGTTTAGCCAATACCCCATACATTCCATAGGTAGGTGGCAATAAAACCACTTCGTCTTGCCCAGGCTCACAAAAGGTGCGAAAGATCAGATCCAATACTTCGTCACTACCATTACCTAGCAATATTTGATCAGCGGATACCCCTTTTGCCTTTGCCAAAACTAGTTTTAAACGACGCTGTAACGGATCGGGATAACGATTAACATCAGTGTTATAGGGGTTTTCATTGGCATCCAAAAAAATTTTCTGAGCATCAAAATCCTCAAATTCA
>DEYL01000015.1:11163-11310 GCA_002364535.1 Flavobacteriaceae bacterium UBA3159 | reverse complement strand
TTAAAATACCAGCTGGACCGGATGGATGGTAAACCGCTGGTTAAATAGGCAGCGACAAAAGGGTGAAGGTGCAATTGCAACTGTTTGTTTTTGTTGTGCCTATGCTCGACGATTTTGTCGAGTTCTGCGTTGATTTTGTCTATTAAA
>DEYL01000015.1:0-11078 GCA_002364535.1 Flavobacteriaceae bacterium UBA3159 | reverse complement strand
TCAAGGCGGTTTTCGGTTATTTGGTTCGGAGTAGTCTTCTGTTTTGATCCAAAAAACGGAACTCCAAATAAAGGTAAGCATCACGGGGTACAATGCGCACCCACTTTTTGTGTTTAAAATACCAGCTGGCCCGGATGGAGGGGAAACCACTGGTTAGATAGGCAGCGATAAAAGGGTGAAGGTGCAAATGCAACTGTTTCTTTTTGTTGTGCCTGTGCTCGACAATCTTGTCAAGCTCTGCGTTGATTTTGTCTATTAAAACAATGGGAGCTTCAACCTCACCATTTTTATTGGGATTGGGCTCTCGTGTTTTAATACTCATCTCGGGGCGAACCCTTTGACGTGTGATCTGGATCAATCCAAATCGCGAAGGCGGCAGAATTTTATGTTTGGTTCTGTCACTTTCCATCTCCTTTCGAAGATGTTCAAATAATTTTTTTCGATTTTCGTTGCTATTGAGATCGATAAAATCGACTACAATAATTCCTCCCATATCTCTCAACCTTAATTGTCTGGCAATTTCACTGGCGGCAATAAGATTGACCTCCAAGGCTGTTTGTTCTTGTGACTTGGCCTTGTTGGATCTGTTACCACTGTTGACATCTATTACATGCAGTGCCTCGGTGTGTTCTATGACCAAGTAGGCACCTTTTTGCATGGATACTGTTGTACCAAACGCGGTTTTGATTTGTCTTTCGATTCCAAAATGGTCGAAAATGGGTGTTGATTTATTTTTGAAATACTTAACAATGGATACCTTGTCTGGTGCGATGGTTTTCAAATAATCTTTGATTTCCATAAGCATCTCCGGATCGTCCACATGGATTCCCGTAAAATCGTTATCAAAAATATCTCTTAAAATAGATGAGGATCGATTGATCTCGCTGAGAATTTTACTGGGATATTGATCCACTTTGATAAATTTCTCACACAAGTTTTTCCATCTGCCTAGCAGTTGTTGCAAATCGGCATCCAGTTCTTTTACCTTTTGATCTTTGGCGACAGTTCTGATGATGACACCAAAGCCTTTGGGTCGAATGCTTTTAACCAGTTTTTTTAACCGATTTTTTTCGGCATTGCTTTCAATTTTTTGTGAAATTGAAATGCGATCTGAAAAGGGAATGAGTACCATGAATCTCCCCGCGAGGGACAACTCTGAACTTACTCTTGGTCCCTTGGTGGAGATGGGTTCCTTGACAATCTGAACAAGAATTTGTTGTTGGGTCTTCAAATAATCTTGTATAGATCCATCCTTGGGTATTTCTTTTTCAAAACGAAAATTCTTTAAAGAATAATCTTTGATTTTACCTGAGCTTACCTGTTTAAAATATTTTAATAAAGTAGGGAGATTGGGTCCTAAATCATGATAGTGCAAAAAACCATCTTTTTCATGACCAACGCCGACAAAAGCAGCGTTGAGACCGGAAACGGGTTTTCTGATTTTGGCGGCATAAATGTCACCTACAGAAAACTTATTATTATCTACTTCTTTATTGAGCTCAATTAACTTTCCATCCTTGAGCAGTGCAAAATCAACAGCAGAGGAATTCGATCGTATTATCAGTTCTTTATTCACTCTGATGAATTTTAGATACGACACCATACAGCGTGTCGTTGTTAAACAATAAATATTCAGGATTTTCCTGAAGATACTGACTGAGTAGTATCAAATATCAATGAACTTTGGATGTGTTTTAAAGTGTATTACCAAACACTATTTTTTCTTGTGGCGGTTGGCTCTTTTACGCTTTTTTCTTTTATGCGTGGCAACCTTATGCCGTTTTCTTTTTTTACCACTTGGCATAGTTCAAATTTAATTTTGAATTTATAATTGATTTTTTATGCAACTTCTACCTTAGATTTTACGCCATTCGTGAAAATTTTTGCAGGCTTGAAGGCTGGAATATTGTGAGCTGGAATTTTTACCGCTACATTTTTAGATATATTCCTGCCTGTTTTTTCAGCTCTGGTTTTAATGATAAAACTTCCAAAACCACGCAAATAAACATTTTCACCACTCTCTAATGAAGTCTTGATCTCCTTCATAAAGCATTCAACAGTGACCTGAACATCAGTTTTGTCAATCCCTAGCTGATCGGATATATTGCTAACAATATCAGCTTTTGTCATATTTTATTGGTATTACTGTTAATAATTTAAGGGCTTGCAAATATAAAAATTAAAATGATAATTCATTCAGACTTACCTTTTTATCTTTGTAGGTACATTTTCCCAAAATTCGTTTATTAATGCCAGAATGAGTTTCCATAAAAAATTATTAGGTTGGTTTGGAGAAAACCGCAGGCCCTTTCCCTGGCGGGAGAGTGCTGAACCCTACAAGGTTTGGTTGTCAGAAATCATTTTACAACAGACAAGAGCCGCCCAAGGCTTGCCGTATTACAAATCTTTTATTTCAAATTTTCCTAACGTCGAGGAACTGGCCGCAGCCAAGGAGGATTATGTCATGAAGCTTTGGCAAGGTCTCGGCTACTATTCCCGGGCGAGAAACCTTCACGCTACAGCCAAAAAAATCACTGATCAATATCAAGGACGCTTTCCCAGTGATTTTGATCAAATCAAAAGCCTTAAGGGAATTGGAGATTATACGGCTAGTGCCATTGCGTCTATCTGTTTCGGCCAAGATCAAGCGGTTGTGGATGGAAATGTGTATAGGGTGTTGTCAAGGATTTTTGGTATGGATCAACCTATCGATGCCTCGGCAGCTCACAGGATTTACAAAGAAAAAGCCCAGCATTTGATGCAAGGGGCTCCTCCGGGGGACTTTAATCAAGCCATGATGGAATTCGGTGCACTTCAGTGCGTTCCCAAAAACCCCAATTGTCAAGATTGTATTTTTGTTAAAGAATGTGTGGCTTTCCAACAAGCTAAGGTGGATTTACTTCCCATCAAAGCCAAAAAAGTAAATGTAAAAAACCGTTATCTCCATTTTTTTGTATTGATCGATGAATTCAAAAACACCCTTTTACAGAAAAGAGAGGGAAAGGGAATTTGGCAAAACCTGTATCAATTTCCCCTGATTGAAACTTTTGCGAAGCAAAAGCATTTTCAAACACATCAGCTCAATTCACTTTTAGCCGAACATCGGATCAGTTCCTATTTTGTGATTTACAAATGGAATGATCAGCCGATTTTTCACAAGCTTACCCACCAACATTTAGAAATTAACTTTTGGATTGTCAAGCTCAGCGACAGTAGTAATTTAGTTACCCAAAGCAGTAATATTCAAGATTATCCAATGCCCAAGGTACTCCAAAATTTTAGAGACAAATTTTTTATCAACTGATCGCGATTCATTACATTTGGTAGTGTAATCCGAAAATCTTTTATCATGAATGGTACATTAAACAAAGTTATGTTAATTGGCCACCTCGGAGATGATGTTAAAATGCATTACTTCGACGGTGGGGGTTCCATAGGAAGATTTCCACTTGCAACCAACGAAGTGTATACCAACAAAACCTCTGGAGAGAAAGTAACTAACACTGATTGGCACAATTTGGTTGTTCGGAACAAAGCTGCAGAGATTTGTGAGAAGTATCTGAGTAAAGGAGATAAAATCTACATCGAAGGGCGAATTAAAACCAGGAAGTGGCAAGATCAGGATCAAAAGGATCGATACACAACCGAAGTCAATGTTGATGAATTTACCTTTTTGACCACTAAGAAGATTGAGGCGGCGAGATCAAATCCCGAGGCATCTGCCCCGCCTGCTGTGGAAGAAAATCCTCCTGAAAGCGATCTTCCATTTTAATCAAAGTATAAGTTAATTGGATCCTGACCCTTTAAGCTTTTTAATCACCTTCCTAGATGATCAGGGGCCATTGCTGATCCAGCTCATTTTACTTGTATTGCTATTGATCACTTCAGGACTGGTTTCTGGTGCTGAGGTGGCTTTCTTTTCTTTGACTAAAGATCAATTGGATTCCGAAGAGGAGAAAAAATCGCGGCAAATGGAAATAATCCAAAAGATGCTCCAAAACCCCAAACGTCTTTTGGCCACCATTCTTATCACCAACAACTTTATCAATATTGCTATAGTATTGCTATTTGCCTCTCTGGGCGAGAATCTATTCAGCCAGATTGAAAACCCGCTCATTGTCCTTTTGATTGAAATTGGGGTCATTACTTTTTTAATCCTCTTTTTTGGAGAAATCCTACCAAAGGTCTACGCCAACAGAAATGCCGTGACTTTTTCCAAAGCCTTGGCCTTTCCAATCTATACCATCGATCGTTATTTTTTGTTCTTTCTCACTATCCCCATGAGTAAAATTACCCGATTTATGGAGTCGCGCATGGCACAAAAAACCAATGAATTTTCGATTGACAAATTGTCTCAGGCTCTTGAGTTGACCAGTGAGGAAGAAACCACCAAGGAGGAGCATAAAATTTTACAGGGAATCGTAAACTTTGGAAATACCGATACCAAACAGGTCATGTGTCCTCGAATTGATGTCTTTGCACTTTCGGAGGATATGGATATGGAAACCATTGTTACTCTGATTCTCGAAAAAGGATTTTCCAGAGTTCCTGTTTATGCGGAGAATATGGACAGTGTTGTGGGCATTCTATACACCAAGGACTTACTGCCTCATCTCGAGCAGTCCAACTTAAAATGGCAAAAACTTTTAAAACCTGCTTTTTACGTTCCTGAAAACAAAAAATTAGATGATCTTTTAAAAGAGTTTCAACAGAAAAAAATTCATCTAGCAGTGGTGGTCGACGAATATGGGGGGACTTCGGGGGTGATCACTCTGGAGGATGTGATCGAAGAAATCGTAGGCGACATCAGCGACGAATTTGACGACGATGAATTGATCTATTCCAAGTTGGATGATTTTACTTTTGTTTTTGATGCTAAGATCAACCTTAAAGATTTTTATAAAGTCATTAATTTAGAGGAGGAAGAAATTTTTGAAAAAGCCAAGGGGGAATCAGAATCCATAGCAGGTTTTGTACTTGAGATCGCTCAGGCTTTTCCCAAGGAGGGTCAGACCATACAATTCGAAGGATTTAAGTTTGTCATAGAATCTTTGGATCGAAAGCGGATCAAAAGAATCAAGGTCATTTTACCCTCTTCGCCATGAGAGTAGTAAAATGGGCCAAGACTTTTTTATTGACCACCACACTGCTTTTGTTGGGTTGCGATAGTGTCCAACAACCCAAACCTAAGGCGCAATTGCGCCTCCAGTATCCGGAACCAAAATACAAACAGGTTCCCGATACTTTTACTTTTGATTTTGAATACAACGACTTGGTGGAGTTAAAAGGCATCGCCAAAACAGCCCCTGATTTGTATTATCCCAAAATGAAAGCTACCCTATATTTGTCTTATGTGGTGGTAGAAAACAATATAGATTCTTTGTTAAACGATGCATATCAACTTCCAGGAAAACACATGATCAAAGCTCAGGAAATTCCGGAAAGGGTTTTTATAGCTCAGGAGAAGAGGGTCTATGGCACCTTATTTACTGTGGTCGGAAATGCTGCCTCACAACTACAGTTTTTTCTGACAGACTCTACGGATCACTTTTTGATGGGCTCACTTTATTTTTATTCACGACCCAATTACGATTCGATTATGCCCGCGGCCAAATACGTGGAGCGAGATGTGATGCACCTCATGGAAACATTGCGTTGGAAGAATTAATCCAACAGTTTAAAATCTGTAACCGTGTATGCCTTCCCTGTATTTCGTACCACTTGAGTCACCTCGACGGGGCTTAGGACTTTGGCATCAAAAATCAAAGTGGCTTTTTTGGTCTCAAAATCTACTTTGGCTTCTTTGATCCCTGCGGTTTTGTTGAGGTTTTTTTCAATCACTGCTGCACAACCCACAGCACATACCATTCCTTGGATGCTTATCGCCATGGGTTTGGCCTCTTGGAAGGTGGCTTCAGTGGTCTCAACAGCGCTTGTCTCTAATATAACGGTTTTTGGAGCTTGATTGTTTTTACAGCCGGTAAAAAACAACAGTCCGATAAATAGCGAAATGAGTTGTATTTTTTTCATAGGTTAAAGATAAAATTAAATCAGAAGATAATCAGAATGGTTTGGGTTTTGTTAGCGTTCTTGCTTTTCAGTAAGTTGATCCTCAATAATACGATCAAGAGGGCTTTTAAATAGTGGTTTAGAAAAAGAGGGAAATTGTTGTCCTTTAGTATTAGATAACAAGTATTGTTAAAAGATTGATCTTTTGCTTATACAAGTGAATACGGTTATATCGTGGCAGTGGTATGATTTGGGTTAATCAATGACTCCTTTCTTGAAGCTAAAAAAAGTGTTTTTTTATACAGGTGGTATTTTATTCAAATAAACTATCGGGCATGGGTTCATTAAGGATGATTGATTTCACCTGAAAATCTATTTTTTGTGGGCCCATATCTTGTTTGACAAGGTGGGGGAAGCGTATCCCTTCTATAGCCTTATAATCACTAAAAGAGGTTGTGGAAGATTGAATTTGCCCTTGTATTTTAATGGTTATTTCGGTTTGGAGTTTAAGAAAATCCTCCACAGCATAAAAAACTGTTTTGTTGTCCGACCATTTGATTTTATAGGCGTCAACTCCATCAATAGATACGATCCCTTTCAATGAAATTTGATCGGGGTCGATTTCTAGTTCGGGAAATATGGCTGCATCTTTTTGGGCATTTTCCAACTCTTCGCCTTTCATTTCCATTTTTTGTCCTTGCATTTCGTTATAGCCTTTGGTGGCATTGATCACGGTTTTTTGCATCAAATTACCCATCATACTGACCTCTACTCGCATTTGTTTTTTGGTGGTTTGTCGGTTGGACACCTGTAGGGTCATTCCTTTCACAGTGGCTTCCGAGATCGAGGACTTGGTTTTTATCGCTTCCAATTTGTCTTTACCCCCTATGAACTTAATATAGCCCTCCATTACACTCTTGGCCGTCAAACCTTCCGGTAGGGGTTTTGAAAATTCTGGACGGTCGGTGTTATTGCCATATTTGTCGAAATAAAGTACCTTTAATTTTTGGCCATTGAACTCCATGTTTTCCAATGGGGTCAAAATATCACTTCCTTTTCCGGTGATCACCACCCGCATTGAATTGGGGTTAAAGTATTTTTTTGAGACTCTGGATATGTCTTCTCTTGTGACCTTTTGTATATTTTTTAAAAGGTTGTTATAGAAATTGGGGGGCAAATTTTGTGTTTTGGTGTTGTAAGCAAAATTGGCAATGTTTTCCGGGTCTTCCATAGATCGGATCAGTGAACCTGCATATTTTTCCTTGACCAGTTTGAGTTCCTCCTCGGTGACCATTTCTTTACTCATCCGGTCAATTTCGTAGAGTAATTCTACTACAGCACTGTCGGTTACAGCGTTTCGAACCGCTGCAAAAGCCCGCAATTGTGATTTGGTTTTGTAATTGATGTTGAAACGGGAATAGGATCCATAGGTATACCCCTTGTCCTCTCTCAAGTTGAGGAACAATCGGGCTTCGGCTCCGCCCCCCAAAATTTGATTGGCAATTGTCAGAGCAAAGTAGTCGGGGTTGTTTCTATCGATGTTGGCAGTGCTAACAACCGAAGCTTCAGATTGAACAGCATTGGGCATTTCTACAAAGGCGATTTGGGTTTGGGGAACGTTTTCCGGTGAAGGAAAAGATGAGGATACCGCTTGGCCTTTGGCCCATTTTCCGAAATATTTTTGGGTTAGTTTTTTTGCGGTTTCAAAGGAGATATCTCCTACAATGGTGATATAAGCATTTAGAGCGTAAAAGTTTTTGTGATACAACTTCTCTAAGTCATCTAATGAAACCCGGTTGATACTTTCCTCTGAAACGTATTCACCGTAAGGATGATCTTTACCATAGGAAAGAAGGTTTTCGACCCTACGCGCTGTGGTTTTGACATCTTTTTCTTTGGCTTTTAAACCTTCCAAGGTTTTGTCCATTTCTTTTTGGAATTCCTCTTCCAAAAAATGAGGATTGATCACCGCATCGGCCATCATTTCAAAAACCCTTGAGAAATAGCGTTTTAATGCACTGGCATAAGCCCCTTCGGAACTTACGCTCAAACGTGCCCCCATAAAATCAACCTCTTCTTCAAAATCATCTTTGGAGATGTTTTTTGATCCTTTTCCCATCATACTGCTTAAAAGTCCTGACATGCCTTTTTTTTCTCCCTCTACATAAAGGGGATTGTCGATACTGAGGGAAACGGAAACTTGAGGCAACTTGTGGTTTTCCACTACCATTAGGGTCAAACCATTATTGAAGTGGTGCTCTTTGGGTGTTCCAAAGTTAATTTCTGGAGCTGGTCCGGGTTGGGGTAGTACGGATCGATCAATTTGTGATTGTGCATTGTTAAAAAAACTAACGCCAACGAATAATATTAGGGCTCTTATCATTTTTCTTTTTTTTGGGGTTTGGGTAAATAGTGCAACTCCAATCGCTGGTTGGGGTTGAGGTATTTTTGGGCGACTTTGCGGATTTCCTCTCGGCTGATGGATTTGTAAATATCCAATTCTTTATTTATCAGGTTGGTATCTCCATCGTAAAAGGCATAATATTCTGCCAGCGAATTCGCGATTCCCTCTATGGTAGAATTGGAATTGACAAATTCGGATTCAAACTGATTTTGTAATTTTTGATAGTCTTTTTGGGAGATAAGTTCTTTTTGAATTTTGGTTACTTCCTCATCAATTTCAGTGATTAAAGTTTCTAGAGTGGTCTCGCCTAATGGTAAACTCAAGATCACATAGGTACTGTAATCTTCATCGTTCATGTTGAAAGCAGCGACTTGGAGCGACATTTTTTGGTCATCCACCAATTTTTTATATAGTTTGGAACTTTTTCCTTGGCTGAGGTAAGTCGAAATTACGTCGAGTACTCTGGCGTCTCTGGAATTCCGTCCAGGGGTTCTGTAGGCCAGAAATACAGCCGGTATCTGAATATTGGGGTCAAAGGCCTCGGCCTTAATAGTTTGTGTGATGGGGGATTCTTTTGGAAAATTCCTTTGAATTTCCGGACCTTTGGGAATGGGGTCAAAATATTCTTCAATCCAGTTTTTTGTCAACGAAATGTCAATGTCTCCCGCAACGGTCAAAGTTGCGTTGTTGGGGATGTAGTATTTTTTATTAAAGGCCATAAACTCCTCAAGGGTAGCAGCGTCCAAATGCTCTATTTTTCCGATGGTCGTTCGGCTGTAGGGATGGAGTTCGTACAAATAGGATTTGACTTCTTCATTCCATTTTCCGTAGGGGCTGTTGTCATAACGCATGCGTTTTTCCTCTTTGACCACCTCGTTTTGGGTGTCCACTCCGGTCTGATCGATGATGGGATGGAGCATGCGCTCGGATTCCATCCAAAGACCCAGCTTGAGATTGTTGGAAGGAAAATTTTCGTAGTAATAGGTGAAATCATCGGTGGTATAAGCATTGTTGGAACCTCCGTTTCCAGTGACGATACTGGACCATTTCCCTTTGGGGATGTTTTTGGTGCCTTCAAACAAAAGATGCTCAAAGAAATGAGCAAAACCTGTTCTTTCGGGATTTTCATCCTTGGAACCCACATGATAGAGGACGGAGGTGGTGACTATGGGTACTGAGTTGTCTTGATGTAAAATTACATGAAGACCATTATCAAGATCGTATTCTTCAAATGCTATTTTTTGACCATTAATAAATTTACAGCCGATCAACAAAATGATAAAGAAGCTGAGGTTAAGTTTTTTCATATTACAATTGAGGTTAAATTTAATTCAATTTAATAAATTACAAGCTAAGAGTGCTCATACTCAATTATTTTTTAAATAGAAAAGCCTTCGAATACTATTAATGATAGCAAATAAAAAAAATTACGTCTTATTGGGAATGATTGCATCTCTGAGTTTGTTCATTGTGTGCGGGCCTGATTTCAAAAAAGATCAAAATGTCTTGACCCGGTTGCTCAATCAAAGTGAGGATTCTTTGATTCAAAAAATACGCTCCAATGAAGCGGCACACGAAATACAAATCCTGTACACTCAAATTCAAAGAGACAAAGAGGGGAATCCCATTTTTAAGGAATTTAGTTATAAAGAAAATCCCAAGCGATATTTTTATCCTGCCAGCACTGTCAAACTCCCGGTAGCGATATTGGCATTGGAAAAAGTAAGAAAACTACAAAGGCAAGGGGTTGGGATCTCACCTCGCTCACCATTCGAGATTCTCGACGAAAATCAAAAGACTTTGGCAGTATTGGACAGTACACATCCTGAGGGCAAGCTAACCATCTCCCATTTGATCAAAAAATTATTTTTGGTGAGCGATAACCAGGCCTATAACTATCTTTTTGATTTTTTGGGGCGTGATCATATCAATAAAAGCCTTCGTGAGAAAGGGATTCTTGATTTTCAGATTTATCATAAATTTTCCGGTTCTACAAACAACGATAAAAGCCCAGAATTTGTGTTTTTCTCTGAGGAAGGCAAGGAGATTTATCGGCAGCCTGCGATGGTGTCCAAAATAGAACCCAAAAGGGTTGATATTTTTGGTGTTTACAAAGGAAAAGGTTTTATCGAGGAAGGCATATTGGTACAAGCTCCAATGGATTTCTCAAAAAAGAATTACGCTTCCCTTCACACATTAAATCAAATTCTAAAAAGGTTAATCTTTTCAAATCAATTTGCCAAAGAGGAGTCTTTTGATATTGTAGCTGAAGATTATGAGTTTTTAAAATACTGGATCAGTAGAACTCCCACAGAAGTGGATGTCCCCTATTATGATAGTGATCATTATTATGACAGTTATTGTAAATTTTTAATGTACGGGGATTTAAAAGGAGAAATGTCTGATCCAATCCGAATTTATAATAAGGTGGGTTTGGCCTATGGAACCCTAACCGATGTAGCCTATATAAAGGATGATCAAGGGGTAGAGTTTCTTTTGGCAGCCACTATTTTGGTTAATAGCAATCAAATCTTTAATGATGAATTATATGAATACGATGAGTTGGGGATTCCTTTTCTTGGAGCCTTGGGCAGGGCTGTTTACGAATATGAAACAAAAAACATTTTAAAAAATAAATAAATCCTTAGCTTAACGGTCATAATTA
>DEYL01000040.1:35183-73863 GCA_002364535.1 Flavobacteriaceae bacterium UBA3159 | reverse complement strand
TTGTATTTTGAGCCACAGATATGGATAGCGGTTGACCGCTAATGTTTATGGCTGGTACCTCAAGAAAATCTTTTGTGTTGTTTGAATCTAAGTCGAGAATAGAGGCTGAGTTTGTAGTAGATAAATATGCATTATTCCCCACTGTAAATGTTGTGCTGTTTGTATCTGTAGTCACTCGACCCTGTCCATCTACGATAACTGCTGCATTACCTAAAACCCCATTATTATCTGGATCAGAAAGTCCAGCTTCTTTAACATCATTGCAACCATCCCCATCGGAGTCTAAATCTTTACTGTTGACAATTCCATCTCCATCGATATCATTGTCTCCCGCGGCCGTATCTTCATAGGTGTCAAGAATTCCATCATTATCATCATCTAAATCTGCATTGTCTCCAACACCATCCCCTTCAAAATCAGCAGACTCTGAGGCGTCACAAGGGAAAGGATCTGAACTGTCAGCCACACCATCGTTGTCATCATCTGTATCTGCATTATCTCCTGTGCCATCGCTATCACAATCAAGCCACTCAGAACCATTACATGGAAAAACATCAATCAAATCATTACGACCATCACCGTCAGTGTCGGCAAGTAATGGATTAGTATTGTTCGTACCATCAGCACAATTTCCAATTTCATTTACGTCAGTAACTCCATCGTTATCATCATCAGGATCTATTGAGTTTCTAAGACCATCACCATCTGTGTCAATAAAAACATCCAGCTGAGTTTCAGACGAGTATTGGATAGGTCCACAGCTTGGGGTTACAACTGCTCGAAAAACATAGTTGTCTATAGATGCGCTTGCAGTAATCGATAAGGTTCTATTAGTAACGTTATTTGCAAAGAAATCAGAATTAGATAAATTGGTCCAGTTGGCTACTGAGCTGGATGTTTTTGACTGCCATTGATATGTAAAAGAACCGTTGGAGGTAGTAGCTGTTACAGTTAATGTCAAACTTCCAGTGTCCTGAACAGTTTTAGTTGCTGTATCACTAGTTAAAGAAATGTTTGGTACTTCAAGATAGTCTAGAGTACCATTACTGTCAGCATCAACAAATCTATTAAGGTAGATTACTATTCCATGACTGAAAGTATTATTGTTAGCATCGGTAGTTACCTTACCATCATCATCGGTTTGTACAGGAGAGGTTCCAACAACTCCGTCATTGTCTGGGTCAGAGTAATTGTTTTCTATTGTATCTGGACAACCATCTCCATCGGAATCTCTATCTAATCTGTTGGGAATTCCGTCACCATCAATATCGCCGTTTCCTTCTCTAGAGTCAAGTATACCATCGTTGTCATCATCTTTATCTGCTCCACCGTCGGCAAGTTGATCTCCATCGGAGTCGTCAGATACCTCAAATAAAATATTATCTACATTAGCATTTGGATAAATTTTTCCCCCGGTTGATGTACCGGAAACGGTTACAGTATATAAACCATCAGCTGGTATTCCAGTTGATGGTGTTGTCAAAGCCCAATCATAATACCATATTGAAGTTGTTGATTGCGTTAATGCTGTGAGAGTCACAGTTGTACTACCCCTCATAATATTAATTAGTGGTGAGCTAGCCATTGGCTGACTGAAAGTAGCGGTAATCCTTATGTTATCGTAAATCGTTAAACGATCGTCTGAATCTGTATCTGTGAGAACAACAGTAGGAACGGTACTATCAAGTGTAAAATCTATTGGTGATCCAACAAGGTTTGTAGACATATTATCAGGATCAGTTACTTGAACTCTAGCAGTGAAGTTGCCATTAGATGCTCCTGAACCGCCTACATCCCAAGTATAATACCATGTAAGTCTATCGGTACTAACCATTTGCCCGCCACTAACTGCACCTGGAATTTCAATAGTAGGAGATACCGTAACAGCGCTTTGAAAAACTGCAGTGAAAACTACTTCACTCGCCGTTTGAAGTTGGTTATCTGAATCGTTATCTGAAAAAGAAATAAGTGTAGGGAATGCAATATCACTATTTGTACCAAAAAGACCTTCATTCTTTGAAAATGAAAGACTAATCCAAACAGTTACAAGGATTCCACACCATTTTAAAATGGTGTGATTTTTAAAGACGCTAAGTGATTTATTAATCAATCGCATCAGTTTTTAGGGTTTCAATTTCAATTAGTTTTCTTGCAGAGCTACTTAATTTGTAAATTAAATTAAATTCAACTGTACCTTTTCTTAGTGCTGTTTTTCTGGTACTGTTAGGAAATTCATAGCCAATACCAAAATTGTATTTTTCCATTTTTTTCAATGAAAAGTACCCACTCAAATAATCATTATTAGTTATCCCAAAACCTAGTTCAAAGTTTTTTCTAAAGTCAAACCCCATAAGGAATGAATACAATACTGGGGCATGCTTTACATGGCGAACCAAAAAATGAGGAATCAAACTATTCTCACCCATTTTAATGCTACTTCCTCCTATAAAATAGTGGTGGATACGATCGGTCACCTCGGTTGTAATTCCATTTTCAGCTTTAAATCTTCTTAAACTTACAACATTGGGGACGGCATAAGAAAAGAAATGCTCCGCCTTTTCCCTTACATCGGAATAATAAAATCCTGCTCCAATAATATTTCCAACATACCCCCTAACAGCTTCTAACATTTCGTTTGGTTCATTAGTGACTCTGACTAACTCATTAACATCAAAATTATATGAATATACTCCCACGCGCATTCCTAAATATATTGTCTTTAGATCACCCAATTTTAATTGATAACTGTAATCAGCTGATATTGAATTTTTATTCTCAATAAAAACTCTGTCCGTTTCTATATTGTAACCCCAAGTGACATTCTTTTTTTTAGCCGAAATATATCTTAGTGAATTTACCCGAGGTGCATTTTTGATTCCTAACCACTGACTCCGACTTCCGATTTGTATTTTTGATTCATCTACTCCAGCATGAGCAGGATTAAAATGAATTAGATTATCCTTAAAAAAAAGTAAATGGCTTCTCTGTTGTCCCAAAATCAATTTTGGCAAACAAATAAAAACAAACACTAAAGGCATTAAGTAAATCTTATTCACCAAAAGATTATTAATGTTTAAAGTTTATTTAAAAAACTAATTATTGAATCTGACCGAGTTAGATTCATTTTCTTTCTTGCTCTATGTCTATAGATGTCCACAGTCGATCTAGAGATTTGCATTTTTTTACTAATCTCCTTGTTCGAAAAATTTAATTTTAAATACATGCATAGCAGAATTTCTCTGTGAGTCAAATCGGAGGATTTGTCTAGGAGTCTTTCTATAAATTCAGGATGACTGTCATTAAAACGTTGATTAAAAGACATGATTATTCAATTTTATATTATAAAATTGAACAAAATCTTAAAAAAAACTTTACAAATTCTTAAATAAATGGAATTTGCAGTATAAATGCAGTAGTATATATCAGTGCTTAATAACTTCTTACTAATTGTAATAATTTTTTTTACAAATTCTATACAAATTAAAGAAGTATTATTTTTGTCATAAACACAATGGGCTTATGGATGATCACTTTTATCGTATCTGGTTGTTGGATGTAAAAAAATGACTTGAAATATATCCTAATACAAAACAAGAAATTACTCCACTTGCTGCATAAAGAAGTAGATGAACAGTATTGAAATAACTGACCAATATTTGAGTGAAAAAGCTTAATAGTATCCCTACAAGAACACCCTTGGAATTTGCTTTTTTTGTAATTAAACCCAGTAAAAAAACACCACCCAGGCTTCCAAAAATTAATCCCAATATTTTATTAAATTCATCCCAGAGCGATTTGATATCATAGCTGGCCATAAAAAAGGCAAAAAGAATTCCCAAAGCTCCAATGCAAAAAGTTGTCCATCTCGCTGTTTTAATATCACCCACTTTTTTGCCCAAACCCAATCGATCGTAAATGTCTACACTAAATGAAGCTGCTCCAGAATTCATACTAGAACTGAGGCTGCTCATGGCCGCGGCAAAAATTGCAGCGATCAAAAGTCCTGAGATTCCCATTGGCAGCTGCGTAACAATATACCAGGGAAAAATCGCATCGTTAGTGATAAAATTGGAATGTAGTAATGCCGGATTCATTTTGTAAAAAACAAAAAGTGCGGTTCCTACAAAAAAGAAAATCAGGGTAGAGGGTATGGTTAGCAAGGCTCCGATCCAGACACTCCTTTGGGCCTTTTCTTTGGTGGGGGTAACTAAGTAGCGCTGTACCATTGTATGATCTGTTCCATAGGTAGTTAGATTTACAAAAAAGCCTCCCAAGAGCATCACCCAAACGGTTGGCTCTTTCAAACTGAATGTTAAATCGAAGGTATTAAATTTGTTGTTCAACTGAGCAGACTCAATAACACCAATCAATCCCCCATCTGTATCAGATAAAATCATCAAAAGCGAAAGGGTAACACCAATCATTAAAACAAAAACTTGAACTACATCGGTCCATATTACAGCCTCTATACCCCCCATCAAAGTATAGATCAGACTAATGCTTCCCATCAGGGAAATACAAACAAAAATGTTTATATCTGTTACCAAATTAAGTGCAATAGAAGGTAAAAAAAGTACCACTCCCATCCGTCCGATTTGATAAAGAATAAAACATCCGCTTCCCATTAAACGAATAATCAGATTGAATCGAATTTCCAGGAACTCATAGGCCGTTTTAATGTTTTTCCTCCGATAAAAAGGAATGAAAAGATTAACCACCAGAGGTATGGCTAAAAAAATACTCATGTTGAGTAAAAAATAAGACCAATCCGAACTATAGGTTTTGGCAGGTATGGCCATAAAAGTAATTGGGCTTAGAGCAGTACCAAAAAGACTTAAGCCAGCTGCCCAAGCAGGTATCCTTTCCCCACCTTTAAAAAAATCTTTGGTGTTTTTTTGTCTTTTTGAATAGTAATATCCAAGCCCCGAAATAATAATAAAGTAGATGGATATGACTAATATATCAATAAAAGACAGCATGGTGCATTTATGTGTTCATAGCAAAAAAGCCTTTGGCTTTTAAAACTTTGTTGAGCTTTGAGATGGATTTTTCTGATAGATTGGTCAGGGGTAATCGACAGGGTCCACAATCTATACCTGTCAATTTCATGATCGCTTTTCCACCAATCATGGGGCCTCCATTTTCAAACAAGGACGCGATGATATCGTTACACTTTTGCTGTTTTTTTTCTGCTGCTTCCTTATTTCCAGCCTTAAAATCCTCGATCATAGATAGGTAAATAGGATTCATGTAGTTGTAGGTACTTCCTACAGCATTATAGACTCCCAGATTGAGAGCCTTAAATAAATTTTCATCGAAACCATTAAAAACAATCCATTTTCCATTGTCCACAGCATTACATTTTTGCATTTCATCAAAATTATCATGTGTGTATTTTATACCTGCAAAATTTGGAATTTTAAGCTTTGCTTGCTCTAGATAATCTGTCATCGAAGGCTCAGCGCCATAAATAAGTGGGATATGATAATAAAAAAAAGGGATATCGGGTGCAGCCAAGGCCACCGCTGCACAAAAATCAACCAAAGGCCTGATAGCTGTGGGTTTTAAAAACAATGGTCCCATAGTGCTAGTACCATAAGCACCTATTTGATGGGCGTGTTGGGCTAGCTCCTTAGATTGTTTTACCGATGTGGTGCCCACATGGACAATCACTTTAAAATCTTCTTGCTGAAATTTGATCCACTCCTGGGCAATAATTTTTCGCTCCTCCAATGTCATCAACATTCCCTCCCCCGTAGTTCCACAAATAAAGACTCCCGAGAGCCCATCTTTTTTTAACTTTTTCGCATAATCACTTATGATAGGAGGATTGATTTCCCCATTTTTATCCATGGGGGTGAAGGGTGCCGCTATGATTCCCTCAATGGGCTTAACATTCATACTAATTAATTTAACGTCTAAATATAAATAAAATAAGAGCAAATCGGCTGGGCCCTGTGTAATAAGGAAAATAAAAAGGGTTGGAAATTAATTCAACGCCCGTATAAATAGAATTTAATACTCGGCAGTATTTTGTTTTGAAGAGCTAATGAATTTAATATCCTTATTGTTTTGTAGATTTATGAGGTTTGAAGATCAAATCACACGAATTGGCCATGTCGAAAAATAAAAAACATGCAGTAGGGGGAGTGGGTGAAGTACTCTGGGATATTTTTCCTGATACAAAAAAACTTGGGGGGGCACCTGCCAATTTTGCGGCACATGCCCAGCAGTTGGGTACTAATAGTTTTCTGTTGAGTGCTGTGGGAAAAGATCCGTTGGGACAAAAAGCCATTGCCCATTTACAGCATTTGCAAGTGGATACCTCTGGGATTCAGTTCAACGAAGATTTTGCTACGGGTCGTGTTACTGTAAGTCTTGATCCAATGGGAAATCCCAGCTATAATATTAAAGAAAATGTGGCTTGGGACCATATCGAGTTCGATACCAACCAAAAAAAAATTACACAAGGTTTAGACGCCCTTTGTTTTGGAACTTTGGCCCAAAGAAATTCCACGTCTCAAAACAGTATTTTGAAAATCCTCAAGTCGACCACTCCTGACTGTTTGAGAGTTTTTGACGTCAATTTTAGGCAAGACCTTTACACTGCAAAAATGGTAGAACAAAGTCTCGATTTGGCCAATGCAGTTAAAATGAATCAGGATGAATTCTCAGCCATTGCAACCATGCTTTATTTGTCCAAAAATTACGAAAAAGGACTCCAACTTCTAATCCAAAAATTTAATCTCAAATTCGGAATCATTACCTTGGGAGAAAATGGAGCAGTGATGGCCAACCAAGATCATTTTTGTTTTTCTTCACCCAATAATGCCATTAACATCAAAAGTACTGTGGGAGCGGGAGATGCTTTCACCGCATCTGCTGTAAAGGGATGGCTTGACCAAAAACCATTGAAACAAATTATTAAAGAAGCTTCTGATTTGGCCACTTATGTTTGCTGTCATTTGGAGGCGGTACCTAAAAAAATATAAAACAGAAATAACATAAAAATGAAATACATATTCCCTTTTTTAGTCCCACTATTTTTGTTGAGTTGTCAAAAGAAAGAGGTCCCCACTCCACCCAATGTAATCCTTATAATCACTGACGATCAAGGTTATGGCGATTTGAGTATCCACAACAACCCCAACATCAAAACACCAGCTATTGATGCTTTTGCACGTCAAAGCATTCGGTTTAATAACTTTCATGTTTCCCCGGTTTGTGCTCCGACACGTTCCAGCTTGATGACGGGAAGATACTCACTCAGAACAGGGGTAAGAGATACCTACAATGGAGGAGCCATTATGGCTCCCTCAGAATTTACCCTTGCAGAAATGCTCAAAAAAGTCAACTATACCAACGGTATTTTCGGCAAATGGCATTTGGGAGATAATTACCCTTCAAGGCCAAGTGATCAGGGATTTGATGAGTCACTCATCCACCTAGCTGGAGGCATCGGACAGGTTGGAGATTTTACCAACTATTTCAAAACTGAAACAAGCTATTTTGATCCAGTGTTGTGGCACAATAACCAACAAAAAGCATATGACGGATATTGTTCAGATATCTTTACAAATAATGCAATTGATTTTATCGAAAAAAATCAATATCAACCTTTTTTCTGCTATTTGTCCTTCAACGCACCACATACCCCACTTCAGGTACCAGACAAATATTACCAAATGTATAAGGACATTGACCCTTCTAAAGGTATTGACCCAAAATTATTGCCAACAGCAGAAATGACTGAAAAGAGTGATGAGGACGCACGAAAGGTGTACGCTATGGTTACCAATATTGATGATAATCTCAATCGATTATTTCAAAAAGTTAAAGAATTGGGAATTGAAGAAAATACAATCATAATTTTTATGACCGATAATGGTCCCCAACAAGCCCGATATGTGGCCGGTATGCGCGGGAGAAAGTCCAGTGTTTACAGGGGAGGCATAAGGGTTCCTTTTTTTATGCGATACCCCTCAAAATTTGCTGGAAACAGTGAAATGAATCAAATGGCAGCCCATATTGATCTATTGCCTACACTCTCCCAATTGTGTGGTGCTCCAATGCCCCAAGACAGAAAGATCGATGGTAGGAGTTTTATTCCTGCCCTAGAGGGAAAAGCACTCCCCGAACGCAGTTTTTTCTCCTATTGGACCAGAAAGCTTCCCGAAAAATACAACAATATAGCCCTACAGCGAGGCCAATACAAACTTGTCGGTAAAAAGGATTTTGATGCTAAGGTAGAAGATTTTGAATTGTATAACCTTCAGGAAGACCCATTTGAAAAAAAGAACTTGGTAGTCCAAAATAAAGAAAAAGCAAACTTTTTAAGAACAGAAATGGATGCATTGATTTCCGAATTCAGTAGTGCTCCAAACCTCGTCAACCCCCCAAGGATTGCCATTGGTACACCACACGAAAATCCAGTTTATCTCAATCGCAATGATGCTGGTGGACAAAGAGGGGTCTGGAACCAAGAGCAGGTTTTTTCCTACTGGAAAGTTGATCTTCAAAAAGGCGTTTACAACCTTAAATTCAAATTTATAAAGCCATTAAAAGGGGGAGGCGAAATGTTTCTAGAGTTGGGTCAGCGCATTCTAAAAAAACACAACCCGTTGGCAGAGTCCGATCTATTGGAATGGAAGGGGGTTTCCTTACCTCAAGGCCCATTAGATTTTACTCCCTTTTACAGTAAGGAGTGGCGTAGCAGATACTTCCCGTTATGGGTTGAAATTGAAAGAGTGGATTAATCAACCCAACTGCTAGACCAAATGGAACCGAGTTTATTGACCTCAAACACATCAAATAGAAGTGATTCATCCGACAGTATCGAAAGCTGAGTGTTATCTGGAGCAGAAACAGTATAGTCAGAGAGTACCGAAAATCCATCGTCTGCAAAAATTTCAATAGTAGTCCGATCCAAAAGTATTCTCACATTTACCTTGTTTTCATTCAAGGTGGATAGTATCGTACCTTTAAAATAAAAATTACCCTTTTCATAAGTGAGTGAATTACCGCGAATGTTCATTTCAAATTTGGAGGTCTTGCTTCTGTCAAACGATACATAGAGATCAATTTCTTCAAATTTTTCTCCATTTAGCTTTTCATTTAAGATTCCTAATTCTATTTCTTCGAACAGATAAGTCTTCTCGTAAAGGCTTTTGATTTCATCTACCGGCCACCTAAAAAGACGAATGCCTGAAGCAGTTGTTCTTAATTCCATTGAAGCAGGAAAAGACATCTGTTGATTGAAAGGCATTTTTTGGTCAATATAAAATCTTTCACCAATATTTTTATCTCGGGTTCTCAACCAGCCCACAATAACTGTTCTTCCATCGGGGCTATTGTTGAATGTTTGAGCAGCATAGAAGGCATTTCCTAAATCACCAAGGTAATTTTTTTTATCTGTTGATAGGCTTACACCATCAAAAGTTCCGATCTCATAATCAAAGCTTGCATCGTAGATTAACCATTTTTTATTATTTGAATCCCCATCAACCCTTAGTTCAACTAAGTCCATGCATTCATAGACCCATTTTCTATCAAAGTCGCTGAGTTTTTTCCAGTTTTTAAGATCTTTAGAGCCAAAAAAACGAACTTTTCCTAAATCATTTGGCTGTTTTTTATTTGACCTTTTGACCCACAAAATCAACACCCAATTCTTGGAGGGGGCGTGCCAAAAAATCTTTGGATCACGCTCTCCTCTATCAAAGCCTTGGTTGGGAACCAATGGGCGGCCACCATCGATCAGTTGAAATGTCCTTCCCCGATCTGTACTATAGGCTCCTGATTGGTAAAATAAATCATTTTTATCATTTTGAGCATGGGTAAAATAGGCTACGATAGCTTTTTCTTCGTCCGTATTTTTACCCAAGCTATTTGGGTAATCTACCGCGGCGGTTCCTGAAAAAATAGTACCGTTGCCATAGGGCAATAAGGCGTGTTTTAATTGCTCCCAACGGACCATATCTTTACTTATTGCATGGCCCCAAGTCATATTACCCCAGTGAACTGCTTTCGGGTTGTGCTGAAAAAACAAATGATATTCGCCTTTATAATACACCATTCCGTTGGGGTCATTGATCCAATTTTTCTTGGATGAAAAGTGAAATTGTGGACGAAACGATTCATCGTATTTAATGTCAGAATAGGAATCAAAAGTTTGAAAACTATCGATCATCACCCCCGGACTAACCTGGGCTTGAGTAAAAACAAAAACAAATATCAAAAGAAACCTCATCATGATTTTAAATTATGAATCTTCCTTTGACAAGGTAAATAAAAATGGGTTAGCTAATGAGTAAGAGCATTTAAAAGCGATATAACATCATGGGGCTTATCAATACAATAATTGGCCTGGGTATTTTTTTTACCTACTTTCACATTGACCGAATGAGAAGGTAGATCATTGAACATAAACTCATCAGTTATATCATCCCCAAAACAGAGAATAAAATCAGCTGCTTTATCACTAAGTATTTCAGATACGGCAGTCCCTTTGTTGTAACGTCCACTAACCACTTCAATGACTTTGTCGCCATCCAAGAGGTGTAATTCATCAGAAATCAAACTGCTAAGAACTGTTTTGAGTTCTACCACTCGTTCAGCTGCCAATTCTGGATCGGTTTTGCGATAGTGCCATACCAAACTGTTTTTTTTCTCCTCGATAAAAGTACCAGGTGTGCGGTCGGTAAAGGTTTCCAGTAAGGGAATAATATCTTCCTTCCAGTTTTTTTGTTGGGTTTCTTTGCTCATCCAATTTTGTTTTTTATGTTTAATAAAATACCCGTGCTCAGCAACCAGTGTAACCGAAAGATCACCAAAATATTTTTCCAGAAAATCTTGATCCCTACCACTGACGATGGCCAACTCTGTCTGAGGATAGTTGATCAGTTTTTTGAGCAGTTCTATCAAAAATTCATCGGGAATGGCCAATTCCGGCTTTGGGTGGTAACCGACAAGGGTACCGTCGTAATCCAGAAAAATCATCCTTTTTTTAGCTGACTTGAATTTTTCGACGATGGTATTTTGGTTGCGTTCGTTGATTTTGATGACAGAAGATTCTTCTAAACTGAGGTGTTTGGTTTTGAGAGCCTTCATAAATTCATTGGCCCAATGTTCAACAGAATAACGACTGAGTCTTTTTTGCATACTCAGATTCCTTTTTTGTTGTTCCTCAGTGGGCATTTGAATTGCTGTCAACAAAGCATCGGCCATTTGATTAAGGTCAAAAGGATTGACAAGTACCGATTCATAAAGCTCTTTGGAGGCTCCAGCCATCTCACTGAGTATCAAAACACCATCTCCCTTGACTCGGGTAGCTACAAATTCTTTGGCAACCAAATTCATACCGTCCCGCACTGGGGTGATCATGGCGATGTCGGAGGTCATGTATAAGTCGATTAAATCATCGAAAGCCATTGCTCGGTAATAATACCAAATCGGTGTCCAATTGATTGTGGCAAACTTTCCATTGACCCGGCCTACGATTTCATCGGTTTCTTTTTTGAGCCGCTGATAGTCGGAGACACTAGATCTGGAGGGAACTGTGAGCATGACTAAGCGAACCTTTTCAAGATATTCGGGGTATTTAGTCAAAAAGAGCTCAAAAGCTTTGATGCGGTTGACCACACCTTTGGTGTAGTCTAATCGATCTATAGAAAGGATGAGCTTGCCTTGATCGGCTCCCTTTTTGTGCAATTCCAATTGTTTTTTGAGATCGGACTTTTCGTCTGCCCCCATATCCAAGTGCGATTGGGCTGCATTATTGAATTTATTATAATCTATACCCATGGGGAAGGTGTTGACCACCACTTCACGGGTTTCCAGGTTGACGCGATTAAAAGATACTTCTTTTCTCAATATGCGCTTAACCGAACTCAAAAAATGACGCTCATAGTCATATGTATGAAACCCAATCAGGTCGGCTCCTAAAATTCCCTCCAACAAAAGTTCCCGCCAAGGGAAAATTCTAAAAATCTCAAAAGAAGGGAAAGGAATGTGTAGGAAAAAACCTATGGTAACGTCTGGCCGAATGTCTTTAATCATTTTAGGACAAAGTAATAATTGATAATCGTGAATCCAGACCGTATCACCTTCTTCAATATTGGATAATACGCTGTCGGCAAACTTTTGATTTACCTTTTGATAGGACTTCCACTGCTTTTCGTCGAAAACAGAAAACTCGATAAAGTAATGAAAAAGTGGCCAAAGTGACTTGTTGGACAGCCCGTAGTAAAAATCTTCAATTTCATTATGATTTAGGGATACTGGAAAATAGCCCTCCCTTTTTAATGATTTTTTTAATGGAGCCCATGTCTTTTTATCAATATCATCGTTATCGATACCCGGCCACCCTATCCAGAGGGATTCTTGACCCTTGTGAACAGAGTTCATACCCGTCGCTAAGCCCCCGCTGGTGGCGATAAATTCAAAAGAATTATCTAATTTCGTTAACTGTATCGGAAGTCTATTTGATACTATAATGTTTTTTGCCATAACCCTGTTGAATCAAAAAAATACTCACGAAATTATGCATAAAAGGCCATCTCAACCTTCCCCAGACAATCTAAATTATGGAATAATAGGGAATTGTAAATCTTCTGCCCTTATAAATGAAGATTCCTCAATTGATTGGTCTTGTTTACCTCAATTTGATTCCCCCTCAGTTTTCGGGAAGATACTCGATGACCAAAAAGGGGGTAGTTTCAAAATAGAATGTGATGATTCCTATAATATTACTCAAGAATACCTAAATAAAACGGCCATTTTATTGACCAGGTTCGATAATGGAACCGATGCCTTTCAATTGATAGATTTTATGCCTCGCTTTCAAAAAGACAATGGGGTTTATTATGCGCCACCTGAGATTTGTAGATTGGTCAAATTCATCAAAGGAAACCCCATCATCAAAGTTTTGTACGACCCTCAACTGGAATATGCACAGGGGGTAACAAAAAACTACATCAAGGATGATTTTATCATTAGTGTCGTAGATGACAAACGTTATGATACTTTGACTCTTTACACTGATATGGACAAAGCCTCCGTTCTTGGCGAAGCGGAAATTAAAATAGTTAAGGACTATTTTTTCAAAATATCTTACAATGAAAAAATAAAACCTTTTACCATTAATGATGTCAAATTTGAGTTTGAAAAAACAAAAGTTTACTGGCTCAACTGGTGTTTTAAGACCCCCACATTTGACAATGTTTACAATGAACAGATTCTGAGAAGTGCCATAACCCTTAAATTACTCACCTTCGAAAAAACTGGAGCAGTACTTGCCGCAGCGACCACTTCATTGCCAGAAACCATAGGGGAGGTGAGAAACTGGGATTACCGATTTTGCTGGATCAGAGATGCTTCTATGGTAATCAAGGTCATTGCCAAGCTGGGACATCTCAAAATCGTAAAAAAATTCATAGAATTCATCATTGACCTGATTCCTGACAAGGACGAAAAGTTGCAAATCATGTATGGCATCAACGGTGAAAAAATGTTGACTGAAAAAACCTTGTATCATTTGTCGGGTTATCAAGGATCAAAACCTGTAAGGATCGGTAACGCGGCATTTATGCAAAAACAAAATGATATTTATGGTATATTAATGGATGCCATCCATTTTCAGATTGAAAAATACATCGATGAAACCGACAAACACGAAGAATTGTGGTCGATTGTCAAGTCCATCGTATGGGTAGTGGAACACAATTGGAAGCAAGCGGATAAAGGTATTTGGGAATTTAGAAAAGAAGACCGTCACTTTACTTTTTCAAAACTGTTGTGTTGGGTAGCTGTAGATCGAGCCATCAAAATTTCAGAAATTATTCAGTCTGGGAAATCCACTATAAAGTGGGGATCACTAAGAACAGAAATTTACGATGATATACTCGCAAATGCTTGGAATGAAGAAGTTCAAGCTTATACTCAGTCCTATGGCACTGAGTATCTCGATGCTTCTGTACTGCTGATGGAACCATACGGTTTTATTGAGGCCAAAGATCCAAAGTATGTCAAAACGGTAAAGGCCATTGAAAAAGAGTTGTCCCACGAAGGGCTATTATTCCGTTACAAAAATGACGATGATTTTGGAACGCCCAGTTCCTCCTTTACGGTTTGTACGTTTTGGTTCATCAACAGCCTGTATAAAATTGGGGAGGAGGAAAAATCCAAAGCCATGTTTGATCAATTACTGTCCTACAGCAATCATTTGGGGTTGTTTAGCGAGGATATTGATTTTAAAACCAAAAGACTTTTGGGGAATTTTCCTCAGGCATATTCTCACTTAGCTCTAATTGATACTGCTCTTAATTATGATTAATAATTTTTGGTTATTTTAAGGTCAATTTTTATTGTAATAAAACACATATAATAAAACCATATGAAATTCGTTAACAAATTAAAGATCTTAAGATACTCAATATGAAAAGTTTAATTCCCTTTAAAACAATTCTGATTGTTTTTTTGTTATCGAAAAATGTTACTTCTCAAACCCCTGACAATCCGTGGTCAATTGGTATAGGCGCCAATACTGTTCAAGTTATAGATGAATCTGTAGAATCAAAATTTGGCTTTGGTCCATCAGTTTCTATTGGAAGATATTTAGGAGCCGGGTTTTCAATTGGAGCAAATTATAGTATCAATAAATTTGAAATAGACAATTTAAATACTGATTATACTTCAGTAGACGGTTTTTTGAAATTTAATTTTTCATCCAAAAAATTCTCTCCGTATTTGATTGGTGGTTACGGTTTGTCTGACTTTGGAAAAAAACTATCTTTTGAGGGGGTTTTTAAGTCATTAGGTGCAGGAAGAACGATTCATGGTGGTCTTGGGTTCGATATTTCAATCACTAATAAAATGAGGTTAAATATCAGATCAGTTTACAGGATATCTGAGGAAAAAGGAACATATAACCATCTTCAGCACATAGTAGGTTTTAATTATAATTTTGGTCAAGGTGATTCAGATAAGGATGGAATACCAGATAAAAAAGATGCATGTCCAGAGGAACCAGGTCTGAAAGAATTCAATGGATGTCCTGACACAGACGGCGATAAAATTCCTGACAATAAAGACAATTGTCCTGAGGAATTTGGAACCGAGATTATGAACGGTTGTCCTGACAGCGATGGTGATGGTGTTGCAGACAATGAAGACGAATGCGCGGATCAAGAGGGATTGGTTGAATTGAACGGTTGCCCTGACAGCGATGGCGACGGTGTGGCAGATAAAGATGACGAATGTCCTGAAGAGGCAGGTGCAGAGGGAAATAAGGGTTGCCCATGGCCAGACACTGATGGTGATGGAGTAAGTGATGATGTTGATGCCTGTCCAGAAGAGGCTGGAACTGCCGAAAAGAGCGGTTGTCCCGAACTCTCTAATGAGGTAGTTCAAACCATCAATGAATTGGCAACTAAAATTAATTTTGCAGCAGGTACCGATCGGATTATGGGAAAAGCAGTGATGATTTCCTTGAATGAAATCAAAAAATTACTCGATGAAAACCCCGAAGGTAGTTTGGTGATCGAAGGTCATACTTCAAGCGATGGTGAGGCTGAGGCCAATCTTGTACTGTCTCAAAATCGCGCAGCAGCTGTCAAAGCATTTTTAGTCAATCTGGGTGTCAATCCCGACCGACTGAAAACCGAGGGCTATGGAGAGGAGAGACCCATCGATGACAATGGCACAATCCAGGGGAGGGTCTTAAACAGAAGGGTACAATTCAGAACAGAATTTTAGGAAATTAAAAAAGGGGTAAAAGCCCCTTTTTTTAATTGATATTTTTTAAACCCAATATGGTTTCTTTGGGGTTTTCGGAAGAGAAAACAAAACTTCCTGCTACTAAAACATCTGCACCGCATTCAATTAGTTGCTTGGCATTTTGACCAGTAACCCCGCCATCAATCTCAATCTGGGTTGAAGCACCCGCTTTTTTAATAATGGTGCTGAGCTTTTTTACTTTTTCATAAGTTGATTCTATAAAACTTTGACCACCAAAGCCAGGATTGACACTCATCAAACAGACCAAGTCAACCTCATTGACTATGGGTTCTAGCAAATCTACAGCAGTATGGGGGTTTAGCGCAACTCCTGCTTTCATACCTTTGCTCTTGATGGATTGCAGGGTTCGGTGAAGGTGAGTTGAAGCCTCGTAATGTACAGTAAGTATATCACTGCCCAGGGCTGCAAAAGTTTCGATGTAGCGTTCTGGCTGAACAATCATCAAATGAACATCTAAGGGTTTTTCAGCATTAGCCGCGATCGATTTGAGTACCGGCATACCGAAAGAGATGTTGGGGACAAACACCCCATCCATCACATCGATATGAAACCAATCTGCCTCACTGGTATTTACCATTTTACAGTCGCGTTCCAGATTTCCGAAATCCGCTGCCAAAAGCGATGGAGCAATGATGGTTTCCATTATGAATGATTCAATTTAACCCAAGTAAGTTTTCAAAATTTTACTTCTGGAGGTGTGTTTTAGTCTGCGGATGGCTTTTTCTTTAATTTGCCTCACTCTCTCACGAGTGAGATCAAAGGTTTCTCCAATTTCTTCTAAGGTCATGGCATGTTGATTGCCTAAACCAAAATACAACCTTACAACATCAGCCTCACGAGGTGTTAAGGTTTCCAAGGCCCTTTCGATCTCAGTTCTCAAAGATTCGTGCAAAAGGGTCTTATCGGGGTTTGGAGATTCACCACTATTCAATACGTCGTATAGGTTAGAGTCCTCCCCTTCGACCAGAGGTGCATCCATAGAGACGTGTCTGCCGGAATTTTTAAGGGACTCTTTCACATCATTGATAGTCATATCCAATTCCTTTGCGATTTCCTCGGCTGAGGGCGCTCTCTCGTGTGCTTGCTCTAAAAAGGCATAGGTTTTATTGATTTTGTTAATCGAACCAATTTTATTTAGGGGTAGCCTTACAATTCTTGACTGCTCTGCCAAGGCTTGCAAAATCGACTGCCTGATCCACCAAACGGCGTAGGAAATGAATTTAAAACCTCGAGTTTCATCAAAACGTTGGGCTGCCTTGATCAATCCTAAATTTCCCTCGTTGATCAAGTCGGGTAATGTCAAGCCTTGGTTTTGATATTGTTTGGCAACAGATACAACAAAACGAAGGTTGGCTTTGGTCAATTTTTCTAAGGCAATCTGATCTCCAGCCTTAATTCTTTGTGCTAATTCCACCTCTTCCTCTGCCGTTATCAAATCTACCTTTCCAATTTCTTGAAGGTATTTGTCCAGAGAGGCAGTTTCACGATTTGTTACCTGTTTTGTAATTTTAAGTTGTCTCATCAAGAAGTATTAGGTTACATATTATTATACGTTTAAAAATCAAAAATGTTACACCCATAACCTTATTTATTCGTTTCTGGTTTTTTTATTTCGTTCAGGCCTTGGTAGTAAGGCTTTTCTCGAAACTTTTTCTTTTCTAGTTCTAGAGTCAATTCCAAAGTATTTTACTTCAATAACATCTCCTAAATTAACAACATCAGTTACATTTTCAGTTCGTTCCCATGCAAGTTCACTTACATGTAACAATACTTCATTCCCTGGTGCTTCTGTGTATTCAACTACAGCTCCGAAGTCAAGCATTTTAATGACTTTAACTTCGTAAGAGTTTCCAACTATTGGTTTGAAAGTAACAGAATCAATTTTAGCTTCGACCATGGCAATACCATCAGGAGATGTGCCTAAAATTTCAATAATTCCTTCTTCTGTAATAGGATCTTCTGTTATAACAATAGTACAGCCAGATTCTTTTTGAAGTTCTTGAATTACTTTACCTCCTGGACCAATTATCGCTCCAATGAATTCATTTGGAATACGTCTGTTGATCATTTTTGGTGCATGAGCTTTTACACTTTCATTTGGTTGATCTATGGTTTCGACTAGTTTTTCGAGTATATGCAACCGACCTTCAAGCGCTTGCTTAAGTGCCTTAACCAAAATCTCATAGGATAAGCCTTTAATTTTGATGTCCATTTGGCAGGCTGTAATTCCTTGACTTGTTCCTGTAACTTTAAAGTCCATATCTCCAAGATGATCCTCATCTCCAAGGATATCACTCAAAACAGCAAAACGATCACCATCAGAGATTAATCCCATGGCAATACCAGAAACGGGTCTTTTCATTTTTATTCCTGCATCCATCAAGGCCATGGTTCCAGAACAAACTGTTGCCATTGAGGATGAACCATTCGATTCTAAAACTTCACTTACTACCCTTACAGTATAGGGGCAATCGTCGGGGATCATCCTTTTAAGACCCCTTTGGGCCAAGTTACCGTGCCCCACTTCGCGTCTTGAGGTTCCTCTTAGTGGACGGGCTTCTCCTGTACAAAAGGGAGGGAAGTTGTAATGCAAATAAAAACGTTCCTCTCCTTCATAGGAGGGCATGTCAATCTGATTGGCCTCTCTTGAAGTTCCCAAAGTTACAGTTGCAAGTGCTTGGGTTTCACCACGCGTGAAGATCGAAGAACCGTGGGTGGAGGGGAGGTAATCAACTTCACACCAAATCGGTCTAATTTCATCGGTTTTTCTACCGTCCAAACGCATTCCTTCACTCAACACCAATTCTCTGACTGCATCTTTTTGTGCTTTACCAAAATATTTACTGATCAAATCACCATTTTCCTCAAGTTCTTCCTTCGAAAAATAAGCTTTAATTTCGTCTTTTAATTCGCCAAAGGCTATGCTGCGTTCGGCTTTTCCTGTACCTTTTTTGGCAATGGCATAGCATTTATCGTATGCCGCTTCATGGATTTGCTTTTGAAGGGCTTCGTTTTCCTCAGCTTGGTCGTACTCACGTACTTCTTTTCTCCCAAAGGCGTCGGCCAATTTTATTTGTGCGTCAATTTGGACTTTTATGGCTTCGTGAGCAAATTTAATGGCGTCTGCCATTTCTTCCTCGCTGCATTCGTCCATTTCACCTTCTACCATCATCACGGAATCTGCAGAGGCTCCAACGATCATGTCGATATCGGAGTCGTCTAATTGCGCTCGACTGGGATTGATAATAAATTTGCCGTCCACTCGGGCAACTCTGGCCTCAGAAATAGGACATTCAAATGGGAAGTCACTTAATTGGATGGCGGCTGATGCTGCCAATCCAGCAAGTGCATCGGGCATCACATTTTCGTCATGAGACATCAATTGAATCATCACCTGAACTTCGTTGTGATAGTCTTTCGGAAATAGGGGACGTAACACACGGTCTACGATACGCATGGTCAAAATTTCTCCGTCACTGGGTCTGGCTTCCCTTTTGAAAAAACCACCAGGGTATCTTCCTGCGGCGGCAAATTTTTCACGGTAATCCACCGTAAGGGGTAAAAAGTCAACTTGACCAGAATTGTAGTTGGAAACAACCGTACACAAAAGCATACAGTTTCCCATTGTTACTACAACAGCCCCATGGGCTTGTTTGGCTAGTTTACCAGTTTCCAAGGTAATTGTTCTTCCGTCGTCGAGACGAATTTCTTGGGTAAATGTTTTAGGTATCATTTTTTATAAGTTGGTTGTAAATATATCTTGTTGTGTGTTGTAGCAACCAACGAAAAGCTGAATCAGTAAATAGATACACCTTTTATGTGAATGGGATTATTTTCTCAATCCCAATTCCTTGATGATCGAACGGTATCGCTCAATATCTTTGGCTTTTAAGTAATCCAAAAGATGACGGCGTTTTCCTACCAATTTTACCAGGGAACGTTCTGTGTTAAAATCCTTTTTATTCTTTTTAAGGTGGTTGGAAAGGTGGTCAATTCTGTGGGAGAAAAGTGCGATTTGTCCCTCAGTTGATCCTGTGTCTTTTTCAGATTTTCCATGTTTTTTGAAAATCCCTTCTTTAACGTCTTTGTTTAAGTACATGCCAATATTATTTCAATAATTTTTATGTAAAATGTGTGCAAATATAAATGTAATAATTAGAATTACAACCCTAATAATCTAATTAATCCCTAAGAGGTTGGTTAAGGATCAAGTCCAAGTAAAGATTGATTTTGTCTTTGAGTAGTTTTCGGTGACAGATGAAGTCTAGGAAACCTTTCTCCAACAAGAATTCACTTTTCTGAAATCCTTGGGGGAGATCACTTCCTGTGGTATCTCGGACGACCCTCGGCCCGGCAAAGGCGATCAAAGCACCCGGCTCCCCAATGTTGATGTCTCCCAACATGGCAAAGGAGGCCGTTGTGCCTCCTGTGGTCGGATCCGTACAAAGAGAAATATAGGGTAATTTGGCTTCGGCCAATGCGGCCAATTTTGCTGAGGTTTTAGCCATCTGCATCAGTGAATTGGCGGACTCCATCATTCTGGCGCCACCCGATTTTGAAATGATAATCAAGGGTAAATGATGTTTGATCGCATGGTCACATGCTCGGGCGATTTTTTCCCCCACTACAGAACCCATAGATCCTCCGATAAAATTAAAATCCATACAACCGATGACCAAATCCTTTCCTTTGGATTTACCCACTGCAGTCCGTATGGCGTCGTTTAAGCCTGTTTTTTTTTGGGCATCTTTCAGGCGATCTACATATTTTTTGGAATCCGTAAATTTGATAATGTCTTTTGACTTTATTTTGTCGTCCAACTCTTTAAAGTGGTTATCGTCAAATAAAATCTCAAAATATTCCTTGCTCCCTATATGAACGTGATAATCGTCCTCAGGAGATACATAAAAATTGGAGGCCAATTCCTGTGTTTCGACGATTTTTCCTGTTGGGGTTTTGTACCAAAGCCCTTTGGGAATATCTTTTTTCTCTTCAGTTTTGGTCTGAATACCCTTTTCGCTTCTTTTAAACCAGCTCATATAGGGGGAATTTAATTTTTAAAATTTTAATTAGTCGAGTGTATTGACATTGTTCAAATCTTCAAAAGCTTTGATAAGTCTTGTTTTGAAGGTCTCCTCCCCCTTTCTTAACCATTTTCTGGGATCGTAATGTTTTTTGTTGGGAACGTCAGAGCCATCGGGGTTTCCGATCTGTGTCCTCAGATAATCGATATTGTCCACCATATAATCGCGGATGCCTTCAGTAAAGGCAAACTGCAAGTCGGTGTCAATATTCATTTTGATCACACCATAGCTAATGGCTTCGGTTATTTCCTCGATGGTTGAACCCGAACCTCCGTGGAAAACAAAATCTACGGTATTGTCTGCCACTCCAAGTTTTTTAGAAATAAATTCTTGTGAATTTTTTAAAATTTTTGGGGTCAATTTCACATTTCCGGGTTTATACACTCCATGCACATTACCAAAAGCGGCGGCTACAGTAAAACGAGGACTTATTTTACTCAATTCCTCGTAGGCATAGGCAACTTCTTCAGGCTGGGTGTACAATTTGGATACATCGATATCGCTGTTATCAACACCATCTTCTTCTCCTCCTGTGACTCCTAGTTCTATTTCCAGGGTCATTCCCATTTTTTCCATGCGGGCGAGGTAAGTTTTACAAATTTCTATATTTTCTTCTATGGGCTCCTCAGAGAGGTCTATCATGTGGGAGCTGTATAGTGGTTTTCCGGTTTGTCGGTAAAAAATTTCACCGGCATCGAGCAAACCGTCTATCCAAGGCAATAGGTTTTTTGCACAGTGGTCGGTGTGCAATATAAGGGTAGTACCGTATTGTTTGGCCAATTCATGAACGTGTTTGGCTCCTGCAACTCCTCCGGCAATGGCTGCTCTTTGATTTTCATTGGATAGCCCTTTTCCAGCCATAAACTGGGAACCTCCATTAGAAAATTGAATGATCACTGGACTGTTCAGTTCTGCAGCAGTTTCGATCACCGCGTTTACGGAGTTGCTCCCTACTACATTTACTGCCGGTAGGGCAAAAGATTTTTGTTTGGCAAATTGAAATAAATTTTGCACTAGACTTCCTGTTAGTACACCTTTTGGAAAGTTTTGGTTCATTAAAAATTGGTTTACAATAACAAAAGTATCAAACTTTTTCAGTTTAAAATGGATAATTTATACCAATATTAAAAACAGCATTACTAATGGCATATTCTGTTTGCCATCTCGAGGATTGAGGAAGTGAGGGGTTATAAGTTTTGAAGCCTGTATCCAGACGAAAAACAAAAAAATCGAAGTCGTATCGCAACCCAAAACCGGTACCGATTGCAATCTCAGTCAAATCTTCAAAGCCGTCAAATCGGTAATCAGGATCAGTAACGTTGTCCAGAACATTCCAGATGTTTCCGGCATCGATAAAAAAGGCACCGTTCATTTTACCGACTAATGGAAAACGATATTCTAAATTTAAAGTCAATTTCAAATTGGCTTCATTAAATTCATTGAGGTTGTTGCTACCTCCCGGCCCTAACTTATAGGCCCTCCACCCACGGTTGTCATTGGATCCTCCCGAAAAATAGGATCTTGTAAAAGGGATGCTATTGGCGTTGCCAAAGGGGATAGCGATGCCCCCAAAAGCACGCAGTGCCAAAACCGTTCTGGCAGATAATTGCCAATGTTTGATGTAATTTAATTCTGTCTTGATATATTGGGAGGGCGTAACACCGGCAATTTTATACTGGTTGTTCTCGTTTTTTTGTGCATTGGTAGATTTTATTATTTCGTTTAGTAATGTTCCTACAAAACTCAGTTTCCATTGCAATTGAAAAAAAGATTCATCCAGTATGTTTTGTTGAGTTTTGTAATTCAACAGAAATGAAGAACCAAAAATCAGGTTGTTGGTGGTCAAACGGGTTTGTCGTTCTTTGATCAAGTTTACATCTTGGTATTTGGTGTCTTCTGCTGTCAACGTGGTTTGATTGTTGCGTACTTGGTATATAAAGTCGTTGGCACCTCCCGGAATTTTAAGATTTCCTTTGGCATCGATATTTTCGGGCTTGTTGTTATAAGATTTGGCAATTTGATTTAGTTTATCGTAGGAATTTTTATAAACATTGAAATAATTACTGATGTTTTGGTTATTGATAAACTCTAAATCAATAATTTTAAGGTTGAGTTTGGCCAATGAATTGGGTTCCCAGTTCAATTGATAGCCGGCTCCGAAATATTGTTTGTCCAATCCGATATTTTGTTGGAGGGTAGCATTAAAAGTGACATCAGTGGAAGGATTCATCATTTTGGGAATGATGCGGTCAACATTTACAGGAAAAAGAATCCTTGGAAACCTCAACTTAATGTCTGCCCCCAGTTCGTAAAGGTTGAATAAATGTTGTTCAATTGAGGCGATATCGCTGGAGGAACCTAAGGTGTTTTTAACCCCTATTTCGAGAATTTCTGCCCCCCTGAAAATATTTCTAATGCCAAAAGAACTTCCTATTGAAAATCCAAAATCTTGGATGTTGGAATGGGACAAGTCTAGATCAAAACCCATCGAAAAACGCTCTTTGGGATTTAAAAATATATTGGCTACCAAATCCGGACGATCTTTGTTCATAAGGCTGAAAGTAATACTGGGGTATTTAAAATTCCTGAGGTTGGAGATGTATCGATAGGTTTGTGTTCTTTTCAAATCGCTGTAGGCTTGCCCTTTTTGAATAAAGATGACTTCTCCCAAGGCTTTGGGCTTGTATTTTAATTTTCCCTTAAAATAAACGGTAAAATCCTTATAATTGATGCTGTCGGTATAGCTGGAAAGTTGACCCAGTTGGCCAGGAGTATCTACATAGACATTAATTTTTGAAACAGGATGGATGCGGTAGGGAACATTTTTTAGGGTATTATTTTCTCTTTTTTGTAGGTCAGAGATTTCGATCACCACAGGGATTTTGGTATCTACACCGCTGCTATCAATTGCCGCCGTATATTGAATGCTGTTTTGCTGAAAGTTGTAAACACCGTTATTTCTAAAAAAATTAATCAACCTCGAACGCTCGGCTTCAAACCGGTCGATCTCAAAGGGATATCCCTTTTGGATCAAACGCTTTGCTGGGGACAATTCATAGAGCGAATCCAAGGCAGGGGAGCTTATTTTTTTGCTTACCGAGTCAATGCTATATCGTTCTCCGGTCTTAATAAAATATTGAACACTGGCTCTACGGTCGGTACCCAATGTGTTATTCGATAGGACTTCCGTATCAAAATAGCCCTGATTTTTGTGAAATTGTCGCAAGCGATTGATGCTTTTTTGAATGGAGGTGCTGTCCAAAAAAACAGGTGCCTCTCCAGACTTTTTAAGCCAATTGTTGAAGTTGGATTTGTACCTACTCAATTCCTTTACTTGCTTGGGGGAAAGCCAATTTTCCAGGCGCTTTTTTCTGTTTTTCTTTTTGTAGAGCCAATCGTTAAAAACAGAATCCGAATTGGATCTAGCCAGGGAGTATATATTTCTTTTGAATGGGATTCCCAACAATTTTTTGTTGGGCTGATCCACCAGCAAAAACTTTATCGGATCATTTGTTAATTCCTGATTGTTTTTAAAGATTGTATTCTTCTCCAGTAAGTATTGATTCCCTGCAATTTTTTTGGCACCAGCACACCCATTAAATATCATCAATAAGAGAAAGATTATCGCTAACTTTGTTGACATTATGTAATTCATGGGAAGAATATTTGCTAAAATTACGTTTTTTGGATGTTAAGCAAAAATCAACAGAAACATATCCGTCAATTATCCCGAAAAAAATACAGGCAAGAAAGCGGTTTTTTTGTTGCTGAAGGCGAAAAATTGGTGAATGAATTATTGGATTCCGGTTGGAAAGCCGATCAAATTTACACTACCGTACCGCTTCAAAAAACTCCTCACACCATAGTCGATCCCTCTGTAATAAAAAAAATATCCCATTTGGCATCCGCCTCCCCCATGTTGGGGGTCTTTCAGTTGCCTAAATACAGTAATGCTGATACAGACCTTGACAAGTTTTCTCTTGTTTTGGACAGTGTTGCTGATCCTGGTAATTTGGGAACTATAATAAGATTGTGTGATTGGTTTGGGATCAAAAATCTTTTTTGCAGTCCCAATACGGTAGATTGTTTTAATCCTAAGGTTATCCAATCTACTATGGGATCGATCGCTAGGGTACGATGCCACTATGTTGACCTGCTGTCTTTAATCGAAAATTGCAACACCAAGGTTTACGCTGCCACCCTCGATGGAAATTCGCATTACCAAGAATCCTTTCCAAGCCATGGGCTTTTGGTAATGGGGGGTGAATCTAATGGGATCGGTCATAAATTATTAAAAAAGATCGAAAATCGAATTACTATACCTTCTCGCATCGGAGATGTCGGGCCCGAAAGTCTCAACGTCGCTACAGCAACTGCCATTTTATTAAGTGAGATTTTTCGCCCTTGATCAGGGTTAATTATTCGAAAGTGAAGTTGATGGCAAACCCCCGACTGACCATTTTTGTGATACCACCCGTCCAAGGGCTGTCTGCGGGGTCACTCACACTATCAGGAATCACCTCGTTTTGCATAGAAAATATTCCCCTTATGGATGGGGAGAATTTAAAGTAGAACAGATAAAAATCGAATCCCAAGCCTATTTCATAATTAAAATTATGAGGTTCTGTTCTGAATACGTTACTGAAGTTGTCGTCAATATTTTTGTGGTTGCTCGAAAGGTTGAAATCTGAAGAGATTCCAGCCAACACAAAGGGTCTGAAATTGTTGATGCGCGCAGCACTGAATTTAACCATCAATGGAAGGTGAATGTAGGTTGATTTTACTTCCCTAAAACGATCAGATTCATCTGTAAAAAGGGGGTGTTTATGAAAAATTAAATCTCTTTTGGAATAATACAAACCGGGTTCGATTCTGATGTTGATATATTTATTGACCCGCAAGTCACCGATCAATCCAACATTAAAGCCGGTTGTGGACTGCACCTCTATGTCTTTGAATTTTACCTCATAATAACTTTCTTCGTATAAAAACTTAAAATCATAGGAGTTGACACCAACGTAATAACCATAGTGAAGAAAACGATCATCAAAAGTTGGTAGGTTTATTATCTTTTCTCTTACCTTAGGATATTGTGCATAAGCGAAGTTGCCCACAATGCAAAATAGGGCAGTTACATGAAAAATAATTTTATTGCGTCGGTTTTTGAGCACGATAAATAGAAGCTACTCCCAAGGTTTGTGGAATATCCTCTATAGCTATAAACCCATTTTTTGCTAAAATATTGTTGAAAGCTTCGCCAAAAGGAAAAGCATTTGCAGAGTCAGATAGATATTGATAGGCAGATTTGTCTTTGGAAAAAATCCAACCGACTAAGGGCATGATAAAATTGGTGTAAAAACGGTAGAACTGACGCAGGAGGAATTTTTGGGGAACAGCGGTTTCCAAAATGATCAAATCGCCCCCCGGTCGGAGAACCCTTAGGATTTCCAATAGCCCTTTGTCGAGGTTTTCAAAATTTCTCACTCCAAAAGCAACGGTAACGGCATCGAAATAATCGGTAGGATAGTCAATATTTTCACTGTCTCCGATTTCCATTTTTATGCTTTTTTGTAATTGACTTTTTTTGACCTTTTTTTTGCCTATATCCAGCATTCCATCGGAAATATCGATTCCAACAATTTCAGTGGCTTGGGTTTGGGCTAGTGCAACTGCCAAATCTGCGGTTCCTGTGGCCACATCCAAAATTTTTTTAGGTTTTTTTGGCAGCAGTAAGGCCACTACATTTTTTCTCCACTTTAGGTCGATACCACCCGAAATAATCCGGTTCATCAGGTCGTATTGAGGTGAGATTCCATCAAACATTTGACGAACTTGAGTTTTTTTTGAACTTTTTTTGTTTTGGTAGGGAACCACTTGTTTATTGGCCATACGCAAAGATATGATAAATGCAAACCATTATGATTTCATAGAATTAAAAAAGTGACCCCAATGGTTTTATTATATTTGCATTAAGTTCTCGAACTTATATTATGAAAATAATAATCGCAGGAGCCGGAGAAGTAGGTTTTCACTTGGCAAAGCTGCTCTCCTACGAATCTCTTGACATCACTTTAATCGACGTAGAGCGCGATCGGTTGAATTATGCTGAAGGGCATTTAGATATTAAAACCATAAGGGGGAACGCCTGTTCTCTTAACGTGCTGAAGGAATCCAATGCGGCAGAGTCTGACTTGCTGATTGCTGTTACCGCCTCAGAATCGGTAAACATTACGGTTTGTGCTTTGGCCAAGCAATTGGGCTCTAAAAGAACCATTGCCCGAATCTCTAACATAGAATTTACCAATACCGATGAGTCCATTAGTTTTCAGGACATTGGCGTGGATGAATTGATTTCTCCCGAAGAACTGGCTGCAGACGAAATTCAGCAACTGCTGGATCAATCCGCATTTACCAACAGCTATGAATTCGAGGAGGGGGCGTTGACTATGATTGGAACCCAGTTGGGCTCCGATGTTCCCTTTGTTGGAAAATCGGTCAAAGAAGCAGCCTCTATTTTTCCCGATGTGCACTTTATGCCCATTGCTGTTCAACGCAAAGGAACTCAGTTTACACTTATTCCCAGAGGTGATACCATTTTTGAAGCCGGAGACACTGTTTTTTTTATTACCCTAGAAGAAGGAGTTGAAGAGATTCAGAAGCTTTCAGGTAAAAGCAATAAGCCCATTAAAAACGTAATGATCCTTGGAGGCAGTAAAATTGGTGTTAATACCGCGAGAGAGCTCTGTGATAATAAATTCAGGGTGATCTTACTGGAACAAAACAAGCTTAAAGCGATGGAAATCTCGGAGGAATTACCCGATTTGATGGTCATCCATGGAGACGGAAGAAGTTCTGAATTGTTAGAGGAGGAGTCTATTGAGTCTATGGATGCTTTTATTTCTGTTACCGAAAATTCAGAAACCAATATAATGTCTTGTCTGATGGCCAATTCCAAAGGAGTCGAAAAGACTATTGCGCTTGTAGAAAATATGGACTATTTCCATTTGTCTCAAGCTATTGGAATCGACACACTGATCAATAAAAAATTACTTACTGCAAATACAATTTTCAGATACATTAGAAGGGGAGAGGTGGTCGATATGACTACACTTAACAACCTCAATGCAGAAATTTTAGAATTTGTGGTCAATCCCGATTCCAAGGTCGCCAATTACAAAATTAAAGATTTGGACTTTCCCAGATTGGCAACCATTGGTGGGGTAATACGAGATGGCCATGGGGTAATTGCTTTGGGAGATTATACCATAATGCCCGGTGATCGTGTTGTGGTTTGTGCCATGCCCCGGTCTATCAGGCGTGTTGAAAGTTTGTTTTTATAAAGTAACAGATGTCCAAATTCAACCATAAAGTTATTCTCCACATAATAGGCGTTTTGTTGCTTTTTAATGGAGGATTGATGCTTTTGGCTACCATGGCCAGTTGGCTGATGAAAGATGGGGTAACTTTCGAGATGACACTCTCTGCTTTTTTGGTCATGACTTTGGGGAGCTTTATGATGTTGGTTTCCAGAAACCACGAAGCTCAAATCCAAAAAAGAGAAGGATATTTAATAGTAACATTGGGATGGGTTTTGATAACAGTCACTGGAATGACCCCTTTTCTGTTAACCGATGCAATTCGGGATTTGCCCTCTGTTTTTTTTGAAACCATGTCGGGTTATACCGCTACGGGATCTACGATTTTGACCGATATTGAATCCTTACCTGCGGGTATTCTTTTTTGGCGAAGCATGACCCATTGGATCGGTGGAATGGGAATCATCGTTTTGGCCATTGCAATACTCCCACTGCTGGGTATTGGTGGTATGCAGTTGTTTACCGCCGAGGCTCCTGGGCCCAACAGTGATAAACTTCACCCGAGGATCACAGATACAGCTAAAAGATTGTGGTTAATTTATGTTTCTTTCACTTTTGTCGAAACCTTGCTTTTGTATTTGGCCGGGATGTCCCTATTCGATGCCCTTAACCACGCCATGAGTACCATGGCCTCCGGCGGGTTTTCCACCAAAAATGCAAGTTTGGCTCACTGGAATCACTTGCCTTGGGTACACTACATCATCATCGTCTTTATGTTTTTGGCAGGATCGAATTTTGTATTGAGTTATTTTGCCTTTACAGGCAAAATCAAAAAGGTTTTTCAAGACGATGAATTTTTGGCTTTCGCCAAATTCATTTTTGTCTTTTCCATGATTGTTTTTACTGTGCTGGTCACTCAAGTTGACCTCAGCAAGGATTCCTTTGATCATCCAGAGGTTTGGGGAAAGGTTGAAAGCAGTCTTAGGCATTCCTTTTTTCAAGTTTTGGCCATTGTGACCACTACAGGCTTTGTTACTGCTGATTATACGGCCTGGACTCCTTTTATGACCATATTCTTTTTTGGACTGATGTTTTTAGGCGGTTCTGCAGGAAGCACCTCTGGAGGAATCAAAATTGTGAGACATTTGCTTATGATCAAAAGTGGTTTTTTGGAATTCAAGAGGGCCTTGCATCCCAGTGCCATTATTCCCTCACGATACAATGGTAAGGTTGTCAGTAAAGAAATCATCGGTAATATACTGGCCTTTTTTATTCTTTACATGATATCATTTATAGTCGGAAGTCTGGTTTTTGGATTGATGGGGTTGGATTTCGAAAATGCTATAGGGGTAGCGGCTTCTTCACTTGGAAATGTAGGCCCGGCCATTGGTGATTTTGGCCCGGCTAGTAATTTTAGTCAATTACCCCCTCTCGGTAAATATTGGTCTTCTTTTTTGATGTTGATGGGGCGTTTGGAACTTTTTACAGTCTTGATTTTGTTTACGCCTTTCTTTTGGAAGAAAAATTAATAGCCGTATTTGTCTTTCCATCTCAATTTTAGAAACTTTCGGATTTGACTTTCTTTGGTATTTTCTCCTGGATCATAAAACCGAAAACCTTCCAGATCTTTCGGTAAGAATTCCATATCGACAAAATGATTTTCATGATCATGGGCGTATTGGTAGTTTTTGCCGTAGTCTAATTCTTTCATCAATTGGGTAGGTGCATTACGAAGGGCTAGGGGTACGCCCAGGTCTCCCGTTTCTTTTACCTTTTGTTGTGCTTTATTAATAGCGGTAAATGAGGCATTGCTTTTTTCAGATCCTGCCAGATAAATGGCACATTGGCTGAGTGGAATTCTGGCCTCGGGCAAACCCAATATATTTACTGCCTGAAAGGTGCTGTTGGCCAATACCAGTGCAGTGGGATTGGCATTGCCGATGTCCTCCGATGCAAGGATCAACATTCTGCGGGCTATAAATTTGACTTCTTCCCCTGCTTGAATCATTCTCGCCAACCAATAAACTGACCCATTGGGATCGCTTCCTCTAATGGATTTGATAAAGGCGGAGATGATGTCGTAATGCAAATCGCCATTTTTGTCGAACATTGCCATTTGGGTTTGAATTTTTTCCTGTACCAATGCATTGTCGATTTTTATGGGTTCGGGAGTGCTGTTGATCACCAGTTCGAGGGCCGAGAGTAATTTTCTGGCATCCCCTCCGGAAACTTTTAAAAGTGCTTGGTCTTCAAGGATTTCAATTTTTTTACTTTTTAATTCGATATCGCGACTAAGAGCATTGGAGATCAATTGTTGTAATTGGGATTTGTCCAGTGTATTAAGGACATAAATCTGACATCTGGATAACAATGCATTGATGACCTCAAAACTGGGGTTTTCTGTAGTAGCTCCGATTAGTATGATGCTTCCTTTCTCAACCGCCCCCAGCAAGGAGTCTTGTTGAGATTTACTGAACCGGTGAATTTCGTCTATGAACAAAAGGGGGCTTTTGCTGGAGAATAAGTCGCCGTTATGTTCTGCTTTTTGTAGAATGTCTCTGATTTCTTTTACACCCGAGTTGATGGCAGAGAGCTGGTAGAAGGGTCGTTCTTTTTGCAGCGCCAAAAGTCTTGCTAGGGTAGTTTTTCCCGTTCCGGGTGGGCCCCACAGAATCATGGAGGGTAAGTTTCCACTTTTAATGATGGATGTTAATCCCCCCTGAGGACCGACCAGATGTTCTTGTCCTACATATTCTTCAAGACTTTTTGGGCGCATTCTCTCGGCCAATGGGGTATTCATAGTCATGGTGTTTAAGTATAATTTTGCTGGCGCTCTATTTCATAGAGCATCACGCCACAGGCCACACTCACATTGAGGGAATCCATCTGATCACTCATGGGCAATTTGACCGTATGGTCGGCCATTTTTAAAAGTCCCTTTTGGATCCCTTTGTCCTCTGATCCCATAATCAGGGCAATCGAAGCATCAAAATGGTACTCATAGGCTGTTTTTTCGGCTTTTTCACTCACAGCAAGGGTTTTGATTTGGTGTGCCTGGAACAAGAAAAGTGCATCTTTGAGATGATTCACTTTAACCAAAGGTACAGAAAAAATACCTCCGGCAGAGGTCTTGACCGTATCGGAATTGACGGGAGCAGAGCCGGTTTGAGGTAAAACGATACCCCCAACACCTACTGCAGTAGCTGTTCTGAGGATGGCTCCCAAATTTCTTGTATCAGTAATACCATCCAAAAGGAGATAGACTGTTTTTTTACCGCTGTTTTCCTCTAATAAATCCTCCAATGAGACAAAGTTGATGGGCGCAATTCTGGCCACCGCCCCTTGGTGATTTTGGTGGGAGAAGCGATCCAAACGCTCAACAGGTACATAGCTGTGAGAAATTCCTTTTTCATGTATTTTTTGCTCTAAATGCTTGAATAATTGCCCTTGCTGCCCCTTGAGCAGCCAAACTTTATCTATTGTTTTTTCCTGAACGATGGCTTCCATGATCGCACGAATACCATAAATCTCTTGAGCTGTTTTCATCGATGCAATTTAGAAATTACCCATCAGAAATCCAGAATTATTTTTGGGAATCAATAATTCTTCAGCAGCGGCAAAAGAAGCCTACTACCGATTGCTGTTGACCGACTCATCAATGTTGATATTGGCGTCGATTTCTTTTTGAGGTACTTTGAGGAAAAACTTTTTATCATCAGGAAGTAAATTTGCAGCACTGCCGATCCTATGGTTTCCTGTTCGGGTAATCCCCCTGCGAAGTCGTTTGGCATCAAACCACTCTACACCCATTTCTCCATAAAGCTCTTTTCTTCTTTCTACCAGTATTTCTTCGATCAAAGCCTCTCCGGTATTTCCTGAAGCTTTTGCATCGGGGTCTCGGTTTTGTTGTAAAGACAACAACATATTAGCAGCTTCGCTTTCTTTTCCCAATCTTGCCTTAGCTTCAATTTCGATCAATATCATTTCCGGGGATCTGATGATGGGAATGTCCGAGCTGAAATCGAAAGTGAATTTTAAGGAAGCTCTAGCAAAATACTGATCACCGTCACCTACATCGTAAAGATCGATAAAGCTATTTCTAATATCAGTTTGGCTAAATAAAGATACAAAATCTTTATTCCAGAAAGCCAAACCATAGGCATCGTTGATATTATCTGTAAAAGCGTGTGGAGCGATGTAAAAATAATTGGTTTGGTCGGCACGTTGCGGCATGGCCCAAATCCACTCAGTGGAGTTCATGTCATCAAATCCCATGGGATACTGATCGGGGTCGAGTGGATAGCCTTGTCTGGCGATTGCAGCTGCACTGGCTGCTTGCTGCCATTTGCCCATCACTTGATAGACTCTGGCCAAAATGGCATAGACTACATTTCGGTCAATGTATGATTTATTGTTTCTGGTGGCGGGAGCAGTTTCGGCCGCTGCAGTCAAATCGGTGATAATAAAATCGTAAAGCTCATCCAAGGTGGACATGGCTTTTCCCTCGATAGCTGGCTCCGTGTAGATTGGTGGTGCAGGGAGTGACAGATCATAAGCGTGTGTGTGTTGGAATTCCATTGCCAATTGAAAATAATAAAAAGCTCGCAAGGCGAATGCTTGACCCAAAAATTCCTCTTTTACTGAGTCTGACAAGTTGGAGCTGTTGTTCACACCATTGATAAATTGATTGATTTGATTGATAATGTAGTAGGGAAATTCCCAACTGAAAATGGTTCGGGTATAGGTGGGTTCTCTGTTGTCATTTTCATAATCAAAAAGATACCACTGATAGCCCAAAACAAGATCGTTTCCTTTTACTACTCTGGCGAAATACATAGAGTAGAGTCCTCCTGCGTCTGTTCTTTCAAATTGACCGCGACTTTCCCTGAGTATACCAGACATGAAGGCTTCCACTCCATCCTGGGATTTAAAAATTACCGATGAATTGACTGATTCGGTGGGCTTGGGCTCGTCCAAATAACCTTTTTCACATCCTGATAGTAGGATAAGGCTTATCACCAAAAGTGTAGCGAGTAGTTTTTTCATTTTCAAAATTTTACAATTGGAGATTAACCCCTAGGGAAATGGTTTTCATTTGATGTGATCTATAACTTGTACGACCAGAGAGGTCTTGCTCAGGGTCAATTCCTCTGTGGGACTGAAAGGTAAGTAAATTGTCACCTTGTAGATAAACCCTTAAACCTTTGATTTGATATTTTTCCATCCAGCTTTCCTCAAAGGTATAACCCAGATTGAGTCCTCTTACCCTGATGTAGTTGTTTTTGAATAAAAACCTAGAGGAGGTGGCATTGAAATCGTTTTGCTGGTTCAAAAAGAGGGGAACATCGGTTTGGTCACCGGGTTTCTGCCACCTTCTTTTTAGGTCGGGATGTCCATTTGCTCCGGGCGTTTCAAAACCATTCATAAGACTAGAGTAAACACCGTCATAAACATAGGATCCAAAACTAAAATTGATCAAAACACTCAGATCAAAATTTTTATAAGAGACATTGGTATTGAATCCTCCAACCATTTTGGGAAGGGATGATTTGTCCAGATAATATCGAGTAGCATCAGCATATTCTTTGGTGGTAACGCGCTCTCCGGTCGGTTCACCGTCTGGGGTTAAAACATCTTTATACCACATTTGATAACCATCTACGGGATCTACTCCTGCAGCTTCTTGTATAAAGAAATCATATAGGGATTTTCCAACTTTCCATTTTTTTGTTCCATTGATGAACTCATCTTGGGTAAGATTGCTGATCTCATTTTTGTCAAAAGAAAAGTTAACCCCCAAGTCAACTGTTAATTCGTCATTATTGAAAACCATTGAATTAAAAGAAAATTCAACCCCCGAATTTTTGATCGCACCGATATTAGTTTTTATTGATTCATTACCCGTAGACAGGGCTAGGGGTTTATCATAAATCAGGTCGATCGATTCTTTGCTGTAGTATTCGATACTTCCTTTAAGTTTGCCTTGAAAAAGAGTAAACTCGGTCCCAAAATTTAGCAGGGCTGTTTTTTCCCAAGTCAAATTGGGATCTACAAATTGAGAGGAAATCACTCCGGTATTGTCCAATTGGTTGTAGCCAGTGTCAAATACCTGAAGATAGGGGAAGAATCCGATGTTTCTGTTATTACCCAATTCACCATAAGAAAACTTCAATTTCAGGTAATCTACCCAAGGAATTTCATCTACAAAGGACTCGTTGGAGGCGATCCAAGACCCTCCAAAGGAGTAAAAATTCCCCCAGCGGGTGTCTTTCGAAAATTTGGTGGATCCATCCCTTCTAAAAGATACTTCTGCAAAATAGGTATTGTCATAGTTGTAACTAACACGGGTAATTGCGCTTAAGATTCGCTCTTCGTTGATGGCTCCACCAACGGTTTCGGGAACGGTGCTCCCATTCAATACTTTTACATTGGGCAAAAAACCTGTACCTTGAGATTCCATAAGGTTTTGTTCCGAACGGTAGGATTCAAATATGGCATCAGCATTGAAGGTGTGTAATTCAAAACTGTTGTTGTAGTTGAGTGTCTGAATCGCATTCAATGTGGTGAAGAAGTCCCGATCTTGAGAAACTCTTCCTTGAACAGTCGAGGCAGAACCAAACCTGTTGTGGGTGTATCTGAAGTTATCCAAGGTGGCCCGTTCATAAAAAATATTCGATTTAAAGTTTAACTCCTGTAGAAGCTTGATTTTGATATAACCATTCATTGAGGCGTAGGTCCTGGTTTTTAGTATTTCATTGTTGATGATGGCACCCAGACCATTTTCGTTGGGTAGGCGTGGTCTGACCCCATTGACTGCTTGGCTGTTGTTGCTTCCGTAGTCCAGTACAGGCATGCCCCCTGCATCATTAAATAATGTACCATCGCTCTGTCTCCTGAAGAGTGGATAATAACTGGGGATGGTATATATCCACTGAATGGAGTTGGAATAACTTGAGCCGGATTGGTTAGGGGAATTTTGTTTTGAGGTAGAGTAGGAGATATTGAGTCCGGATTTGATGTAATCATTGACCTCTGTATCAAGGTTGACCCTGGTGGCAAAACGTTCGAAATAGGTGGTCTTGACTTGTCCTTGCTCTTTAATGTAATTGGTTCCCATATAAAAAGTGGTTTTTTCACTTCCTCCCAAAATGGACAAACCGTGTTGTCTTTTATATGCATTGTTGTTAAGAATCACCCCTTTCCAATCCGTGTTCCAGGCAGGAGTTCCTGTGAGATTTCCTTGGCTGTCAACGGGTTGTTCTAAACCATATGGATTGTAGGACAATGCAGAAACTAGGTTGGATGAGGCAGCAGCTCCGGCGGCATCAGCCGACAACTCATTGGTATAAATCTCCTTGTTGCGGTAGGCTTCCCAAAAAAATCGAGTGTAATCTTCTATCCCCAATAAATCGTGCATGGGGACGGCCATCATAGAATTTCCATAGACTGTACTTAAGGAGATTTTTGTGGGGGTTTCTCTTGATCCTGATTTTGTGGTTACAATTATGACCCCATTGGCTCCACGAGAACCATACAGTGAAGTGGATGAAGCGTCTTTAAGAACAGAAATGGATGCTACCTGCTCTTGAGCAATACTGTTTAGGTTCCCATTGAAAGGTGCCCCGTCGACAATGATCAGTGGGGCGGCGGAGGCATTGATTGAGCCCACTCCTCTGATCCTTATGGTGGGATTGGTTCCAGGCACTCCTCCAGAATTGACCACATTGATCCCCGGTACACTTCCTTGAATGGCTTGGGTGATAGTGGTGGCAGGTTGGGACTGTATATCACTTTCGGAAATGACCGCTACCGAACCTACAATGGACTGTTTGGATTGGGTTCCGTAGGCCACGATAACCACTTCCTCCAATTCATTGGCTGGAACAAGCGATATGTTGATGGGATTTTCAGCATCGGCCAACATTGATTGTGCTTGATAGCCTACATAGCTGTATTCCAATGTGGCTCCCTCCGCCACTTCTATGGTGTAGTTTCCGTCAAAATCGGTCGATACTCCATTGACTGTTCCTACTTCTATTACGGTGGCTCCGGGCAAAGGCATTCCATACTCGTCAATGATGACTCCACTAACCGTTATGTTTTGTTGGGCCAAAACTATGATTGGGGCAAATAAGGACAAAAGCAGACAAACCAAAAAATGTTTCATAAATATAGTTGACAGTTTTCGAAATTCAATTGAATTTAAAATTGATTCAGAGAATTAGGAAAAGTGTACAAAGGTAAGAATATCCGTTAAATATAAATAATAGTGTTATTGATGATTGGGGGGTTAAAAAATGGCCAATAAAAAACCACAATTGAGGTGGTTTTTTTAATGTATACATCTATGATTTATTGTTTTGTTAAAATATGATCTTTAATTGGTTTTTACTCCTCTGTAAAGAGCCTGTTTTATTAAACTTGACTTCATTAGCGTAGGTTTCGAGTTTATCTGAATACATATCACTTATATTTACGACAACACCAATAGCATAGTTTTTGTTTTTACCATTTTTTGGAAAGCATCACGAATGTTGTCAAAAGTGATTTTGTTGTAAAGAGGAAGTTTATAAGCCAAGGGGTTTCCCTGATAACCCATTTCTTTCCATTCATGTGAGGCCAATAAAAAGGAAAGTTTGTTATAATATTCTGCTTTGGAACCATTTATGAGAAATTTTGTAACTCCATTTTTTATAGCGAGATATTCCGGCATGTCAATTAGCAATTCAACCAAAGCCACTAAGAAATCAGATATCTTATCCGCTTGAGTTCCAAAATAACCGCTCATTACGGTTGTCCAATCCCGATTGGTGTGGACGGATAGGCTGTCTCCTGTTGAATAGGCCGATCCTCGGTTCTCTCTGATCTACTTTACGACCAATCCGTTGAATCCTCCAGAGAAATATTGGTTAAATGGTTCCACTTTAGGTATATCTTCAAAAGGTTTTTTTTGGATTCTATAAATAGAATAGATATAAGCTTGAGTGGCTTTGGTTCGTTAACCAAAAAGATGGTGTTTTCTTTATATTTTTCAAATGCTTTGTTTTGCCAATGATCTTTCTAGTAAAAAGAGAATCTGCTCCATGAATAATCTCTTTGGCCATATTGGTATAATCTTCAATTTAGATTGTAAGAAATGTTTTTTGAGGAGCTAAAATGGCTATCCTATGGATTATAATTTTATTTTGAAAATATTTATCGGCTTTTAGTCTAACACTATTAAAAAGTGTGAGTTATTTTTTGAAGTAAAAGCCTTTTAAAATAAAACTTTAGCAGTTGAGTTCGGTAGGCAAAAAAGGGGTATGCAAAAGAATAAATGATTACAACATTTTGTCGGGGTCGATTTTTTTTAAGAAAACTACAAAATTTGGGGTCTAAGGGTTTGAATAGAAGAAATTATTTTCTAAATTTGCACGCCCATAAAAATGGGGTTTTTTATAAAATATATGCCAACAATAGCACAATTAGTACGAAAAGGAAGAGTCACCATTACCAAGAAGAGTAAATCGGCGGCTTTGGATTCGTGTCCGCAAAGACGTGGTGTTTGTACCCGAGTGTACACCACCACGCCCAAAAAGCCGAACTCAGCAATGCGAAAAGTTGCAAGGGTCCGTTTGACCAATGGAAAAGAGGTCAATGCATACATACCCGGAGAAGGACACAATCTCCAAGAGCACTCGATAGTATTGGTTCGTGGCGGAAGAGTTAAGGATTTACCGGGAGTCCGTTATCACATTGTAAGAGGGGCACTCGACACCGCCGGTGTTGAAGGTCGCCTCCAACGCCGTTCCAAATATGGCGCCAAAAGACCTAAGAAATAGCCTTAATTCCTTATTGACTAATTATGAGAAAAAGACAAGCTAAAAAACGCCCCCTGCTGCCCGATCCTAAGTTCAACGACCAACTAGTCACCCGTTTTGTAAACATGTTGATGTGGGATGGTAAAAAATCTACCGCCTTCAATATCTTTTATAATGCTATGGAAATTGTAGAAGAGCGCAATCAAGATGAAGAGAAAACACCCCTGGAATTGTGGAAAGACGCGCTGTCCAATGTTATGCCACATGTGGAGGTTAGGAGCAGAAGGGTTGGAGGTGCTACATTCCAAATACCCATGCAAATTCGACCCGATCGAAAAGTTTCCTTGGCTATGAAGTGGTTAATCACTGCTGCCCGTAAGCGAAATGAAAAATCTATGGCCCTTCGTCTTGCCCAGGAAGTTCTGGCCGCAGCCAAAGAAGAGGGTGCTGCCGTAAAAAAAAGAGTTGATACCCACAAAATGGCTGAGGCCAACAAAGCATTCTCTCACTTTAGATTTTAATCAACAATGGCAAGAGATTTAAAATACACTCGAAACATCGGTATTGCTGCTCATATAGATGCAGGAAAAACAACCACTACCGAAAGGATATTGTTTTATACCGGTGTGAGTCATAAAATAGGTGAAGTGCATGATGGTGCTGCCACCATGGATTGGATGGAGCAAGA
>DEYL01000040.1:5978-34825 GCA_002364535.1 Flavobacteriaceae bacterium UBA3159 | reverse complement strand
ATTACATCAGCTGCGACCACCTGTACATGGCAATTTCCAACAGAACAAGGTAAACCTACTGCAGATGTAAAGGATTATCACTTTAACATAATCGATACCCCTGGCCACGTTGATTTTACGGTGGAGGTAAACCGATCACTCCGAGTACTGGATGGATTGGTTTTTTTATTTTCGGCTGTTGATGGTGTAGAGCCGCAGTCTGAAACCAACTGGCGTTTGGCAGACAACTACAAAGTGCCCCGTATTGGATTTGTAAATAAGATGGACAGACAAGGGTCTAATTTCCTTAATGTTTGCCAACAAGTCAAAGATATGCTTAAGTCCAATGCTGTTCCTATTGTATTGAACATTGGAGACGAGGAAGATTTTAAAGGGATCGTTGATTTGGTGAAAAATAGAGCCATCGTATGGCATGACGACAACTTTGGGTCAACTTTTGATGTTATCGATATACCCAAAGATTTAAAAGTAGAGGCTGAGTCACTCAGAGGTCAACTCATTGAAGCAGTTGCTGAATACGATGAAAATCTATTGGAAAAATATTTTGAAGATCCGGATTCTATCACAGAAGATGAAATACACAATGCATTGAGGGCTGCGACTCAGGAAATGAGTATCATTCCTATGATCTGTGGATCTTCTTTTAAAAACAAAGGAGTACAGTTTTTGTTGGATGCTGTTTGTCGTTATTTGCCCTCACCCGAAGACAAGGATGCCATCTTAGGTACCGATCCAGATACGGGTAATGAGATTGCAAGAAAACCTGATGTCAGCGAACCTTTTTCTGCCCTAGCTTTTAAAATTGCTACCGACCCTTATGTAGGTCGTTTGGCTTTCTTTAGAGCCTATTCGGGGAGATTGGATGCTGGATCATATGTTTTGAACAACCGAACGGCTAAGAAAGAACGTATTTCTCGGATCTATCAAATGCACTCCAACAAACAAAACGCAATTGATTTTATCGAAGCAGGTGATATTGGTGCTGCAGTTGGATTTAAAGATATTAAAACTGGAGATACTTTGTCTGTGGAGAAATCTCCCATCATTTTGGAAAGCATGGACTTCCCTGATCCTGTGATCGGGATTGCTGTTGAGCCCAAAACCAAAGCCGATGTGGATAAACTTGGGATGTCTTTGGCCAAACTCGCCGAAGAAGATCCTACATTCCAGGTAAAAACTGACGAAGCTTCCGGACAAACTATAATCTCCGGAATGGGTGAATTGCACTTGGATATTATTATCGACCGATTGAGACGTGAGTTCAAGGTGGAAGTCAACCAAGGACAGCCTCAGGTGGAGTACAAAGAAGCGCTAACGGCTGTGGCCGATCATCGTGAAGTTTACAAAAAACAAACCGGTGGTCGTGGTAAATTTGCTGACATCGTATTTACACTTGAGCCCACTGAAGAAGGAAAAGTAGGTTTAGAGTTCGTCAATGAAATCAAAGGAGGTAATATTCCTAAAGAATATATTCCCTCTGTAGAAAAAGGATTTAGAGATTCCATGAAAAACGGACCTTTGGCTGGATTTGAAGTGGATGCGATGAAAGTAACCCTAAAAGATGGATCTTTCCACCCTGTCGATTCCGATTCACTTTCTTTTGAACTGGCTGCTAAACTTGGATTCAAAGAATCAGCAAGAACTGCCCGAGCCGTGATCATGGAACCCATCATGAAACTTGAGGTATTGACTCCTGAAGAAAACATGGGGGATATAGTAGGGGATTTGAACCGACGCAGAGGACAGGTTAACTCAATGGATGATAGAGCCGGTTCCAAAGTGGTTAAAGCAGAAGTTCCATTGTCGGAAATGTTTGGATATGTTACTTCCCTGAGAACACTTTCTTCGGGTCGTGCGACCTCTACTATGGAATTTGACCACTACGCCGAAACACCATCTAATATATCCGAAGGGGTGATTGCTGAAATTAAAGGGAATAACGCTTAAAGCTTAAATAATGAGCCAAAAAATCAGAATAAAATTAAAATCTTACGATCACAATTTGGTTGACAAGTCAGCCGATAAAATTGTAAAGACGGTAAAAACAACCGGTGCAGTTGTAACAGGTCCCATTCCTTTACCTACTCACAAGAAAATTTTTACGGTATTGCGTTCTCCACATGTAAATAAAAAATCTAGAGAACAATTCAAGTTACATTCATATAAACGATTGCTGGACATCTATAGTTCCTCATCCAAGACCATCGATGCTTTGATGAAGTTGGAATTGCCCAGTGGTGTTGAAGTAGAGATCAAAGTTTAATTATAAAACAAAAATAAATGTCTGGGTTAATAGGAAGAAAAATCGGCATGACCAGTCTCTTTGACGAAAAAGGGAAAAACATCCCTTGTACGGTATTGGAGGTGGGGCCATGCGTGGTTACCCAAGTCAGAACTAAAGTTGTTGACGGGTATGATGCACTTCAACTGGGTTTCGATGATAAGGCAGAAAAAAGGGTCACCAATGCCTCCAAAGGGCATTTCAAAAAAGCAAATACGGCACCTAAGAAAAAGCTCGTTGAATTCCAGAATTTTGAAGAAGAACACAAACTGGGAGATACCATCACGGTAGATCATTTTAATGAAGGAGAATTTGTCGATGTCTCGGGCACTTCCAAGGGAAAAGGATTTCAGGGGGTGGTAAAGCGTCACGGATTTGCCGGGGTTGGACAGGCCACACACGGTCAACACAATCGACTCAGAGCGCCGGGTTCCATTGGAGCAGCTTCTTATCCTGCACGTGTATTTAAGGGCATGCGCATGGCCGGTCAGACTGGTAACGTAAAAGTAAAGGTGCAAAATCTCGCTGTGGTGAAAGTGGTCACTGAAAAAAATCTTTTGGTGGTGAAAGGCTGTGTTCCTGGTCACAAAAATTCATACGTAATCGTTCAGAAATAATGGAATTATCAGTTCTTAATAATAAAGGAAAAGAGACCGGCAGAAAGGTCAAGTTGAACCCATCGATTTTTGGGATTGATCCAAATGATCATGCCATATATTTGGATGTAAAACAACATTTGGCCAACAAACGTCAGGGAACGCATAAGTCTAAGGAAAGAGCCGAGATTGTGGGGAGTACCCGCAAGATCAAAAAACAAAAGGGAACAGGTACTGCCCGAGCAGGTAGTATCAAGAATCCCATTTTTCGTGGTGGAGGTCGAATCTTTGGCCCAACCCCCAGGGACTATAACCAGAAAGTCAACAAAAAAGTCAAAAGACTGGCCCGAAAATCTGCACTCAGTATCAAGGCTAAAGAAAAGTCGATTTTGATCGTTGAAGATTTCCAAATGGACGCAACCAAAACTTCAGCCTACAACAAGGTGCTGAAAGCCTTGGGTCTGGAGGATAAAAAGTCTTTGGTGGTCTTGGGTGAACCAAATAATAATGTATATTTGTCGTCTCGAAATTTGAGGCATTCTAAAGTTGTAACTAATTCAGAACTAAGTACTTACCAGATAACAAACGCCAACAGCCTGGTCTTATTTGAAAGTGCTATAGTCGAAATTGAGAACATTTTAAATAAAGCCTAACGCAATGGATATTTTAATAAAACCTATAATCACCGAAAAAGCTACTACTGCAAGTGAGCTTAACAATTGTTATAGTTTTTTGGTCAATACCAAAGCTAATAAGGTTGAGATTAAAAAAGCTGTAGAAGCGGCCTATGATGTCTCTGTTGAGAAAGTTAGAACCCTCAACTACGGCCCAGAAAGAAAAACAAAATACACCAAAACAGGGATCCAATCCGGTAAGACAAACGCCATCAAAAAGGCTGTGGTTCAAGTTGCCGAAGGGGATGCCATAGATTTTTATAGTAATCTTTAAACGCGTCTGATGTCAGTAAGAAAATTAAAGCCAGTAACCCCCGCGCAGCGATTTAGAGTAGTAAATGGATTTGACGCAATTACTACTGATAAGCCGGAGAAGAGTTTGCTCGTTCCGAAGAAGCGCACTGGAGGAAGAAATAACACGGGAAAAATGACTGTGCGTCACCGAGGTGGCGGACACAAGAAAAGATATCGTTTGGTTGACTTTAAGCGTAACAAATTTGATGTTTTCGCAGAGGTTAAATCCATAGAATATGATCCCAACCGAACCGCCTTTATCGCCCTGTTGGAATATAAAGATGGTGAAAAGCGATACATCATCGCTCAGAATGGTCTTCAAGTGGGACAAAAAATTAGCTCAGGAGAAAAGGCAGCACCCGAGGTGGGCAATGCTTTGTGCCTCTCCAATATTCCGTTGGGTACCATCATTTCTTGTATAGAATTGAATCCCGGTGGTGGTGCAGTTTTGGCAAGAAGTGCCGGAGCATTTGCACAGTTGATGGCCCGAGAAGGGAAATTGGCCACCATCAAGTTGCCCTCTGGTGAAACTCGATCGATTCCTACAAGTTGTATGGCAACCATTGGAGTTGTTTCCAATTCCGATCATCAATTATTAGTTTCTGGTAAAGCAGGTCGATCACGATGGATCGGCAGAAGATCCAGAACACGTCCTGTAGCCATGAACCCTGTCGATCATCCGATGGGTGGTGGAGAAGGCCGTGCCTCTGGAGGACATCCCAGGTCTAAAAATGGCATTCCTGCTAAAGGATTCAGAACCCGTTCTAAGACTAAAGCGAGTAATAAATTCATCATAGAACGCAGAAAAAAATAATCAATTATGGCCCGTTCATTAAAAAAAGGACCCTTCGTTGCACTTAGCCTTGAAAAAAAGGTTCACAAAAACGTAGAAGAAAATAAGAAGTCAGTGATCAAAACATGGTCTCGTGCTTCATTGATCACTCCCGACTTTGTAGGCCAAACGATAGGCGTTCACAACGGACGTCAGTTTGTTCCTGTATATATTACAGAAAACATGGTCGGTCACAAATTAGGAGAATTTTCTCCCACCCGTTCTTTTAGAGGACATGCTGGAGCAAAAAATAAAGGAAAAAAATAATTTACGGACATGGGAAAACGTAAAAGAGAATCCGCAGCAGCGATAAAAGAAGCTAACAAAAATATAGCTTTTGCTAAACTCAACAATTGTCCGACCTCACCTCGTAAAATGAGATTGGTTGCCGATCAAGTGAGAGGAGAAAATGTCAACAAGGCATTAGCCATATTGAAATTCAGTCCAAAAGAGGCTTCCAGAAAATTGGAAAAACTTTTAGTGTCTGCCATTTCAAATTGGCAAGCCAAAAACGAAGAGGCTGATGTTGAAAAAGCTGCTTTGTTTGTCAAAGAAATTAAAGTGGATGGTGGAAAGATGCTTAAACGTCTTCGTCCTGCACCACAGGGAAGAGCACACAGAATTAGAAAACGCTCCAATCATGTAACCCTAGTACTGGGAGCCAATAATTTAGAAAATTAATATGGGACAAAAAACCAATCCTATCGGTAATCGTTTGGGAATCATCAGAGGATGGGATTCCAACTGGTTTGGCGGTAGAAACTATGGAGATAAATTGGCTGAAGACGACAAAATCAGAAGATATATTCACGCCCGTTTGTCTAAAGCCAGTGTTTCTAACGTAATCATCGAACGTACCTTAAAACTCATTACCATTACCATTACAACAGCCCGTCCGGGAATCATTATCGGTAAGGCAGGGCAAGAGGTAGACAAGTTGAAAGAGGAGTTGAAAAAGATCACCAACAAGGACATTCAAATCAATATATTTGAAATCAAACGTCCCGAGTTAGACGCACAGTTGGTTGCCGCAAGTGTTGCCCGACAGATCGAAAGTAGAATTTCTTACCGACGAGCAATCAAAATGGCGATTGCTGCCTCGATCCGTATGAATGCTGAGGGGATCAAAATCCAAATCTCTGGCCGATTGAATGGTGCTGAAATGGCGCGGTCAGAGTCTTATAAAGAAGGAAGAATACCATTGTCAACTTTTAGAGCCGATATCGATTACGCATTAGTTGAAGCTCATACGACTTACGGTCGTTTGGGCATCAAAGTATGGATAATGAAAGGTGAAGTCTTTGGAAAAAGAGAGCTATCACCCCTTGTAGGTATGTCCAAAAAGTCCGGAGGCGGAAACAACAAAGGCGGTGGATCCGGTGGACGCCAGCAAAGAAGAAGAAACAATAATAATAGATAGGTAAAATGTTACAACCTAAAAGAACCAAATTCCGAAAAGCGCAAAAAGGGCGCATGAAAGGAATTTCCCAAAGAGGAAGTCAGTTGTCCAACGGTATGTTTGGCATCAAGTCTTTGGATTCAAAATTCATTACCTCCAGACAAATCGAAGCTGCAAGGATAGCCGCTACCCGATACATGAAGAGAGAGGGTCAATTGTGGATCAAAATTTTTCCAGACAAGCCCATTACCAAAAAGCCTTTGGAAGTAAGGATGGGTAAAGGAAAAGGAGCCCCCGAATATTTTGTAGCAGTAGTAAAGCCAGGTCGAATTATGTTTGAGATTGCAGGTGTTCCTTTGGCAGTGGCTAAGGAAGCTTTGAGATTAGCTGCACAAAAATTACCTGTTAAAACAAAGTTTATCATTGCTAGAGATTTTCAAGCTTAATTTTAGAAGAAAATGAAAAAATCAGAAATCGAAAAATTATCTCTTGAGGACTTGCAAGATAATCTTGCAGAGTTTCAAAAGCAACTGTCCGATTTGAAAATGAATCACGCAGTTAGCCCACTCGAAAATCCGTTGCAGATCAAAACGGTCAGAAAAACAGTAGCCCGATTATTGACAGCTATTGCTGCCAAGCAAAATGAAATTATCGCCTGAGGACATGGAAAATAGAAATTTAAGAAAAGAACGTATTGGTATTGTGACCAGCAATAAAATGGAAAAATCCATCGTTGTATCAGAGGTCAAAAGAGTCAAGCACCCCATGTATGGAAAATTTGTTTTAAAGACCAAAAAATACGTCGCACACGATCACCTCAATGATTGTAACATTGGCGACACAGTTAAGATAATGGAAACCCGCCCTTTGAGTAAATCAAAATGTTGGCGTTTGGTTGAAATAATAGAAAGAGCTAAATAATCATGTTACAACAAGAATCCAGATTAAAAGTAGCTGACAATACCGGAGCCAAAGAAGTATTGGCCATTAGGGTATTGGGAGGAACCAAAAGGCGATATGCTTCCTTGGGAGACAAGATCGTAGTATCTGTCAAAGAAGCATCTCCTTCAGGAACGGTCAAAAAAGGACAAGTTTCTCAAGCGGTTGTAGTGCGAACTACTAAAGAGGTTCGTCGCATCGATGGATCTTATATCCGTTTCGACGACAATGCGTGTGTATTGTTGAATCCTACCGGAGAAATGATAGGAACACGTGTTTTTGGCCCTGTAGCAAGAGAGCTTCGTGACAAGCAATTTATGAAAATTGTATCATTAGCACCCGAGGTGCTTTAAACCATAATTATGGGTAAGATAAAAATAAAAAGAGACGATAAGGTAATTGTCATTGCCGGAGAGCACAAAGGTTCAGAAGGTAAGGTTTTCAAGGTGATGCGTGACCAAAATAAGGCCATCATCGAGGGCGTGAATATGATTAAAAAACACGCCAAGCCTAGTGCCCAAAATCCTCAAGGAGGAATTGTTGAAAAAGAAGGGCCTATTCATATTTCTAACCTCTCTTTGACCACTGCCGAGGGTGAAGCCACCCGTGTCGGTTATAGAGAAGAAGATGGAAACAAGGTTCGTTTTGCTAAAAAAAATAATGAAGTAGTGTAATGAATTATCAAGCAAGACTTAAGAAAGAATTCAACGACCGCATCATTGCTGCGTTGAAAGAAGAATTTGGGTATGCTAATGTAATGCAGGTTCCCAAGCTTCAAAAGATTGTCATGAGTCGTGGAGTAGGTGCCGCTGTGGCCGATAAAAAATTGATCGACTACGCACTCGACGAACTGACAGTAATCTCCGGACAGAAAGCCATCTCAACCTTTTCCAAAAAAGATGTTGCTGCCTTTAAGCTGCGAAAAGGAATGCCCATTGGTGTCAAGGTTACCCTGAGAGGAGAGCGCATGTATGAATTTTTAGACCGTTTGGTCACTTCTGCGCTTCCTAGGGTAAGAGATTTTCAGGGAGTGAAAGCCAATGGTTTTGACGGAAGAGGAAATTATAACTTGGGGATAACAGAACAGATTATTTTCCCCGAAATAGATATAGACAAGGTTAACAAAATTTCAGGAATGGATATTTCTTTTGTTACGTCTGCCAAAACAGACAAAGAAGCAAAGTCATTGTTGAGCGAATTGGGATTACCCTTTAAAAAGAATTAGCTATGGCCAAAGAATCAATGAAAGCTCGTGAGAGAAAAAGAGCGAAAACTGTTGCCAAGTATGCTTCAAAAAGAAAAGCCCTCAAAGAAGCAGGGGATTACGAAGCTTTACAAAAGTTGCCGCGTAACGCATCTCCGGTAAGAATGCACAACCGTTGCAAACTCACTGGCCGTCCCAAAGGATACATTCGTCAGTTTGGAATTTCAAGGGTAACCTTCCGAGAAATGGCAAACAAAGGATTAATTCCAGGTGTAACAAAAGCAAGCTGGTAATTCAATAATAAAAAAATATGTTTACAGATCCTATTGCAGATTATTTGACCCGAATCAGAAACGCCAACTCCGCCGGACACATGGTGGTTAATATTCCTGCGTCAAAATTAAAAAAAGAGATCACCAAAATATTGTACGATCAAGGTTATATCCTGAGTTACAAGTTTGAACAAACCGAAAACCATCATGGTAATATAAAAATTGCACTCAAGTATGACAATATTACCAAAGAACCTGTGATCAAAAAAATACAAAGAATCAGTACCCCCGGTTTGCGAAAGTATACCTCGGCTGACAGCTACCCAAGAATTTTGAATGGATTAGGGATTTCAATTGTATCTACGTCCAAGGGAGTGATGACCGGAAAGCAAGCTTCGCTTCAACATGTTGGGGGAGAATTACTGTGTTACGTTTATTAAAAAGAAGTAAAAAAAACAAAAATGTCTAGAATAGGTAACAATCCCATCAGAATTCCCGAAGGTGTCAATGTTGACATTCTATCGAACAAAATCGTCGTGAAGGGAAAAATGGGGGAATTAATGCAAGACTACAGTGATGTAATTTTTGAGCTGGACGATAATATTTTAACCGTAAATCGTCTCACCGACTCAAAAGACCACCGTGCTAAACACGGTTTGTTTCGTGCTTTAGTCAATAATATGGTTGAAGGGGTTTCCAAGGGATTCACTAAAGAATTAGAATTGGTAGGAGTAGGGTATCGAGCAAGCAACCAAGGTCAAAAATTGGATCTGGCATTGGGCTTTTCTCACAATATTCTGTTTGATATAGCCCCTGAGGTAAAAGTAGAAACTGTATCAGAAAAAGGTAAAAATCCGATTGTTAAACTTTCCTCTCACGACAAACAATTGTTGGGTTATGTTGCAGCGAAAATCAGATCTTTTAGAAAACCAGAACCTTACAAAGGAAAAGGGGTGAAGTTTGTAGGAGAACAAATTAGAAGAAAAGCAGGTAAATCTGCATAGTCATATCATTATGGGATTAACAAAATCAGCCAGAAGAAATAGAATCCACTTAAGGATCAGAAAGACCATTCAGGGAACCACCGAAAAGCCCCGATTGTCTATTTACAGAAGTAATAAGCAAATCTATGCACAAGTTATCGACGATGTGAATGGAAAGACCCTTGCCGCTGCATCTTCAAGAGATAAAGAAGTGACAGATGCAAAAGCTGACAATAAAGTTGGCGAAGCCCAGTTGGTTGGGAAACTGGTTGGAGAACGCGCCAAAAAAGCAGGTGTAAGCACCATCGGTTTTGATCGAAGTGGTTATTTGTATCATGGAAGAGTCAAGTCATTGGCCGACGGCGCTCGTGAAGCAGGTTTAAATTTTTAAAAAAAGCATATGTATCAAGATTATAAAAATGTTGAATTGGTAAAACCAGCGGGCCTCGATCTAAAAGACCGTTTGGTAGGTGTTCAGCGTGTAACCAAAGTGACCAAAGGAGGTCGTGCATTTGGTTTTTCTGCCATTGTAGTGGTAGGAGATGAAAATGGTGTTGTAGGTCAGGGGTTAGGAAAGTCAAAAGAAGTTTCTGAGGCCATCGCCAAAGCCGTTGAAGATGCCAAGAAAAATTTGGTTCGTATTTCGATTTCCAAAGGGACATTACCCCACGAGCAAAAAGGGAAATACGGAGGAGCAAGGGTATTTTTAAAACCAGCTTCCGAAGGTACAGGAGTGATAGCCGGAGGTGCCGTACGTGCGGTACTCGAAGCAGTTGGAGTGCATAATGTTTTGTCCAAATCACAAGGGTCTTCCAACCCTCACAATGTGGTGAAAGCGACTTTCGACGCCCTCCTCCAATTGAGAAGCCCGCAAACCATTGCCAAACAGAGAGGAATTAGTTTGGAAAAAGTTTTTAACGGATAAGAATTCAGATCATGGCCAAGATAAAAGTTACTCAAGTCAAAAGCAGCATCAAAAGAATGCAATCTCAAAAAAGAAATTTAGAAGCATTGGGTCTAAGAGGGATTGGAAAAGAGGTTACCCATGAGGCAACCCCCAACATCCTTGGAATGATTGGTAAAGTAAAACATTTGGTTAAAACCACAGAAGTTTAAAGATGAGTTTAGAAAATTTAAAACCAGCAGCGGGTTCATCCCAAAGACAAGGTAAACGATTGGGTCGTGGTGAAGGTTCTGGAAAAGGCGGAACAGCAGCAAGAGGTCACAAAGGGGCCAAGTCCAGATCGGGATACTCCAAAAAGATTGGCTTTGAAGGAGGTCAGATGCCATTGCAAAGACGTGTTCCCAAATTTGGGTTTAAAAACATCAATCGAGTAGCCTATAAAGGGATCAACTTGGATACCCTTCAAAATCTCGCGCAAGAAAAAAAGGTCACAAAAGAGGTTACCTTTGATAAATTGGTAGAACTGCGTTTGGCTAAAAAAAACGAATTGGTAAAAATATTAGGCAGGGGAAAATTGGAATCTCCTTTAAAAGTATCTGCTCACAAGTTCTCAGCCACCGCAAAAGCAGCGATTGAGGCAGTAGGCGGTGAAGCCGTTAGTATATAACAAACACAGATGAAGAAATTTATTGAGACCATTTTAAACATTTATAACATCGAAGAGTTGCGTGGACGCATTGCTACCACCTTGACCCTTTTGTTGGTTTATCGTTTGGGGGCTCAAGTGGTTCTGCCTGGGATCGATTCAGTACAATTGGCAGAATTGGCCAACCGTACTGATGGAGGAGGTTTATTGGGAATTCTCAATGCTTTTACGGGGGGTGCTTTTGCTAATGCCTCTGTTTTTGCTTTGGGAATTATGCCGTATATCTCTGCTTCCATTGTAGTGCAGTTGATGGGAATTGCAGTTCCTTATTTGCAAAAACTACAAAAGGAAGGAGAGAGTGGTAACAAAAAAAGAACTCAGATCACCCGATGGTTGACCATTTTGATTTGTGTGGTACAAGCCCCCGCTTATTTATATGGCCTTTCTGCCCTGGGTGTCCCCGATAGTGCCTTTGTGATCGGTAGAGGACCTATGTTTATAATTTCCTCTGTCATCATCCTGGTTACTGGTACAATATTCGCCATGTGGCTGGGTGAAAAAATTACGGATAAGGGAATCGGGAATGGAATTTCTTTGTTGATCATGGTGGGTATCATCGCCAACCTTCCGCTTTCTTTTACACAAGAGTTTGTCTCTCGTGTATCTGAAAACAACGGTGGATTGATGATGATCCTGATCGAATTGGTATTGTGGGTGGTGATCATATTGTTGAGCGTCCTCCTGGTAATGGCCGTAAGACAAATTCCTGTTCAATATGCGCGTAGAAGCGCAGCAGGAACCAATGAAAAAAATTTATTTGGATCACGTCAATATATTCCCTTAAAGTTAAACGCCTCCGGAGTAATGCCTATCATTTTTGCTCAGGCACTAATGTTCGTCCCCGCCTATTTGGGTGGAGCCTTTGGGGATTCGACCACAGGCCAGTGGTTGCAAACTAATTTCTCCGATATCTTCGGATTGTGGTATAATATATTATTTGCTGTGTTGATCATCATTTTTACCTATTTCTACACCGCTATTACGGTTCCCACCAATAAGATGTCGGATGATCTGAAAAGAAGTGGTGGTTTTGTGCCCGGTATTCGACCCGGTAACGAAACCTCAGAATTTTTGGATACGGTAATGTCACACATCACTTTCCCCGGGTCATTGTATTTGGCTGCCATTGCAGTTTTTCCAGCATTAGTAGTCAAACTAGTAGGAATGCAACAAGGCTGGGCCTTGTTTTATGGAGGAACTTCCTTACTGATTATGGTAGGAGTTGCCATCGATACGATCCAACAAGTAAATTCTTATTTGTTGAATCGTCATTACGACGGATTGATGTCCAAAACCAGTAGAAATAGAAGAGCAGGAACGATATAATATGGCAAAGCAAGCAGCAATAGAACAAGAAGGTACCATCATCGAAGCATTGTCTAATGCGATGTTTCGTGTGGAGCTTGAAAACGGTCACGTTGTGACTGCACATATTTCGGGAAAAATGCGTTTGCATTATATCAAGTTGTTGCCCGGAGACAAAGTTAAATTAGAAATGAGTCCTTACGATTTATCAAAAGCAAGGATCACTTATAGATTTTAAAACAGAAAAATGAAAGTAAGAGCTTCCTTAAAAAAACGAAGTGTTGATTGTAAAATCGTCCGTAGGAAGGGACGTTTATACGTGATCAATAAGAAAAATCCTCGATTCAAACAAAGACAAGGTTAGATTATGGCAAGAATTTCAGGGGTAGACATTCCCAAACAAAAGAGAGGCGTTATTGCACTTACCTATATTTATGGTATCGGTAGAAGTCGCGCTCAAGATATATTGGCAATTTCCAAAGTCAGTGAAGACACCAAAGTTTCGGATTGGACAGATGAAGAAACCGGGAGAATCCGTGAGGCTGTGGGAAGCTTTAAGATTGAAGGTGAACTGCGATCCGAGTTACAATTGAACATCAAGCGATTGATGGACATTGGTTGTTATAGAGGAATCCGTCACAGAACCGGCTTGCCCCTGAGAGGTCAACGAACCAAGAACAATTCCAGAACCCGAAAAGGGAAAAGGAAGACCGTTGCAAACAAAAAGAAAGCCACTAAATAATAGGAATTAACTATGGCAAAAGTAACTACCAAAAAACGTAAAGTCATTGTCGAAGCTTTTGGCGAAGCTCATATCAATGCATCTTTTAACAACATCATCATTTCTTTGACCAACAATAAAGGAGAGGTCATTGCTTGGTCCTCTGCTGGAAAGATGGGTTTTAGAGGTTCTAAGAAAAATACACCTTACGCTGCTCAAACAGCTGCCGAGGATGTTTCTAAAGTAGCTTTGGAAGCCGGTTTAAGAAAAGTAAAGGTATATGTGAAAGGTCCCGGTAATGGGCGTGAGTCTGCGATCAGAACCCTTCACAACAACGGGATAGAGGTAACCGAAATCGTTGACGTTACCCCACTACCGCACAACGGTTGTCGCCCTCCCAAGAGAAGAAGAGTATAATTATTTAACCTGTTATAGAAGGATCAGACCTTAATTCAAAACACAAACACTTTATATGGCAAGATATATCGGTCCAAAATCAAAGATTGCAAGAAAGTTCGGAGAACCTATTTTCGGAGCTGACAAAGCCTTTGAGAAAAGAAATTACCCTCCCGGACAACACGGAAACAATAGAAGGCGAGGTAAAAAATCTGAATATGCAATTCAGTTGCTTGAAAAGCAAAAAGCAAAATATACCTATGGTATTTTAGAAAGTCAGTTCAGAAATATTTTTGAAAAAGCAAGCAGCAGTAAAGGGGTTACCGGTGAGGTATTGCTCCAGTTGTGTGAGTCCAGACTGGACAATATTGTCTATCGTTTGGGTATAGCACCTTCAAGAAGCGCTGCACGTCAGTTGGTTTCACACCGACATATTAGCGTAAACGGTAAGGTGGTCAATATTCCTTCTTATACACTTCTACCGGGAGATGCCGTTGGGGTGAGAGAAAAATCTAAATCTCTACAGTCCATTTCTGCCTCCTTGGAAGCCAATACTTCGGTTTACGAATGGATGAGCTGGAATAATGAAACCTATCAGGGAAATTTTGTAAGTATCCCTCAGCGCGATCAAATTCCTGAGAATATCAAGGAACAGTTGATCGTAGAATTGTACTCTAAATAATTTAATCACAGGAAGAAAGAAACTATGGCAATATTAAATTTCCAAAAACCCGATAAGGTAATCATGATCGACTCCTCTGAGTTCGAAGGTAAATTTGAATTTCGTCCTCTGGAGCCCGGATACGGTCTTACTGTTGGAAATGCGCTGAGAAGAGTGCTGCTATCTTCTTTGGAAGGTTTTGCGATCACCTCGGTCAAAATTGAAAATATAGAACACGAATTTTCTACCATTCCCGGAATTGTGGAAGATGTGACAGAGATCATTCTCAACCTAAAACAGGTGAGGTTCAAAAGACAAATTGAAGATGTTGAAGAAGAAAAAGTCACCATCATGGTGGGAGGTCAAGACCAATTAAAGGCTGCTGACTTTCAAAAATTCATCTCCGGATTTCAGGTTTTAAATCCCGATTTGGTCATTTGTAACCTTGAAAAAGGAGTACAACTCAATATTGAAGTGACTATCGAAAAAGGGAGAGGTTATGTTCCGGCCGAAGTAAACAAAAAAGCCAATGCTGCCTTTGGAGTGATTGCGATTGATTCCATCTTTACGCCCGTTAAAAATGTAAAATACAGTATCGAGAATTTTCGTGTAGAGCAAAAAACAGATTACGAAAAACTGGTTTTTGAAATCATTACCGATGGTTCCATTCATCCTAAAGATGCCTTGACCGAGGCTGCTAAAACACTTATCCATCACTTCTTGTTGTTCTCCGATGAGCGCATCACTCTGGAAGCCGATGAGATAGCTCAGGCTGAAACCTATGACGAGGAGTCTTTGCACATGAGACAATTGCTCAAAACCAAATTGATCGATATGGATCTTTCTGTAAGGGCCTTGAATTGTTTGAAAGCTGCAGAGGTTGATACTCTAGGAGATTTGGTTTCCTACAACAAGAACGATTTGATGAAATTCAGAAACTTTGGTAAGAAATCATTGACAGAATTGGAAGAGTTGGTGGTTTTGAAAGGACTTTCTTTCGGAATGGATTTGGCCAAATACAAGTTAGATAAAGACTAGATTTTTTTAGACAATAAATCATGAAACACGGAAAAAAAGTCAATCATTTGGGCAGAAAAGTAGCCCACAGGAAGTCGATGTTGGCTAACATGGCTTCTTCATTGATTGAGCACAAACGGATCAGTACTACGGTAGCAAAAGCTAAAGCATTGAAGCAGTTTGTAGAACCCCTGATTACAAAATCAAAAAACGATACAACCCATAACCGACGCTTGGTTTTTAGCGCATTAAGAAATAAATATGCTGTTTCAGAACTCTTTAGGGGTGTGGCTCAGAAAGTGGGTGATCGTCCGGGTGGATATACTCGTGTGATCAAAATGGGGAATCGTTTGGGTGATAATGCTTCTATGGCGATGATTGAGTTGGTGGATTTCAATGAGGTCTATAACAACGAAAAAGCCGCTGCCAAAAAATCAACAAGAAGAAGTCGTTCCAGAAAAAAAGGAGATGTTGCTGCGCCTGCTCCAACCGATCAAGCAGCTAATGATCATAGTGCCGAAAATGTAGCTGAACAAACTCCGGCTCCGGCACCCAAAGCCAAAGCTAAAGCAAAGAAAACAGCAAAAACAGATGATATAAAAGCTTCTGAACTTGAAAAAGGAGCAGATGAATAATACTTTTTGTTGTTAATAATTTTAACTTTTATTAAAGGATAAGCTATTCAGTTTATCCTTTTTTTATTGTTATTTTGTCATTAGTTATGTCTTATAAAACCAGAAAAAAAGCACTTTTATTATTGGCCGATGGTACTAAGTTTTTTGGGAAAGCTGTAGCCTCCGAAGGTACCCGTTTTGGAGAAATTTGTTTCAATACCGGAATGACTGGCTATCAGGAAATTTTTACCGACCCCTCTTATTTTGGTCAACTGATGGTGACCACCAATGCCCACATAGGTAACTATGGTGTGCATAAAGATGACGCTCAATCTGACGGTATAAAAATCGCAGGATTGATCTGTAAAAATTTTAGTTATGAATATTCCCGTCCTATGTCCGATCTTTCGCTGGAAGCCTATTTGGAGAAAAATGACCTTTTTGCCATCTCAGATTTAGATACCCGCGCTTTGGTCAATTACATACGGGAAAATGGAGCGATGAATGCTGTTATTACTACCGAGTTTGATCGAGAGGAGGCCTTACAGAGAGAACTGGCTGAATTGCCTAGTATGGAAGGACTGGAATTGGCTTCTAAAGTTTCTACTAAAGTACCTTATTTCTTCGGTGATTCCGATGCTGAGTTTAAGGTTGCCGCCCTCGACTTGGGTGTCAAAACTAACATACTCAAACACTTGTCCAACAGGGGGATCTTCATCAAAGTTTTTCCTTATGACACTACTTTTGATCAAATGCAGGAATGGGGCCCAGACGGCTTCTTTATTTCAAATGGTCCTGGTGATCCTGACCCACTTCACAGTGCTCAAAAGGTAGCCCAGGAGATCATTAAGCATAACCTTCCTTTGTTTGGTATTTGTTTGGGACATCAGATCATTGCTCTTGCCAATGGAATTACCACTTATAAAATGTTTAACGGCCATAGGGGAATCAATCATCCTGTGATCAATTTGATGACCGGAAAAGGAGAAATTACCTCACAAAATCATGGTTTTGCGGTAGATAAGTCGTCTGCTGAGTCCCACCAAGACTTGGAGATCAGTCACCTGCACTTGAATGACCAAACGATTGCGGGATTAAGGATGAAAAATAAAAATTGTTTTTCTGTGCAGTATCACCCTGAGGCAGGACCCGGTCCCAACGATGCAACCTATTTGTTTGATGAGTTTTACCAAAACATCAAAAATCATACAACCTAAGAATAACAACCAATTTAATTTAAACACTAATGAGCGTAATTATTGAAGTCCATGCACGGCAAATCTTTGATTCTAGGGGAAATCCCACCGTTGAAGTGGATGTTATTACAGAGAACGGAATTATGGGGCGCGCAGCAGTTCCCTCTGGAGCTTCAACCGGAGAACACGAAGCTGTAGAATTGAGAGATGGAGGAAAGACCTACATGGGAAAAGGCGTTTCCCAAGCCGTCAAGAATGTCAATGAGGTTTTGGTACAGGAGTTAATAGGAGCATCCGTTTTTGATCAAAATAAGATCGATCAGACGATGATCGATCTGGACGGTACGCCCAACAAGTCAAAATTGGGAGCCAATGCTATTTTAGGCATCTCATTGGCCGCTGCCAAGGCCGCGGCCAATGAATTGGGTTTACCCCTCTACCGCTATGTAGGAGGGGTCAGTGCCCATACGTTACCCGTACCTATGATGAACATCATCAATGGAGGTTCGCATTCTGACGCCCCTATTGCCTTTCAGGAATTTATGGTGATGCCAATTGGAGCCGAAAGTTTTACCCATGCCATGCAAATGGGATCTGAAATCTTTCACCACCTCAAAAAAGTATTACACAGCCGAGGATTGAGTACTGCAGTAGGTGATGAAGGGGGATTCGCTCCTTCACTCGACGGTACAGAGGACGCTTTGGAAACCATTTTAAAGGCGATCGAAAATGCCGGTTATAAAGCCGGTGATGAGGTAAAGATTGCATTGGATTGTGCCGCAGCCGAATTTTACGAAGACGGGGTATATGACTATACGAAGTTTGAGGGAGACAAAGGAGTTAAAAGAACTTCCGAAGAACAAGCCCAGTACCTGACTAAGCTCTCTGAAAAATATCCCATTATTTCTATCGAAGATGGAATGGATGAAAACGATTGGGAGGGGTGGAAAGCCTTGACCGAAAAAGCTGGAGACCGTGTACAGTTGGTGGGAGACGACTTGTTTGTTACCAACGTAACCCGTCTGTCTCGAGGAATTGAAGAGGGCATTGCCAATTCTATTTTGATCAAAGTAAATCAAATCGGTACATTGTCTGAGACCATTGCCGCTGTTGAAATGGCGCATAGAGCGGGTTATACCTCAGTGATGTCACACCGTTCGGGAGAAACCGAAGACAATACCATTGCCGACCTGGCCGTGGCTCTAAATACCGGTCAGATCAAAACCGGATCCTCTTCAAGGAGTGACCGTATGGCCAAATACAACCAGCTTTTGAGAATAGAGGAGCAGCTGGAACATGCAGCGGTTTATCCTCAGGAGAAAGCATTTAACATTCAATAAGTATCAACAATAGGGTCGCAAGGGTGAACTCCCTTGCGATCCCAGTTGTTTTTTGACGCTTATTTCCTTATTTTTACCATTCTTTACATTACTTATGGCAGACCAAATTGATCTTATTTACAAAGGAGTAAACTATAAATTTCCACTTGTTGGTGGAACTGAAAACGAGATTGCTATTGACATTAAAACACTTAGGGCTCAAACGGGTTTGATCACCCTTGATCCCGGTTTTAAGAATACGGGCTCTTGTCAAAGTGAGATCACTTTTCTCGATGGGGAAGAAGGAGTGCTCCGTTATCGTGGTTATGCCATAGAAGATTTGGCGAATAATGCTTCCTTTATCGAGGTGGCTTATCTTTTGATTTTTGGAGATTTACCAACTTCCGAACAGTTAGATCAGTTTGAAGATGAAATTCGAGATCACGCCTTGGTGGATGAGGATTTTAAGATCATTCTTAAAAGCTTTCCTAAATCTGCTCACCCCATGGGGATACTGTCCTCATTGACCTCTGCTTTAATTGCTTTTAACCCTTCATCAGTCGATATAAATTCCGAAAAGGAATTTCGTGAGGCCATCATCATGTTGTTGGCCAAGTTTCCTGTTTTAGCTTCTTGGACACACAGAAAAATGAAGGGCTTACCCTTAAACTATCCCAATTATGATCTCCCCTATACGGAGAACTTGGCGCATATGATGTTTAGGATGCCCAATAAAGAGTTTAAAGCCGGTAAGATATTGGTCAGTGCTTTGAATAAATTATTGATCCTACACGCAGATCACGAGCAAAATTGTTCCACTTCTACCGTGCGAATGGTAGGATCATCTCATGCTGGCTTATTTGCTTCGATAGCATCGGGTATTTCGGCCCTATGGGGTCCTTTACATGGGGGTGCCAACCAAGCGGTCATTGAAATGTTGGAGGAGATCAAAAAAGATGGCGGGGATACCAAGAAGTTTATGGCCAAGGCCAAAGACAAAAATGACCCTTTCCGCCTGATGGGTTTTGGTCATAGGGTTTACAAGAACTTTGATCCACGCGCTAAGATCATCAAAAAAGCGGCCAATGAGGTACTTTCCGAATTGGGTATAGACGATCCTGTATTGGACATTGCTAAAAGATTGGAACAAGAGGCCCTTGAAGACCCTTATTTCGTTGATCGAAAATTGTATCCCAATGTGGATTTCTATTCCGGTATCATCTACCGTGCCCTGGGCATACCCACCGAAATGTTTACGGTGATGTTTGCCATTGGTCGCTTACCGGGTTGGATCGCTCAGTGGAAAGAAATGCGATTCAATAAAGAACCTATCGGAAGACCCCGGCAGGTTTATACCGGGCATACTCACCGCAAAATGTAACTGCTAAAGATCCTCAATACCGGGAAGTTGATTTGCAGCTTTTTCAGCACTGAGTTTTGAGAAAAACTTAAATGTGGACCTGGTATCTGCAACTACCTTTACAAACTGTTTGTCTTTATAAATAGAATACTCCTGTGCTTTTCCCTTGTACAAGGTCAATTTGTAATAGGGAATCACCAGTGCATAGGTTTCCAAAAGACTCCTGAATCGCAAAATGATCCCCTTGGGACGCAATTCAATATTACAGGTATTACGGTTGTTGTCCAATACCAAAAGGTTGTGAATGTCAATAGAGGTTTGTGAAATGACCAGTCTTGAAGATCCAATCCCACCTTTGGACCATCGTTCCCTTAAAGAAAAAGGTTTTCCGACTGCCGTCTCGATCTTTTCCTTAATATCGGGTTGATTGTAAGAGACGTTTAAAAGCATTTTTATTTCAAAGATAAGTCATTAGTCGCTGATCTCGATCCATTGCGATTAATGATCATTTTTTTTGAGTTTACCAAAAATGCAATGCTTCGTATTATACTAAAATCTATATTATGAACTTATAATTGCAAACTTTTGTTCAGGGGTCTACTTCTTCCTCTTTTTTAGGAGATTTAATCTTTTGACTTTTAAAAAAATTAGCTCCATAAGATCAAAAACAAATGGGGTTGTTGATCTTATGCTATTTTGTATCCTTGAAAAATATTATAGTGGAAATAAAACATCAAGGATCTAAATAACCACCAGATTTATAGATTTGTACAGGGTTCTGTTCATTACTTGTCTGCCCATCATCAAAATCCCGTGACCAACTTACAGCACTATATTTCAAATCTTGAAAAGCGACTTTCTCTTTAATTAATACTATGTGAGATAAGTGTAGAAATCGGAAAAAACCCATTTATTAACACTATCAGAAATACATGATTAGATTATCAAGAGAAACAAGGTGAATACCATTCCCAAGACAATATTTACTTTTCTTTTGTCTGTAATACTTTCTGTTTTTTTTTATGGAGCTAATTTGGAATTATTTGTAGATAATTTTAAGACTAGACATCAAATGCTTTAATCTCTTGAACACAGAGAGATGCCAACTTCTAAAGTTATGTTAAAGTCATACAGATCAATTCAGGTATTTTGTCAATTATGCATTATATATTAACCTTTGATTTAACTTTTTACCTTTAAATTTACTACTGCAAGACAAAATTCACTGGATGGCATAGAAATGCAATCAAGTCTCTTTAAATTATCTTTATGAAGAATAGATTTTACTTTAAGTGCAAGTTCAAATTGAGTGGTACGCTGCTCATTCTATGCTTTCTTTTTACAATAAGCTCAATTTCGCAAGTACTCAAAGTTGGTGCGGCAAAACGAATTATCACTCCTGACCCCTTGATTGCAGTTTCAGGAGGGATTGGCATTCCGAATCCAGCTCATATCAAAAAAGGTGAATTATATGTAAGAGCCATGGTTCTGGAGAAAGGCAAAGAAAAAATCGCTATTGTAAATATCGACAATATTGGATGGCCAGCTGTCTTGGGTGATAGATCAAGAAAACTGATAAAGGGAATTCCCTCTGAAAATATACTTATTGGTGCCACTCATACCCATAGCGCACCCGATGCCTATGCCTTTCCCAATGCTTCGGGAGGTCATAGTGCAGACTTGGATTATTTGGATAAATGTGTACAACTGCTGGCTGATGCTGTTAATGAAGCAATCAGGAATTTAAAGCCAGCCAACCTAAAAATAGTAGTCGACAAGGCAAATGGAAAGATAGCCTATAACTACTATGCCCCTAAACTATACGACCCACGATGTGGAGTAATACAGGCCATTTGTACCAAGGGCAAGAACAAAGGTAAGATCCTGGTAACTTTGGTCAACTATGCCATTCATCCTGAGGTGATTGGTAACAGACGCGATATCCTGACCCCGGATCTAATAGGTCCTCTTTATGACCGAATTGAAGCTAAAACGGGTGGAATGGCAGTTTTTATGAATGGTGCCCAAGGCGGTATGGTCACTGCAGACAATCGTTTGGAGGATGGGAAAGAAGTTGCTGATTGGAAAGAATGTCAACGCATAGGCAACCTTTTGGCCGATGAGGCACTTCGCATTATCTCTAACGCTCCAATACAACAAAATCCTGATATCTATTGTGCATATAAATCCGTAAATTTTCCAATTGAATCAGTCATGTTGAAGTATATTTTCCAAAATTCACCACTGAACTATTCCAAGGGAAATGACGATACCATTACTACGACTTTAAATTTATTGAACATTGGCACTGCACAGGTATTGACCATTCCTGGGGAGGCACTCCCCAATATCGGATATTACTTAAAACGAAAAATGCCCACAAAGCATCCCTTTTTATTTGGCCTGACCAACGATGCCTTTGGTTATATTCTAACCAAGGAAGATTTCAACAGTTTTGATCGCTATAAATATGTAAGCCGAACAAGTTTGGGAGAGAAGACAGGAGAGATTTTGATTTCCGAACTCCTGGATATGGTCGATAAAAACCCTCAACCTCAAAAGAAATAAACTATTATGAATATTCTTATCCCTATAAAAAGAATTTTGCCAATTTTACTGGTTTCTGCCCTGCTTTTAAACTCCTGTAGGAATAATTCCAAGACCACTACGCAAGCAAAGGGTACAAATGAAATTACACCTATCACTCCCAAAACAGCATTGGAAAGTTATCTCAAAAAAGAGGATGACTCCTATGCTTGGGAGTTAAAAGAAAAATATAAACTGGAAAATGTAACAGTGTATGATTTGTTGTTGACTTCCCAAAAATGGAGGGAACACACATGGAAACACCAATTGACTATTCTAGTTCCAAAAGAAGTGGCCCATGAAGGTTCATTATTGTTTATAACCGGAGGAAGTCTGGAAGACGGTATGCCAAGATGGAAATCAGCCGAAAATTATGATGAAGCAATTCCGATGGCCAATTTAGCTGAGAAAAATAAGGCTGTAGTTTCAATTATACGACAGGTTCCCATGCAGCCATTATACGAAGGAGATCTGGTTGAGGATCAATTGATCTCCTTCACACTTCACAACTATAAGAAAGATAAAGACCTTACATGGCCCCTGCTTTTTCCAATGGTGAAAAGCGCAGTTCGGGGGATGGATGCCATACAGGAGTTTGCAAAGGACAGATTACAGAAAGAGATATCTGGGTTTACGGTTGCTGGAGCTTCCAAACGGGGATGGACCACATGGTTGACCGGGGCAAGTGACAAGCGTGTAGAGGCAATCAGCCCCATGGTCATTGATGTGCTAAATATGCCGGTAAGTTTGGATTATCATCTGACTGCATGGAGCGAATATAGTGAACAGATCAACGATTACATTAAATTGGAAATTCCCCAAACGGTAAATACAGAAGACGGGAATGCACTCACACAAATGATCGATCCCTATTCCTATCGTGACAAACTTACCATGCCCAAAATCATATTTATAGGAACAAATGATGAATATTGGCCAGTGGATGCCGTCAAAAACTATATCACGGATATTCCGGGTGAAAATTTTATTCACTACACACCAAATGCTGGGCATAACCTAGACGGAGGGGAAAAGGCCTTGAAATCTTTGAGTGCTTTTTGGGGCAGGACCCTGAATAAAGAACCGTATGCCGATATTAGCTATGAATTAAATACCGACAAGACATCGGCCGTACTATCCATAACATCGACTTCCAAAAATCTAAAATCCATTTATCTCTGGTCTACCGATTCTGAAGATCGGGATTTCAGGAATGAAACTTGGGTCTCGAACAAAATTGATCCGGTAAAGGATAAACCCACAAGGCAAAAAATCACTTTTCCAAAAAGCGGATTCAAGGCATTTTATATGGATTTGGAATATGAAGATTCCAATGGAGGAACATACACAAAGAGTACCCGAATGTATCTAGCTGATGACGATGAGGTTCTCTAAATCAATCAAAAAAGGGGTTGTTGCCATAGGGACGAAATCCTTTTAAAATATTTTAAACTTAAAATACAAATTCATGAAATATCTTTTTTTATGCCTCACTTTATCACTTGTGATCTCTTGCAGAGAAAAACCTAAAAAATCAGATGAAGTAAAGAACGTCGAAAGATCGGCGATAGTTACAGAAGAATTCATTTATGAAATTAAGGATGCCTTGACCCCGGAATGCCATGCTTCGACAGTTGAAGTAAGTAATGGAATTGTGGTCGCTTCTTGGTTTGGCGGTACCAAGGAAAAAAATGATGATGTGGGTATTTGGGTATCCCGAAAAGTCAATGGTTCATGGACTACCCCAACCGAGGTGACAAACGGGGTTCAGGATGAAAATACCAGATTCCCTTGTTGGAACCCTGTTTTGTTCAAACCCAAGGGACAATTTTTACAGCTTTACTACAAGGTGGGGCCCAGCCCACAAGAATGGTGGGGACTGTATATGACCTCTGAAGACGACGGTAAAACCTGGTCAGAGCCAATCAAATTGCCGGAAGGTATTTTGGGGCCAATAAAGAACCAGCCCATACAACTGGCCAATGGGGATATACTCTCACCTTCAAGTTCCGAAAGTCTGTCAGGGGATTGGAAGATACACTTGGAAACAAGTACTGATATGGGTGAAACCTGGACTAAATCGGAAGCCCTGAACGATCCCTATGAGTTTGGCGCAATCCAACCTGTTGTATTGGATTATGGCGATGGAAAACTGCAACTATTAAGTCGAACCAAAAATGGGGTGATTACCCAAAACTGGTCTGAGGACACTGGTAAGACCTGGGGGAAAATGACCGCCATTTCACTTCCCAATCCAAATTCGGGAATTGACGGGGTTACCCTAAAAGACGGTCGCCAATTCTTGGTCTATAATCCCACAGGAAAAAATTGGGGTGATAGGGTACCACTCAGCGTAGGCCTTTCCGTCGATGGAAAAAATTGGAACCGTGTTCTTGATTTAGAGCCTTTGACCGAAACCACCGACAAAGAAGGTGAAGAGTATTCATACCCCACTGTAATTCAAGCAGCCGATGGTAAAATTCATCTGGTATACACTTGGAACCGCAAAACAGTCAAGTATGTTGTTTTAGACCCGGCCAAATTGTAATAAATGAAAACAAAAAAATGACAGCTACTTTTTTGGGATAATTTAATAAACCCCAATCGTTTTGAAACCAATAGCCTCAGGAGCATCAATAATTTTTAAAAGGGAACTTCCTCTTCTTGTGGTCTCTGAAAGGGTTCTGATTTCTTTTAAGGAAATTAGTTTCTCAGCTTCCGTACATTTCTACTGTGTCTGCCTCCGGCTAATCGTGTGGGATAAATTTTACCATTACCTTACGAAAGATTGACTTCGTCGAATTTTCGATTTCTTGCGCTAGCGGAGGAAGCAATTACGAGTTATGGATGATGAATTATATCCGTCTGATCCATTCGTAATTCATAATTAACTCATTTGTATTTGCTTCGCCGCTTTGCTTCGCTCGTCTCGTAATTGATTTAAAAAACTCAATGACACCATCAGTGTCAACAAAGTTTATAATTATCTTTGCGCTTAATGTATGGAAACATTAGAGCATGTACTTTCCGAATCCGTAACCCATTTTTTATCCGATAGGTTTGGACTTTTAGGCCTACCGCTTGAATTTCAGCCCACCCGTAAAGATTTTGAAGGGGACATTACCTTAGTACTTTTTCCTTTGTTAAAATTGACCCACCAAAACCCTGCGGTTTTGGGAGCAGAAATAGGAGCTTTTTTGGAAGAACAATCGCCCGATATTTCCCATTATAATGTGGTCAGTGGATTTTTAAACCTTTTTGTATCAGACCGTTATTACTTAAGCTTTTTAGAGGGTTTTTTAAAGACCGAGGATTACGGCCATACCGCCCCGGTAGGGGATTCCCCTACTATAATGGTAGAGTTTTCCTCTCCCAACACCAACAAGCCCCTGCACCTGGGACACATCCGGAATAATCTTTTGGGCCATTCGGTATCCAAGATCCTGGAGGCCAACGGGAATCATGTTATTAAAACACAGATCATCAACGACCGAGGTATCCATATTTGCAAATCCATGTTGGCTTGGCAGCACTTTGGCCAGGGGGAAACTCCCGAAAGTACGAGTTTAAAAGGCGATCAGTTTGTGGGGAAATACTATGTATTGTTTGAAATAAAATACCGTGAACAAGTAGTAGGCCTGGTAGCTGGGGGAAAGTCGCAGGAAGAAGCGGAGAAAAATGCGCCCTTGCTGGTAGAAGCTCAACAAATGCTTCGGCAATGGGAAAATAATTATCCTGAGATACGAAAACTTTGGTCGCAAATGAATCAATGGGTGTATAAAGGTTTTGAGGCCACCTATAAAAGTATGGGAGTAGATTTTGATTCCTATTATTACGAAAGTGAGACTTATTTGTTGGGCAAATCCATCATAGAGGAAGGATTGAACAAAGGGGTTTTTTTTAGAAAAGAGGACGGCTCGGTATGGATTGACCTTAGGGACGAGGGCTTAGATGAAAAATTATTATTGCGCTCAGATGGAACAGCGGTCTATATGACACAAGACATCGGCACTGCCAATCAAAGAGTGGTCGATCACCCGCAAGTCAAGGGGATGGTCTATACCGTGGGCAACGAACAGGATTATCATTTTAAGGTGTTGTTCTTAATACTCCAAAAACTGGGTTATTCCTGGGCAGATTCCTTATTTCACCTGAGCTATGGTATGGTTGATTTGCCTTCCGGTAAAATGAAAAGCCGCGAGGGAACTGTGGTTGATGCCGATGATCTGATCGAGCAAATGAAGAATACCGCAGGGAGTATCGCTGCCGAACACGGAAAGATCGAAGGACTAGATGAGGAACAGAGAAATGTCCTATTTCAAAAGATCGGTTTGGGAGCTTTAAAGTATTTTATCCTTAAGGTCGATCCCAAAAAGAGGATCTTGTTTGACCCTGAGGCCTCTGTTGATTTTAATGGCAATACCGGTCCTTTTATACAATATACCTATGCGCGAATTCAATCACTGATCCGTAAAGTAGAAGGGGAGTTGGAACTCCACTTGGATGTGAGTTTGGTGGATAAGGAAAAAGAGATCCTCAAACATTTGAGTAGCTATACCGAGGTGGTCAAAACTTCCGGGGAGCAATACAGTCCGGCTTTGGTGGCAAATTATCTTTACGATTTGGTAAAACTGTTCAATTCTTTTTATCAGAATGTCAGTGTATTTGGAGCTAGGGATCAAAAGTTACAGTCTTTACGTTTGATGCTCTGTCAAGCGGTAGCGAATAATATCGAATCTGCCACTAGTTTATTGGGTATTGATCTACCCGATAGTATGTAAAAAAGAATCGCTCCAAGGAGCGATTCTTTTATCTTGAGCAGTTAAACTGCTGTCTTTAAGATTACTTAGAACTAGAAGCCAGGTTATAAACAACCAAACCGAATCCAATTTTGTTGATGGCATCACCAACGTTGTAAATAACGTCCATGGGAAGACCACCAAAGATTCCGCTGTACCATCCTTCAGTACCGGCCATGTATCCGATAGGATAGATCGCCCATCCGATGAATACAAACTTCAAAAGAGTTTTGTGAGCAGAAAGAACGGCTCCACCAGCAGATTCAGCCAACTTGGCAGCTCCACCTTTCCATATTTCAAAAACGATAGCGAAATAAGCCAAACCAGAGATAAGACCCCACAATGCAGGACCGTTGCCGGTAGTGTGAACTGCTTCTCCAAAGTAACCTGTTACTAACATGATTACAGATAGGAAAATTAGTTTCCACATCAATGATTTAGTGGCTCCAGCCGCCTTAAGAATAAGGTAAAACTCTACACACATTAATGGTACTGTCAACACCCAGTCTACATAACGGAAGAATGTTGGAGAGGTGGCGTTTGTTGCCCAATAGTCTCTCATGTACCAATAGTGTACTGCAGCGATAAAGGTAATCAAACCTGATACCAAAATGGAGGTTCTCCATTTGTTGTCGAAAGAGTTCATAGACAGGAAGAAAAACGCTGATGCTGCCATCATTGCCATACAACCTACAAAAAAAGTGAACCCTACGTAATCGTCTGTAGCCATCGCAGGGGCTACAGCTGATAAATTAAAAAGATTTTCCATAATTAAATTAATTATTTATTTTGTTTAGGTAAATTTAAAAAAAATTAAACTTACTTACTATATAAGTGATATTTTTTTACAAAAAATTTTATCAAATTGATATTTCAAACCTCTAAATATTACCAAATTGCCATTTTAATCACTTTTGTGTTTATTGTGCTAGTTCCTTTATTATCAAATGGTTTTGTTAATTTTTTTTCGGGTTTTTGGGTTTTAACCCTCGGTATTTTACATGGAGCAAATGATTTGAAAATAATTTCAAAAAGTTTTAAAGGAGAGTTAAACAATCTCTATTTTAAGTCCATTGTGGTGTATATTTTGGTTGTTTTACTGGGTGTAGTCTTCTTTTTTAACCTTCCTGGCCTGGCATTGATCATTTTTGTCCTATTTAGTAGTTATCACTTTGGAGAAGAGCACTGGGAAGATCGTTTGTCTATTTCTGCATCAAGTTTTGCCTTATATTCATTATATGGTGCATTTATCTTCTTTTTGATGTTTACCCTACAATATGTGTCGGTTGTGAAGGTGATCGAAAAGATTTCGGGGTATCAATTGGATTTTAAATTTTTCCTTTACACTGCCATTATATTGGGGGGCGGTCTATTTACAAGTATGCTGTTCAATTCCACCATGCGTCCACACCTTATTAAAGAGTGTTTCTTGCTCTTACTTATGGCAGGCATCTTTTATGTTGGCTCATTGTTTTTTGCTTTTGCTTTTTATTTTGTGATTTGGCATAGCTTTCCTTCCCTAATAAATCAGCTAAAGTTTCTTTATGGAACAATAAATTTTAAATCCTTTTTGAAGTATTTTAAGCATTCTGTGATTTACTGGTTGGCTTCTTTGATCTCCCTCTATTTGGTTTATCGGTATTTAGATTTTGAAGCGGACTATTTTATGCCTTTATTTTTTTCTTTTTTGGCCGCCATCACTTTTCCGCATACTGTGGTGATGGGTATGATGAAACATAAAAATGGATGAATTGAAAGGGTTTTAAATATGATTGAAAACAGTAAATTT
>DEYL01000040.1:0-5587 GCA_002364535.1 Flavobacteriaceae bacterium UBA3159 | reverse complement strand
CTAAAAGGGCACGGTAAGATTACCGAGATCAATGTAGCCGAAACTCTCAAAGAGGTCAGAAGGGCATTACTGGACGCAGATGTTAACTTTAAGATTGCCAAAGATTTCACCAATCGTGTAAAGGAAAATGCCATAGGCCAAAAAGTATTGACCAGCCTTCAGCCGGGACAGTTGATGGTGAAGATAGTTAAGGATGAGTTGACCGAACTGATGGGAAGCAGTGCCGCCGAAATGGAGCTTGCCGCTAAACCTTCAATTATATTGATGTCGGGTTTGCAAGGATCGGGTAAAACCACTTTCAGTGGAAAACTGGCATTGTATTTCAAAAACAAAAAAAAGAAAAAGCCCTTGTTGGTTGCCTGTGACGTTTATCGACCAGCAGCTATAGATCAGTTGTGTGTATTGGGAGAACAGATCGATGTTCCTGTTTTTAGTGATCGTGAAGAAAAAAATCCGGTTAAGATAGCTCAAGCCGCTATAAAACAAGCCAAAAAGGAAAATAATGATTTAGTCATTATTGATACCGCTGGACGATTGGCCGTGGATGAGGTCTTGATGAAAGAGATATCAGACATTCATCAAACGGTAAAACCCGAGCAAACCCTTTTTGTGGTTGATGCCATGACAGGTCAGGATGCAGTCAATACCGCCAAAGCTTTTAACGACACTCTTAATTTCGATGGAGTGATATTGACCAAACTTGACGGAGATACCCGGGGGGGAGCTGCTTTATCGATCAAATCTGTAGTAAATAAACCCATTAAGTTTATCGGGACGGGAGAAAAAATGGAAGCACTGGATGTGTTTTATCCGGAGCGAATGGCAGACCGTATTTTGGGAATGGGAGATGTCGTATCCTTGGTTGAACGTGCACAGGAGCAGTTTGATCAGGAGCAAGCGCGAAAAATCAGTAAAAAGATTGCCAAAAATCAATTTGGTTTTGATGATTTTCTTTCTCAAATCCAACAAGTCAAGAAGATGGGTAATATGAAAGACCTGGTGGGAATGATCCCTGGAGCGGAAAAAATAATGGGTGATGTAGCTGTAGATGATGATTCTTTCAAACACATTGAGGCCATCATTGGGTCAATGACTCCAAAAGAGCGATCACAACCCAACTTGATCAATCACAGTAGAAAAAATAGAATTGCCAGTGGTTCCGGAAGGGATATTAATGAGGTCAATCAACTGATCAAGCAATTCGGTCAGATGAGTAAAATGATGAAGATGATGCAAGGAGGAAAAGGAAAGCAAATGATGCAAATGCTTCAAGGATTTAAATAATTATGGAAATACTGGACGGAAAAAAACTATCCCAACAAATCAAAGAGGAAATCAAGCAGGCGGTTAGTCTGCGAAAAGAAAAAGGAGAGAAAACACCTCATTTGGCAGCGGTATTGGTCGGCAATGACGGTGCCAGTTTAACCTATGTTGGGAGTAAGGTGCGTTCGTGTGAACAGGTCGGTTTTAAATCTACGTTGATCCGCCTAGAAAGTAGTATTACCGAACAGGCGCTACTCTCTAAAATCAAAGAGTTAAACAATGACGACACCTTGGATGGTTATATTGTTCAATTGCCGCTTCCCAAACATATAGAAGAAGAGAAAATCCTATTGGCGGTCGACCCCAAAAAAGATGTGGATGGGTTCCATCCCGCCAATTTTGGTCGAATGGCATTGGAAATGGACTCTTTCATTCCTGCAACTCCTTTTGGCATTATGGAAATTTTCAGACGCAATGCTATAGACATTTCCGGAAAACACTGTGTGGTGATTGGCAGAAGTAATATTGTGGGCAGACCCATCAGTATTTTGATGAGCCAAAAAGGTAATCCCGGCAATGCTACAGTGACTCTTGCTCACAGCAGAACCAAAGACATTGACCAGTTGACCCAAAAAGCAGACATCATTGTTTCTGCTTTGGGTATCCCTGAATTTTTAAAAGCAGATATGGTCAAAGATGGTGTTATCGTCATTGATGTCGGGATCACAAGAGTCTTGGATGATAATCACCCAAAGGGTTATGTCATCAAAGGAGATGTAGCTTTTGACGAGGTCTCAAAAAAATCGAGTTATATAACCCCAGTCCCCGGAGGAGTAGGCCCTATGACCATAGCCATGTTATTGCAGAATACGCTGCTCTCCTGTGAAAGAAAGTCCTAGGTCAACTCAATTCGTATCCGTCTTTCTTTCTATGGGATTTTCTTCCATGTTGTAAATGGTCAGTATCATCAGACCAAAAGCAACACTCGAAATGATCAATAATACATTGGTAAGACCGCTTACTCCGAAAGAGAGTCTGATCAAGATGGTACAGATTACAAACCCGGTGTTTCTGATCAATTGGCTGTAGCGTTCTGTGTATTGAAAAGAAAGAAGCAGTATTAGAACATCTGCCAAAATGAGAATGGTAAAAAATTCATTATAAAAAATGGCATTGATGTCGGAGGTTGTTTGGAGGTAAACCAGCCCATAAATCCAGCTGTAAACACTTATAAAGGAAATAACGATAAGGATGGGTAACAAAATCAGACTTACTGCTTTTTTGGAAGCGACAAAACTTTTTAGGTTAGGATTGAGGGGTTTTTTGGGCAACCTTAATCGTCCTTTGTTGAATAAGAAAATCAAAAAGAATATGATCAATACGCCCAATACGTCATAAATCAGTTGAACATTTTCTTGAGTGCTCATCCAATTGGCTTTTAGGTCTATCTTGGGGATGTCTGCAAAAATTCTACGAATCAGGATAAGCGAAATGATTTCAAACTGTTTGGATACTGAAGTAGTAAATGATCGGGGAAGGTTGACGACCAAAAGGTAGATTTCATAAACCAAAATGATTGAAAATGGGGTATAGATGGCCGAAATAGGATCGATCAAAAGATTGCTTTCAAAAGAAATTTTAAACCAATCAAATTTTTTGGCGTAGATCAAAAATAGATGAATGATAAAACCGATCATGGACAGCCATAAGGTTGCGCGCTCGACTTTGTTCTGATTTTTTGAGGAAAAAACCTTTATGAAGATGTTGTCAATGAATTGGTGCCAGGGCTTCATAAAAAATTTATTTTAATCATTTTGGGGACATTCAAATATACCTTTTTTTTATTTAAAGTTTGTGACGGTATGGATTATCTTTGTCCAGATGGATCATAAGAAACAAGGAGAAATGTTGGAAGCGGGAACGCTTCTGCCACTAATGGAGGCTTTCTACACCATACAGGGTGAGGGCTATCATAAGGGAAGTGCTGCTTATTTTATAAGGGTTGGTGGATGTGATGTGGGCTGTCATTGGTGTGATGTAAAAGAAAGTTGGAATCCCAAATCGCATCCGCCAACTATAGTTGATGAAATCATCAAAACTGCCAAAAAGTATTCCGATAACATTGTAGTCACTGGGGGCGAGCCATTGATGTGGAATATGGATCCACTCACATTGGGTTTAAAATCCCTGGATATGAAAACACATATCGAAACTTCAGGAGCCTATTCTTTGTCCGGTCATTGGGATTGGTTTTGTTTGTCGCCAAAAAAAAATAAACTTCCTATCTCAGAAGCTTTTGACAGGGCAGATGAGTTAAAAATGATCATTAACAACCGGGATGATTTTCTTTTTGCAGAGCATCAGGCGGAAAAAGTTGCTCCGCATTGTAAACTTTATCTTCAACCCGAATGGAGTAAGCGGAAGAAAATGATGCCATTGATCGTGGATTACGTAATGAAAAACACGCATTGGAAAGTGTCCTTGCAAACCCATAAGTACCTCAATATTCCCTGATCAAACGGGCAAGATAATCCCAATTTTCTCCTTCCAAAACCAAGGTAGTTTTAAAGCCCACTTTACGGGCGGTATGACTTAAAAGTCCATAATCTACATAGAGCCAAGGAAAGGTTTCGGTATTGTTTTTGTATTGAACACCGTATTCCAGTTCGCCGTAATATTGGGTGGCTGGTATGATCTTTTCTCCCTCCGGACTTTCGTCAAACAAATAGATCAAATCTGAGGAATCCAATAAAATTTGACCACCCGGATTGAGTAATGATTTAAGTTTTTCCAGTAATAATTGAAGTCTTTTCAAACTGCCACATATTCCGGGGCCATTCATCAAAAGTAATAGGGTATCAAAAGTATACCCATAAAAATCAAAAATGGATTGACTTGTTGTTTTTAATAAACCTCTTTCGGCTGCGACTTTAATGGCTGCTGTTGAGTTGTCTAGTCCCAAAACACTCAGCTTTCTTTCGTTTTGTAAATACAGACCATGGCAGCCGGAACCACAACCAACATCTAAAACTTTTCCATGGGTCATCTCCAAAGCCTTTTGTTCTTTGGGTGGCATTTGATCATATGTCCTAAAAAAATAGCTTAAGGGGACAGGTTCCTCCTCGGTGAGACTCGTCCAGGTAATCAATTCTTGATGGCCGGGGGATTGATGGTATTCCCATAGGGCATTTCCAAAGACATCTTTCTTATCAGTCATTATGGAAGTAATTAGGGATAGATTAGGTATTTTTTTCTGATTTCCCTGAATTTGTTTAAATCCTTCTCCCAAGTCTTACGAATTTGCTGTTCGTTCATTCCCTGTGCCAATTGCTTTTGTATTCTTTTGTTGCCTGCGATTCTGTAAAAACCCTTTTTAAAAAAATGCGCTTTGTCAGGAAAATCACGGTGGGCTTGAATCAACCATTGCAATTCAATTTTTTTGGGACGCTCAAGGTTTCTGAGGTCAACGCCATGACAAAGTTGATCTTTAAGTTTGGGGTTTTTGGATCCGTAATTGGGCCGGGGGGTAAAGGAAAAATTGGTCTGCGGTAGTTCCGGATGACCGAAGATCTGGAATTGCATTTCGGTTCCTCTACCTACACTAATGACGGTAGGTTCGAGGAGACACAAACTGGGGTAAAGGGCAATTGATTGGGCGTTGGGTAAATTGGGTGAAGGTCTTAGGGGTATCTCGTAAGCTGTTTGGTGGGTGTAGTTTTTTATGGGGATAACGTTTAAATCACATTGTATCCCATTAGTCAGCCACCGCTCACCATTGACCATTTTGGCGTATTCTCCAATGGTCATTCCGGAGACAATGGGAACGGGATGCATCCCGACAAAGCTTTTACAATCCTCTTCCAATACAGGGCCGTCGGTGAAGTGGGCATTGGGATTGGGTCGATCGAGAATGATCAAAGGAATTCCATTTTCGGCGCAAGCCTCCATGACATAGTTTAGGGTGGAAAGGTATGTGTAAAACCTTACGCCTACATCTTGCAAATCAAAGAGCATGATGCTGAGCCCTTCCAAGCTTTCTTTTGAGGGTTTTTTGTTGCTGCCATAAAGGGAGAGAATGGGCAGGCCTGTTTTAAGGTCTTTTTGATCAGCCACACTTTCTCCTGCGTCGGCATCTCCCCTGAATCCATGTTCGGGAGCAAAAACTTTTTTGATATTCACCTTTAGTGAGAGTAGGGTGTCGATCAAATGGGTATTGGGATTGACTAAACTGGCTTGATGAGCAACCACACCAACGTTTTCCTGCTCCAATATTTTTATATAGGACTTCCATTGGTCCGCTCCAGGGACGATAGAGGCCTGAGCA
>DEYL01000024.1 GCA_002364535.1 Flavobacteriaceae bacterium UBA3159 | reverse complement strand
TCATTTTCATCCGATAATATAATTAAAAAACATCCCAATGTATTATTCATTGCCATTGATGATCTGAATGATTGGGTTGGCTATTTGGGAGGACATCCACAAGTTAGAACCCCTAATATTGATCGATTGGTTAAAAGTGGTATTGGATTTACCAAAGCTTATACCGTTGCACCTTTATGTAATCCCTCTAGGGTTGCATTGTTAACGGGACTTTATCCCTCAAGTTCAGGAGTATATGGTAATAGAAATAAGTTTAGAGAAAATTTACCAAGTGAAATTACATTGATGAAATACTTTAAAGACCATGGATATCTTACCAAGGGAGGAGGGAAAATTTTCCATGGAAACAACAAACCAGGGGACAATAAATCTTGGGATGAATATTTTATTTCCAAAAATAACATCAAAATAAATGGTAGAGATAAAACTTTGCCCAAAGGAAGTACAGGAATGGGTTGGTTCAATTGGGGCCCTGTGTCTATTGAAGATAACGAAATGCAGGATGTTAAAACTGTGAATTGGGCCATTTCCGAATTGAAAAAAAATCATTCCAAACCCTTATTCCTTGCATGTGGTTTTTTCAAGCCACATTTGCCCTGGTATGTACCCCAAAAATATTTTGATCGCTATCCGCTAGGTGAGATTATTCTTCCAAACACCAAACTTGATGATCAGGAGGATCTGCCTGAATATGGGAAGAGATTCGCAAAAGAAAGGTATTCAGGCTCATTGGGAAAAGACCTTAATGAGGGAATACAAGATCATGATTTGGTTCTTCATTACGACCAGTGGCACAAGGGAGTGCAGGCCTACCTGGCCTCTATAAGTTTTGTAGATGATTATGTTGGAAAGCTTTTAGATGCACTTGAGAATAGTGATTATGCAGATAACACAATTGTTGTTTTATGGGGTGATCACGGATGGCATTTAGGAGAAAAACAACACTGGCGAAAACAAGCGCTATGGGAAGACACTACCCATGTTCCCCTTGTTGTGTCTTACCCTAGTAAAATTCCACAAAATAAAATTTGCAATGCACCTGTAAGTCTTATTGATCTTTATCCAACATTGGTTGATCTTGCCAACCTCCCCCAAAAATCAGGTTTGGATGGAAAAAGCCTAGTGGGGCTGTTAAAAAATCCCATTCAAAATTATCACAGACCAGTACGTATAACTTATGGTAAAGGCAATCATGCGATTCGTTATGGAAAGTGGAGATACATAAATTATAAAGATGGTGGGGATGAATTATACGACCATGAAAACGATCCCCATGAATGGTTGAATTTATCTAAAAAAGCTGAACACCAAGAATTGATCCAAAAGCTAAAAAAATATCTGCCCAAAAGAGAGAAGTAACCCAGCAAGAATCTTTAATTTTTAGATGCACTAATTTTATTGATTTCTTCCCATGGGATTACTCCAATTTTGGAAGCCCAACTGAAGTACATTGCGATCATTTCTTCAGCCTTTTCCGACTCAGATAATATTAGATTATTCTGTTCAGTCCGATCAGTTGACAAATTGTAGAGTTCCCAATTGTTGGGGTTTCCTTTCTCCCAATCCTGAACTAATTTATAGTCTCCCAATCGGACGGCCTTATTCCCTTCATGTTCCCAAAATATTGGTTCATCATGAATTTCTTTCTCTGAACCGGAAAATATTGGAGTCAGGCTTTTCCCTGAAATGGATTTAATTTTATTGCCATTGTATTCTTTAGGGTGTTGGGTTTTTGCCAATGCTTGACAAGTAGCCATGATATCGGGTAAAAACCCATATTGATTTATGGTTTGACCTTTAATACTCTCTGAGATTCCCATAGGCCAGTGGACGATAAAAGGGGTGCCGATTCCTCCTTCATGAACCCAATGTTTATAGGATCGGTATGGGGTATTTGAAGCATTTGCCCATGCCTTACCATAAGTCAACGCATACCCATCTTTGGTTTCCAATTGTTCTTTCGGACCACTACCCAGCATGTTAAATTCTGCACAGGCTCCATTGTCATTTAAAAACATAATTATGGTGTTATCATAAAGTTTTTTTCTTTTTAAGTCATCAACCAATCTTCCAATATTTTGATCCATTCGATCAATCATGGCAGCATATATAGCCATTCTGAGATCCATTTCTTCCTGTTTGGATTCATCCAAGGATTCCCAGGAAATAATATCATCAGAACTTAGGCTCCACGAAGCGTCAATAAGCCCCATCTCTATCATTCGATTGTATCTCTGCTGTCGAAGGCTTTCCCAACCATCCATATATTTGCCCCGATATTTATCTATCTCCGATTTGGGGGCTTGAAGTGGCCAATGAGGGGCGTTATAAGATAGGTACAGGAAGAAGGGTCTTTCTTTATTTTCAGCTTTTGCCTCCGATATGAAAGCCATGGCCTTATCCGTAAAAGCATCGGTCGTGTAATAGTTTTCATCTATGATGTCTATTTTTTCATTGCCCTCAAAGATAAATCTTGGTGATTCAGGTTTAAAATAGTTTCCCGCTCCGGAGATGAAACCATAGAATTTATCAAAACCCCTTTGAAGCGGCCATTGATTTTTGTCAAAAAAGCTTAAATGCCATTTTCCAGTCATTAGAGTTGCATAGCCTACTTGTTTTAAGACTTCGGAGATCGTTACAACATTAGAACTAAGTTTTCCTTGGTATTCAGGGACTCCATAATTATGTCCATTGATGTCACTAGGGGGATTAGTCATGTGTCCCACTCCAGCCTCATGGGGATATACTCCGGTCATTAAGGAGGCCCTTGTCGGGCAACATCTGGCTGCATTGTAAAATTGAGTGAATTTTATCCCATTTTTTGCTAAAAAGGCTAGGTTTGGGGTATTGATTTCGCCACCATAAGGCGCTATATCTGAATAGCCCATATCATCTGACAATATGATGATAATGTTCGGGCGATCCAGCTGTTGGTCTCTTTCTTTATTAGATTCGCATCCAATTAGAGAAATTGACACAAAAACAATTGAAAAAAACCTTCCAGGAGAGATGATATCTCTGTTCATCTTTTTGAAATTATTAATTTTTAAGTTTTTGATTTTAACTTTTTTACATATGAATACCATTCACCCTTCCCTGTTCTGTTCTGCCTCGAAATGGCTTTCATTTCGGACTCGATGCCCAAATCCCCCTGCTGATTCATCCAAGACAGAAGTTCTGCCTCTAAACTTTTTTTTATTGCAAGATATTCAGGGTGGTTGGCTAGATTATTTTTTTCGTAAGGGTCATTCTCCAAATCATATAATTCTTCAGAAGGTCTTTTTTTGTATTGTTTTACCCAATTCAATTCATCTTCAGACTGAGCATTTTCAATCCATGATTGATAGAGTAAAGAAATGGGCTTTTGTTTGTCCTTGGCTGTAAGGATATTATAAAAAAAATCGTTATGACTCAAATTTTGTATGTACTTATATCTAATGGAACGAACAGACCGAATGGGATAAGATTCAGAACCATTGATTACACCTCTAGTGGTATGAACCCCATAAGTATAATCCCGATGTTTTTGGGATTCCCCTTTCATAACAGGGTAAAAACTCTCACCATCAAAATTTTTATTTCCTGAGGCATCGGCAATACCTACGTCAAAATGCAATGGATTTTGACCTACCGCGTCAAGTAGGGTAGGTACAATATCAACATATTGAATGGTGGCCTTGTTTCTAGTATTAGGCTCTATTTTCCCAGGCCATTTAGCAATAAAAGCGGTTTTCAATCCCAGGTCATAGCAGGTCCATTTTCCATAAGGGAATGAGTAACCTTGTTCGCTGGTAAAAATTGAAATGGTATTATTTGTTTTTTCGGCTTTGTCAATAATGTCCAAGGTTTTACCCAGAAGACTATCCATATAAGTGATTTCATTGTAATAAGAACTCAGATGCGAACGGGTCAAGGGAGAATCCACCATATATTCAGGAATTGTCAAATCTTCGGCTTTGTATTGATCAGAATTTACTCTATTCCAAGGCGAGTGAGGTTGATTTTGTGCTATTATCAAAAAGAAGGGTTTATCTCCAGAGACTATTGGTTTGATTTTATCTAAATCAATGTCATCGCCGTCAACTCCCGTATCGTGTTGAACCCCTCCTAAATAATTTATAGGAAAAGAATCGGATGGACCATAGTGTTTCTTTCCAATTAGAGCAACTTCATATCCCATATCACCAAAGTGGTGCGCAAAACTTTTTACACCCTTGTATACTTCTGAGTGGTTAGGAAATGCTCCACTTCTAATCGGATATAAACCGGTCATTAACTGTTGACGAGTAGGGGCACACATGGCTGTTGAGGTAAACATGTTGTCGAAAATTATTCCTTCATTTGCCAGTTTTTGAATGTTTGGTGTTTTGATCACTGAATTTCCGTAAGGCTCACAATCATTCCAGTTCATATCATCCCCCATAAATATCATAATATTGGGAAATGATTGATTTTTATGTTTTGATTCTGAATTTTTTTGAAACCAGACAAAAATGAAAAAAGAAGTTGTTAAAAGGCACAGAAATTCAAGATTTGAATAGTTTTTAAAATTCATTTAATTCGAGAATAAAAATAAGTTTTTAAAAAAGTAAACTAAATAAGTATATAATCCATTGGGCTTTTAAACGTAATCTTTTCTAGTCCAAGTAAAAGAATTTAGGTGTTGTTTAATAAAGTTATAACAATTTTTCATTAGTAGTGTTGGATTTTACTATTTTTGCAGACCACAAGCGAAAGTAGCTCAGGGGTAGAGCATCACCTTGCCAAGGTGAGGGTCGCGGGTTCAAATCCCGTCTTTCGCTCTTATTTTTATTTAAGTTCGGCTCGGATGGTGGAATTGGTAGAC
>DEYL01000007.1 GCA_002364535.1 Flavobacteriaceae bacterium UBA3159 | reverse complement strand
TAAAATATGCTTTACTTTTTAAAAGATTTTTATCCATGATGCATAATTGATATTAATTTATTTTTTTAATTCTTGATCATGATCCGTTTCTTGGATTCTTTCAGGCAATTTATGAGCAAGGAATTTAACATCATCATTATATGAAATATTCTCTACTACATTTTTCCTTTCCAAAGGATCTGACTTATGATCATACAACTCTCTGGCAACAGTTTCCCCAGAATTCATTTTGATCCACTCGACATAGTTAAACCTTGATGATTTTACTGAATAGCCCAGTATAGTTCTGTCGGAATCTTGCCTTGCAATTGGGCACTGGATATATATTATTCTGTCCATCTGCAGAGTTGGTTCATCAAAGAGGGGCACGATACTTTGCCCATCTAAATGTGAAGGGATTTCTAAACCATACAACTCAGCCAATGTAGGATAGATGTCAAGCGCCTTTATAGGTGACTCAGAAATAAGTCCTTTTCCGCCATTTGTAATATTAAAAAGAAATAGTACGTTGGTGTCTATATTCATGAATTAAATTTCAATTTTTTTTAACATGTTTCCCATGTATTCAGTAATAGAATAAATTATTTTGATAAGTAATATGGTGAGTAAACGTGTTTATAATACATAAACCCATGAATACCAAGGATTTATATTTTTATCTAGTCGGGATGACAGGATTTGAACCTGCGACCCCACGCACCCCATGCGTGTGCGCTACCAGGCTGCGCCACATCCCGAATTGGCCAAAAAGGCCACTGGTATTATAATCGTCGGGGTGGCAGGATTCGAACCTGCGACCTCCTGCTCCCAAAGCAGGCGCGATAACCGGGCTACGCTACACCCCGCAACAATTTTAGTTATTCTAATAGAAGCGTAAATATAGGATTAAAAAAAAATATTGCAAATTCCCCAAGACTATTATTTGGAAACAATTAAGTTGGAATTTTGTACATTGAAAAAAAACTAAATATTTATGGAACGTAAAATAACTCTCAGTGAAAAAGAAATACCAGACAAATGGTATAACATTGTCGCCGATATGCCCAACAAGCCGCTTCCTCCACTAAATCCTGGTACAATGGAGCCTATAGGTCCCGAAGCCCTGGCCCCTTTGTTCCCGATGGAGTTAATTAAACAGGAAGTGAGTATGGATAAATTTATTGATATACCCGATGAGGTAAGGAATATCTATTCTATGTGGCGTCCCACGCCTTTGTACAGGGCCTACAATTTTGAAAAAATATTAGATACCCCTGCCAAAATATATTACAAATACGAAGGTGTAAGTCCAACAGGATCACACAAACCCAATACAGCGGTTGCTCAAGCCTATTACAATAAGAAGGAGGGTGTAAAAAAAATAACCACAGAGACAGGAGCAGGACAGTGGGGAAGTGCACTGAGTTTCGCTTGTCAGCATTTTGATATTGAATGTGAGGTTTATATGGTAAAGCTCTCTTTCCTTCACAAACCCTACAGAAAGGTAATGATGAATACCTGGGGTGCAAAAGTTTTTCCCTCACCCTCTGAGGCTACAGAAATTGGAAAAAAATTCTTAGCCGAGGATCCCAATACCACCGGATCGCTTGGAATCGCAATTTCTGAAGCCATTGAAAGAGCTGCTTCTAATGAACACACAAAATACGCATTGGGCAGTGTCTTGAATCATGTGAAGTTGCACCAAACCATTATTGGTCAAGAAGCCATTTTACAAATGGAAAAGGCGGGTAATCTCCCTGATATCGTCATTGCTCCATTTGGTGGAGGTTCGAATTTTTCGGGATTGGCCTTTCCTTTTTTAAGACTCAATTTTGATGAGGGTAAATCCATTCGTTGTATTGCCAGCGAGCCTTCCTCATGTCCAAAGTTGACAAGGGGTGTATTTAGATATGATTTTGGAGATACTGCCGGAATGACTCCCTTATTGCCGATGTATACATTGGGGCACGATTTCGTGCCAGCACCAATTCATGCCGGAGGTTTGAGGTATCATGGAGCAGGAGTTATTGTGAGCCAACTTCTTAAAGATAAATTGATCGAAGCCCGTGCCCACGATAACCTTGAGGTGTTTGATGCCGGGGTTAAGTTCGCCCAAGCCGAGGGGATTATTCCAGCCCCAGAGGCCACCCACGGTATTGCTACGGCAATAGCCGAGGCAGAACGTTGCAAGCGCGAGGGTAAGTCAGAAACCATTCTGATCAACCTTTGCGGTCATGGAAACTTTGATATGAAAGCCTATGAGGATTATTTTGCCGGTAATATTGTCAAACATGAGCTTTCAGAGGCTGAAATTCAAGCATCGATAGCTAAACTAAACACTCCAGAAATATAATTTTCAAAGGTTTTTAATCACAGCCACCACGTTTTTGATGTGGTGGTTTTTTTAAGGTGTAGATTTAACTTTTTTGTTTGGAATTTTAACATTTTTACAACAGTCACCTCATTTTAAAAAAAATATATTTGATTGGTATTTAGACTTATGGAGCGCACCGAAAAAATTTCATCGAATTACTTTTTTTACAAAAGCGTTTTACGCAAAGTAAGCTTTAATGCAGTACTGTTTGAAAAGGAACTTAGCAAGGCGCTTCTCGCTTTACCCGAAAGAGAAGGCTTAAGACTTTACCGATGGGCCTTAACATTTACTAGGATGCACCCGGAATTGCACTTTCATCTTTTATATGTTTCTTGATTTATTTAAGGGCTTATAATCTTAATGTTTTCAAATTTAATGGCACCCCTGATAATGTTGCTGACTGTGGATCTTAAAGCGTTAATTATGGGAAGTTTCAATTGGCTTTTGGAATGAATTAAACTCACCTCTCTTGCGGGGGCAGGTTCGGGAAAAAATCTCAGGTTTTTCTTTTTATTATCAGTAAGTGAGTTGCCGTGTAAAAAAGGCAATAGCGTCATACCCAAACCTTCATCTGCCAAATTGATTAAAGTCTCAAAACTCCCACTTTTAAGATCGAATGGATTACTTTCAATTTGGTTTATTTGACAAAGGTTGAGTACATGATTTCTAAAGCAATGACCGTCTTCAAGTACTAAAAGATCCGTCATGTTCAAATCTTCAATTTCAATTTGCTCAACAGCGTGGAAGGGGTTGCCCTCAGGTATATATCCCACAAATGGTTCGTGATAGAGGGGGAGTTCCAATATGGAATCTAATCCCAGTGGGGTGGCAGCTATTCCTGCATCCAAATGACCTTGTTCCAGCATCTTGGTGATGTTCTGGGTGTTTAACTCCTCAATCTTAAGATCTACTTTTGGATACTTTTTGATGAAGGTGTTAAGGAACATGGGGAGTAGTGTGGGCATTACTGTTGGTATAATTCCCAGTTTGAATTCTCCGCCAATAAAACCTTTTTCTGTTGATACAATGTCTTGCATTCGAGTAGCTTCTTCTGTTATTTTTTTGGCCTGAACCAAGATTTTTTTTCCAATATCAGTAAGGACGATCGGTTTTGTAGCTCGATTAAATATTTTTACCCCTAATTCGTCTTCCAGTTTTTGAACCTGCATACTCAACGTTGGCTGGGTAACAAAGCATTTATCGGCTGCAATTGTGAAGTTCCCATATTCGGCAACAGCGCTCATATAATAGAGTTGAGTAAGTGTCATTGATTATTCTTATTAAGAAATCAAATATAATCATTTTAATCTATTAATTATGAAAAAATACTCAATTTTTATGTATTTAAAGATTGAAATGAATGTTTAAATGTAATTTAGTTAAGAGTTTCTATTTTTATATAAACATTACTTATGGGCATTTCCCTGCTATCAATCTTCAATTGGTTGATTTGATCTACAACTTCCATCCCGCGAATAACCTCGCCAAAAGCAGTGTAATGTCCGTCCAAATGATAAGCTCCCGGGGATTGTTGTACGATAAAAAACTCATATGGAGATGCTAGTTTATGCGGATTGTCGATTTCGCTGCTGGGCACAGAAACAATCCCTCGATGGTGGGAGTGTCCTTTTTTGGTGTCAGGAGGGAGAAGGTATCGACCAATCTCATGTCTTTTTTTCATTTTTTTTCGACTGTCCGAATTGCCACCTTGGATGATAAAGTTGGGGACTACACGGTGAAACATTGTGCCATCGAAATATTTTAGTTTGGTTAGATAAACAAAATTCGCCCGATGATAAGGGGTATTGTCGTATAACAATATGTCTATATTTCCGAATTTGGTGATGATTCTTACTTTGTTCTCCTTATTTTTTTGGGCATATTGATTAAAAAATGGAATCGCATTTTTATCGTCTAAATAAATCCTTTTTTCTTCTTTAGGCTCAACTTTTTTTAGTTGTTTTTTTTCAAGAACTTTGATTTTTGTTGTATTTTTTTTTTGGGGTTTAGCCTGACAACCCATGTTTACAATGATCAAAACCCCAAACAATAAATTTAGATATTTCATGAATCTTATTTCTTTTTTAAGTCTTCTTACAAAGTTAAAAGAAAACCGACTCGCTGGCAGAGTGGCTCATTCCCTTTTGGCTCCTCCTAAGCGAATGGCACAATTGAATTATATGTCTATGACAAAGATGAAGCCCAAAAAAGCAGGGGTTTTATTGCTTTTCTATCCCAATGCCAGGGGTGAAGTCAATTTTGTATTGACCCGTCGTAAGGTATACAAGGGTGTTCATTCTAGTCAGATTAGCTTTCCGGGAGGAAAACCAGAACCTTTGGATGATGATCTTTGGGCAACCGCACTGAGGGAAACCCACGAAGAGGTAGGGGTGGAATCCCACCAAGTAAAATACTTTAGGTCTCTTACTCAACTCTATGTACCACCGAGTAATTTTCTAATTGTTCCTTATGTTGGCTATTTAGAAAAAACCTGTGTTTTTTTGCCCGATTCAGAGGAAGTAGATGCCATATTGGAAATCTCACTAGAGGATTTGATCAACAATCAACCCATGATGACAAAGCAGCGCACTTCATCTGCCAAATTTGTGGAAGTTCCGGCCTATATTTTTGATCAAAATGAGGTCTGGGGAGCAACAGCAATGATTTTATCTGAATTTCAAATGTTATTTAAAGTTGGACTTTCCAAATAGCTTATATTTGTTCAGAACTATTTGATAAGGAAGATGTTCAAGAAAAATCCATTTGGTCATTTTTTATTTTTAAAAAAATGGCTCATTCGTATTATGGGATGCATGACCCATAGACGATACAGAGGATTCAATCAACTGCAAGTGGAGGGTTCTGAGGTAATCAGACAACTGCCCAAAAATAATGTTTTGTTTGTTTCCAATCACCAAACCTATTTTGCGGATGTTGTGGCCATGTTTCACGTTTTTAATGCCAGTTTAAGTGGTCGTATTGATTCAATTAAAAACATTGGATATTTGTGGAGTCCCAAACTGAATATTTATTTTGTCGCGGCCAAAGAAACCATGAAGGCGGGTATTCTTCCAAGAATTTTAGCCTATGCCGGGTCAATATCCATTGAACGCACTTGGAGAGCAAAAGGAGTAGACGTCAAACGACAAGTAAAAATGAGTGACATCTCCAATATAGGAATAGCCTTGGACGATGGTTGGGTTATTACATTTCCTCAGGGCACCACAACCCCCTTCAAACCCCTTAGAAAGGGAACCGCACACATCATCAAGCGTTATAAGCCTGTTGTTGTACCCATTGTGATTGACGGATTTAGACGTTCTTTTGACAAGAAAGGTATCCGCATTAAGAAAAGAGGAATCCTACAGTCAATGGAAATCAAAGCCCCATTGGCGATTGATTACGAAAATGAATCTGTTGAGTCCATTATGGAAAAGATAGAATACGCCATCGAACAGCATCCCTCATTCCTAAAAGTAATTCCCAAAGGCGAATTAGAGAACGAGGAGCAACTCAACAAAAAACGCGAGTGGTAATTTATTTTTGATGTCTATTAAATGATCCCTGCATAACTCACCCGTGAGCCCTCAGCACTTGAGGGTTGAGAAACCAAACCATCTGCTCCATATTGAACAATAACTGCTTTGTCAATAATATTATTGATGGGATCGTTACAGCCAATACGCTAGAGACCCGTGGAAATTTAACAATACCATGACAGTTCTAATTTGCCTAAAAATTTCCGATATCACCTCTGTGAAATCCTACTTCATTATTCCAAACACCGTGTTGCTCAAAAGTTAAACTCCAATGTCCACCCATGGACTTTCCGTCGGACGATGAACAATCTGCCTTTTCTTGTAAATACATGACATGGGTGCCAGGTTCCAATCCAAATATATGGACCTCAAGCGATAACACTCCATCTTTTTCGGCAAGCTTAACTTCACCATACATTAAGCTATTGCTTTTAGGGTTTAGATTGATTTTAATTTTTTCAAAGGTAACTTCCATGTAGCCTGTAATGCCAATCAGGATAATGATTAAAAAAGGAAAAATGCTCTATTCATGTATTTCGATCTAAATGCTTAATCTAATAAATTGTATTAAATATACTAACTTTAGGGACTTGTAAGCTTAAATATTGGTCAACAAATCAATGAAAATTTCCTCTTTGAAAGTCTTCTTGCCGATCTTAGTCTTATTATTGTCAACTGCCTGTAAAATGGCATATCAAAGCATGGATTTTGACGAAAAAAACCTTCCTGCAAGACCTAACTACTCAGAATCGAAAAGCTGGGCAGTACTTCCCGGAAAATATCCCTTGGTTTTGCAGAACAATGACAAAATAAAAAATGAAAAAAAAGCCCATGTTTTTTATATTTATCCCACCCTTTTAACCGACAAAAAAATCAAAGATTGGAACGCCGATGTTTGGACTCCTTTAATTCGACAAGGTGTTTTTAAAACAGCTCTAAAATATCAGGCCTCCGCATGGCTCAGTGCGGGTGATTTGTATGTACCCTTTTATCGTCAAGCGCATTACAGAATTTTTGAAAAGCCATACAGTAAAGCCGGAGAGCCTGCCTGGGAAATCGCATATCAGGATGTAAAAAATGCTTTTCAGTATTATTTAAAACATTTCAATAGAGGCAAACCCATCATCATCGCTTCTCACAGTCAGGGTAGTATGCACGCCAAAAGATTGATCAAAGAATTTTTTGACCAAAAGCCTTTGCAAAATCAGTTGGTAGCGGCCTATCTAATTGGTACACGAATTTTACCCGATCAATTTGAGTCAATTCACCCTCTGGAGAGCCCTAACGCTGTCGGTGGATTTGTCAGTTGGAATGCTTATAAAATGGATAAGCTTCCCAAAAATTATGCGAATTGGTATCAGGGAGGCGTCACGACCAACCCCATCAGTTGGGATACTCAAAGGAATTCAAAAGTAATTGACCACAAAGGTGTATTAAGTGAGGATTTAAAAATTTATCCTCAAAGCCTTAAGGTTAAAGTGACCGATGGGTTACTGTGGACGACTCTTCCTCAAATCCCAGGCCGATTCTTCTTCTCTTTGATTCAAAATTATCACTTTGCTGATATTAATTTGTTTTGGAAGGATATTGAAGAAAATGCCGTCGCCAGAGTCAACGCGTGGTACCAAAAAATATCTTATGAAGAAAGATGAAAAAGTAGTTTGGATTACCGGAGCTTCATCGGGAATAGGGGCAGCATTGGCAAAAATATATGCCGAGAAAGGGGCAAAAATGATTTTGTCCTCAAGGAGAGTCACTGATTTAGAAAAGGTCAAATCTGAATGCCCAATTTCTGAAAATGTCAAAATTTTACCAATCGACCTTAACGATTTCGATAAGGCTGCTGTCAAGGTTCAAAAAGCTTTTGAGTTTTTTGGAACGATTGATGTTTTAATCAACAATGCGGGAGTAAGTCAAAGGTCGCTGATCGCTGATACCCAATTCGATGTTTTTAAAAAATTAATTGAAATTGATTATTTGGGAACTGTAGCACTGAGCAGGGCATTACTCCCTTTTTTTATAAAACAAGGGGGTGGACATTATGTTGCAGTCAGTAGTGTTATGGGGAAATATGGTTCTCCTTTTCGGTCGGGCTATGCTGCTGCGAAGCACGCCTTGCATGGTTTTTTTGATGTGATGAGAATGGAACATCAAAAAGACAATATCTATGTGACCATGATTTGTCCGGGCTTTGTCAGAACTCCGATTGCAATGAATTCCCTGAGGGGCGATGGATCTGTATTAGGTGTGGATGACCTTGCCACAAGAAAAGGAATGAAAGTAGAAGATTTTGCCAAAAAAATGTTTCGATCGGTGGAGCAAAAAAAATGGGAGGTTTCTTTTGGTGGTAAAGAAAAATTGGGAATATTTCTAAAGAGATTGTCAAATAAATTACTGCACAGTATAGTCATCAGAAGTAAAGTGAGATAATTCCATGAAAAATAAATCCAACACCAACAGAAGGAAATTACTAAAACAAATGACACTGACGTCATTGGGCTTTCCCATGATCGATCAATTCAAATTATACGATTCAAAAAAAACTTATGACTTTAATCAAATCAATATGAAAGGAAACATCAATCATTCAGTATGTAAATGGTGCTACAGTCAAATATCCCTAGAGGTATTTGCTTCAGGGGTCAAATCAATGGGAATAAAAGGCATTGACCTGATTGGGCCTGACCAATGGCCTGTTTTAAAAAAACACGGTTTGACTTCCTCCATGAGCAACGGGGCTGAAATCAGTCTTACAGAAGGTTGGAACGACAAACAATATCATTCGACTTTGGTGGACAGTTATCTCAAACACATTGATCTGGTAGCTGCTGCAGGATATACAAATTTGATATGCTTTTCTGGAAATAGAAGGGCTATAGATGATGAAACCGGAATGGACAATTGTACAGAAGGGCTCAAGAAAGTTATGGGTCGCGCAGAAAAAAAAGGAGTCATTATTCAGATGGAATTACTCAATTCTAAACTAGATCATAAAGATTACATGTGTGACAATTCATCATGGGGGTTTGAGTTGTGCCGCAGAATTGGTTCCAGTAATTTCAAATTACTCTACGACATTTACCACATGCAGATCAATGAAGGGGACATAATAAGAACCATAAATGAAAACCATCAATTTATTGGACATTATCACACTGCAGGGGTTCCCGGAAGAAATGAGATCGACCAAACTCAAGAATTATTTTATCCAGCAATTATGAAGGCAATTGTAGCTTCAGGCTTCAAAGGTTTTGTTGCTCAAGAGTTTATACCAAAAAATAAACAGCCAATGCAATCCCTTGAGAATGCGATTATGATATGTGACGTATGAGATTGGACGATATATTAAATATTAATTTAAAAAGTTGACAATTATTTATTAAATTTGTGAAAATTACAAAAATGAAAAAATTATATACCATAATGATTTTTAGCTTGGCTTCAATTTTTGTAGCCAATGCCCAAACGTCTGATAGTCCATGGGCAGTAAGCCTTGGAGCCAATTTAGTAAGTGTTCAAGATGATTCAGTTGATGCAGGAATGAGTCTGGGGATTCCCTCATTAAGCCTTTCCAGATATATTGCCGGAGGATTTTCTATCGGTGCTCAATACAGCTTAAATTCTTTAGAAATTGATAATTCTGATATCGATTACGCTGCTATTGAAGGAATAATCAAGTACAACATTTCTGAGGGAGATATTTATCCTTATTTATTTGCTGGATACGGTCTTTCTAACTTTCAAAAAAATTCTGACTCAGAAGGTTTGTTTCCATCAAGTGGAGCGGGTAGAACCTACCTTGGAGGAGCTGGTGTGAGTTTTTCCATTTCTGATAATTGGAACGTAAATGCAAGTACTTCCTACAGATCTTCAAGCGAGAAGGGAAGTTACAATCACCTTCAACATGTAGTTGGATTTAGCTACGTGTTTGGTGCACAAGATACTGATGAAGACGGTGTTTCTGACAAAAAAGATGTTTGTCCAGAGGTACCCGGTCTCAAAGAATTTGATGGATGTCCTGATACCGATGGTGATGGTATTCCAGACAACAAAGATGCTTGTCCAGAAGAAGCAGGAACTGCAGAGTTAAACGGTTGCCCTGACGCCGATGGCGATGGTATTGCCGATAAAGATGATGCTTGCCCTGATGCTGCCGGTTCAGCTGAGATGAATGGTTGTCCCGATACCGATGGAGACGGTTTAGCTGACAATGTTGATAAATGTCCAGAACAAGCCGGAGAAGCTTCAAACAATGGTTGTCCTCATGATGATCGTGATGGAGACGGTGTAGCTGACAAAGATGATGCTTGCCCAGATGAAGTTGGTGATGCTGCAAACAACGGTTGCCCTGAAGTTCCAGAAAAATTAGTTTCCTTCCTTCAAGGAGAAAAATCAACTTTGTTATTTATTGTTAACAGTGCTGTCGTCACTGAGGACTCAAATGCTAAGTTGAAACAACTTACTGAATTGCTCGTTGCCTATCCCAATTCTAGGGTAATAATTGAAGGTCACGCTTCCAGTGATGGTAGTATGGCATACAATCAAACGCTCTCTGAAAAAAGAGCCAACAGCGTGAAAGAAGCACTTATTGTAATGGGTATTGATGGTTCTAGATTAGAGACTGTTGGTTATGGTGAAACCAGACCCTCAGCTGACAACAAAACTGCTGCTGGCAGAGCTGCCAACAGAAGAGTTAAATTCGAAAGAAAAGTTGAAATCAAAGTTGTTGAGTAATTTTTAAATCACTCTATAAAAAAACTCCCACATTGTTGGGAGTTTTTTTTTATCCTATTATATACATCCTAAAGGTTTTGTTACCCGCGTAAATTGTTGATCGTAACCCAGACAGTCTGGTTTCATTTAGACTTATAATATTATCCACCCAAGGGGAATTTTCAGTGTAACCCTTTGTGAGCTATACCATTCAGTTCTGTAATATGACCACCTATTATTCCTAATCCCTTTTATACCCAAAAATTTAAGGACACTGATGCCTCTCCACAGCATCCAAGGTAAAGTTTTTAAATGAAGATAAATTCCTTAACACGGCTGCTCTAACCTAGTAATGGGTCTTCCCAGAGTCATGCATCAATTTTGGAGTGCCCTATGACAAGATCATAGTCTTGATTAGAGTAACAATGACATGACGAAAGAATTACCAAAAGAGAGAATAAATAACGGTCAAAATGATCAGGGTAGCAAAAGTTCCTATATTAAATAGGGGGGAGGTCTTAAAAATACCTTTGGGCAAATTAATCGCTTTTGAATCCTCTACTCCCTTCTTTTGTCTGATACTAACAACCACAATGACCGCCATGGTCAAAAGGGCAGTTAACCCCATCTGATCCATCCAAGGGAGATCGGGAAAGAAAGCTTCAAGGCTTGTTCCATTTACCCAGCCTTTGGATCCTACCTTGAGAAACATAGCAATGGGAATAGAACTCAGCGCACCCCATATGGCTGCTCTATTGGTAGTTTTTTTCCAAAACAATCCCAAAACAAAAACTGCCAATATTCCGGGACTTACAATACCTGTATATTCTTGTATAAACTGAAAGGCCTGATCGATACCTCCCAAAAGAGGCGCCATGGTAGCACCAATGATCAATGCCACAGCAGCAGAGATCCTTCCTACTTTTACTGTTTTTTTATCATCGGCATTTTTATCGATCAATTGTTTGTAAATGTCCATTGTAAAAATGGTCGAGGTAGAATTCAACATAGAAGCCAGAGAGGAAACAATAGCGGCTGCTAAAGCTGCAAAGGCTACTCCTTTAAAACCAACGGGTAAAAACTGCATCAACCAGGGGTATGCCTTGTCTGCCTTTCCCTCGGTGGGGATATTCATCATTCCTTTTTCGCCCAATCCGGCAAGAATTTCAGGATCATTGACGATTACATAAGCAGCAATTCCGGGAATCACAACAATCAATGGGATGATCAATTTAAGTCCTGCTGCAAACAAAATTCCCTTTTGGGACTCTCTGAGCGATTTTGCGGCCAAGGTACGTTGAATGATATACTGGTTGAATCCCCAATAATAAAGATTAGCGACCCAAAGTCCTCCCACCAATACACCGATACCGGGCAAGTTGTTGTACTCAGGATTGCTTTTATCCAAAATCATTTCAAAACGATCCGGAGCAGCATTGTAAATGGATTTTAAACCCTCAAAGACACCTTGCCCATTGGATACCGTATCCAGAGCCAAATATGTAGTTACCAAACCTCCCAATACCAGAAAAACAACCTGAATGATGTCTGTCCAAGCCACCGCTGTCAGTCCTCCATAAAGTGAATAAGCTGCCGCAAAAAGCGCCAAACCCAATACCGCATAAACCAGATCTATTCCAATAATGGTTTCCAAGGCCAGGCCACCCAGGTACATTACTGAGGCAAGGTTGACAAACACATAAAGTGAAATCCAAAAGATGGCCAAGATAGTTTTCAATTGAGAGGAAAAACGCTTTTCGACAAACTCCGGAATGGTGTATAATTTTTTCTCAATAAAAATGGGAAGAAAGTATTTTCCTACAATGATGAGCGTTATGGCTGCCATCCATTCATAGGAAGCAATTGCCAGACCCAATGCAAACCCAGACCCCGACATACCTATGAATTGCTCGGCAGAGATATTGGCGGCAATCAAAGAAGCACCAATCGCCCACCAAGGGAGTGACTTGCCCGCCAAAAAGTAATCTTCGGCACTCTTCTCTTCACCCTCTTTGTTTCTTGACACCCATAATCCTAAACCTAATATTACAAGGGCATATACAACAAAAATTAGGTAGTCTAAAAATTCAAAACTGGAATTCATAATGATATGTTTGGTTAGAAATTACGTATTTTCTTTTCCCATTCCCAAGCAGTTTTCAATGCCTCTTCCAGATCATTTTTTGCTTCCCATCCAAGTATTTTATTGGCTTTGGTTGTGTCAGCATAGGCCTCTACAATATCGCCGGGTCTTCGGTCAACAATTTCATAGTTTAGAGCAATACCGGAGACTTTTTCGAAAGTCTTGATTACTTCTAAAACACTGTTGCCTTTTCCCGTACCCAAATTGAAAACTTCAAAATTTTCACTTTGCTCATCGGCCATCATTCTTTTAAGCCCAACCACATGTGCCTTGGCCAAATCTACAACATGGATATAATCCCTAACACAGGTTCCGTCAAGGGTGGGGTAGTCGTCACCAAAAACATTGAGTTTTTGGTGTATCCCTGCAGCAGTTTGGGTAATAAACGGTACAAGATTCTGTGGATTTCCTTTGGGTAACTCTCCGATTTCAATGCTGGAATGCCCCCCAATGGGGTTAAAGTATCGCAGTGAAATTACTTTTAAAAGCACGTTAGAACGGGTGTTGTCATAAAGTATGTCTTCTCCAATCTGTTTGGTGTTTCCATAGGGAGATTCGGCTTTTTTGATGGGGGCTTGCTCGGTGATGGGAAGTTGATCTGCTTGACCATAAACCGTACAAGAGGAACTGAATATAAATGAAAACTTTCGACCCTTACTTTCAATGGCTTGAAGCAAATAGATCAGAGACCCTATATTGTTTTCATAATATTCCAGTGGCTGATTGACACTCTCACCCACTGCCTTAAAGGCTGCAAAATGGATGATACCGCCAAGATCCGGATGGTCTTCGAACAACCGGTTGACCTCTTTTTTATCCCTTAAATCGAGTTTTATAAATTCAGGGAAAATGCCTGTGATTTTTTTGATGCCCTCCAATACGTCTGTAGAACTGTTGGAAAGATCATCGACGATGATGATTTCAAATCCCTGTTGGATTAACTCAACGCTGGTGTGGGAGCCGATATAACCCAGACCTCCCGAAACTAGAATTTTTGAAGGCAATATGTTCTTTACTATTTGGTTCAAACAAATTTAATTTTTTTATTTAATTCTCTGTCTTTAGTGATCAAAATTAACGTTGATTGTTTTTTCAATATTAGCTAATGCCATAATTCATATAGTTATAGAGCCATAAATGAGTAGATAAAACTATATTTGCGCTCGTTAATTTGAATCCATGTCCGACATAAAGAACATTGCCATCATCGCCCACGTTGATCACGGAAAAACAACACTGGTAGACAAAATCATGTTTCACTGTGAATTGTTTCGGGACAACGAAAACAAGGGAGATTTGATCTTGGACAGTAATGACTTAGAACGGGAAAGAGGAATTACCATTTTATCCAAAAACGTATCCGTAAATTATAAAGGCGTCAAAATCAACATCATCGATACCCCGGGTCACGCTGATTTTGGTGGAGAAGTAGAGCGGGTACTCAATATGGCAGATGCGGCCATATTGTTGGTCGATGCTTTCGAGGGACCGATGCCGCAAACCCGATTTGTATTGAAAAAGGCATTGGAACTAAAATTAAAACCCCTGGTTGTCATCAACAAGGTAGACAAAGAAAATTGCCGACCGGAAGAAGTCCACGAGGCTGTTTTTGATCTCATGTTTGATCTCGGGGGAGAAGAGTGGCAATTGGATTTCCCGGTCGTATATGGCTCTGCCAAAAATAATTGGATGGGACAAGATTGGAAAACGCCCACAGATTCTATCTCCCCTCTATTGGATATGGTATTGGAACATGTTCCTGCTCCTGAGGTCAAAAGCGGAAACACACAAATGTTGATAACTTCTCTTGATTATTCGCCTTATACGGGTAGGGTAGCCATTGGAAGACTCAACCGTGGGATACTAAAAGCCAATATGAATGTCTGCTTGGTAGATCGAAATGGTGAGATCACCAAGTCCAGAATTAAGGAACTCAATGTATTTGACGGACTGGGAAGGCGCAAAGTCGAACAAGTCCAGGCAGGAGATATTTGTGCCATCATTGGATTGGAGTCTTTTAATATTGGAGATACCATTGCAGACGCCCTGGCGCCGGAGGCATTGCCTACCATAGCCATCGATGAGCCTACCATGAGTATGCTTTTTACCATCAACGATTCGCCTTTTTTTGGAAAAGACGGGAAGTTTGTTACCTCTCGCCATATCAAAGAGCGTCTGGAAAAAGAGTTAGAACGAAATTTGGCTTTGCGACTCGAGTCAACAGACTCAGCAGACAAATTTTTGGTTTTTGGTCGCGGGGTCATGCACCTTTCTGTTTTGATAGAAACCATGCGGAGAGAAGGCTATGAACTACAGATAGGCCAACCGCAGGTCATCATTAAAAATATAGATGGGGTCAAATGTGAACCCATAGAAACCCTAACCATTGATTTACCCGAAAACTTGTCCGGTAAAGCCATCGAAATGGTCACCCTTAGAAAAGGTGAAATGGTCAGTTTGGAAAATAAGGGTGATCGTATGCTTTGTGAATTTATCATCCCATCTCGGGGGATTATCGGATTAAGAAATCAATTGCTTACCAATACTGCAGGACAGGCCATAATGAATCATCGTTTTATGGAATTTCAGCCCTTTAAAGGTCAGATTCCTTGCAGAATCAATGGATCATTGATCTCCATGGAAAAGGGTAGTGCCATACCCTATGCATTGGATAAACTTCAGGAAAGAGGAAAATTTTTCGTCTTTCCCAACGAAGAAGTTTATACCGGTCAAGTCATTGGAGAAAACACCCGAATGGATGATTTGGTCGTCAATGTTACCAAAACCAAAAAACTATCCAATGTGAGGGCATCTGGAAGTGATGAGAAAGTAAGCCTTGCTCCACCAATAAAATTTTCATTAGAGGAGGCATTGGAGTACATTCAATCCGATGAGTATGTCGAGGTAACCCCCAACTACTTGAGGTTGCGAAAGGTTTTTTTGGATGAAAACGAAAGAAAAAGAAACACCAAATAAAGTAGTGTTTCTTTTAAAGTTTAATTGGACCAATAAAACTTTGGTTTGGGACTGATGATCTAAAAATTTTAAAATCGTTTTTATTATTTAAATTGTAATTCGATATCAAAAAAGATCATTAAAACTCTAATCCTATGAAATCCCCCTATAATCTTTTTTTAAGCTTTCTTATATTATCTCTTTTTAGTTGCAATCCCACATCATCGGATGTATTGCCGAGAATTGCTATTGCAGGTCTGAGTATAGAATCCAGCACATTCTCTCCTGCACGGACCACCGAGGAAGCTTTCCATACACACCAGGGCATTGAGATCATGGCGCATTATCCGTTTTTGAAACCCGAAAGTAGGAATCGGCTAAGGGCAAAATGGTTTCCTGCGCTCAGAGGCAAATCCTTGCCGGGGGGAATTGTTACCCGCAAAGCCTATGAGTCATTGATGAAAAAAATTCTGAATCAACTAAAAAAAAACCTTCCTTACGATGGACTTTTTTTTGACATTCATGGCGCAATGAGCGTTGTGGGATTGGATGATCCCGAAGGAGATATGATCACAAGAATTAGAGAGGTGGTAGGAAAAGAAACCTTGATTTCCACTTCAATGGATTTACACGGTAATGTTTCCAAACGCTTGGCCCATCAATCCGATTTGATCACTTGCTATCGTATGGCACCACATGAGGATACTATAATATCTAAACAAAGGGCTTTGGAGAATCTTTTGGATCGACTCGAAAATGGAAAAGGAAAACCTCAATACAAGGCGTGGATTCCCGTTCCGATATTATTGCCCGGAGAAAAAACCAGTACCCGAATCGAACCAGGAAAAAGTCTTTATGCCAAAGTTCCAGAAGCCGAAGCCAAAGCAGGAGTAGTCGATGCCGCCATTTGGATGGGCTATCCTTGGGCGGATGAACCTAGAAACCACGGTGTGGTCATGGTAACAGGTGACGATCAGAAAGCGGTAGTTGAAAGTGCCCAACACCTTGCACAATACTATTGGGACGTTAGGAATGAATTTGCATTTGTTGCCCCCACCACCAGTTTTGAAGAAAGCATGGCTTTGGCCCTGAAAAGTAAAAACAAACCCTTTATCATAAGTGATATGGGAGACAATCCCACTGCGGGTGGTGCAGGAGATGTCACATGGACGTTGAAAGAAATCCTCAACATACCTATTTTTCAAAGCACAACCGGTCCCGAATTGATTTATGCGTCAATCCCTGGTCCTGATTTTATTACAAAAGCCTTGGATGCAGGAGAGGGGGCTGTAGTTACCGGTTACCTGGGTGCTAATGAGGATGATCGTTATTCAGGGCCTATTGTGTTAACAGCTAAGATTTTGGCCATTCGCAAAGGTGATATTCATGCAGCTATTGAAGTCGTGGCACAGGTGGGAAGTGTAAAAGTCATTGTCACCCAAAAAAGAAAACCCTATCATTATGAAAAAGATTTTACACAATTGGGCTTAAACCCTAGGAATACTCATATTTTGGTAGTAAAAATTGGTTATTTGGTGCCCGAGCTTTATGATATCAGAGGGGGGTGGACCATGGCCTTGACCCCTGGCGGTGTGGATCAAAATCTGGAGCGATTGGATTATCGAAGGATCAACCGTCCCATGTTTCCCTTAGATAGAGAATTTCCCGATCTGGATTTAAGTGCACAGCTGATTCCCACTTCGGATCGACCGCTAAATAAATAAAATTATGATGTTTAAAATAAAGTTGAGTTTACTTTTCTTTTTATGCTTTTCCCTGGGGTGGTCACAATTGCCCGTAAAGAAAAAAACACTAAAAGTGATAGATTTTAAAATTATTGAGGGTGATACTTTAAAAGTTCATTGGTATGCGGCAGAATCACAAAATAATAAGTCAACGGGAACCATAGCTTTCTTTTTTGGAGGAGGATGGAGAGGAGGTTCCTATATTCATTTCCAAAGACAAGCTTCATATTTCTCCCAAAGGGGACTGACTACTTTTCTATTTGAATATCGCGTTGATAACCAACACAATGCCAGTCCGGTTGAATGTATCAAAGATGCGAGAAGTGCCCTTCGTTTTTTAAAACAAAATCACAGTATCTTTAATATCGATCCTCAGAAAATCATTGCTTCGGGAGGTTCAGCGGGAGGACACATCGCTGCAGCTACAGCCACACTCCACTCCATCAATGAATCCACAGACGATCTATCCATTGATCCCACACCAGCCGCTATGGTACTTTTTAATCCGGTCTTTGATAACGGCCCCAATGGATATCACGGTTCTGGTGTAAAAGACTGGATCGAAAAAGATTTCCAATGTCATTGCACCACTTATAAAATCCGGAATGGTAAGTGGGCCACATTATTCAAAGCTGGATACAAGGAGCTTTCTCCCTACCATAATATCACTTCTAAAACACCACCGACACTTGTTTTATTTGGAAGTGAGGATAATTTAGTGCCTGTGGAAACAGCCAAAAGATTTCAAAAAAAAATGAAAGATCACAATAACATTTGTCAGTTGATCATTTATGATGGAGCCAAACACGGATTTTTTAATGGGGTGAGGACAACGGTTACTGAGGACAATGCAATCAAGGCCAAAGATTTTTTTGATACCCTACAAGCCAGTGATGACTTTTTGGTGGACCTGAATTTTTTGGAGAGCAATGTCAATGTGAAGGATTATTTTCACTAAATCTTTGCGGGTTAACGAAAGTCCTCCAAAAGTAGAATACTCCCTTACCCAACAAGCCCAAAAACTAAAATCCATATTGGAAGATTTGTGCAGTTGGAACAAATCGTCAATGAATCTG
>DEYL01000054.1:90716-93999 GCA_002364535.1 Flavobacteriaceae bacterium UBA3159 | reverse complement strand
AACCATGGACATTAATATTATCGTTGAAAATCATGGCGGGTTGTCTTCCAACGGCAATTTGTTGGCTCAAGTCATGAAAAAAACAAATTTGGACAATTGCGGAACCCTTCCGGATTTTGGAAATTTTTGTATTGCCCACAGTTTGGGGAATGATCCCACTTGCGAAGAATGGTACGATATTTACAAAGGGGTTGCAGAATTGATGCCTTATGCCAAATCGGTAAGTGCTAAATCCTATGATTTTGACGACAATGGAAATGAAACCAAAATTGATTATGCCAAAATGATGAAGATCGTAAAACAAAACAACTACGATGGATATATTGGTGTAGAATACGAAGGCAGTCGCTTGGGTGAAAAAAAAGGTATTTTGGCTACAAAAAACCTAATTCAACGCTTACTCTAATACATATATATGTGCCAATTTTTCAAAAAAATATTTTTTGTATCTGGTTTTATCATAATAACGATGAGTGCCTGTAGCTATCCTCAACCGATTTACAGTTTGGACAAGGTTCCCCTTATTCCACTTCCGTCAATGGTAGTGCCTTCGGCTGAGGTAATGCCCCTTGATAAGATTCAATCGATCAGGACAGTAGGGGCAGACGAGAAACTCATTTCAATTGCCCTAAATTTTAAAAGTTTTTGGAAAAAACACACCGAACAGGAGTTGCTTCTCCTCGATGATACAGCAGATGGTGATCATGCCATCACCCTTATAATTGATAATGATTTTAGCCCTCAGCAGGAAGCTTACAAGCTGGAGATAGCCTCCGATGAAATAAGCGTTAAAGGAAAAACAGTCGAGGGAATTTATAGAGGTTTAAAAACTCTGGAACAATTAGTAGTCCTCAGTAAACTTCAAGGAAAATCCAATTTCTTATCTCTTCCAGGAGGTGAAATTACCGACCAACCTTGCTATGCTTACAGAGGAGCCATGCTGGATGTTGCCAGACATTTCTTTTCGGTTGCTGATGTCAAAAGATATATCGATCTGTTGAGTACTTATAAAATCAATTTTTTGCATTTTCACCTTTCCGATGATCAAGGATGGCGGATTGAAATCAAATCTTGGCCCAAGCTTACCAAAACCGGTGGGCAAACCCAAGTCGGAGGAGGTGAGGGTGGATTTTATACCCAAGAGGATTTTAGGGAGATTGTAAAATATGCTACCGATCGATTTATTACCATTGTTCCTGAAATTGACCTTCCCGGTCATACCAATGCTGCGCTTGCTTCATATGCAGAATTAAATTGTGATGGTAAAGCTACCGCGCTATACACCGGGATCAAGGTAGGCTTTTCCACCTTGTGTGTGGATAAAGAAGTTACCTATGATTTTGTGGAGGATGTGATCCGAGAAATCAGTGAAATTTCTCCCGGCCCATATTTCCACATTGGAGGCGATGAATCTCTTGTCACTCTCGAGGAGGACTTTAACCGTTTTATGGATCGCACTTTGGCCATTGTAAAAAAATACAATAAAACACCTATGGGATGGTATGAACTAATTACTGCCAATATTCCCGAGGAAACCCTCTTACAATATTGGGCCAAAACGGAAGATTTTTCCAATGTGATTCCCAAAAAATCAAAAATATTGATTTCGTCTGCTTCCTACAACTATTTGGATATGAAGTACGACAGTATCACTCCTTTGGGACTTTTTTGGGCCGGGTATTTATCGGTCAAAAAAGCCTATGATTGGGATCCTAAAACTTTAGTCCCAGATTTAGATGCTGAACAAATAGTAGGTTTGGAGGCCCCACTGTGGAGTGAAACTATTGAGGATTTTGATGACATTGCTTACATGGCTTTCCCAAGAATTATAGGTCATGCCGAAATCGGATGGACAAATGCAAGCCTAAGAAAATGGGAGGATTATGCCAACAGACTGGGTTTCCACGGCCCTCTTCTAGAGGCTTTAGAGGTTAAATATTATGCTACGACAGAGATCGATTGGAAGTAAATTTTAATTTTTACTTCTTGAGCTTACTGGCCTAAAGGGGCTTGACTTTAACATTTCTCCACCTTACCTTGATGCCACCTCCATCGTGAATTTGAAGTGCAATGGAACCTTTTCCTTGACCTATTTTTTCATCCGTAAAAGAAATCATTTGAGTACTGTTAAGCCAGGTAGTAACATTGTCTCCGACCACCTTAATTTTCATTCGATTCCAATCCCCCATTTTTAAGGCCTTGTCTTTTCCAGGATCGGGTTTGATCAGCCAGCCCCTTCCATAGGATTCGTAAATGCCACCGCTATCATTTCCAGGAGGAGCAACTTCCACTTGCCATCCACTGATTTTGGTACCCTCTAATGTTGAGCGGAAAAACACACCACTATTTCCGTTGGCTTCCTGTTTAAACTCTAGCGTAAGTATAAAATCATCGTAAAACTTTTTGGTTGAGAGATAACCGTATTTTTCTTCTGGACCGCTTTCACAGACCAATAAACCATCCTCAACATACCAAAGTTCGGTACCGTGTATGTTCCACCCGGTCAAATCTTTTCCATTAAAAAGAGTGGTTTTTTGAGCGTTCATGAATACTGCTGTCAATAGGAATAATAGAGAAATGCTTATGTGTTTCATTTTGATAATGATTTAATTGTTTAAGTTAACTAAATTTATGTGAAGAATAAAACCGTCCAAACATTTTAAAAAATAATGAATATAGTAAACCTATAAATTGCTAAATTCAAATACGAGACGATGCATTTGGAGGTACTCAAGTTTTAATGTTTAAGACGGGAGAATCGAAATGTATTTCATTGTATTCTAAAACAGATACAAGAGAGGTGTTTTTAAATGAAATTGAGCCAGTTGTTATGGCTTTTTATTTCTTTTTTTGTGTATTTGATAAAGTTACCAGCTTTTATTGACAAACACCTAGAGCGACAAATAGAACTTTAAGATTTGTTTGATTCTGTCAACTCATTTATTAATTACAAAAACAAAAAGATGGACAACATTTTTGAGCTCGAAAAAAATCGTGGGACATGGAGGGCTCACTTTAATTGCTGGGGTTTCAGATCACCTTCATGTCAATATTTTTGAAGAAATAGCTTCTAATAATTTTTGAGGGCTGGGAAAACCCAAAGTGCGTGCCAATAAAATTCATAAAGCCTGGCAAGAAAAGGCTTTGAAGTTAAAAGATAAAGAGAATATAAAATCTTAATCTCTTCAACCTCTTCTAATTCAAAAAAAAACACCTTAAAAAAGGTGTTCAATTGAGTAGCGAGAGGGAGACTTGAACTCCCGACCTCCGGGTTATGAATCCG
>DEYL01000054.1:0-90433 GCA_002364535.1 Flavobacteriaceae bacterium UBA3159 | reverse complement strand
GTAGCGAGAGGGAGACTTGAACTCCCGACCTCCGGGTTATGAATCCGACGCTCTAACCGGCTGAGCTACCTCGCCATTTTCAATGCGCAAATATAAAATTATAATTTTTAGTGAGGCTTTGAACATTCAAAAAAAATTACCTCTTTGAGTGGCACCTAAACTTTTTTGTATATATTAACATCAAAATATTGCCTTGATGAGTAAAAAGACCTTCTTTTCTGTAGAGTATGATTTCCAAGCCTCACCTCAATTGTTGTATCAATACCTTTCTACACCCTCTGGTTTGTCGGAATGGTTTGCTGATAACGTCAATTCAAGGGGTGAAAACTTCCTCTTTATTTGGGACGATACTGAAGAAAAGGCAAAGTTGATTCAAAACAAATCTAATGAAAGAATTCGATTTCAATGGGACAATGGTGAGGAAGATGCTGCCGATTATTATTTTGAATTTAAAATTGAGGTGGATGAAATCACTAAGGACGTCTCTTTGGTTGTCTCCGATTTTGCCGATGAAGATGAATTAGATGAGTCCAAACTTCTCTGGAATAGTTTAATCTCTGACCTGAAACAAGTTCTAGGTTCTGCCTAAACCTTTTTTGATGATTAATTTTGACGGGAACTGTTTTTCCAGCCTTAAGGCTGTGCCTGAGGAATTACTTAGCACCCTAACTTCTCTTCCGATTCACACGCACCATTTGATTGTATTTAAAGGTAAAATAAGCCTCTTGGAAGCGCATTATTTTTCGATTATGGCGGCCTTAAGAAGATTTAGAGTAGATATACCCATGCACTTTGCTTTGGACTATTTTCAGGAACAAACCGATCGCCTGAACTACTTTAACAACACCCTGGCAGATGTTCAAAAGCTTAGCCTGAAATTTTACAGAAAAAAAGATCCCACTCATGCAGCAGCAGTGACCCCCATTTGTTTTTTGATGCAAATCGATCAATCCTCATGGGATTCTTGCACACTGAACTTGACATTATTCAAAGACCACTATATTTTTGCCGATGATTATTCCAATCTTGTTCAGACCAATGCCTCTTTACGTATTCTGGGACAGGTATTTGCATACGAAAACGGTTTTGGTGCGGCACTGCTTATTAACAATCACAAACGACTGGTGGAGAGTACCCACGGTTCTGTTTTTTTAATTAAAAACGAAAACCTTCAAACTCCAGCACTTTCGGAGGGAGCAGTAAATACTGTTTTGCGTTCTGCTTTTATAGACTTTTTAAAAAAGAAAAGAAAAATCGAGGGAGTTGAAACGGAAATATCGGTATTTTCAATCCAACAAGCCCAGGAGGTATTTTTGATTTCTTCCGCCCATGGATTTGTAAACATCAGTCAATTTAGGAAGAAGAGATTTGAAACTCAAAAGTCCGAAGCTTTAGCTGAACAATTCCTAGATTACATGAAAAATCAATTGTGATAAGGATTTTCTGGCGTATTAGACCAAATGATATACTTACCTCCCAAGGCCATCATTTGATCTCTCCACAAGCGCTCTGTTTGGTGAGATAAAATCTTACCCGCAAAAGGATTTTCGACAACCACCCATGATTTGGCTCCAATTTCTTGTTGCAGCTGCCCTTTTGACCAGCCTGAATAGCCCAAAAAGAATCGGATGTCTTTAGGGCCGATTAGTCCGTCCTTGACCAGTGCCAGTACCTTTTCAAATTCCCCTCCCCAAAATAGTTTATTGTCTATTCTAATACTTCCCGGGATCAAATGTCCAACGTTGTGAATAAAAAACAAATTATCTTGTTCCACCGGGCCTCCATTGTAGAGAGGAAAATCCATTTGAATTTCGGGTAAAACATCTTTGATTTCATAGCTTAAGGGCTTGTTGATGATGAAACCCAGAAAACCGGATTCTTTTTTTTCTACCATTATCACGATGGATCGGTGAAAATTATGATCCCCAAACACCGAAGGTTCAGCAATAAGAAGTTTTCCTGATTCCATTAATTGTTTAATTGTAGGTTTTACAAACATAATTTAGTCAATTAATGATTGAATGCCAAAAAAAAAAGCCTCCCAATGGGAAGCTTTAATTGTTTTTGGTTTTTAATACTTAGTTGACAGAGCCAGACAATTCAGCACCAGCTTTGAATTTCACAACATTTTTGGCTGCAATTTTGATTGTGGCTCCAGTTTGAGGGTTTCTACCTTCTCTCGCAGCTCTTCTAGAAACTGACCAAGAACCAAATCCAACTAAGGAAACGCGTCCTCCTCCTTTAAGCGTTTTACCAACGCTACCAATTAAAGATTCTAGCGCTGCTTTTGCAGCGGCTTTTGAGATGCCAGCATCGGCTGCCATAGCATCAATTAATTCTGATTTGTTCATAATCTAATAGGTTAATTATTATATTCACAAATTTATACCCTTTCCTAAAAGACCAATGAAAATTCTGCTCAAATCCCCATTATTGTTAATAAAAACCACTATTTGTTGATAATGGCAGGACTTTAAGCTTAAGAAACTTCTAGTTTATTGGAAAATGAACTGCCATTCAGTAGGTCAATGGCACTCATTTTTTTTTTGTTGGGGAACTGTAAAATCTTGCAGTTGAGAAAACCCGACGAATGTGCGATTAAGATTTTTTTATCTTTTACAATGACTTGATTGGGAGTAAAATTGTGTTTTTCCATGAGAATTTCTGCTTCAAATATCTTAATGACTGCTACTTTTTGGTCTTCGATCCAATTAGATCTAGCCCCTGGGTAGGGTGATAAGCCTTTGATTTTTGCATGAATCATTTCAAGCGGTTGATCCCAATGGATAAAAACATTTTCTTTATTGAGCTTGGGAGCGACTTTTTCTGTTCCTTTGGTTTCTTGTTTTTGAGGGCTGATGGACGACTCAAATATCCTTTTAATGGTTTTACAAATCAATTCACTTCCCATTGCTGCCAGTTTATCGTGGAGGCTCCCGGCCGTATCTTGTTCTTCAATGACCACTTTTTCCTGAAGTAAAATGGCTCCAGTATCGATTTCTTCGTTGATGTAAAAAGTAGTTACTCCACTGTATTTTTCTCGATTGATAATCGCCCAGTTGATAGGTGCGGCACCCCTGTACTTAGGGAGGAGGGAGGCATGGAGGTTAAAAGTTCCTCGGGGAGGAATTGACCAAACGGCCTTGGGTAACATGCGGAAGGCAACAACGACCATTAAATCTGGCTTCAATTCACTCAATTGTTTAGTGATCTCTGGATTTTTTAGGTTACTGGGTTGTAAAATCGGAATATTTCGGGCTTCAGAAAAATCCTTTACCGCTGAGGTTCTTATTTGTCTTCCCCTACCTGCATTGCGATCTGGAGCTGTTACTACAGCAACTATATTGAACTTCTCTTCTACGATTTTCTCCAAACACTTGACCGCGAATGGGGGAGTTCCAAAAAATATAATTCTTTTGCTCATTTGAGGTAAAACTGATTGGTTGTATTCAAGCCGATGATGTTTTCTTCCAACATCTCTTGCAAAGCTATCACAATGGAATCATTTGATGAACCTAATTTCACCCCTATTTGATAGGCACTGTGAGCTTCTTTTTGAAGGATTTTTATGATTTCCAATCTGACCAAGCTGTCCGGCTTGCTATTTTTTTGGCAGCTTTTTGCCGAACATTGCCGACAAATATCTGACTTTTTCTCTCCAAAATAACGCAGAATTCTGTTGCGTTTGCATTCGAACCTTTCAAAAGCATAGTCGAGCATATAAGCTATTTTCTTTACCTTAAGTTGATTGTGGGCTGCGGTTTTTTTAAGAAAAGGATTAAGGGTGTAATTGTCTTCGCGCGCCACTTTCCAGTAGAGTTTGATATCGGTATTTGATTGTTGATATTTCACAATATTCTCTTTGTTCATCAAACTCAATTGTTTTTGAATTTGATCAAAACTCAAACCTAAGAGGTCGGCGACTTTTCCCAAATTGATTTTTTTTTCTTTTCTAAAAAGCTCCTCATAATTGCGCATTAAAAATTGAAGTATCGTGGCGGCATCGTCCCCTTCCTTAGACCTCCTTAGTGCCTCTGCAGGGCTGCCTATGATCTTTAAATGGGTTTGTGTGTCGTGGATGTATTGCATCTCCAAAACCCCTTCTCTATCTAATATACCAAAACAATACTGTGCTTTTTTTGGGTAAAACTGATAGGCATTACAAAAGTCCTTTAGATTGAGTTTATATTCCACTCCTTCGCCTTCACCATAGGCAATTTTGAGATAGTCACAAAGTTTTTTAAAAAATCGTTTAAGGTATTTGGAGTCGGGAAGATGACTCAAAAACTGATTTTCTAATCGATCTTTGTCTGCGGGATGTACTAAAAGAATTCCCTTCGATGGCAGTCCATCTCTTCCTGCTCTTCCTGTTTCTTGATAATAGGACTCCATGCTTTCCGGCATGATCAAATGAATGACTTTCCTGACATTGCTTTTGTCAATTCCCATTCCAAAAGCATTGGTCGCTACCATGATGTGCCGGATTTCTTTTTTCCAATCTTCCAGACCTTGTTTTTTTTGTCTGGCCTCCAATCCGCCGTGATAAAACCCCACTTTCAATCCCCATCTTTGGATTTGTTGCGAGGTGTTTTCAGTTTCGGAACGCGATCGACAATAGATGATGATCGATTCACCCGTGGAGTTAGTCAATAATTTTTTTAAGCTTCCCATTTTATCTTCTGCATAACACACTTGGTATTGAATATTCTCTCTTTCGAAAGACTTGCTAAAGATTTTGGGATGGATCAACCCTAAGGTAGTGCTGATGTCTTTCAACACTTTTGGGGTTGCTGTGGCAGTAAGTGCCATAAAGGGGGTCTGGGGAAACAGGAGTCTTAAATTTTTTATAAGCCTAAAAGCAGGCCTGAAATCGTGTCCCCATTCAGAAATACAATGGGCCTCATCGATGGCAATACCTTTGATAGGTAGCTTTTCTATTTGGTGAAGAAATTCCCTACTGGTCAGTCTTTCGGGAGAACAATAAATCAATTTGAAATTGCCGTTAAGGGCATTTTCCAATTGACGATAAATATCATTTTTACTTCCCAGACTATCAAAAAACATCGATTTGATACCACGTTGGTTAAGTTGATTTACCTGATCTTGCATCAGAGAAACCAGCGGAGAGATGACCAGAGTTTGACCTCGGTCTAGCAATGCAGGCAGTTGATAACAAATGGATTTTCCGCCACCGGTGGGCATTAAAACCACGCTGTCTTTTCCCATGAGAAAATGTTCGATCACTTCTTTCTGTAAGGGCCTAAAGGCATCGCTTTTCCAATAGCGCTTTAAGTAATCAAGTATTTTTTCCATGATCCAAGTACTCCAGCAGGGTCGAAATTCTTACATCCGGTGTTTGAATAGGAATTTCAACGATGGGTATATTGTTTTTTTGATAGGTGTTTTTGATGTAAAAATAAAGCTTTTCAGCTTCTTCAAAATCTTCCTTTCGCTCTTTGTCTTTGATATATATTGCTTTCCAAGGGGGGAGTAGCAGCGCCATATCATAAGCGCAATTTGATAGGTCAAATTTTTGTGAATCATAGGGTGCGCCAATGCATTCCAAATAGGCCACCACATCGTGTAAACCCCTGTCGAAAAAAACATATGGTTTTTGCGCTTTACCCAAGCTTGGGCCGGATTTTTTGTATTGATCCTCTCTTCCTTTCCATACTTCCTCACTAAAAAAGAGGGGTTGTGATTTGAAAATGTTGGTTTCTCCCTTTTTTTGAGAACTTTGGATTAGGATTCTCGAATATTCGTCAAAACATTTGTACCCTTTGTCTCGCAACAAGTTTACCAAAGTAGTTTTGCCACTTCCCGGTCCCCCGCTAATCACGATTTTTTTATTTTTAATAAGAGGCATGGAGCTTCTAAAATTATGGAGATATCAATTATATTTGTACAAAATAATATTCCTAGATGAATTCGAAGGGAAATCTCGATGATTTTTATGAAAGATTCCAACAACAGCTGAAGGAATCGCAAAACTGGCCCGGTCTTTTCATGTTCAAATTTATCGTAAATTCAAACAGTCATCAAATCGATAAACTCAAAGATTTATTCAACAACCCTTCTGAAGGTGTATCCTTGGTCAACTCCTCTAAAAATAAATTTCAAAGCCTCACCATCACTATCGAAATGAAATCTCCGCTGGAAGTGATTGCTATCTATAAAAAAGCTTCTGAGTTTGAGGGCGTTATCATTTTGTAATAAATCCTGTATTTAAATAGCCGATTATTTGAATTTTAGTAAATTGCACCTTTCCAACCCCACTTAAGTCAAATATTTTCCCTTCATGGAAACACTACAATACAATACTAAAAGAACCCAATTGATCATACCTGAGTATGGCAGGCACGTTCAGTTGATGATCAATCAAATCCTGGAAACCCAGGATCGTGAAGAGCGCAATAAAATGGCCAGTGCGGTTATTGGGATCATGGGTAATATGAACCCCCACTTGCGTGATGTTCCCGATTTTCAGCACAAATTGTGGGATCAACTTTTTATCATGTCAAATTTCCAATTGGATGTGGACAGTCCCTTCGAAAAACCACAGCAGGAAGTTTTGGAGCAGAAACCGGATCGCTTGGCATATCCTCAAAGAAACCCCAAGTATCGTTTCTATGGCAACAACATCAAAAGTATGATCAATGTGGCGATGAATTGGGAAGATGGGGATCTTAAAAATGCACTGGTTTACAACATTGCCAATCACATGAAAAAATGTTTCTTGAACTGGAACAAAGACACGGTACAGGACGAGGTAATTTTCAATCATTTACTCGAATTATCTGACAATAAACTTAAAGTTAGGGAAGAGGATCTTCCATTGACAGACGCCTCTGAATTTCTTAAAATTCGTTCCAAAAATGGCAATGGCTCCAAAAACAACCAAAAACATAGGAACAAAAGAAACAACAGTCGTAAAAGATATTAATTTGCAGTTTTAATGGGTAGTTTTCAGATTGAAGGAGGTCATCGTTTAAAAGGTAACATCACCCCACAAGGGTCAAAAAACGAAGCTTTGCAGATTTTATGTGCTGTCTTGCTCACAGAAGAAACCGTTACCATTTCCAATCTTCCTGATATTGTTGATGTCAATAAACTCATTGGATTGCTCCAAAAAATAGGAGTAAAAGTAGCCCAACAGGAAAAAGGAAAGTATGCATTTACGTCCGATGCAATAGATCCTAACTTTCTTGAATCCCAAGAGTATAAAACCGATGCCAAACAGTTGAGGGGGTCGGTAATGCTCGTTGGCCCAATGTTGTCAAAATATGGCAAGGGATCAATTCCACGCCCCGGAGGAGATAAGATTGGCAGGAGAAGGCTGGACACTCATTTTGATGGTCTTAAGCTACTGGGCGCAAATTTTAATTACCACAAAGAAGATTATTTTTACACTGTTACTGCAGATCAACTGCATGGTCGTGATCTGTTGTTGGAGGAGGCTTCGGTAACAGGAACCGCCAATATTGTAATGGCCGCGGTTTTGGCTCAAGGAACCACCACCGTCTACAACGCCGCCTGTGAGCCTTACCTTCAACAATTGTGTAAAATGTTGAATAGTATGGGGGCTAAAATTTCTGGCGTAGGCTCCAACCTCCTTACTATTGAAGGGGTAAGTAATTTGTCCGGAACAGAACACAGGGTGCTGCCTGATATGGTCGAGATAGGCAGTTGGATTGGATTGGCTGCGATGACCAAAAGCGAAATTACCATACAAAATGTCAGTTGGGATGATTTGGGGCAAATTCCAAACGTATTTTTAAAACTCGGGATAGAGCTTCAAAGAAAGGGAGATGATATTTTTATCCCTTTCCATGATAATGGGTATGAGATCCAAAGTTATATCGACGGTTCTATATTGACCGTTTCTGATGCTCCTTGGCCCGGTTTTACTCCCGACCTGCTGAGTATTGTGCTGGTTGTAGCCACTCAAGCGCGAGGAAGTGTATTGATCCACCAAAAAATGTTTGAAAGCCGACTTTTTTTTGTGGACAAACTCATAGACATGGGTGCCAAAATCATTTTGTGTGATCCCCACCGCGCAACAGTAATTGGTCATGATTTCAAATCTCAACTCAAAGCTACTGTGATGACTTCGCCAGATATCAGAGCCGGTATTTCTTTATTGATTGCTGCACTTTCGGCAAAAGGCACCAGTACCATTCATAATATCGAGCAAATCGATCGCGGTTACGAAAACATCGAAGGTCGCTTAAAAGCCATAGGCGCAAAGATTACCCGATTGCAAGCCTAAATACTATGAATGCCCCCATCCTTTTTTTTCTTTTACTTGCCTACAACCTTCAAGCTCAATTCATCACTGCTAAGGTATTGGACGCCGAAACCCGCCAACCATTGCCCTTCGTCAATATTGGTGTTTTAAATAAAAATTTGGGCACAGTATCCGATAAGTACGGGGACTTTTTATTGGAACTCAATCCAGAATTCCTCTTGGACACTATACGCTTTTCGATGATCGGTTTTGGAAAAAAAGATTTTGTGGTTCAAGATTATTTGGCACAAGAAAAGGCAGAAAACATCATTTTATTGAAAGAAGAAGCACTTTTATTGGAAGGGGTTACTGTAGTTCGAAAAAAAAACAAAAAATACAAGCGTAAGATTTTGGGAAATAAAACCGAATCCAAAACTTTGGTTGGCGGTTTTACCTCAAATGACTTGGGAAACGAAATCGGTTTTATCTGTAGGATTAGAAAAAGTCCCACTTTCGTTGAGGCTTTCAATTTATCCATTGCCAAAAATACATACGGCAGCGTTCGTTTTCGACTTAATTTTTACAGTCTCAAACAAGGAATACCCAATGAAAATCTATTGGATGAGACGATTATGATCGAGACGGACATCGAATCAGGTAGTGTCAGCCTTGACCTCAAACCCTATGATATTGTAATGGAGGACGATTTTTTGATTTCCATCGAGTGGATTGAAGATTTGGGTTCTGGGGAACTATTGTTTTCTGCGGGATTTTTTGGTTCCAACCTCTATGCCCGTGCTACCAGTCAGGGGACATGGACTCAGATGGGGGTAGCGGCCTATGGTATGAATGTAGAGGTTGTTTATTGACAACATTATGTACCTCCCCAATCAGCGCTTAGAAACTTTGTTGTTACTGATTCCTCTTTGACGGCTGCATTTGAAACGGTCTACTTCGGTTTCCCGCTGTTTGAGGTGCTTGGTTTTTCGACCCTGAACTCTGGCACGCCACATTTTAAAGCTGCTGGATTTCATTTCCCTACGCATCATTCGAATAACTTCTTCTTCCTTGAGCCCAAACTGCATTTGAATAGCATCAAAGGGCGTTCGGTCCTCCCAAGCCATTTCAATGATTCGGTCTATCTGATCCAGTCTCAGGTCAATCTGTTTTTTCATGTTGATTGTTTTCAATTGATTCTAATGATCTTTTTCGGGTGTTTTATCTCATTAAACTGTTTCGGTCTGCCAAAGTATGTTTCGCCAAAATTCTCTTCCCTTCTTTCCTTACTGGAGCACTTTTAGACAAAGGCCAAAGCGAGCTGGTTGCATGTTTCCTTGTCTTTTGTAAATCAACAATAGGGTGGGGGTAACCTTTTCCGGATTCAAAACCGTAAACACCGGCTTCAATTGGTGTCAGTTCCCAAGGACTGTGAACCATTTCTTCCGGTAGCATTTCCAATTCCGGTAACCATTGTTTTACAAACTGCCCATTGGGGTCGTGTTCTTGACCATTTTTGACGGGGTTGTATATTCTCAGCATATTGATGCCGGTGACGCCGGCTTGCATTTGCAGTTGGGGGTAGTGAATGCCGGGCTCAAAATCCAAAAATTGTCTGGCCAAAAAATGTGCACAAGCCTGCCACGGTTGCCAGAGGTGGTGGGTGAAAAATGATACCACCAGGGAACGCATTCTAAAATTCAAATAGCCGGTTTCGACCAAACAACGCATTGCGGCATCAACAAGAGGGACACCAGTTTGTCCTGTTTCCCATGCTTTAATGTATTCTTCGTTAAGAGATTTGTCCAGTTTTTGGTAACCTTTGTTGATGCTTTCAAACTCCATGGAGCACTCCATTTCAAATTTTTGAATAAAGTGAGATTGCCACCGCAATCGTGAACCAAAAGCTTTCAATGCAAAGCTTCTGTTGCCATTTATTGACTCATATTCTGTTTTTTGTAAAACTTGACGCATCGACAGGTTCCCAAAGGCCAGATAGGGGGAAAGCCGACTACAACTCCTGCGTGATAGGTCCGGTTTGGAAATGTGTTTTTGGTAATTCCTATATCGATCATTAAAAAAAGAATTGAGATACCTCACTGCATATTGACTCCCTCCCATTTGACGTTTGGGATGGGGTTTCACCTCCAACTCCATAGTTGGTATTTGATCCTCCAGTTGACCTATTGACCTTTTTGTAATCAGTACGCCCTTTTTGAGAGGGGTAGGAATGATGGTTTCATTCATCAAAGCGTCCCATTTTCTTAACCAGTTCACTCTGTTTTTCATCCCCCTAAAGACACCTTGTTGAAGGTGCTCCTCAAATGAAATGTGACTTTCATCGCACCATTGAGCAAGCTCATGGTCCCTATTGAAGGTGGTCATTACACCTGTCTCTTGATGGGCCCATATTTTTTCGATTCGGTACACTTTTGAAATGGATTCAAGTACTTTAGTCAATTTCCCTGTGACGGAGAGAACCTTGCTGTTGTAGGACTTCAATTGGTCATTCAATGTTTTGATTGATTGCTTGATAAAGTTAAAATGCCTGGGGCTGTAGTGCGGGTCCTCAAATAGTATGTCTTCAAAAACATAGAGCACTAGAACCCTGCGTTTTGACAATAACGCGTTTCGAAGAGGGGGATGATCCTCGAGTCGTAAATCCCTTTTTAACCAAACAATATGAATGGGTTCACGATCAGAATTCATCGGGATTTTCTATTATGGATAGTGCTCTGTTTTTTATCTCTTCCTTTTCCAGTACGGGAATTTTATCCAATAGCCTCAGCATCATGGCCATACGGTTATTTTTGCTGAAATGTTCCTTTTTGTCGTCCAAAAAGTTCCAATACAAGCTATTAAAAGGACAGGCGTTTTCACCAATTCTTTTGCTCCGGTCATAGTGACATTCTTCACAGTAGTTACTCATTTTATGAATATAGGAGCCAGAAGAGACATAAGGCTTTGTGGCTACGATACCTCCGTCTGCCCATTGGCTCATGCCACGGGTATTGGGTAACTGCACCCATTCTATTGCATCGGCATAGATGCCCAAATACCAGGCATCGACCTCATCGGGGTGGCACTGAATCAACAGGGCAAAATTACCGGTTATCATCAATCGCTGTATGTGGTGCGCATAGGCAGTTTCCAAAGAATCTGTAATGCTTTCTTTTAGACAATTCATTTTGGTTTTTCCGGTCCAATAGAAGTCAGGTAGTTGATTGAAGTTTTCCAGTATGTTACGGGTTTTGTAGTCCGGCATTTCACGCCAATAGATACCCCGCATGTATTCTCGCCACCCCAGTATTTGTCTGACAAATCCTTCAACTTGTGAAAGAGCAATGCGCTCTTGATTCTTTTGATAGTATTTGATGACTGTACACATCACCTCGAGGGGGTGAAGGATTTTAGTGTTAAGGGCAAATGAAATTCTCGAGTGAAAAAGATTGCGTTCATCTGTATGCATGGCATCTTGGTAATCTCCAAAATGAACCAATAGGTTTTCACAGAAATAGTCCAGTTGCTCAAGCGCTTCTTCTCGATCGGCCGGGAAAAGATAACTTTCGGCATCATAGGCTCCTATGGATTTAATTCCTGCCTTGATGATGGATTCATAAACTTGTTGATTTCCCTTTTTATCAGTGCGGTAAGGTTGGGGAATGGGAGGCTCCCCTTTCCATTTTTTACGGTTGTTTTTATCAAAATTCCATTTCCCTCCCAAAGGCTGTCCTTTCACCATCAAAAGATCGTATTTCTTTCGCATGTTACGATAGAAGAACTCCATGATAAGTTGTTTTTTTCCTTCAAAAAATGATTTTAATTCCTCTTTGGTGGTTAAAAAATGTTCCGTATCAACACTTTTTGAGGGTATATTGATGTTTTTACAGACGGACTTGAGTTGTTCGTCCAAACGGTACTCATCGGGCAGTTGATATTCAAATTTTCCAATATTTTTTTGGCTAATAAGGTCTTTGATGTTATTCTCTAGTGAATTTTTTGAGGCATTGCTGTTGATATCAAAATATAGTACTTGATGTCCTTGATTTTGAATGTCTGAGGCAAAGGACCGCATGGCAGAAAAGAAGGCTACTAATTTTTGAATGTGATGGACTACATAATCCGTTTCCTGATGCAATTCATAAAGGACGTATATGGTGTTTTCGTCTTGCTTTTCAAACCAAGAGTGCTTCAAATTCAGTTGATCTCCCAGTATCAGCCTTAGTGTAATCAAAATAAAGTTTTTTGAAGCCAGAGTTTCTGGAATTTTCCATTGGGATCATAACGCTTTGCTTGCCATTGAACGTCAAATTTTCGGTCTCGGGGGTCGTTGCCCACTCCTGAGACATACATCCAGTTGCCATAATTACTGTGTACATCGTAGTCTAACAAAAGTGATTCAAAATAGGCTGCTCCGATCCGCCAATCCATTTTCATGTCCTTGGCAAAATAACTGGCCACATTTTGTCGCCCGCGATTACTCATCCACCCGGTATGTTTGAGTTCTATCATGTTTGCATTTACAAAAGGTTTCTGGGTTAACCCATCGGCCCATTGTCGAAACCTTTCTAGATCTGTGTTCCATGAATAATCTCTCTCTAAAATCCCACCAATTTTGAAAATTTTATTTCCGTATTTCAAGGAAATATATTTAAAATAATCCCTCCAGATCAACTCAAAAATCAGCCAATAGGTTGATTGATTTTTTTGAATTTCATTTTCATAGCGTTTGATTTCCCAATAGATGGTTTTTGGCGATAGGCTACCATTGGCTATCCAAGGGGAGAATTTGGAGCTGTAATCAGTTCCCAAGAGTCCATTTCGGGTATTCTTGTAAAAGGATAACTTTTTGCTTTTCCAAAAATATTGATCCAATCGCTGCATTCCAGCCTTTGTTCCTCCCAAAAAAGGAAAAGCTGACCTTAGATCATTTTCTAGGGGAGGAAGCCCTAAATCGGCTAAAGTGGGAACTTTATCATCAACCACAATAAGGTTGGAGGTGGGCAAGGCGGCAGGACTGGGGAATGATGGCCGCAACTGAACTTCTTTTTCACAACGTTTTCTGAAAGTACCGAAGATCTCAGGTAATTGTGATCGACTGAAAGGCAAATCACTAGGGTGAAAAAGAAATTGTTCATAATGTCTGTTCCATGTGATGTTGGAATCAATTTGTGTTAATACGGCCTCCTCTTCTTTTTTTTCTTCTTCAGTCCATTCGTGTTGTAGGTAAATTTCCTTTACGTTGTATTTTTTTATCCATTCAGGTAGTACTTTTTCCGGAGTCTTTGTATCGATGATCAAGGAAATGTTCAACGATTTCAGCGCTTGTTGTAGAGCTTCAACACTTTCAATGAGGAATTGGGCTCTAAACCGGTCTGTTTTTTTGAAACCCCATGGATGGGTGTGGTAGTGCTTTGGGTTGAAAGTGAAGCAAGCCACAACTCTTCGACTGCTTTCTACGGCCTTTTTCAGTCCAAGATGATCCAAAGTTCTCAGGTCATTTCTGTACCAAACTAAAGCTGTGTTTTCTGTTTTTGACATTTTTTACTGCAATATTTGACGTTTTCCCAATTGCGTTCCCATTTTTTTCTCCAAGAAAAAGGTCGTTCGCATTGCGGACAGACTTTATTGGGCAGGTGCTGTTTTTTTACAGCTTTCATGCTGGGTTGAGTGCAGCTTTATATTCTTTTAAGCAGCGCTCTCTTGCAAATTTGTGATCTACTAAGGGTTCGGGATAAGTGAGTTCATTTATGTCTTTAACCCATTGATTGATATAGTTGAGGTTTTTGTCAAATTTTTTGACTTGCTCATGGGGATTGAAGATTCTGAAATAGGGTGCAGCATCCACTCCACAACCCGCGACCCACTGCCAGTTTCCTAAATTACTTGATTTTTCATAATCAAACAGCTTTTTAGCAAAATAAGCTTCCCCCCATCTCCAGTCGATCAGAAGGTGCTTACACAAAAAGCTGGAGACTAACATCCTTACGCGGTTGTGCATAAAACCTGTTTGATTAAGTTGTCTCATGCCTGCATCTACTAGGGGGTAGCCTGTTTTCCCTTGACACCATTTTTCGAATTCTTTTTCGTCATTGCGGTACTCGATTCGATCGTATTGCTTTTTGAAACTTTGACCCTCTGTATGTGGATAATGCCAAAGAATTTGCATAAAGAATTCCCTCCAGATAAGTTCCTTTAAAAAAGTTGTATTTTTTCTTTCAGCACTTTTTTCGACCAATTTCCTAACGCTTTGGGTACCAAAACGCAAGTGTACACCCAAACGAGAAGTACTGTCTTTGGACGGAAAATTTCGGGTTTCCTCATATTGATCAATCAGTTCTTCATCAAATTCAAAACCTTTTGGGACCATCTTCGAAATCTCAAAACCAATTTCATCAAGAGATATTTGAGGGAGTGGCTTTTCGTTGTAAACGTTATCTAAATGGTCTTCAGAGGGATAGTGTTTTATCCCCTCTTGACGTAACTTGGCCATCCACTTTCTTGAGTAGGGAGTGTAGACTACATAGGGGTTTCCATCGTCTTTGGTCACTTCATTTTTTTCATAAATGACCTGATCTTTGTAGGTGAAAAAGTCGATGCTTTCTGCTTTTAAAAGCTTTCTGATTTCTTCATCACGTTCAATAGCATAAGTTTCATAGTCATGGTTGGTGATGACTTTTTCAATGGGAAATTCTCGAATGATTTTATTAAAAATAGCCTTGGGAGTGCCCCGATAAATTCCGACCGAGCATCTGTTCCTCTTCATAGCGTTATTGATGCCACCCAAGGCTTTTTGGATGAATGTTAATCTGTGATCATCCCTTGATAGTTTATCTATGATTCCTGTATCGTAGATAAAAATAGGGATGACTTTATTTTTTCCTCTTAATGCTACATAAAGCCCTCTGTTATCCTCTACTCTAAGGTCTCTTCTAAACCAAAAAATTGTGAACTTTTGCATAACCGTTAACTTTTTATACTTCCTATTCCACCATCAATTGTAAGGGTTTGGGCAGTAATCCAGCTGCTGTGATCGCTTAATAAGAATGCTGTCATTTGAGCTATTTCTTCGGAACTTCCGATCCTTTGCAAGGGATGTCTTGCTGCAGCATTGCTTTTTTTGGCATCGTTGTTAAGAAATTTTTCAGCCAGAGGTGTATTTATTAGAGAAGGAGCGATGACATTAAATCTGATTTTGGGGGCCAGTTCTGCTGCCAAGGAACGCGACAATCCTTCCAAAGCTCCTTTTGCTGCGGCGACCGATGAGTGAAAAGGCATACCCGTTTGCACAGCTACTGTGCTAAAAAACACCACACTGGCAGGTACTTCACTGTTTTGTAATCTTCCCAAAACAGCTTGTAGGGTCTTGACCGCTCCCATCACATTGATTGAAAAATCTCTGGAGAAGGCTTCCAGTCTTAGACCCTTAAATGGTCTTAGGTTGATGGTACCCGGACAATAAACCAACCCATGGAGGGTTTCTGGTAGGCTGGAGACCTCCAATTCACCATTTTCCACATCGTAGGGTATGAACTCGACCGATAGTCCATTTAATGCTTTATTGGTTCTGTTGGCAACAATAAGGTTATGGTCGAACTGTAACTTTTTGACCAATGATAAGCCGATGCCTGAACTTCCTCCTACAATCAATATATTTTTTCTCATTTTAGCTTTTGTATTCTCCGAACAATTCCACCAATTTCTTTTGTCGGTAATTGAATATTTCTTTCAGTTTGGGTTTGACGATAATGGGGTGAATCATTTGACCCAATATTCCAAAAGGTATTTTATAGTCAATAATATCCTCCATCTCAATTCCATTTTCTATGGGTCGTATAAAATGTTTGTGATGCCATAAGGCGTAGGGGCCAATCCTTTGTTCGTCAACAAAATATTCCCCTTCTCTAACGTGGGTGATCTCTGTTACCCACTTGGTTGCGATGCCCATTACCGGGGTTACAATATACTTGATGATCTGTCCTGGATAAATCATTTTTTCGTCACCTCCCAATATTTCAAACCCCATATAATCGGGGGTAATTGTTTTTAAGTTTTTGGGGTCACTGAGGAAAAGCCAAGCTTGATCCATACTGATGGGCAAGTTTTGAACCTCGTGTAATCGATATATTTTCATAACAAACTTCTTATACAAAGGTAATAATTGTTTAATGATTTATATCAAATATTAAACAAAATATAAACATTTTATAAAGAATTTGTATTTAATAGGTGTTTTATAAATTTGAATAAAAATATATTATGAAAATTACTTATTACTTTTTGCTTTTTAATTTTTTATTTGTGGGGGGGTTTGCCCAGGTTGTTACCCCTCCATCAAGTCCTAGAGGAAAAATTTCTCAACAATTGGGATTGACTCAAGTCGAGGTGGACTACTCACGTCCCTCTGCAAGAGGAAGAGACATCATTGGAGGTTTGGTTCGTTATGGCGACATCTGGAGAACAGGGGCCAACAAGAATACCACTGTTTATTTTTCGGATGCTGTGGACGTTGCGGGTAAACCCCTGGCCTCAGGGAAATACGCTTTATATACCCGCCCCTCTGCTGATCAATGGGAGGTTTATTTTTACAAGAAAAACAATAAGGGAAATGCTTCCAATAATTGGGAAGTGGATCAGGTGGCACTAACGGTGGTTGTTCAACCGGTCTATTTTGAACCCATGGTAGAGACTTTTACAATTTCTTTTTCTGATTTAAAAAGTAACAGTGGAACACTTAATCTGATATGGGAACATACACTGGTTCCGATTTTATTAAAAGTTCCAACTGAAACCAAAGCGTTGGAGAGCATTGAAAAAACCCTTTCAGATGAGCCCAAAGCAGGGGATTATTATCAAGCGGCGGTATACTATCTGGAAGAAAATAAGGACTTGAAAAAAGCCCAAGGATGGATGGAAAAAGCGTTGGACATGCGGGAAAAACCCGCCTATTGGATGTACCGTCAATATGCCCTGATACTAGCCAAACGCAATGATAAAAAAGCTGCGCTTAAAGCCGTTAAAAAATCTTTAGCTCTGGCCGAAAAAGCCGGTAACAAAGACTATGTCATTATGAATAAGGTATCTATTGCAACATGGAGTAATTAGTCGTTTTTTTAAATATAATTAAATCTTCCCCTCCCCATTGGAGGGTTTTTTTTATTTAATAATTCGGATTTAACCAATCGTTAAATTGAATTTATTTGGTAAATTTTGGTAATGATACTTAAAACTAAATCAATCTATTTCTTAAAGATAAGTTGAATCATAACAGCCGTTAAAACGGTAAGCACAGCTCCAATTACATTGAGCCAAAGAAAGCTTACCCATTCTTGGCTATGGACAATCAATACAATGATTTCGCTCAAAATAGCAGCATAAAATACTGGATTGGCCCTGATGGTTTTTATAAATATGGCGATCAGAAAAATACCCAGAATGGTTCCGTAAAAGAGGGAGCCGATGATGTTGACCAGTTGGATCAGGTTTTCAAAGAGATTCCCCACCAGGGCAAATGCAATTGCAATGATACCCCAAAACAGTGTAAATACTTTTCCTGTCCATACGTAATGCTTTTCGTCCCCAGTGCCATTGAAACGTTTATATAAGTCAACCACCGTAGTCGCAGAGAGGGCGTTGATCTCAGAGGCAGCAGAGCTCATGGCAGCCGATAGGATCACCGCCAATAGCAGTCCGATCAAGCCTTGTGGTAAGTAATTTAAAATAAAATAGATAAAAACATAGTCCTTGTCGTTGGATTCGACTTGAGGTTGGTTGGCCTCGATGATTTTTTTGGCCTCGGTCCGATTCCTTTGGGCCTGTTTTTCCAGTTGGAGGTATTTGGCTTGAGAGCCTGTATTAGAGAAAAAATCTTCTTTTTGGAGTTGTTTTTGTTTTTCTTGGTAAATGATGTCGTTGGCGATTTCAAGTGCTTCAAACTTGTTCCCTCCGGGGGTGGATTTTATTTTTTCTACCGCATAAGGGTTGAAATGGAGTGGTGGCTTTTCGAATTGGAAAAAGACAAAGACTAAAACTCCAATCAGTAGTATAAAAAACTGCATAGGGATTTTTAAAAATCCATTCATGATCAAACCCCTTTGGCTTTCGGCCAGTGATTTTCCGGAGAGGTAGCGTTGCACCTGGCTTTGATCCGTTCCGAAGTAGGACAGGGCCAAAAACAACCCTCCCGTGATCCCACTCCAAAAGGTATAACGATTGTTGGGATCTACACTGAAGTCTAGGACATTCATTTTATCATTCAATCCCGCCAATCGAAGTGCATTGGGGAAAGAAAGCGTTTCGGGGAGTACTTTTACAATAAAAATAAAGGCGGCTATCATACCCGAGAAGATGATGAACATTTGTTGTTTTTGGGTGATATTAACAGCCTGTGTTCCACCGACCAGTGTATAAAATACTACCAAAAAACCGATGACGACCACCAGTAGTTTAAGATTCCAGCCCAATACTACACTCAAAATAATAGCTGGGGCGTAGATTGTAATCCCGGCTGCCAAACCCCTTTGAATGAGGAACAAAATGGCGGTTAGGGTTCGGGTTTTAAGGTCAAAACGTTTTTCCAAAAACTCGTAGGCAGTATATACTTTTAGTTTGTGATAAACAGGTAAGAAAAACAAGCAGATGATCACCATGGCAAATGGCAATCCAAAATAAAATTGTACAAAGCCCATCCCATCATTGAAAGCTTGACCGGGGGTAGACAAAAAGGTAATGGCACTGGCTTGTGTGGCCATGACAGAAAGCCCAACGGTAAACCACGAAGCCTTATTTCCACCTCTAATATAATCCCTGATGTTTTTGTGAGCGTTGTTCTTCCAAACCCCATAAACAATAATAAACGTCAAGGTGAGGCTCAATACCGCCCAGTCGGTCAGTTCCATTAACTAAAAATTTTCATAAACAGATAAAAAAAACTCCAAAAAAATAATTGTGTCAACAGCAGTATACAATATATTTTAGGCAATTCTTTTTTCATGGTTTTGCAATAAGGTTAAAGAACAACCGATAGGCTCCGGGTACACCCGCAGGAAGTTGTCGGAAGAAACTTAAGCCAGTATAAACGATCCTACCTTTACCATAGTTGGAAACTAACAGAGAACCTTTTTTGGGAGATTCCCCAACATCATTCATTTGTAATAGAGGGGTAAATTGCGGATCCCATTGATTGGGAAAATACAAGCCTCTTTCTTGAACCCAGTCTTCAAAATCTTGGGCTGTAATTTTATTTGGATAATTAAAAATCGGATGTTTTGGATTGATGATATGAACTTCGGCACTTTCACTAGACACACGATCTCTTGAGATGTTTAAAGTAAAGGGAGTCAGTTTTTTGGTTTTTAATCTTCTGCTTGTGTTGTATTGGATCAAAAGGTTTCCACCGGCCGCAACATATTTCCAAAGGATCTTGTTTTTGTAAGCCAAAGCATCTTTAACATTAAAGGCCCTGATACCCAGGATAACCGAATCAAAAGGGTTCAATTTTTCGAAGGTTATATTTTTGGCTTTTAATATTTCTACCTCGACCCCTAAGGCAGTTAAACTTTGTGGGATGTTGTCTCCAGCACCTTCGATATAAGCAACTTTTTCTACCCCGGTTTTTAAATTTAAAGCCACCACTTTGGATTGGGCAGGGGAAACTAGATATTGTTCGGGGATATGGTTGTAAGCGATCTCTTTAAGGGAGGCCCCCAAGGTTTTTGTTTGGGTTTGAAGTAAGGGTTTTAAGTACCCTACGGTAGTTTCTAAAGGCGCTTTGATGTCAAAATAATAATCGCTTTGATTTCCCTTGCCCTTAATGGCCACCTGAATAGACTTTGGATTAAATTCCCATGATCCCGGGCTTTGTAATTTTAGTGTTCCCTCAATAGAGGGGCCTAAATTTTTGACACTCACTTTTACCCTACGACTCTCACCTGTAGAGAAAAGAAAGACGGGGGCTTCGAGTTGCAGACTGCCCTCCGGGAGGATGTGAAATGGTGTAACCACTTCCCCTCTTACCGGGTCAGTCCTTCTGAATTCAAGCGGCAAACGTATTTTTAGCTTTTTTCCTTTGATGGAAAAGCTGAGTTCAGCAATGTAGGCAACCGGGGATTTTGCGGCCCCAATCCATTCTGTTTTGTCGGTGGTATACATTCCTTGGCTGCCTTTTTGAATGAGCCAGTAGGGACTGCTGATGGACCCGGATACTTTAGTTTTGAAGCTTTTATTGAAAAGCTGGTTGGTCTTGAGCCTTTTATTTAAATCATACGACTGGTCTTTCCATTGTATGCCATTTAAACTCACAGACAGGGGGCTGGGATTGTTGACCAAAACTTTGATTTGGAGTTCTTCTCCCAAAACTCCATAAGGCATATTTGAATTGAGTTGAAGTTCGATTCCCAAGCAGTTAAGAATAAGGGTATCGACTTCCTCGTTTTTGACACTTTTCCAATGTTCGTCCTGTAGTTCCATGATCATTGCTTTTACTTCAAGTAATGGAACCACACTTTTGTAGGGGGCAGAGAAATCAAAATCTTCAATGATTTTTTCAATGGCTTTTCCAATAGGAGCCCCCTCTTTTACTCTTGACCATTGGGTGTTGATGCCTTCGAAAGGGTCATTGAGGGTCAATTCTTTTCCCTTGATCAATTCCAAGTATTCCATTCTTTCGCCGAGGGCTGCAGCACTGCCAAAGCCCTGCGACTTGTGCTGGCTTCTACTCAATGCGGCAATTTCTGAATTGGTTTTTCCGGATAGGGGATCAAAAACACCCGTATCGATGGCCAGCATGCCTTTTTTGTTGGCTTTTTCAAAATTTTCTCGACTGCCATAAAAATACCATGAGGTATTGTGGAACAGGCGTTGGGGGTGCCACGCAGTCTGATCTGTATGTAATTGTTCAAAAGCCCATTCACTGATCATGGCCGATGCGGTATGGTGTCCGTGTGTTCTGCCGGAGCTTCCGCTATTGAATCGGTTGATGATGATATCGGGTTTGAATTTTTGGATACGGGCAATGGTTTGCACCAAAACCTTATCTTTATCCCAAATGGAAAGTGTTTCTTTTGGATTTTTAGAATATCCAAAATCATTGGCCATAGTAAAAAACTGAGTCCCTCCATCGATTTTCCGGGCCGCCAATAGTTCTTGTGTTCGAATCAATCCCAGTGCTTCACGAAGTTCCGCTCCGATGAGGTTTTGACCTCCATCACCCCGGGTCATGGACAGGTATGCTGTTCGGGCCAATACATGATTGGAAAAATAAGAGATTACTCGTGTGTTCTCATCATCGGGATGGGCAGCAAGATAGAGTACTGAACCCAAAAAATTTAATTTCTTGAGTTGTTTAAAGATGTCAGAGGAGGATTGTGCACTGGACGAATTCATCCAAAAAATCAGTAATAACAAAAGAATAAAAGGTTTTGGTAATCTGGTTTGGGAGGGTAAAAAGCAACTGCGAAGTTTCATGTTGTGCTGAAGTAGCTCTAACGAGTCAATATTATATATTGGAATTCAATTGTCGGTTATGCTTCCACAAAATACGATTTTTGATCCAGTTGACTCATTACTCCTGAACCAAAATTGATAATTTGTCCTTTACTTGAGCGAGAGGGAGTCCAACCACATTGGTGTAGCTACCTTCGATATGGGTAACCCCTATGGCCCCAATCCAATCCTGAATGCCATAGGCTCCGGCTTTGTCTAAAGGTGATGCCTCCTCGATATAATGATCGATTTCTTGATCCGTAAAGTTTTTGAAATAAACTTTTGTGGCCTCTGTTATCATTTCAAATTTTTGGCTGGTTAGAAAACCTACTGATGTAATGACCTCGTGCGATTTTCCAGACAGAAATTTCAACATCTCTTTGGCTACTTTTTTGTTTTCTGGTTTTCCCAGATATCGATTCTCACACCAAACGATGGTGTCTGCGGTAATGACAATTTGCTTTGGGCGGAGGGAGTTGATAAAAGGAGCGCTTTTTTGTCGGACGATAAACTCGACTATTTTCTTTCCCTTAAGTTCTGGGGGAAAGGTTTCATCAACCTGATGGGTTTTGATGGTAAACGGAATACTCAAGCTTTCTAAAAAATCCTTCCTCCTGGGTGAACTAGAAGCCAGTATAATTTGATAATCGTTGAAGGGAATCATCGTTTTAGACTACTGATTTATTTATTAAAAACCCCATTTATTTTGTACCCTCATGACCTGTTCTATGATCTCTCTGACACATCCATCGCCTCCTTTTTTGTGGGATACATAATCCACAATCTTTTTGACATCGGCGACGGCATCCTGAGGGCAGGTAGCCACGCCTACCTTTTCCAATACAGATAAATCCGGTATGTCATCACCCATGTAAAGCACTTCTTCAGGATCGATATCGTAGTTTTTGACAAAATCATCAAAAGCAATGTCTTTTTCGAGTGTGCCCAAATAGACTTTATCAACCCCAAGTAGTTCGAGTCTTTTTCTTACCCCCTCATTGGTGCCTCCCGATATGATAGCGATTTTATAGCCTTTTATTATGGCATATTTGATGGCAAAGCCATCACGAGTATTCATTTCCCGATACATTTCCCCTTCGGTGGTTATCATTAATTTTCCATTGTTCATCACACCATCAACATCGAAGACAAATGTAGAAACAGTATTCAGTAGGTTTTTGTAGTTCTTATCGCTCATGTTTTTTTTGAATTGAAGTAGTCAAATTTAGGTATAGTTTTTTTAAATCGTAATCTGTGAGCATCTCCAAATGTTTATTTATGGTTTTTTGGTCATGTCTAGAGGCAGGACCAGTTTGGGAATTTTCAGGACCGTTATCCAGTGCTTTTTGATAAGTTTCTTTTATCAAGAGACTGAAAATATGGAAAGGTATGTTGTGTTTTTTAGAAAGTTCACTTCCTAGATGTAGTAGATGGTTTCCAAAATTATTTATCAATACAGCAATCATATGCATTTGGGCTCTTTTATCACTGTTAAACTCATGGGTAACTCCACCTAGTGCTTTGGCCAAATCTTCAAGAAGGATTTGATCTTTGGGATGGGAGGTTTCGATGCAAAAAGTAAGCTTGTTGAAACTCAAATCACGCCCTTTTGTAAAGCTTTGTAGGGGGTAAAATACGGCTTTTCTTGACGGTCCGCACAGTCGGTTTAGAGGAACCCCTCCGGCACAGTGGGCGATCAATCCATCGTTTTGAATATTTTCACTGACGGATTTAATAGCATCATCACTGACACAGATCAAGTATAAATCGGCAGTTTTGAGTTGAGACAGTTGGTTGGTCACCGCTACTTTTGATTGTGCAAAATCAATTTTTTCCAGCGATCTGTTGTACCACTGGATCAAATTTACTTCCCTACAGGTCAAGAATTGCCTATAGAAATGAAAAGCCAAATGGCCCGCTCCAATCAAAATAACTTTTCTCATTGATCAAAAATACATAAAGATATTTTTCTTAACTTTAAGATATCTAAATCATATTGTTATAATCATCTACTTTTCCCTCCGCAATCAATTCTTTACTTGGTTTTATTTGTGATCCCCATCTCCATCATTGTGTTGACCTCCTTTGGATCTTTTGCGACATATTTCATCACCAGCAAGGAAACCCTTCATTTTTTTTTTCAAATACTAATTTGTGTGTCGGCGGCCATTAGTTATCTGGCAGTTTTCTAGGCCAATTTAAAAAGGAAGTTTTGTTTAAGGTGCTGATGATTGGATTGTTAACAGAAACCATTTTTTTGATCAACAATTTGGTCTTTTGAAGTTATAATAATTCAATTTCAACCGATATCTTTGCACTGCAAATGATGTGGTGAAGATTGAGATGAAAGAAAAAATCCTTAAATATTTATTTTCGAACCAGTTGATGGCTTTGTTGTTTATTGCTTTTTCCTCAGCAATGGCATTTGGAACCTTTATAGAAAGCTGGTACAGTACGGATACCGCCAAAATATGGGTTTACAATGCATGGTGGTTTGAATTGATTTTGGCCCTTTTTATGGTTAATTTTTTTGGAAATATTTTCAAATACAGATTGTTAAAAAAGGAGAAGTGGGCGATTCTCATGATCCATTTATCTTTCATTTTAACTATTTTTGGGGCCTTTATTACCCGGTATTTTGGATACGAAGGGGTCATGCCCATTCGCGAAGGAGCTGCCCAAAACACCTTTTTGTCCGATAAAACCTATTTGACTGTTTTTATTGAGGGAGAGATCCAAGGTGTCCCCCAGCGTAAAACTTTAGAAAAAGACTTTCTTTTTTCTGAGCATGTCAATAATGATTTTGAGTGGGAAAATGAATTCAACGGTCAGCCCTTCTCCATCCGATTTGAAAATTATGCAGAGGATGTCAGTGAACAATTGATTTTGGATGATTCCGGTGAACGTTATCTAACTATTGTCGAATCCTCAGACGGTAGCCGTCACGACCATTCTCTCAAGGAAGGCGAGGTTGCGAACATCCACAATATTATTTTTACTTTAAACAATCCCATTGCCGGTGCTGTCAACATACGTTCAGAGGCAGGACTACATTATATAACAACGCCTTTTGACGGGACATACCTCAGGATGGCTGATCAACAATCCGGTTCGGTTGAGAAGGACAATGAGCAGGAATTACAATTGCGTTCGCTTTACAACCTTCAAGGATTTCAGTTTGTCATTCCTGAACCTCCACTTAGAGGAAAATTTGACTGGGTAAAATCCGAGGAGGGTGCCGCTGAAGTTCAGGATGCATTGCGACTCCAGGTAGCTACAAATGGAAAAAGTGAAACCATTAACCTGTTGGGAGGTAAGGGAATTGTTAACAATATGAAAAAAATCACACTGGGTGGACTTGATTTTTACTTAAGGTTTGGTTCTAAGCGCTTAGATTTACCTTTTAGCATTCGTTTGAACGATTTTATTGCAGAAAAGTATCCCGGTACAGAAAAGAGTTACTCCTCTTTTATGAGTAAAATAACGGTAGAAGAGCAAAATGCCTTCGATTATGATATCTATATGAATCATGTTCTGGATCACAAGGGCTATCGTTTTTTTCAGGCCTCATTTGATCCTGATGAAAAGGGGACAGTCCTATCCGTCAATCACGATTTTTGGGGGACATGGATCACCTATGCAGGTTATATACTTCTCTATTTAAGTATGATAGGTATTTTCTTTTTTGGGAAGACCAGATTTAAAGACTTGTCTGTTGCTTTGGAAAAGATCAAAAATAAAAAGAAAGCACTCGTTGGCCTTCTATTCTTATTAGGATCTGTGGGTTTAAATGCCCAAGTCCATAACCATGCCTCACAAAACAACTTTGATTTTGACTCCGTGGTCAGGGCCAATACTATTGCCAAGGAACATGCCCAAAAATTTGGTAGTTTGGTCATACAAGACCTGGGTGGGCGAATGAAACCGGCCAATACTTTTTCTTCCGAATTGCTTCGTAAGGTCAGCAAAAAAGACCACTATGGTGAGCTCAATGCAGATCAGGTGATGATGTCAATTTTTGAAAGCCCTGCCCTTTGGTACAATATCCCCATCATATACCTTAAACGAGGCAATGACAGTCTTCGTAAAATTGTAGGGGTAGATTCCAAACAAAAATACACCTCATTGGTTTCATTTTTTGACAACCAAGGTAATTATAAAATTTCTTCTCAATTGGAGGAAGCCTATCGTACTGCAGTTCCCAATCAGTTTCAAAAGGATTTTATTGAGGTAGACAAGAGGGTCAACCTTTTATATGCTGCATTGGAAGGAAAAGTCCTAAGGGTTTTTCCGATTCCCGGCGATCCTTCGAACAAATGGGTATCTTATCCCGAGCTGAATGAAGCTTCTTTTAAAGGAAAGGATTCCCTTTACGTCCAAAATATTTTACCCCTTTATTTTAATGCTTTGAGGCTGGCCAGAAGCGACGGTGACTTCGCCCAAGCCGAAAATCTATTGCAAAGTCTTGAAGGGTTTCAGAATAAATTTGGGGGTGCTGTTATGCCTTCTAAAGATAAAATTGAAGCCGAAATTCTTTACAATCGATACGATATATTTAAAAAACTTTTCAGTTGGTATCTCTATGCGGGATTGTTACTTTTTATGTTACTGATTGTTAAAATCTTTAGGGAAGGTAAAATTTTGAATTTGAGTATCAATGTTTTGAAAGGCAGTTTGCTACTGCTTTTCCTGTTACACACATCAGGGTTAATTGCCCGATGGTTTATATCTGGTCATGCCCCCTGGAGTGATGCTTATGAATCCATGATCTATGTGGCTTGGGCCACCATGTTTTTCGGATTGATTTTTGGAAGAAAATCTGAGTTAACCATAGCTGCTACCGCTTTTGTCTCCTCTATGGTGCTGATGATTGCCCATTGGAATTGGATGGATCCGGCCATTGCAAATTTACAGCCTGTTCTTGATAGTTACTGGTTGATGATCCACGTAGCTGTGATCGTAGGTAGTTACGGGCCTTTTGCTCTCAGTATGATCATTGGGGTGGTTGCACTTCTTTTGATTTCCATTGCCGGTATCAAGAACAAAGAAAAAATAGGTTTGAACATCAAGGAATTGACCATCATCAACGAACTTTCCCTTACTATTGGTTTGATCATGCTTACCATAGGAAATTTTCTGGGGGGTATGTGGGCCAATGAAAGTTGGGGACGTTATTGGGGTTGGGATCCCAAAGAGACTTGGGCCTTGATCAGTATTTTGATTTACGCTTTTGTGATTCACATGCGATTTGTTCCAGGATTGAGGGGGAATTGGACTTTTAATTTTATGAGCATAGTCGCCTTTGCCAGTATATTGATGACCTATTTTGGGGTGAATTTTTATTTGGTCGGTTTACATTCCTATGCCAGTGGTGACAAAATCATAACCCCTAGTTTTGTATATTACTCCATCGTTATGGTTATACTATTGGGAGCTTTTTCCTATTGGCGTTATCAGAAGATTTTCAAATAGGCAAACTGGGATTATTTTTATCCACTAATTTTTGGTTATTGAAAGTTAAATTAATGATTCAAAAAAAAACTTATTTATTGGCTTTTTTATTGTTGAATTGCAGCGAAAAAAAGATTGAGCCGCTCAACGATTTTGAACTTAGCAAAAACAAATGGGAGGCCTTGGCCGTTGATTCTTATAGCTATACCTTTCAAATTTCTTGTTTTTGCAGGAGGGAGGCTACTCTTCCAAAGGCTGTTCAAGTTGTCGATGGAAAAATAGTAAAAGTCGATGGAGCTTCCTATGATGAGTATGAGCATTGGGGGATTCAAACGATTGATCAATTGTTTGATCTAATAGAGGAAGCCGAAAAGGATAAGGTGCACAGGCTGGAGGCAGAGTACGACCCGGATAAAGGTTATCCCAGTTCGGTCTATATTGATAGGGACTTAATGATGGCTGACGAAGAAATGGGCTATTACGTAAGTGATTTGAAATATTAAACCTTAAAGGCCTCTACAAAATCATCTTGGTCAATTCCCTTTGCCACCATACTAAGGGCAGTTTCAACAACCTGATTGGTCTTTTCTGCCTCAAAGCCTAAACCAATTACCATTTTCTTTAATAATTTTTTTTCATTGTCATCGGCAATGTTATCAGCAAAAATCATTTTACTCAAGTCGTATAGTCTCTCTAGGCGGGAGTTTTTGTCGGCAGGAGGGTCGGCTTTATACAACTCGGGAGATTCCATAACTTTTTTGACCATGTCCGGATCAATTTCAAGATAGATGGCCAGTCTATCAATAAATTTTTTTTCTTCGTCAGAGATGTGATCGTCTGCCAGGGCCAAATTGACAATGGCAGCAAAATGGGCTCTATTTCTGTTTTTAAATCCTGGATTGTAAAGCTGGGAAAAATCCATATAAAATCAATTTTTTTTTAAAATTATAGAATTTAAAAGTAATGAGAATCTCAAAGATAACCGTAAATAAAAAATTAATTTTATTCCTTTTGTTTTGAAGGGAAATTAGGGTTGGAAGTATACTCAAAACACTCCAATTCAAAGAAGGGTATCGCAGCCAATAAATGATCGAATATATCGGACATAATACTTTCATAGTTGCCCCATACTTTGTCTTTGACAAAGGCATACACCTCAAGGGGAACTCCCTCGGGGGTTGGTGCCAATTGCCTTACCATTACCGTTAAATCACTGTTGATTTTTGGGTGGTTTTCTAGGTAAGCCGAAGCATATCTTCGGAAAAGCCCTATGTTGGTCATGTTTCTTCCATTGAGTAAAAGAGATTTATCCGCCTGATGGGTATTGTTTTCAGCCTCGATTTCCTTTTTCCTTTGTGTAATAAAAGGAGCAATCCGCTCAATTTTTAAAAGCTTTTGTAAGTGCTGTTCGTCTAAAAAAAATATGCTCGATACTCGGATCAATAATGCCCTTTTAATTCTTCTTCCACCAGATTCGCTCATGCCCCTCCAATTGACAAACGAATCTGAAACTAGTTTATAAGTAGGAATAGAGGTGATAGTATTGTCAAAGTTCTGAACTTTTACTGTAGATAGGTTGATTTCTATCACATCCCCATCGGCATTGTAGCTATTCATGGTGATCCAATCTCCAATTCTTACTGTATCATTGATTGTTACTTGAATACTGGCAACAAAACCGAGGATAGAGTCTTTAAAAATCAATAGGATAACAGCGGAAAGGGCTCCCAAAGTAGCCAGAAAGGTACCGATGTCTTTTCCCGACAAAATGGAGAAAACAAACATGATTCCAATAAACCATACAAAAATCATTATCACTTGAATGTAGCTGTCAATGGGTTTATCTTTGAAATTTTTGAGTGTTTTGAAAAAATCTTTAAATGAGTTTAACAACCGCCTTACCAGAATGATGGTAACAATTGTCCCCAATATTTCTAATAGTGATGCTACATTCGGTTCAAGTAGAGGGAAGGAGATCAAAGATTGGGGAAGAAATCCAATAAGAATAAAAAGCGGGGGGAAGAAGGAGAGGGTTTCCGGGATTTTGTTTTTGATTAAAAAATCGTCAAACTTCGATTTTGTCCTTTTTGAGATTTTTAGAAAGATCAGCCTTAAAATACGTTTACTGAAAAACCAAAAAATAGAAGCCATCAAAACAACAATCAGGCCAAATGTAATGGCCTCTAAACCCTCGGCCATGCTTCGATTGATTCCCAAACGTTGGTAAAAATCCAGCAGCAGTTGTTTCATAAGTTTTGATAATAATTGACTAAATTACTTAAAAATACTATTAGACCATAACAAGTTTAATAGAATAAAAAAACCCCTAAAAGGGGTTTTAATAAAAGCTTTTGTTAGGCTTAGAGAATTGTAATTGGAATTTCTACCCTTGCATTTCCCCAACCACCGTGAAGCACTACGTTGTTTCCTTCACCACTAAATACGAATGAGAAAGCTTCGAGATATTCGGTTGATTCTGTCACGGGTACTTCGATTCTTGCAATGTCTTTTGATTGGTCGTAGCTGTAAGCCCCCCAGACATTTGTGGCTGAATTAATGATGATCTCGGAGGAATTGTCTTTAGGGTAGGTATACATTGTATAAGTCCCTGCTTTAATAACTTTACCTCCCAGTTTGATTGACTTATAAAGTCTGAACTCTGTGGCTTCATTTGCTCCAGTTCTCCAAATTTTATAGGTTTGAACCACATCTTCTAGATTCCTCCCTCTCAATTGAGGACGGCTGTAAGTGATGACAACGGCCTTATCAGTAACCCTGTTGGAAACAGGATAAAAAACACGATCCATAGGGCTTTTGTCTAAACCTTTAAAGCCTTGTGCTTGTGTCAATGTAGCTGATGCTACGAGGATGATAATGAGTAGTTTTTTCATTGGGTAATTTATTAAGTTAAAAGATTAATTATTACAAACCATTTCAATACCAAAATAAGAGGGTGACTTTATTATTCCTTCACATTCGGGGCATCTGGAAATTTGAACTTCCACACCATCGTCTGGTCTAAGAATATTATCATCCAATGCTTGGTAAAGTTTGGCGTAACATGCATTGACCACCATAACACAGTTATTAAATTCTTATGTTACCATGATTTTTTTCAAAGTTAGTAAGTTTTCATAAATTTTGAAAATATATTATTTATTTTGATTATTTAACCGCAAAAGATGTTTTTCCGGCAGGAAAATCTTTTAGATGAAAATATCCTTTCTCAGCCTTTTTTTGCGTAGTTTGGCCGTTGATATACAGCTTTTTATCACCTTTCAAAGCAGGAATCATCAGGTCTCCTGTAACCCCTCCCGGTAGGTTGACATTCATCGCAAAAGTGTTGTCGGTTTGACGACACTCAAGCTCGACTGTTCCTGTGATAAAACTGGTTTTTAGGATTGCGAATTCAAGGGTGCCTATTTTGGGGTGTATTTTAATTTTTTGCGCTCCAGTGGTCAGGGGGGCTACTCCCATCATCTTTCTGACAATAATATTGGCAGGTGCACCGCCCCAGGCGTGGTTCAAATCCAAATTGGGTTTATACCTTTTGTCCCATGCCTCCATGGTGATGGTTGATCCATATCGGATCATGTTGTACCAGCTTCTTTCTGTTTTTGCGGCCATAAGGCCTATGGCATGATCCGCACCGCCATAATCAAAAAGCCCCTCCAGTAAAATTTGTGATCCATAGACGCTACAGGACATGTTTTTTTGCGCTACATAAGTCACTACATTTTCTATGTCCTTTTGCGGGATCAGTCCAAAAGTCAGTGCAAACATATTGGCGTGTTGAGATTTGTGGTCTGTATCTTCCCCATCATTGATCAAACCATTGTTTTTATCCTGAAAGGTTTCCAGATATGCTTTTTTGAATTTTTCACTGCGTGTTTGAAATAAGCTTAGATCCTCCTTTTGATCTAGATCAAGGGCAATTTCTTCCATTATTTTCAAAGCCCCATAATACAAGGCATTGACCACTGCATTGTAGGTTTGATAAACATAACCATCGTTTTCTCCCGGATGTTCTTTTTCTGTTCCTGTAAAATGCTTTAGATTCTCATAACCACCGGGAGGCTGCGCCTGAGGCCAGTCGACAATGTCTCTTAGGTTGTTGTTTTTTCCCCAATGATTTTTGTGTAATTTTTCAAAAAAGGCTTCCGTTTGTTTACCTGTCAAAGTGCTTATAAGACCTGTCTCATCCGACAAGTCCATCAGTGTTTTGATTTTTAATTCCTCATAATATTTTTCAATGAAGCGATTGTCTCCGGTATAGAGATAATCATACCAGGCCATCAGAATATTATAAAGGGTCCATTCGGTGGGCCATGTAGGATTGAATAACAAGTGCTTCATACTGCCCCTGGCAATGCCATACTCAGCGTCTACAGCATAGTGAGAAAGTTGATTGATAAAAGCATCGGCTTCATAAGGGATTCGCTCTCTGTCTCCATCTACATAATAGCCACAGAAACTGGTAGCTTTCATAGAATATTTACAAAAATCCCAAACTTGGTTTAAAACTTTGTCACTTGAAATAAAAGATGAGGCAGATTCCTCAAAAGTATAATTGATCACCGTCCTGATAGCTTGAGGGGCTTTTAAATCGCCGCCATAACCTTTAACCTCGACAAATCGGAAAGGGTAAACCTCTCCGATATAGTCCGGCATTTTTATCATAAAACGGTTACTGGCCCTTTTCTTGTTTACCGGCCAAGGGATTTCATACCAGTGTGTTCCCGGTTTTAATTTTAAGTGGGTTTGATGGTATCTGATGTTCCTTCCTGCTTGAGCATCAATCGATAAAACGTTTTTTTGTTTCATCTCACCTACACTTACCAGAATTGAATCTTCCTTTGATGAATTCAATTCGATTTTAAGTTTAGCAAAAGCAGCTTTTCTAAAATCAAGAAAATAGCTTCCATCTATTTTTTTGGTGAGCTCCGGAAATTCGTCTGAAGCGACCAGTGGTTCTTGTGAAAATTTTTCAGGCGATGCATTGGGGTCGATCACAAATGCTTGAGGTTCTGAATAGCCAGAACTTTGATCCTCATTTTCCCAATACCGGACTTTCCAGTAATAGACCTTGTTTTTTTGAAGTGGATTGCCTTTGTATATGGTTGAGGATTGGTGGCTGTATATTTTGCCACTGTCCCAGTGATCGCCTTTGTTTTGTTTTAATCCAGCTCGATTGCTGCTTAACAAGATCTGATATGCGATGGTGTTTTGAGATCTATCGTCCAGAATCCAATTAAAGAGTGGGTTTTCAGATTGAACTTTTGCAATTTCGTACCGCCCCTTGGTCAATACATCGTTTTGGAGTATAAGGGATTGTTTTTTTCCATTAAGTCCTACATAATCTGAATTACGCATCAAATCGGTTCTCAAACCTTTGGGTAGAATATTTTCTTCTCCACAGCCCAGAAAGAGCATTGCAATGAATGAAATTAATAGGTAGTAGAATGTTTTGAATTTCAATGTATTTAATTTTTATTTTTTATACAATTCTTTAAACTTAATGGCAAACCTTTTACCCAAAACCTCAAGACTTTTATGGTCGTAATGCGTACCGTCATATGTTGAGGTTCCGGCAGACTTTACCGATGCTCCATGGGGGATTTCGGTATTGAGTCTGTCTAGCATTTTTTTAAAATCTTCATTTTCAGGCCGGTTTTTATTTAGTTCAGAGGCAATGAATATCATTTTTTCATTATTAAACTCCTTTCTCAAAGTGTAAATTATAGATTTGAGTTTTTTGAAGTAGATGGCAAATTTTGGATCTTTATCCCCTAGATTGCCTTCTCCCTGAAGCCAAAAGGTAGCAATGATCTTTCCCTGATCACCAATTGCAGATTTGCCTCTTCTAAGGGCTTCCTTAAAGAAATGGGTTCCGGGAATCCATTGATCGATTTTGGTACCCCCTTTGGCATTGACCACCAATCCCAGGGGGTTGATGTTGCCATCAGCAATTACTTCCTTGGCGAAAGAATGCCCCAAATTGAATCTTTGTATACTGGCCTCTTTTCTAATCGAAGAGTGAATGTTTAGGGGACTTTTTAGTGGAACCCATCGATTAAGACTGTCGAACAGAAAAGCATTTTTAACGACTTGGTAGTCTTGCTTAATCATTTCGGCTCGCCCTGCCATATTTGATTGACCTATTAGTAAAATAATTTCTTTAGGCTGTTCTTTTATTGATTGGGCATTAATCTGAAAACCCAAAATTAAAATTGTATAATTCAAAAAGCACTTTCCAACGTTTTTTAATTTTATTTTCATTTTAGAAATAATGCTTTTATGATTCTGTAGGATTTTTGTTACTTCTTAATCAAAGTATTTGTTTTTTCCATTTTGCTTTAATATTCCAAAACGGTCAAATAATTCCCCTGTAGCAGTAAAAGATCGATATATCAATCGGTCTCCGTCAATAGAAATGTGTTGGAATAATTGGATGCGTTCTCCAGTTTTACCTTGAGTTGCTCCAAATTCATCCCAACCTGTTTTATTGACAGAGTACATTTTACCTCCACTAACAGATACTACATATACTGGTCCTATAATGTTTTGATTCTTAACATCATTTTTAACGACGATGGGTTTCTCATAAATAGCACCCCTAGCATAGGTATGGTCATGGCCTTGAAGGGCCAGATCAACATTATATTCCTCAAAAATAGGCTGCCACAGTAATCTTAGTTCTGAGTTATCTCTACCTGTAGATGCAGAAAATACAGGATGATGATAAGTAACTACTACCCATTTTTTATCATTACTCTTTAAAACATCCTTCAGCCATTTAGCTTGACGTTTTATATCAATATTACTATTAAGAGCTATTATTTTTAAATCTGGATAATCTACATAATAACAGGTTTTTTCCAATCCTTTTGGACCATTTTTAGGAAAACCGAATTGAGCATTCCATTGAACAGAAAGTACTTCATTCTGTGAAAATAAACTTCCATCAAGATAGCGATACTCATGATTTCCTGGGACTGCAATAGCTGGTATTTCGCTATGAATAAAGCTTCCAGCCGCAAACCATTCATTCCAATCAATCTCCTCATGACCATCATCAACTAAATCACCTGCATGGATAAAAAAATCAGCATTAGGAGCTGTTTTGTATGCATTCCTAATTACTCTGGACCATAATTCTAAAATATAATTTTGAGCATCTCCTACATATAAAAAAGAAATTGGAGTCGGCTGGTTATTAGCAGTTTTAAAATGATGCCATTCACTTTTAAAATGATAATTACCAACTCTGTAAGCATAAAGAGTATTAGGTGCTAATTGATCGATTTGAACTTCAAAATATGAAGCTTTGAATCCATCTTTGTATGCTTGCTCAGAATCTACTACAGTTCTTTCTGCTTTATATTTTTTGCTATTTTTTTTAAAGTAGGGTCCAGGTCCAGCAACTGCAAGCTCAACATAACCTATTTCATTACTGGCTTCAGTCCTCCAATTAACTCCAACTGATCTTGAGGGATCTTCAGTTGCACTTAAAACAACATGGTCTGGAAATTTTGTTGGTGACGCCCACTCTTTAACTATTTCATTGATTTCTGTTTTTGTAGTCTGTGAGTTACTCAGTAAAACTGAGAAAAGAAAAATACCAACGAAAATTTTTTTATTTAACATAATATAAGTGTTTGTTTAAGTAGTATATAAAATAAACCGCCAACGAAATTGTTAAACTCGATAGCGGTTTTATTTATATAAGATAACTTTAGAAACTGGCAATATCGATTGATTTATACCAGATTTCCATCTCTCTTCCGCTATGAAGCTGGATACCAACGGGGCCACTAAGATTTGCATCTTCCATACTGTAATCCATCACTTGTTCCCCATTTAACCATACTCTGTAGCGGTCACCTATAGCTTCAGCAACCATGTTATTCCAGTCGTTCATTTTGAGGAGTGATTTAACTTTAGTAGCTTCTTTGGGATACCCTTTTTTTGGAATGTAGGGAGAACAAGTCATATCTCTTTTTAATGAACCTGATACGCCTATTTGAATTTGAGGATTTAAATGGTCACTTCCTCTCATAAAAATTCCAGAGTCTATATTACCTTCGATGAATTTAAAATTAAGACGAACTCTAAAGTTTTCGAACGAATTCTTGGTCCACAGTGTTGAGCCCATTTCATCTGGGCCATTTTTTACTTTCAAAAGATTATCTTCAACAGACCACCATATGTTGTCATTCAGATCAATTTCCTTTACAATAACACCATCAGCCTCTCCTCTTCTAGTTTTTATAACCCATTGAGAAAGATCTGATCCGTCGAAATAGGTCTTATATTTATTATCAACTAACGAAAATTTACTAATGTCTTTTGGATCAAGAATTGATCCGTTATGTACCAACATTCTATAATGAAACGTTACTGACTCTCCATTTTGTAAAGAAAAATTCAGAGCTTCTTTCCCTTTTGAAAAAACTTCTTGACCTAAGGGGTTGGCCGAAAAAAGACCGTAGTCTCTGGCATGCCAATAGGTGGGATAGCCCACATTATTGGGGTTGTCCATGATGGTGATGGAAACGGGTTCTTCCTTTATTGTGCTGTAGAGTTTTACCCATTCGGCCCGGGTTCCCCAAACGTCATTTCCTTCCAATCCTTCACTGCTGAGGTAGTTCCCGTTAACACCAGTATTGTCCAATACCTTTACTTCTGTCGGATTGCCTTGTGCATCGACAAAAATTGCTGGTTTTTTGGCGGGTAATTCCATAGCACGGGTTACACGAACGCCAAAAACTCCTTCTTTATTGTCTTTAAATGAAATGTCTTGAAGTGCGGTAAGTGTGGTGTACCTATCAATAATTCTGGTATTGCCCTCTTGCGAGAATTCAAAAACGGTAGTTTCATCCAGCATGGATTCACCTGCAGTACTTTGCCAACTACTTTTAGTAGTAAGACTGCCTTGTTCTTGATTTATTTTAACAATTTCGCTGTGTACAATCTTACCGTAGTCTTCTAATTTTTCTTTTGGAATGGCATTAGAGTTGTTCCAGAAGTCCAATCCATTAACGTCTCCATAGTTAAACCAATGACCCATATGATGGGGGTGGTCAACACGTTCTCCCGGTTGAGGGTCAATAGGGAAACCTCTTGTGAGTGTTTTGCCACTGGCGGTAACCAAAGGAAAAAGAACGGGTTTGGGAAGTGAAGCTTGATAATGGTAACTGGTAAATAGCGTACCATTAAGTTGTACGTCAACTTTTTGGTTTGCTGTATCGTTTACAAAAACTACCGAAGCATATTCCGCTTCGGTAGTTTTGGGTTGTCCTTCGCATGAATTCATTACGACGCTTAGGATTATTATTAAAGTAAAAGCCCTAATCATAGTACTGTATTAGTATTTGAATACTTTTCCACCAGCCAACACTTCTTGATTTTTTTCATCGAAAGTGGCTTTAAGCCCAGTCCTCATAGATGCTGTAGTCATGATGTTGGCAATTGAGTGGTTATACCCAGCTTCAACCGGTGCATTGGTTTTTGCTCTGGAACGGACGCATTCCAGCCAGTTGAGCATGTGATTAGAAGTCATGTTATCCACTCCAGTATTGGCAGAAGTAACCACCTTAGTATCGATTTCAGACAATGAAAATTCTTTCAATTGATTGGGTTTCATGTTCATTCCACTAGAATAACGTTCTGTAAGTCCACCGTTGGGTGTTACTTTGTTGGTCTTCATGTTTAGTTCACCTCCATTGGAGTAGTAAATTTCTTTGGTTCCTCCTGCAGAATTGGTAAAGCGGGAAGAATAGACCACTTGAAATCCGGAGTTAGTATCATCCAAGGGACCGTAATCGAATACCGCGGTCATGGTATCAAAGTTGGTTCGACCATCTTTCCAAAGGTAGATACCACCATTCGCAGCTACACTTCTTGGATGCTCTAGGCCTGAAAACCAGTGAACAGTATCAATCTGGTGCGCCATCCACTGTCCAGGGATACCCGAGGATAATGGCCAGAACAAACGATATTCTAAGTATTTTCTTGGATCCCATTTTTGGTAAGGACGGTTCATTAGGTATCTTTTCCAATCCACATCAGATTCCTTGATGTCTTTTACTTTATTGGGATATACTCTCCATCTCCCGGGTTGGTTTACGTTCCAAGTCATCTCGACCATAACCACATCTCCAAAAGCTCCCGATTTCATATACTTGTCGGCAGCATGGTAGTTTTTCCCACTTCTGCGTTGTGATCCTACTTGAAGAATAATACCCGCATCATTGGCAGCTTTCTTTCCTAACCTGGCATCTTCCATGGTTTCGGCAAAAGGCTTTTCTACATAAACGTCTTTTTTGGCATTGGCAGCCTGAACGGTATGAAGGGCGTGCTGGAAATCAGCAGTCGAAATGATGACAGCGTCAATTTGATTTTTGTCATACATTTCCTCATTATTTCTCCATGTTTCGATTTTGTTGCCGGTTGTTTTTTCCAGAAACGCTTTTCCCACGTCTCTCCTTCTGTTCCAAATGTCAGAAACACCTACAATCTGGCAGTTTTGTTGTTTTGTATGTTGTTGAAAAGCGGGAATAAGCGAACCTTTGGCTCGACCTGAAAACCCAACGATTCCAACGTTAAGACGATCATTGGAGCCAATAATTCTTCTGTAACTCTGGGCACTCATCGCAGTGCTAGCAGCGCTAACACCACTTACCCCGGCAATTACCCCAGCCGAAACAAGAGAGGCATCTTTGATAAATTTCCTTCTGTTTAAATCCATTATTGTATTAATTTTAGTTGAATATACTTTTTGTGTGCGTACACATGTATCATACCAAAAATATAATTTTTTTTGAATATTGCTACCTAATTAAGTTATTAAATACCCTAATATTTCAATAAATAAGATTACCTGACCTTACTCGAAGTTCCGTTAAGCTCGTTTAGCCCATGATTTAGAACCCTAACAACATATTTGTTTGTGTCGGAATCAATAAGATTTTGTGATTGTTTTTCCAAAACTTTAAGCGCATTCTGAAAATCATCCAACACCAAAGCTGTTTGTAATCGCGTCCACTCGTTTTCTGCTTTTAATCCGCTGGATAATACTTTCATCAATTCTTTGGAGGGGGATTTATGCTTGAGTAATGCCCGAGCAGCACTAATACTTACATTGATAACGGAATCATTGAGTTTTTGGTTTAAACGGTCGATAGTGGCCTTTTTAATCTTTTTATCCAGATTGTAAAGCCCTTGCCCTGCCCAATATCGAATGGCTTCATTGGGGTGATTTAACCCTTTAAACAATATATTTTCATTTGCTGTTGAGGATATCAACAACAATTCATCATAAAAATCTTCTTGTGTCCTAATCCATTTGTAAATGGATTGATCGTTCTTTTCTTCCCAGTTTCTCATTATGGCCTCTGGAATTAGTCCAACGTCCAGTACTTGTTTCATCCATTGATCGTGAACGGCTCTAAGCCTTGCCAACTCTTCTTTCATTCTTGGATCATTGGCTAAGTCATTAAATTCCATTGGATCTTTACTCAAATCAAACAAGGATTCAGCGGGTTTTGTGGACGCAACGAGTTGCTGTCCTTCTGGCTTTAGCGCCCCTTCTTTTTCAGCCTTTCTTAGTTCTGTCATCAAAGGGCCTCCTTCGGGGGTATTCATGTATTGTATAAATGATTTTTTGGGTTCGTAGTAACGGAGGTATTTAAATCTTTTACTTCTGACCCCTCTTTGGATGTCATAGCGTTCATCCATTCTGCCTCTGGCCAAGAATACATAATCTCTTTCCAGTTTTAGATTTTTTCCCAAAAAAGCTTGCCCTTGCATGCTCTTTGGAATTTGAGCACCTGCCAGCTCAATGGCGGTTGGGGCCAAGTCGATAAAACTGATTAATTGATCTACTTCGCTTCCCGGTTCAGCGGGATACAACTCTTTGTATTGTTCCGGAATATAAACGATAAAAGGTACTTTTACCCCTGTGTCAAACAGCCATCTTTTGTGTCTAGGTAGACCTGTACCGTGGTCGGAATAAAAAAAGACTATGGTGTTTTTACTTTCCCCGGACTCTTCGAGTTCTTGGAGTAGTTTTTCCACTACAGCATCCATTGTGGCAATATTGTCATAATGACGTGTCAGTAATCTTCTTACTTCGGGCGTGTCTGGATAGTAGGGGGGAACTGCTATTTTTTCGGGAACTGTTCTCAAGTGCTCAGGAAGGTCTTGGGTTAGTCGTTCGTGTTTTTCTTGATTGTTGATGCAGCTTTCATGCGTCATGGTCAAATTGAAAATTGAAAAGAAAGGGGTGTTTTTATTGGGTCTTTTTTTCCAATGAGCAGTTTTGCTGGATTCATCCCAGATTTCTCTTTTCAAATTAAAATTATAGTCCTCTTTGTTGTTGTTGGTGCAGTAATATCCAGCACTTCTCAACACCTCTGGGTAGAGTTTGATTTCTGTTGGAATTCTTCCCGAGCTTTTCATGGTATTGGAAAAAGAACGCATGTGAAGTGTACCCAGAGATGAGGGATACATTCCTGTGATTATGGCGTTTCGTGCAGGTGCACAAACGGGTGCATTGGCAATGGCATGATTGTAACGAAATCCTTTTGAGGCCAGGGCATCCAAAGTTGGTGTATGGGCCAATGGGTCTCCATAGCAACCCAGATCGGGGCTGATGTCTTCCACGGTAATCCACAAAATATTTGGGGGTTTTTTTTCTCCTTCCGTGGGGTTGGAACAGCCCAAAAAGAGTGAGCAGTTAAAAAAAAGAAAAAACATTAGGCTAGGTTGGCGCATCATATCAAAAATCAAAATCATCTTTTGGTAATTTTAAACTGGGCGGCCCAATCTTTATAGAGCGATTTTAGTTGTGCTGCTTTTTCTTTATCCTTGTCAATAAGGTTGATTTCCTCAACGGGGTCAGTTTCCAAATTGAACAACTCCCAGACTTCCTTATGTGCTACTAATTTCCAACTCCCATCCCTTACTGCTTTTCCATGTCTCCATTGCCAAAATATTGGGGCATCTCTTTTAAAGGATGAGTCCCCCAATAATTGAGGCAAAAAACTTTTTCCCGGGCTGGGAAAAATTGTATAACCATTTAAATGCTGAGGATAGCTTGCCCCTATCAGTTCCTGTAGGGTAGGAAGGAAATCAATAAAATGTACAGGTTTGTGGGATATAAAGCCTTTATTTTTTATTTTTTCTGGCCAATAGGCGATCAATGGGGTTTTTATACCCCCTTCATGACTCCAGTTTTTATATTCTCTGTAAGGTGTATTACTCACATTAGCCCAGTTTTTTCCCAAGGACTTCCAGTTGGTAGAGGTGCCAATTTCTCCGGTTCCTTCCGGGATATTGACTACCTCGCTCGATCCTCCATTATCAGAGGTAAAAATAATAAGCGTGTTGTTAAGCTTTCCCTGCTGTTTTAGCTTTTTCAGTATTCTGCCAATGTTCTGATCCAAACGATCAATCATGGCAGCATATACGGCCATGGTTCTGCTTTCCTCGGCTTTTTCTGCTGCGGTCAGGCTGTCCCAATCGGAGTGTTCAGATTTTGATAATACTGCATTTTTGGGAAGCACGCCCAATAGTTTTTGTTTTTTGAATCGTTTTTTTCTTATTGCTTCATATCCCTCTTTATAACGGTCATTATACTTTTCAATGTCTTTTGGCCAAGCCATGAGGGGGTCATGAGGAGCGGTGTAGGACAGGTAAAGGAAAAAAGGTTTTTCGTGTTTGATTTGATCCATCCAATCAAGAGCATAATTTGTAAAAATATCGGTGGTATAGAATTCTTTGGATTTGGGTGTATATGGATTGTAAACTTCGCCTTCGATTACCCAATTTCGGTAGGTAACGGGTGTATTTTTAAGTCCTTTTTGGGCCGGTTGTCCCTCACCCTCTCTTTTAATTCCCGGGTTAAAATGATTGGCTGCGCCATCTAACAGTCCACTGTAATGATCAAAACCTCTGTCCACAGGGTTTTCTGTGCTATGGTGTTTACCCGACCAAAGGGTAGTGTAACCCGACGATTGAAACAACTCTCCCAGTGTAATCGCATTACGCATAGGCTGCCTAAAACTTTCGTGGTACCCCATTTGCTGGGAATACAATCCCGTGAGCAGGGCAGCCCTGGAGGGAAAGCATTTAGATGTATTATAGGCATTGGTAAACCTTACACCATCCAAAGCCAGACGATCGATATTAGGGGTTGCTACCTCACTGCCATAGGCACCCAAGTCCGAAAAGCCCATGTCATCAACAAGAATCAGAATGACATTGGTAGGACTTTTCGGAAGCGGTGTTTCATTACAATTTGATAAACTGCTTAGAAGAATTAAAGAAATTAAAATCCTAGAACTCACGAATTTTTATGTTTTTAAACTTAACGTCTCCGGGACTGTGATCTTGAAGCAATATCCTACCACTGCTTCCCATTCCAAAGCCTTGGTGGTTTACGTATTTGCTTTTTTTAATCAGATTTTTCATCGATTGAGAAAAACGGTCATATTCTACAACTTTGATGTTGTTTATCCAGTGTTGAACTTTTCCACCATTTACAACAACTCTTGCTCTGTTCCACTTACCATTACTATTAGCTCTAATATCATCTCGATTTGATTCAGATAGGTTTTCAGCGGCTATTAGGTCATAGAGTGAACCGATAGTTCTGTTTCCACCAACACCACCATTATGATCTGGGTGATCATCATCTAGAATTTGAAATTCAAATCCAATGTTCCTACCATCCCCATAAGTTAATGCATCAACAAAATATTTGATACCACTATTACCTCCTTTTTTAACCATAAAATCAACCTCTAACTCAAAGTTATCAAATCTTTCTTTGGTAACAATAGATCCAGATCTTTTGAAATCTTTTGTTTTATCGTGTTTCAGAAAGTGAATGGTTCCATTAACTATTTCGATCCCGTGTTTTGGAAAGTAATCAGATTTAGATCCTTTCCAACCATTTTTAGTTTTTCCATCCCAAAGCAATCTCCAACCTTTTCGCTTCTCTTCTTGGGTGAGTGTATTGGTCAAATAACTAATTTGTCTAGCTTGGGGTTGATTTTTTGTTCTGTACCGATCTAGGTTTTCAGTTACAATTTTGATGTTTTTCCACTGGATGGTTTTTCCCTCTTGACCTTTTTCTCTGATGGAATGCACCTGCAAGGCAATAAAGCCTTTGTCGGTCATATCGTCCACAAGATTGGCACATTGAACTCCATTCATAAAAGTTTTGATTGAATTTCCAATGGCCTCAATTCTCACCTTGTTCCAGCCGCCATTGTTGAAGGCAGCACCACCCTTTGTGTTTATTGTAAGTGGATACAACCAACCTCTTCGTCCTTCATCATAAATTCCAGCAGACCACGCTCTTCTACTTGTATCCAGCTCAGATTGATAACCGTGAACACGACCATTCTTATATTCTTTTGATGAGTTTGAGCGAAACTGAATACCGGAATTCAGCCCAGGAGTAACTAACACCTCCAACTCCAAGATAAAATCACCGTACATCTTTTTTGTACACAAAAAAGTATTTGGGGTTCCGGTTCGTGAAGTACCTACGATGGCTTCATTGGTAATGTGATATTTAGCAGTTCCATTTTTCACCTCCCAACCCGACATATCCTTACCGTTAAAAAGTGATTTCCAATCTGATTGGGCGATCATATTTGAACATAAAAATAACGCCATGGTTAGCATGGGCAGTTGACTAAAAAAGTTAAATTTGATTTTCATAATATTATTTGTTAGTTGATTGTGTGCGTGCACGCAAATGTAACAAAAAAATAAATTCGATATCCTATTCAAAAAAACTAAAATATGAAATCTATATATCTGTGTTTTATTTGTTTTTTGGCGCTTAGTTGTAGTACTTCACCGGGTAAAAAACTGCACCGACCTCCCAATATTATTTTTATAATGTCCGATGATCATACAAGTCAGGCGTGGGGTATATACGGCGGTGTCTTAGAGCAATATGCGGTCAATCAAAACATCAAAAGGTTGGCTGCAGATGGGGTGGTTTTGGACAATGCCTTTTGCACCAACTCTATTTGTGTTCCCAGCCGTGCCTCCATACTCACCGGTCAATACAGTCATAACAATCAAGTCTTTACCCTTACCGATGCCTTAGATTCCAATCGACAAAATGTAGCCCAACTGATTCAAAAATCAGGTTATCAGACTGCACTTATTGGTAAGTGGCACCTGAAGGACAAACCCTCCGGTTTTGACCATTTCAATATACTGCCGGGACAGGGGAGGTACCACAACCCTATTCTAAAAAACAATGACAATTGGGAATACGGAAACAAAGGAGGTAAGGAGTACAAGGGATTCTCCGCCGATGTCATTATGGATGAATCGCTAAAGTGGTTGGATCAAAGGGATAAAGAAAAGCCTTTTATGCTGATGACTCATTTTAAAGCCACCCACGAACCCTTTGATTATCCAGCGCGATTCAGAAATTTATTTGAAAACGATACTATTCCCGAACCTGTCTCATTACTGGATTTTGATCCCCAACAGTCGGGACGTAGCTTTGACGGGCAAATCCTTGAGATTTTGGCAGAGCGGTGGCGACAGGCCTCTATCAAAGACAATGATCGCTATCCTGGTCTCCCATTCGACACAGAAGGTTTGGATGCTGTTCAGTCTAGAAAAAAAACCTATCAAAAATTTGTCAAAGACTTCTTGAAATCGGCTGCAGCTATAGATGACAATATCGGAAGAATGTTGACCTATTTGGATGATAATGGCTTGGTCGACAATACCCTGATCATTTACACCTCCGATCAAGGTTATTTCTTGGGTGAACACGGTATGTTTGACAAGCGAATGTTTTTGGAAGAATCTGCCCGTATGCCCTTTGTGATTCGTTATCCAGAGGAAATTCCAGCTGGCAAAAGGATAGACGACATTGTATTAAATATCGACTTTCCCTCACTACTATTAGACTATGCGGGTATCCCACAACCTGATCAATTCCAGGGAGAAAGCTTTCGTAAAAATCTCATAATGGAAACTCCCGGTCATTGGAGGGACAAGATGTATTATAGATATTACGCTCATTCAATCAATCGACCTGCTCACCTGGGTATTCGGACAGATCGCAACAAATTGATTTTTTACTATGGTCTCTCATTGGGACTTAAGGGAACATATACCGATAAAGCTACTCCACCTAGTTGGGAATTTTATGATCTGGTCAATGACCCTTTGGAACTTGAAAACCAATACGATAATCCAAATTATCAATCTACTATTAAGGAATTGAAAAACGAATTAATTCAATTGAGAGAGGATTTTGGTGATTCTCAAACAGATAGCCCTGAGATGCAAAATGTAATCTCCAAAAGCTGGTAATTTTTAATTAAATTTACTTATTTAGATGGCTTTAAAATTTATAACAATATTCTTTTTAATAATAACATCTCATTTATGGTCCCAAGAAAATGTTGAGAGCTTAAATTCGATATATTCTTTCGGTCAAGGGGGGAATTTAAAAATGTTATATGATAGGAGACAAAGGCCTCAAGTACTAAAATTAGGCGATACCCTTTATCTGGTTTACAATGGTAATAGAGTTAACTTGGATGAAAAGCCTAAAACAATACCAATGATTACTTCATTTAATGTAAAAACTAAAAAATTAGGGACCACCTTTAGTTTAGATAATAATTCATCATCTGACCATCATCATTGCCCTATAATTTGGCTAGACAATAAAATGAAAATTAATGTTGTGTATGGAACTCATAACTCTTCAGGTTATCATTTGATTTCAAAGAATGAAAGTTCAATTGGAAGGTCTAAAGATGATTGGGTGAAGAAATCCTTTTTAGACACAAAAGTATCTTACCCATCATATTCAAAATCAGCTTATGGTGACCTTGTTTATTTCAGGGAAGGAGGTCATACAGGGCATTGGAAATATGCCATAAAACAAGAAGAAACTCAAAGCTGGGCCTATGTTGAAAATACTACTACTAATCTAGATATAGGAGGAATGTTTGAATGGTCATCTTATCACTCTATTAGATTAAGCCATGATAGAAAGTTTATTCACATTGCATTTATATCATATGATGATAATAAGGAAAATAATCCTGGCAGATACTTTAATGAAAGATATAATTCAATTGTAACTAACGACTTTAAATACAATTTGTATTATTTAAGAGTTGATTTAAAAACCCAAAAAGCATATAATTTTAGGGGAAAACAACTTATTCTTCCAATCGACCTTGACTCGGCTAATAAGGATTGTATTGTTTGGAATACTCAGGGTAGAGGGGCTGGAATTCCACCTGAAATAATAATAGATAAAAATGGTAACCCAGCATTTCTTCATTTAATTACCGAGAAATCAATTGATGATTTTAATTATTATTTTGTTCAATTTCTAAATGGAGAATGGGTAAAATCTCCTATTAGAACTTCTAATCACCAATGGAATAATGGGGGAATTTTATATAAAGACAACAAATATTTTTCATATTTAATAGTTGGTGACAAAGTAACAAGGACTAAATATGATGATGCAATTAATTTCCTTAAAAAAAACAATCTTAAAAATTGGACAAAAATTAATCAAATGAATGGACACTACATGGATAAGCATGGCGGTGGAGACATAGAAGAGTGGGTTTCAATAGATGGCATTAATTGGGAATTTTCAAAAAAAATAACACCTATAAATAAAAAAAGTAAATGGAAATTTAATAATATCCAATTTATTAATGATTTCTCTGGAGAACAATTAAAAGATTACATTTTATTTTATGGATGGGAGGATAGTGATCCAAAAAAAACATCTGCTTTTATTTATTTAGAAAATTGATTTTTTAAAAGTTTTAAAAAAATGGTATTTATTTTAAAAAATAAATGGATTTTAATCTCTTTACTCCTTTTAGTAATTGCTTGTGAATCTGAAAGGCAAGTTTCAAAGCTTAAAACCCCAAATGTACTTTTTATAGCGGTTGATGACCTAAGACCTGAACTTGGGATATATGGGAATCAAGTTGTTAAAAGCCCCAACATAGATCAATTGGCAAGAGAGGGGAGTTTTTTTAGTCGACACTACGTGCAAGTTCCCACATGTGGAGCATCTCGTTACAGTCTAATGACAGGGCTTCGCCCACGAAAAAAAATTCATATTGATAATCGGGCCTTCTACAGTGAAATGGCTAATCAAGATGAAAAAGATCAACCAGAATCCATAGTACATCATTTTAGAAGAAATGGATATACAACTGTTGGTGTAGGTAAACTGAGTCATTCTGTAGATGGACTGGTATATGGATATAAAGAAAAACCTTCGGATGTAAAAGAAATGCCACACAGCTGGGATCGTTTTATATTCAATCCTGGCAAATGGAAAACCGGATGGAATGCTTTTTTTGCTTATGCCAATGGAGAAAATCGTCAGAGTTTAAATGGACTGGTGAAACCCTATGAAAGCATAGACATCGCTGATAATGGTTATCCTGACGGATTAATTTTAAATAGCGCAGTTAAGGAATTAAAAAAATTAAAAGCAGAAAATAAACCATTTTTTCTGGGTGTGGGATTTTTCAAACCTCATTTGCCTTTTAATGCTCCAAAAAAATATTGGGATTTATACGAAAGGTCATTAATTCCAATTGCTTCAGATCCCCTTATCCCTAAAAACGTTCATCCTAAAAGCCTTGGAAAAATGGGGGAGTTTTACAATTATAAATTATCAGACGAAAAGCCAACTCTTGAAAAGCCCGTTTCGGATGACTATGCAAGAAAATTGATTCACGGATATTATGCATCTATTAGCTATGTAGACCATCTTATAGGCAAACTTTTGAAAGAGCTTAAGGCTCTTGATTTGGATAAAAATACCCTGATTGTTTTATGGGGTGATCACGGATGGCATTTAGGAAACGATAGAAAGTGGGGCAAACACAGCCTCTTTGAGCGATCCCTTAAAAGTGCACTGATTGTTAAACTACCTAGAGTAAATCACGCTTCAAAAGAAATCAAGACCATCGTGGAGACAGTTGATCTTTATCCTACATTGCTGGATTTTTGCGGTATTGTTAAGCCCTACGAACTAGACGGAAAAAGTTTAGTGGAATTAATCCAAACTGGAAAATCAAACCATCGAAACCGGGCATTTGGTTTTTGGAAAAATGGGGTCAGTCTGAAATCTGATCGTTATCGTTTGACAAAATTTTTTAGGAAAGAAGAACCAAAAATAGAATTATACGATCATTTATTTGATCCTGAGGAAAACATAAATATAGCATTTGATCACCAAAAAACAGTTGATTCATTGATGCCAGCCTTGGAAAAGGTAACCCCGGAATTTTATTTCAAATAATCATTTATCATAAACTAGGCATCTTCAAGCAATTTTTAATAAACTATTTAGTTTGCCCAATTAGTCATTTAAAATCTTGATTATAATGACTCCATAATAGATTTTACAACCAGGTCTGCTAAAAATTTACTCCCATTTTCCTTAAAATGAACGTTATTAGGTATCTGAAGCTCACTAATCTTAGGTAAAACTAAGCTATATAAATCATTAACTATAATTTGATTATTGTTCATTATTTTGAGCGCAACTTGATTATATATTTTGGGCATTCCTGGAGAACGCATCTGTTTTCCTAATTTATCGGGATAGGGAGTTGTCGTAGCAAAAATAAGTTTAGCTCCAGTTAGTTGTAATTTTTTGATAATTTCTATAAGGTTTCTTTCATATTCTTCAGGTGAAGCCTGATGGGGATGACTTAAGTTCTTACTGTTTTTTCCAGTAACTGGATCTATATGCTTAATATCATGTAAACCAAAATTAAAATGAATAATATCCCATTTTTTGTTGCGTAAAAAGAAGTCTATTTCTTTTAATCCCTGAGTAGTTCCTCCGCAGCACCCTTTAGTTTTTCCGTTATCATCAATATAAGATGGCTGAAAAACTTTTGCTTTCCCTTTTAGACTTTCCTGAACAAATGGAAAATATCCTCCTGAAATAGAATCACCAATAATTAATATTTTTGGAGGTTCTTTATTTGGTTCTGAACAGCCAAATAGAATTATTGCAAACATCAAAATACATTTTTTCATTTTATTATATTTTGTTAGTTATTTAATTAAGCAGATCACTTATTTATCTTGAAAATCTGACTCCCAATGTTATTATTAAAGAGAAGACTTAAAATGTTTAATAAGACAATTTAATAATTAATATCTAAATATCAACTGAAAATCTACTCTAAACTATTTGGCTAAGAATCAATAGATGAATTAAAAAACTCTTCCAAATTTATCCAAATAAATTAATCAAACAGAACGATACCGAATGGCAACTTATTTTTAAGTGACTAAGCCCACTAGCTTTATTATTTATTCATTAAAAATACGAGGAACAGGTGCATTTATTTTTTTTACCCATTGATTCAATTGATTCAATAGTTCTGTCTTTTTTTTGATGTCAATTGCTGACAGGTCTTTGGTTTCTGATATATCTTCATCTAAATTATAAAGCTCAACTTTATCATATTCATAATATTTGATTAATTTCCATTTATCTTTCATTACAACAGTTAAAGGAACGGCTCTCCAATAATTTTCTTTTCCTTTATATGATGGTAGCCCTTCACCTCCAAGGTAAAGCGGAAAATGGAAGAATATCGGCTTAACCCTCTTATAATCTTTTCCCCAAATTAGAGGAACAATAGATTCTCCATCAAATTTATCTTTTTCTATGTCAACTCCTGAAATTTCTGCAAATGTAGGCATGAAATCTACTCCATTGATAGGTTGGTCAGAAACTCGTCCTTTTGTTATTACACCTTTCCAATAGATGAAACATGGGGAGCGTATTCCCCCTTCATAAAAAGTGCCCTTTCCCTCCCTTAAAGGATAGTTTTGTGTATTACTTGGAACCCCACCATTGTCAGAAGCAAAAATAAAAAGTGTATTCTCTAAAAGGTTTTCAGATTTGAGTGTTTCATAAATTCTTTTTACGCTCACATCCAACTGTTCCACTTCAGCAGCATATTCTGCATTAAACTCTGAAAATCCTAAGCCTTCTTTTTTCTTCTGGTAATAAGATATTCTATCTTTTCTAGCTTTTTTAGGTCCATGAACCTCCCAGTGTGCTAAATAAAGGAAAAAAGGTTCCTTTTTGTTTTCTTTAATAAAATCAATTGATGCCGTTGTCAATTTCTCAGCTACCAATGTGTCAGAGTAAAAACGTTTCTCCGAATTTCCACGATTAGTTACATAGCCTTTTTCTCCATTTGCAGAATTAATTTCAAAACCTTGGTTATCCTCGCCAATATGCCATTTTCCATAACGTGCAGTTTTATAACCCGCTTGATTTAACAACTCCGCTAAAGACATAAAGTCGGGTTTTAGTTGATTAATACTAACAGGAAATGTATTAAAAGAGGAGTCTGCTTTATGAGTTGGAACTTTGAAGCGCATTTCTTCAATAGCCCCCCCTCTTGACAGACCTTGAGGAAGATAAACCCCATGTTTTGGGGTATACATACCACACATCATACTAGCTCTTGAAGGAGCACAATTCGCTGCGGAAGGATAAAAACGATCAAGAATTAACCCTTCGGAAGCTAACTTGTCTATGAAAGGCGTTTCATAAAACTTACTGTATTTATTATAACCAACATCAACCCAGCCCAAATCATCGGCATATATAATTACAATGTTTGGTGGATTTTTTATTTTGTTTATTTCTTTTGTTTTGCACGATATCGATAACCCAATAAATCCAAGCATTATCAACAATTTTTTCATAATACATTTATTAACTTAATTCAACTACTTTTTATCATTTCAATTAATTATAAATCCGTTTAGCCAAAACTCATTTAAAAAATTTCCTGTTAAGGTATGAGTTTTGGAGAAGGGAATGTGATTTTCTTTTGTGATAATGAAGATACTTAGAGACACTCTCATTAAGAAGAGATAGTTAAAAACTAAAAAAAATACAACAAAAATTTTATGGATATTTAGTTGGTATTTATAATTGGATGTTTTAAAAGACGATATCACTCCCAATTACAATTTCTAGGGATTTGGGAATAACAAATAAACATATTGAAGATTACGAAAGAGGTATTACATATTAGATGAAAATATTTCATAAATATTTGTAACATTAGAAATATCCTAAATTTAAATAACCCTATTAAAAGTGTGGTGATTTTTTAATATTCAGCAATTGCATAGTGTGTGTGGCCATGTCAATTTCCACTTTTGCATTTCCGTTATTATCCGCAACAAAATCTTCTTTTCGTCTTGAATCCAGTGAGGCAGAATCCTTTAGTTTTGCGATCTCAGCTTTTAATAAAGATGCAGGACTTCCTGCTTTTTCCCAGGCTGAATAGGTATTATTATTGTTTTGGTCTAATTTGGTTTGTTCAACATGATATGTTGAATTTGGTTTTAAACCGGTAAATTGCAGGGTCACTTTCTCCTTGTTCTCGCCTGCTCTATCTGTCTCGTTGTAATTATAAGTAATAAGTGCCATTTCTCCATTACCTGATTTTGTAGCTAATACGCCAAAACGGCTGTCCTTTTTCTGACGTGATACTTGAATTCGCTTCTCCTTTAATTGAGCAAGCATTTCAAATCCTGTTTGAATGGGTTTTGGAATGTTTCCTGCAATAGTAAGTTCGCGCTTTCCTGCAAAAACCTCGTTGGAATCTGCTTCTCCACAAAATCCCCAATACAACAATATGGAAATTGGAAAATTGTGTTTATCTTCTATTTGGTACAAGGAGTTAACTAATTTCACTAAAAAAAGAGGGGATTCTTCATTATTACGATAAACCAAATCAGGATGGTCCTCAACCGTTCTATAAAAATTAGAAGACATTCCCCACTCGTTAATATGGAACTCGGTACCTTTTAACTCTGGGAAATCTTTCATTAAGCGTTTTAACCAAAGTATAGATTGCGAAAAACGCTGAACCTTTGGTTGAATATGTGGCTCAGAGTTTAACCATTTACCGGATAAGCCATAAATATGATAAGAAATAAAATCAATACGGGTTCCATTTTTTCCTGTTACATGATTGGTTCCGTTAACCACATGGTTTAAAAAAGGGCGTAGAAAATATTCATGGTAACAAGCAGGCCCTCCAACACGAAACTCATTATTAACCGAAGTGACTGCATCCACAAAAATATCATACATTTTGTAAAAAACATCCATTTGGTCTAGAGGCCAGCCATCGGGTTCGTTCCATACTTCAAAGTACCAGGTTCGAACTTCTTCTGCACCAAATACATCGATAAAATTTTGGGTAGCCGCTTTCATAAGGTCAGACCATTTCTTCCAATCATTAGGGCCCATATTTTTCATTTTCATGCCCTCGTCATTTCCATTTGAGCCTTCATTGGTTTTGTTTTCCAATTGCTTGGGCAGATAATCGTACTCAACAACAGGCTTTAAACCTCGTTTTACATATTCTCCAAAAACTTTATTCACATTTGAAAAATCGTAAACAGGGTTACCGTTTTTGTCCTCTGAATATACATTTTGTCCACGCAGCACCCCTTTTTTCCTATCCTGAACAAAAGTGTGGTGCGTTCGTAAAAACTTATGCGATTTTGTTGCTTCCATTCTATCAAGCAATGACTGTCCCGATGGACGTGTCACATGATAAAACAGATGGTCGGAACCGGCAGCTTTCCAAAATTCTGTGTTTTCACCTACTACTTCCCCTGCATCAATGGTAAAAGTAGTCTCAGGTTTCTGCCCTTTTACCAGGCAAGTCATCACTAAAAATATTAAAACCGTAGTCCTCATATCTATGCTCTATTTAAGGCTTCAAGTAAATTTCATCAATAATTCCATAGAATCCTCTAAAATCCTATCATGATCTAAAACAGGTCATCACAAGAGAAATTAAAAAAAAAGAGGTACAAAAAGACCTCCATCGTTACAAATATATTTTAACAAAGTCAATTTTTTTACAACATTTAAGAAAAATTTAAGAAAATTTGTATATTGTGCAAGGTGGTTACTCTATATTTAAAATTAAAGATAGTTTGGTAACACAAAAAAATTTAAACAAATAATTCTTACAAAAATGAAGGGAAAAAGTTTTAACAATTATGTGGTCATTTTACTTTTTTTGACATTCAATTTTACATTTGCGCAAAGGACAATTTCAGGAAATGTTTCTGATGAAGAAGGAGTGCCTTTGCCAGGTGTTAATGTTGTGATCAAAGGATCTGACATAGGTACGTCTACCGATTTTGATGGTAATTACTCTATATCTGTTTCGAACTCCGATGTAATTACATTTTCGTATGTTGGATTTATGGATCAAGAAATTGAGGTATCCAATGCTGATTCATTTGATATTTCTTTAGAATTGGGGTCAGATGAGCTTGATGAAGTTGTATTGACTGGTTATGGAACAACAAAAAGGTCAAATTTAACAAACTCAGTATCCAAACTAAATACTGAAAGTCTTGTTGATAGACCTATAATGACATTGGGAGAGGCTTTTTCTGGTCAGCTCGCTGGGGTTTATGCTCAGCAATCCTCGGGTTTACCTGGATCTGAGTTTAATATTAAGGTACGTGGTACAAATAGCATAACAAGTGGTTCAAACCCATTGTACATTATTGATGGCATGCCTGTCGAAAGTATGAGGGACATAAATATAGGTGACGTTGAATCTATTGATGTATTAAAAGATGCATCTGCTGGAGCAATTTATGGTGCTAGAGCTGCTGGAGGTGTTGTTATCATCAAAACAAAGCAAGCTAAAACCGGTGAGACCAAAATAGATTTAGATTTTTACACAGGGATGGAAGCTATTGCCCCTGGAAATACTCTTGATATGCTTAGCGGTCCAGAGTACATAGAATATCGTGAATGGGGACAGACACTGAGGTATATTAATGATAATGGCGGAGTTTATGATGGAACAACAGTAGGTGAAAGATCTAACAAATATCACCCTAGAAGATGGTGGTATACAAATCCAGAAGACATTACTGATACAAATTGGCAGGAGGCTATAACTCAACAAGCTGTCAGAAGAAATTATCAGGTTTCAATCTTTAAAGGAGTTGAGGGTGGTAATTTTATGATATCGAGTAATTATAATGCTACCGATGGACTTGTAATTAATACCAAATATGAAAGGTTTTCTTTTAGAGCTAATGGAAATTACAACATCAATGATATTGTCTCTGCTGGTTTAAGTTTATCTACTACTGTTTCGAGAGAGAGTGGCAGAAGAGAGGCTGAGAGAAAAGAGGGTGCTTATATGCGAGCTATAGTTTCAGATCCAACTATCCCCGTGGATTTTAATCACAGAAATCACCCACTTGGGCTAATTGATAACCCAAATCCAGTCCTTCAAATGTTAAATATCAAGGATTTTGGTAAGAGAAAAAGATCCCTGGTTACATCTTACATTTCAATTCAGCCAATTGAGGGACTTAATATTAAAGGTCAGTTTGGTTTTGACATTGAGGATTTCACCTATGATTGGTTTAAACCGATGTGGGTTAACAAAAAGGCAAGAAGAGAAGCCAGAAACGAACACAGAAATGACAACAAATTCTTATATCAATTAACAGCTACGTATAATTTATCGGTTGGTTCTCACAATTTAGATTTTTTAGTTGGAGCCTCTGCTGAAGAACAAGACTGGGAATACACTTTTCTTGATTCATGGGATTTTGGTAGTGATGACATTAAAACATTTAATGCAGCAACTGCTTTTAGGCAATGGGACGATTATGAAATGGAGGCTTCATTGCAATCATATTTTGGAAGAGCTGTTTATAATTTCGATGATAAATATTTGTTTAATTTCACGATAAGAAGAGATGGGAGTTCAAAATTTGGAGAAAACAATAAATGGGGTATATTCCCAGCCGCATCAGTTGCCTGGAGGTTAAGTAATGACATTATTGATAATCCTAATATTAACCAATTAAAAATTAGGGCAAGTTGGGGTCAAGCAGGTAACGACAGAATTGGAGCCTATTCTTCATTTGGTCAACTCTCTGGAGCTAACTATTCATTTGGTAATAAATTGGCATATGGATTTGCTCCTTCTACCGCGAGTAATCCCGATCTAAGTTGGGAGACTACCACAACTCAGGGTATAGGTATAGACTTTGGTTTTTTTGGGAACAGAATTTATGGTTCACTTGATTACTATAAAAACGTAACCTCAGATGTATTACTAGAAGTTGAGCTTCCTGCTGTAACCGGATTAACTCAAGCAAGTGTTTTAAATTCAGGTGAAGTTGAAAATTGGGGGTGGGAGCTTGAACTTAACACTAATAATATTGCCAAAGGAGATTTCTTTTGGTCTAGTTCATTGAATTTTACAAATAATGAGAATAAAGTAACTAAACTAGGTTACGGAATAGATCAAATTATTGGAACATCTAGAAATCAGCCAACTCACAGGACAATGGTTGGAAGGCCCCTTCATAGTTACTATATGTACAAAACCGATGGCATATATTCAGAATCTGATATTTCTAATCCGTCTCCAAGTAGACCTTTGATAAAAAATGCAGTTGCTGGTAACCCAGCAATAGCTGATACAGACGGTGACGGCGTAATAGGTATAGGAGATAGAACTGAACTAGGAAACAATACTCCTGACTATATAATTGGCTTTACAAATACTTTTAGATACAAAAACTTTGATGCAAGAATATTGACAACTGCTATTTTAGATTTTAAGGCTTATTGGTTCTTTGGTAGATATGCTGATGCAGGTCAACAAGGTAGAAACCAATTGGCAATTTGGGCGAATGGTGCTAGACGACTTCCCTCAGTTAATGGGGTTCCAACAGGTGAAGCTTATACTGCTGGTAATGGGACATACTTTAAAGAAGAAGGTGGTAGACTTCCCGATTTTACTGATAGGTGGCTCTATGATGGAGATTATATTAGACTTAAAAACATCACATTGGGTTATACTTTTGATAAAGAAACTATCAATCAAATTGGTATGAAAAACCTTAGATTATATTTATCGGCGGATAATGTTTTAAATTCAACTAAATATCCTGGAGGTAATCCGGAGGCAAACAACTCTGAAGTAGAAAACACATTAACTACAGGAGTTGATTATGCTGGGTATCCATTATCCAGAGTCGTTACATTAGGATTAAAAGCAACTTTTTAAAATATATAAAAATGAAAAAATTTAGAATTTTATTTTACAGCTTAATAATTACAACAGTATTTATTGGTTGTGATGAAGAAGATTTAGATTTAGCTCCGATTTCACAGTTGACTACCGGAAACTTCTATCAATCATCAATTCAAATAGATCAAGCGTTAACTGGTGCTTATTCATCTTTGAATTCACTCTATGATGAAATGATGATAAGAGCTGCAATATGGAGGGGAGATAATTCGTCACAGACTCAAGGATATGCAAATAATTTAGAGTTAAACATATCTCAATATAATGAAAATGCTGGTTCTCAAGTATCAACTGATATTTGGAACACGTGTTACTCAATCATAAATCGTGTAAATATAGTTATACAAAAATCTGAAGATATCGAGGACTATGCTCAAAAACAAAGTCATATTGCACAAGCTAGATTTTTAAGGGCCCTTATGTATTATGAGTTAGTAAGACATTTCGGAGACGTACCCTTGGTATTGAAACCTGTAGGGTTGGAGGAAAGTTTTACAGTTGGAAGAACAGCACTTGCTGAAGTTTATGCATTTGTTACTTCTGAATTTGAGGCTATTTCTAATCCATCAGCTGGTCTAAGTAGTAATCAAAATGATAAAGGGCGTCCAACAATTTATTCTGCAAACGGTATGGCTGCAAAAGCATACATTCAACAGGGAAATTATACCTCAGCTAAACCTCATCTCAAATCAATAATAGATAGTGGTAAATTTTCAATGCAATCAGATTATGCTGAACTCTTTAAAGAATCAAATGATAACGGACCTCATGTTGTTTTCTCTATACAATATGACAAGACAGTTGCAGGTATGGGAAATGGTCAACCTCAGCAAGTTCCCAAAATGGCTGCTGAAGTTCCATTAAATGGAGTTACCCGAAAACAAATGGTAAGTGATGATTTGTGGTTTTCATATGAAACAGGTGATTTGAGAAGAGATCTAACCATTCAAAATGGATGGACATCAACAGAGGATGGTGAATTTGTTGCTGATGATCGTTTTTGGATTAAATATGCAAAAAACAATTCACCAGCTACTTTCCAAGAATGGGGCGTTGATATTCCAATAGTAAGGTATACAGATGTTAAAATGCTTTATGCTGAAATATTAAATAGTGAAAGCTATCCTAGTGCTGAGGCATTTAGCATATTAAATGAAGTAAGAACAAGAGCTGGATTAGCTGATTTAACTTCCACTGAGCTCTCTAGTCAGTCTTCTTTTTTAGATGCTATTATAAATGAAAGGAGATTTGAGTTTGCTGGTGAGAGTAATCGTTGGTGGGACCTTTTAAGAACAGGAAAAGATGAGGTAGTTTTATCAGCTTTTGCTCTATCCGCATACCCTTACAGTTCCGTAAAAAGACTTTTTGGTATTCCTGAAGCTGAAATTTTGAAGGTTAATGATCCTTCAATACTATCCCAAAATCCAGGATATTAGTAGTAAAAAAAAATTAAAAAAAGGGTTTAGAGGAATTTTAAAACCCTTTTTTTAATTTCTTTTACATTATATCTATTCAAAACAGTATTTTTACGGTAAAAAAACAATAATTTTTTTAATAGGAATTAAATTTAATGACTAGTAAACTAAATAAATCTAAAATAATTAATATGAAACAATTTAACTACAAAATTGTTCCCCTTGTATTTGCATTAATAATAACAAATTTTGTGTATGCTCAGAGGACTGTATCTGGAATCGTCACCGACGAATCAGGAGTTCCTTTGCCAGGAGTTAATGTATTAGTCAAAGGAACTGAATCAGGCACTTCAACAGATTTTGATGGAAATTATTCAATTGAAGCGTCAGAATCTGACTTTCTAACATTTTCATTTGTTGGATTTTTAGATAAGGAAATTGAAGTGTCAAAAGCAGAATCATTTAATATTTCTTTGGAAATGGGCTCTGACGAGCTAGAGGAGGTTGTTTTAACAGGCTATGGATCTATTAAAAAAAGAGATTTAACTGGAGCAATTGCCCAGATTAAAACTGAAGTTATTCAGAGAGCTAACCCCATTCAAGCTGCTGCGTCCCTCCAGGGACAAGTTGCTGGTGTGGTGGTTACCAAGACAAAAAGCAGACCTGGGAACGATTTCGACATTAATATTAGAGGTCTAAATAATTTTGATGACGAAAAAACAAGACCTTTAGTAGTCGTTGACGGTATTATGGGAGCTAATATCAATGATATTAATCCAGGAGATATTCAGACTATTGATGTTCTTAAAGATGCTTCCTCTACTGCTGTTTACGGTGCTCGTGGAGCAAATGGGGTTATTATCGTAACTACTAAAAAAGGTGCATCAGGAAAACCTAGTGTGTCTTACAATGGTTATTATGGAGTTAAAACAAAGGCTCACATTCCAGATCTATTGAGTTCAAAGCAATTCTATGAATTATATAAAAATGAGGATAGGTTCGGTAGAGGTTTTACCGCTCAAGAAATGTACAATATAAATAATGGGATCACCACTGATTTTTTAGATTTGGTAACACGTGATGCTATTCAACAAAATCATACTATTTCAGTTTCAGGTGGATCTGATTCAACAACTTATAATTTTTCAGCTGGTAAACAATTAGAGGAGGGACTTGTTAGCAATGCTGATTATGGCCGGTTAAGTTTGAACGCAGGTATTGAAAGTAAGGTATCAGATAAATTTAAAGTTGGATTTACTGCTTATGTTACCGAAAATGAAAGAAATTGGGGATCCACAGAAGCGGTAAGGTCTGCAATGAGAGCAAGACCAACCGGTACTCCTTATTTTGATAATATCGTTGAACCAAATAAACGTGACACTAATTTTGGCCCTGTAGGTGATTTAGCTTTCTATATGGGTATTAACGACTCTCAGGTAATTAATCCATTGATTGAAATTGATCCTGATAACTTTCAAAGACAAAGAAAGTCTAACTCAATGATTGCTAATGTGTATCTCGAATATGAATTATTTCCAGATTTAAAATTAAAAACTTCATACTCAGCATACACAAATAATCAGAGAGAAGGAGAATTTAGAGGAACCTACACTAAATCACGTAAAGGATCAAGAAGTCCAATAGGGTCAACAATTCAAAACAAAGCTTCCAATTATACTGTTGATAACACCCTTAGCTACACAAAGCAATTTGGAAAACATTCTATAGACGCAACAGCTCTATTCAGTGTATTTGAAGAGTATAATGAATCAATGAATATTGGTGTAGAGGATCTTCCTTATAGTTCACTATGGCATAGTCTTGGAACTGGAGCAACAGTTACTAGTTATGGTTCAAACCTAACTGATTATTCAATTGTTTCTTACATGGGGAGAGTTAATTATGGTTTTGATGGTAAATATTTAATAACTATTACTGGCCGACGTGATGGAGCATCTCAATTAGCTGATGGAAACAAATGGGCTTTTTTCCCATCAGCCGCGATTGGCTGGAGAATGTCTGATGAATCATTTGTTCAAGAACTTGGAGTTTTTGATAACTTAAAACTAAGAGCTAGTTATGGAGAAGTTGGAAATAATGCAAGTATTAGTCCATATGCCACTCAATCAAATATTTTTCAGACCTTCTACGATTTTGGTGGAAATCCTGCGTTGGGTTACACAATAAACAGTCTTGCAAATCAAGGAGTTGTTTGGGAGAGGAGTAAAGAGATTAATTTTGGTTTAGACTTTTCTTTAAGTATCATTAAACTAAGTGGAACAGTTGAATATTACAAAAGAAATACTGAAGATTTAATTTTAGATGATAAAGTTCCAAATTCCACAGGATTTAATAATGTACTGGATAACGTGGGAGAAATTGAAAATAGTGGTATTGAAGTCTCACTTAACTCTGTTAATTTAAGTAAAGGAGATTTCAAATGGTCTTCTAACTTAACTTTTACCGCTAATGACGATAAAGTTGTAAAGCTAGCAGGTGGTCTGACCGAGGACATAGGAAATAAACGATTTGTTGGAGAGTCCGTAAGAGCTTATTATAGTTATAAGTTTGAGGGCATTTGGCAACTTGGACAGGAGGCTGAAGCAGCTGAATTTGGCCAAGAACCAGGACAAATTAGAATTCGTGATCTCAATGGTGATAAAAAAATTAATTCTGATGATAGAATGATAGTTGGTAAGGGTACTCCAGATTGGACCGCTGGTTTGAGAAACCAGTTCAATTATAAAAACTGGGATATGTCCTTTTTTGTGTATACTAGGCAAGGTCAAATGTATTCAAATGCATTCTTGAATGGTACATACGGTGATATTGCAAGTGATCGTTACAATAGATCTGCAGACATTGATTATTGGACTCCTGATAATCCAAGTAATACATACTTTAATCCGGTCACTGGTCCGGGATTAAATAGTAAAAACGAAAGTAAGGGAGGTACTTCTAGAGTTGGATTGAGTTACCAATTAGCAGATTTTGTTAGAATTTCAGATGTTACAATGGGATACAGCTTACCTAGTCAGATTTTGAGTGAACTTGGAGTTTCAAGATTTAGACTTTATGGTCAAGTACAAAACCCATTTGTTTTCACTGATTTCCTATCCTTTGACCCTGAATATAATTCAGGAGGAAATGATGATGATCTCCCTGCTCTTACAGTATTGTTTGGGGTTAACATTAATTTTTAATTCTAAATCAGCGATACGATGAAAAGTTTAAAAGAAATTATAAAACAAATGAAAACATTAAATAAAATTTTAATCGCTTTCTCTTTATTGGTTGCAATGAGTTGCGAGCCTGAATCTATACTTAAAGAGGAAAGCATTTCAAATCAAACTGCTGGAGATTATTTTTCTACTCCTTCCGGTTTTGAAGATTTGAGTAAGTCAATTTATCCGCTTTTAAGACCTATAGCTCAACTTAGGGCACTAACTCTAAATGGAACTGATATTTTTTCACGTAGTGGTGGTTTTAGAAATGTTGGTACTGAACCTAATGTTAACATTGACGTATATGGACCTGAATTCACCTCTGGTGTATCTGAAGTTGAAGACTTTTGGGTTTATCATTATAAAGCCTTAAATAGAGCAAACACTGTTATATCACGTTCAGATAAAGTTGAAAATACCGGTTCATATGCTAATACCTTATCTATAAGAGTTGCGGAAGCGAAATTTATAAGATCTTACTGCTTATTTTCTTTAGTTCAGCAATTTGGTGATATTCCTATGCCACTCGAAGAAACAACTGGTGCCAGCAAAGAAGTAATTAGAGTTCCTTCCGCGGAGGTTTACTCTCAAATAATTACTGATTTGACTGAAGCTGAAGCAGCTTTACCCCCAGCTGCATCTGATTATGGTAGAGCCAACAAAGGAGCAGCTCAACATCTACTTGCAAGGGTTTATTTAACTAGAGGTTGGAATTTTCAGAATGCCTTAGGTGGAACTCCTGCTGATTTCACATCTGCAAGAGAGTATGCTGATAAAGTAATAGCTGCCCACCCTATGGTTGACAATTATAAAGATATTTTTCCAAAAAAGAATGAAGATGTAACAAATCAAAGTCATGAACCTGGTAATCAAAATTACAAAAATACTGAAACAATATTCTCTGTTCAATATTCCAATAGTCCACTTACTAGTGTTGGGGAAGACTCTTATTCAGCTGGTGGGGAAGGAATTTCATCTGATTGGGGTAATAATGCACATAGTATTTTTGGAGGATCTCATGATGAATGTCCTGGTAGTCCAGGCAGAACATCTGACTACAACAGACAATTGGGTATTCATACTACTGTCCCTGGTGTTTGGAGACTTTTTGATCCTGAGACTGATACAAGATATCATTTAAACTTTGTTGAAAAGGTTTATGCTGTCGTTGATAATCCTGGTTTTGTTCCTGCAGATGGTGTCGCTGCCATTGATATCAAAAAGGGCGATGTAGTTGTCGAGTATAGAGATTGGAATAATCCAGCGACTACCCTAGCAGAGAGAGGAAAGGATGTAGGAGGAAATATGGATTACGCCGTAATTAATGTTGACCAGCTCGGAAAAATAGATGAATCTAATTATCACAACAACAGTAAACACCCAATGATGTGGAAGTTTTGGGAGCCAGGTATCGACTATGGTAACGGGTTTGGAGAGTTTGACCAACCCCTTATGAGATCTTCAGAGGCATACCTTATAGCTGCTGAGGCAATTGTTAAGGGAGCTAGTAATGGATCTATCGGTTCGGCTTCTGATTATTATAATGCAGTTGTTGATCGTGCAGTTGGTGGATCTGGTGCTGATGCCGATATGGCTGCTGACCCAAATGATTTAAGTTCAACTGCCGCCAAAAGCTACCGAGCATCAGGTTCTGTTACAATTGAAATGATTATGGATGAAAGAGCACGTGAGTTTATGGGAGAGGGACTAAGATGGTATGACCTTAAAAGAACAGCTACTTTAATTAGTAGAAGTAAAGCATTCAATCCATGGATAGGTGCCCTCAATTATATTGAAGAATACCACTATTTAAGACCTATTCCACTATCTGAAATTGATCTAGCAACAAATGATGTAAGTCAGAACCCTGGATACTAATTAGATTAATATTCTTTAAAACCCGTTTTTGATTTCAAACAAAAACGGGTTTTTTTATATTTTTAATTATACAATTTACTATTTAGTTTTACAGTATGAGACGACTATTCATATTTCTATTCACTTTTTTCAGCCTTTACCTTTCTGCTCAATACAATTTTGAAAAGTTAGATCAAAGGATGCGCCAATTTGTTTCCGACGGTGAATTAGTTGGATTTCAAACATTGATCATAAAAGGAGGAAAAGTAATTCATACCGATTTATATGGTCATGACAACCTTAAGGAGGGCAAACTACTTCAGCAAAACAGTATTCATAGAATCGCCTCCATGACTAAATGCATTGTTGCTGTAGCAATAATGAAGCTATATGAAAAGGGATATTTTGAGTTAGAGGATCCCATTGGTCTCTATATTCCAGAATATAAAAACCCAATGGTATATCAAGCAGATGGAACGCTCAAACCTGCTTCAAAACCTATTCGCGTGATAGATGTTCTAAGACATACCACTGGTATTGGAAAAACATACCCTGCGTTGAGAAAGGAATTTGATGTATTAAAATTCAACCCCTCCTTTGATTTGGAGACAGAGGTAAAGAGGATGAGTGAAATTCCACTCGCTGCAGAACCAGGAACCTTATGGATATACGGGCCCTCAGTCAGCATAGGGGCTTATCTAATTGAAAAACTAACCGGACAGAAAATCGATGTTTTTTTAAAAAAAGAGATTTTCGACCCCCTTAACATGCAAGATACTTTTTTTGAAATTCCCAAGGAGAAACACCATCGTCTTGCATCGGGTTATTTTTTAGAAAGACCTGGGTATCACAGCTTAATTGATCACCCAATGAGCTCGCCATACACACATAACGTAACCTTTTATAATCCCGCGGGAGGTTTGGCCTCTACCATGCTGGATTTTTCTATTTTTTGTAGGATGCTGTTGAACAAAGGGACCTATAAAGGAACTACAATTTTAGAACCAAAAACGGTAGCATTAATGACCAGTGACCAACTGAAGTTAATCAAGAACACCAAACGTAGTAATGACAATCATAAACCCAATAATGCTATTGGATTCGGCTTTACATTTAATGTGATTAAAAATATTAAAGCATATCCTTTTCCTGGCAGCCAGGGAAGTTATGGCTGGTTTGGATCTTGGGGACCTTATTTTAGAATTGACCCGAAGGAGGAAATGATAATGATACTGATGACACAAATGAAAGGCTGGCATTACTCACGTAGAGAAATTTTTGAAAATCATGTTTACAATGCTATATTAAACCAATAAAAATTCATTAGTTTATATCTTTAAAAATTATGATTTAAGGGTTTTTAGAACTAATTTTAAATGCATTTGAAATTAGGTGAACCAGAATTAAGAAAGATTTAAACAGATGAAAACCCTTGCAAAATATTCAAATAATGTGAATATAATTTTTGTAACATTCATTTTTGTATTTTCATCTTGTTATGGTCAAAAGGCGAATGAGAGAAAACCAAACTTTATTGTGATCCTAACCGATGATCAAAGTTGGGTTGGAACCTCTTTTTTAGCCGATCCAAATGATCCGCGCTCCAAAAGCGACTACTATCAAACTCCCAATATGGAACGATTAGCAAACAATGGTATGCGCATGACCAATGGATACTCACCCGCGCCCTTTTGCTCACCTACCAGAAAAAGCATATTAACCGGGTTGACTCCTGCAAAGCACGAATATCAAAAAGACAGGGAGAATTGGACAAAGACATTTAGAAAACAGATGACTATACCCAAAATTCTAAAAATGGTAGACCCTGCATACGTTACCGCTCATTTTGGGAAATGGGATGCCCGCTACGATAATTTTACCCCTGAGGAAATGGGTTATGATTTCAGCGATGGGCTCACATCAAACAATACTGGAGGGGGAAAGAAAACCCTTCAAAAAGAGGGTAAAGACATTCCTTTTCCCATGGGAGAAGCCTGGCCCAAAGCCTACAATGATCCAAAATTAATTTTCTCCTTGACCCAAAGATCAAATGATTTTATCGAAACTCAAACAAAAAATAATAAGCCTTTTTATCTTCAAATCTCTCACTACGCAGTTCACTTGGCCATCACCCATTCCGAAAAAAACATTAGTAAATATAGTAAGTTAAAAAAAGGACAAAAACACCTTGTACCAGCCTTTGCAGCAATGACTGAGGATATGGATGAAGGAATAGGGATTTTGTTGGATAAAATAGCATCGCTTGGAATTGTAGACAACACTTATATTTTCTTTTTGTCTGATAATGGCGGAAGAACCTCAATCCCCATTGGACCTAAGCAAAGAATCGACCGAAACTTTCCTTTAAGAGGGGGCAAAGGATCGATGTATGAGGGAGGTCTTAGGGTACCTTTTGTGGTCTGTGGGCCTGGAATTTCATCTAACGCACATTCTGATGTTCCCGTTACTGGATTAGATATTTTACCAACAGTGGCCCGACTGGCAGGCTACAACGACTCACTCCCAGAAATTATAGATGGAGGAAACTTGGAATGTATAATCCACAACAATGGAGTTGGACGGGTGGAGCGCAACTCTCCTTATTTAATTTTCCACCAGGCCGCCAACAGAAAACCTATTTCCGCCATTCGCTGGGGGGATTATAAGTTGGTTAAAAATTGGGAAACAAACGCACTAGAATTATTTAATTTATCTGAGGATGTAGAAGAAAAGAATGATCTTTCAAAACAAATGCCGGAACGGGTGATCAAACTAAACAAGGCCTTGGGGGAATTCCTCGAAAAGGCTAATGCTGAAACAAAACGAACTGAAATTTAAATGATTTTATGATTAATACTAGAAGAAAATTTATAAAACAAACCAGCGGGATATTGCCCTTACTTCTGGCGCCCAGTTTTTTATCCCCGCGATTCACCCCCTCGGCAAAAAATATAAAGATCGAAGAGATTAATTTATTTTTAATCAATGTAAAAAAGGAACGTTACTTTAGTTTTGGTGTTTGGAAAAACAGGCAACACGTGATGATCAATATCAAAGGAGCTAATCAAACAGGCTGGGGTGAGACAAAAGTTTCCAGTAACCAACCAGATTTTGACCTGTCCAAATGGTCTGAGGCTTTTCAAAAAATCAAGGGGATGAACTTGATAGACGGCATAGAAGAAGTCAGAAATCAATTTTTACAGGGGCAGTGGAAACCCATTGTAACCGAAGGTTTACTCATGACACTTTATGACTTAATGGGTAAGATTGAAAATAAACCAACTATCAAAATCTGGGGGCTTGAAGGCCAAGATCCTGTGCCCGCTATCTTTTGTATTTTAGAAAAAGAAGAAGAGATGGTGGTCAAACAAGCCCAAATTGCAAAAGATCAAAACCTGCACCGTTATGTCAAAATTAAAATGTTTGGTGATTTTGAAATGGATAAAAAAAATGTGAGTGCTTTGCGAAAATTTTTAGGTCCCGATGCTTTTATCTTGGGAGATCCGAACCGCGGCTATGATCATGTCAAAGATCTAAATGAATTGTCACAGTTTATGGTGGCTTTGCATGAAGCGGGAATGGATGGGGTAGAAGATCCTTCCAATCTTAAAAAAGAAGAACTTATCTTTTTACAGTCCAACGTAGGGAAACTTTCCATCGTCCCGGATCATATTATGAGACCCGCAGCGAAAAGTATTGAGTATTTCGATGACAGAATGGGAAATTACTTCAACCTTCATCCCAAATGCATGGGTACTTTTGAGGAGGTAAATCAATTGGCCAAAGTCATCAAAAAATCTGGAAAAGGAATCATGATCGGCGACTCAAGTCTCATTGGTGCTGCCTGTACTTTTTGGCAACAAATTGCCATTGGCAATAAAGCCTCCTGGGTAGAAGCTATGGAAAAGCCCCAGGAACAAGACGCATTTATAAATTGCATCGAAGAAAAAGCAACGCAGTTAGATGCTCAGGGAAAAGTCACTGTGCACTTTAAACCTGGTTTTGGACTTAAAGTGAATGAAACTAAACTAAAATCCTTTGCGGACAAATATCTAAAAATTTAATAATGAAAAACACATACTATTTTTTAATTTTTTTTAGTGCATTAACATTTGCTCAGCGACCTGTTGATCTAGTTAATCCCTTAGTAGATTCTGCCAATTCCAGGTGGTTTTTCTTTACCTCAGCAACACGCCCTTTTGGAATGGTCAACCTCAGTCCCGATATGGGGACAGCCGGAGCATGGGCCTCGGGTTACCGATATAATGAAAAAACTATAAATTTTTTCAGTCATATTCACGCGTGGCAATTGTCAGGAGTTCCAGTATTACCTACAACAGGGGCCATCAAAGCACATTTGGGTCCCAAGGTTTACGGATCAACTTATTCCCACGACAGAGAAACGGTGGAACCTGGTTATCACTCTGTAATATTGGACGATTATAATGTCAAAGTTGAGCTCACCTCAACAGTCAGAGTAGGCTTTCATCGGTATACTTTTCCAAAATCTGATCAAAGTGTTGTAATTCTAGATCTTTCAACCCAATTGGGACCCAGTGGAACAGAAAGTGGATACGTTAGGCGGGTCTCCAAGAAAAAAATCCAGGGCTATGCGGTTATGGAAGGAACCATCAGACGTCCTAAATCTACTAAAGTGTTTTTCTCAATCCATTTTGACAAACCTTTTCAAGCACTTCACGCATTTAAAGAAGGTGAGCTTATTGGGGAAGTAAAGAAATTCGAAGGAGAAAACGGAGGGGTGTATCCTGTGTTCAAAACTGAAGAGGGTGAACAGCTGCTCATGAAAGTTGGAATTTCCTATGTGAGTATTGATCAGGCCGAACTAAACCTCCAAACAGAATTAAGTCATTGGGATTTTGATGCTGTTGTTGAAGATTCCAAAAACCAATGGAACGATTACCTCAGTAGAATTGAAATCAAAGGAAATACAAAAGACCAACAGGTACGGTTTTACACCGATTTGTGGCACGCTCTGCAAGGCCGTAGAATCATTAGTGATGTCAATGGCAAATACAGCGATATGACAGGAGAAAAGAAGCGAATTGGTCAAATTCCATTGGATTCAAAGGGAAACCCTAAATTCAATCATTACAACTCTGATTCTTTTTGGGGTGCTCAGTGGACCCTCAATACGTTATGGCATTTGGTTTACCCAAGAATAACAGAGGAATTTGTCAATTCTATGCTGATGATGTACAACGATGGTGGCTTGATTCCCAGGGGCCCCTCAGGCGGAAATTACACTTATGTTATGACAGGTGCCTCATCAACGCCTTTCATTGTTAGCGCCTACATGAAAGGCATAAGAGGATACGACATTGATAAAGCCTATCAAGGCCTGCTCAAAAATGCCCTACCAGGAGGAATGATGAGTAAAGTCGGATATGAACACAATACCACCAAAGGTGGTGGAATAGAGTTTTATATTGACCGTGGATACGTTCCTTTTCCTATGTATGAAAGGCAATATGGCTACCATCAATGTGGTCCAGGTGTTACCATGGAATACGCCTATCAGGATTGGACTCTGGCACAAATGGCTAAGGCACTGAACAAAATTGATGATTATGAAATGTTGTTAAAGAGATCAACAAACTACAAAAAAATATATGACCCATCATCGGGTTGGATGCGTCCAAGAACCATGGATGGCTCATGGATTGAACCATTCGATCCTTTAGTTTACGAAGGGGATTATAAAGATCCTTTAGGTTCAGGGTTTGTTGAGGCTACGGCTGCTGCGGCCACATGGTTTGTCCCTCATGACTTGGCAGGGCTTGCTGCTTTAATGGGCGGGAAAAAAACCGCAGCCAAAAGATTAAATCAATCGTTTCTCATCGCAGAGCAACATGGATTTGTAGCCCACAATTATCGCAGTGACTCATTTGTCTCTAGCCACCGCAGAAGGGCATTTATAAACTACGGAAATCAGCCGTCTATGCAAACGGGCTATATCTTCAATTATTTGGGACAACCTTGGTTGACACAAAAATGGATTAGAGATGTTATTGAAGACGTTTACAGTGACAACAGTCCTCAAAAAGGTTACAGCGGAGACGAGGATCAAGGGCTAATGGGATCCTTAGCTGTTTTGATGAAAATGGGACTATTTGAAATGAAAGGCGGAACGGAAATCAAACCTGCCTATGATATATCAAGTCCCATATTTGATGAAATCACGATCCACTTGGATCCTGACTATTACCCAGGCAAAAGTTTTACCATTTCAACTGAAAATAATAGTCTGAAGAATAAATACATTCAGAGTGTTCAGCTTAACGGAAAAAACTTGGATCAGTCATGGTTTTACCATACAGATTTGATAAAAGGAGGTAATTTAGATTTTGTTTTGGGTGAAGAACCCAACTACGATTGGGCAACCAATATTGAAACACTTCCAACCAGTATGTCGGACAATTATTAATAACACCCAATGGAATCTTCAGTCGGTTTTGGAATAATAGGAACAGGAAATATTGCTCTATTACATGCTGCTTGTATTGAAAAAATATCCAATGCCGAACTATTGGGTGTATTGAGTAAGTCCCAGTCAAGAGCCTTACAGATGGCGCCAAAATTTATCGCACCTGTTTTTTGGGAAGAAGATTCTGTATTGGAAAACCCTAAAGTTGATGTGATCATTATTTGTAATGAAAGTGGACTTCATGGAGAAACCATATCGAAAATAGCAAAAGCTGGAAAACATATACTATGTGAAAAACCACTGGAAACCAGCCTTGAAAAAATTGATGTCATTGAAAGTGTAGTCAAAAAAAACCAAGTCAAACTGGCTTGTGTTTTTCAAAATAGAGAAAATCCAGAATTCAAAAAGCTTAAAAAATTTTTAGCTGAGGGGGTATTAGGAAAACCACTTCTTTGTCAAACGTCAATCAATTGGTATCGTCCCGAGGAGTATTATCATGATTCCTGGCGGGGGACCAAAAAACTAGATGGTGGAGCAGCATTTATGAATCAGGGCATTCATACCATCGACTTGATGCTCCACCTGATGGGTGATGTCAGTGAAATTAGTGGGTATATTGATACCCTTCACCACAACATCGAGGGGGAAGATGTTGGGGTAGCCTCCTTTAGATTTAAAAACGGTGCACTGGGAACTTTATCGGGAGGCACTGCCTTATTTCCCGGTTTGCCTGAGTCCATTCATATTTATGGGACCCTAGGAAGTATTTTTTTCAGTGGAGGTAAAATCGTTTCCTCTACCGTAGAAAGTGTTCAAAAGGAATTAGAGAATAGTACAGTTGATTCTGGCTCTGGGGCATCAGATCCTATGGCCATTAGTGATGAATTTCACCAGGCGGTAATCAAAGATATGATTGAGGTTGTTACACTAGATAAAAAGCCCAAAGTGGATTTGTGGGAGGCCAAAAAATCAGTTGCCCTGATTAATGCAATTTATAAATCTAATGGTAATGCGTTACTACTAAAATCATTACAATGACTATTAAAAATATTTTGAAATGTTTATTGATATTGCCTCTTTTGGTCGTTTCATGCCAAGAAATACCCCCCCAAACTCTAAAGCCCAACGTTATCTTGATTATGGCTGATGACATCGGATATGAATGTTTGAGCATCAATGGAAGTTTGTCTTATAAAACTCCAGTATTAGATTCCTTGGCTAGTAATGGGATCAACTTTGTTAACTCCATTTCACAGCCTTTGTGTACCCCTTCACGGGTTAAAATAATGACGGGTAAATACAATTACAGAAACTATGAATATTTTACCTATCTCAATCCACGGGAAAAATCATTTGGTAACCTATTCAAAGAAAATGGATACAAAACAGCCATTGTTGGGAAATGGCAACTAAATGGAATTGAACACCAGATCGAGGGTAACGATGACAATACAAGACCTTATCATTTTGGTTTTGAAGAATATTGTCTGTGGCAATTGACAAAGGTCAAAAGAGAAGGAGAGCGTTTTGCCAACCCCTTGCTGGAGCAAAATGGGGAGGTATTACCAAGAGATGAAAACGCTTATGGCCCAGATGTCGTTTCGGATTATGCTGTTGATTTTATAAAAAAAAACAAAGACCAACCCTTTTTTATTTATTATCCCATGCTGTTAGTTCACGATCCTTTTGTTCCAACTCCAGACACGCCAGAATGGCAATCGCTTGATACTCGATCAAAAAGAGATAACCGATTTTATGTCGATATGGTGAAATACATGGACAAAATAGTTGGAAAATTAGTTGAAGAGTTGAAAAATCAAGGGATAGCTGAAAACACCTTGGTCTTGTTTGTCGGTGACAATGGCACGAAAAAAACATTAATTTCAAAAACGGTAGATGGCCCTATTAGAGGGGCAAAGGGGAATACCATTACCCATGGGAATCATGTTCCTATGGTGGGCAGTTGGCCGAATAAAATAAAAACCCCCATGCGTTTTGAGGGACTGATTAATTTCACGGACTTTTACGCTACCTTCTGTGATATTCTGGGGGTACCCAATACCAGTGACGGTGTGAGTATGATGGATATTTTTAGAGGGGAAAATATCAAAGTACGACAAACAGCTACGACTTACTACGACCCCATGTGGAGTGAAAGTGTTTGCAAACACAGAAATGTCTACACTCAAAATGCTAGGTACAAACTGTATAAAGACGGTAGATTTTTTGACATGAGGCAAGATATTTTGGAGACCGAACCATTAAAGCATAAAAACCTGACTGCAGAACAAATTGAGATTAAAGGAATTTTGGCATCTGAGTTAGCGACCTTTCCGGATCTTCCTGCAACGTCCTATGTCAGAGGACAAAAAAAATAAATCAATTGGTGCCAACGAAAAAAATATTTTTATTGTTCCTGTTGCTGTTAATCGGCTGCTCTTCGGGATTGGATAAGCTACAACAGACCCAGCCAAATATTGTTTTTATATCGATTGACGATCTCAACGATTGGGTTGGTTTTTTGGGATATGAACAAGTAAAAACACCCCACATGGATCGCTTAGCAGCCCGTGGGTTTTCTTTTATTAACGCCCATTGCCCTGCTCCAGTGTGTGGACCTTCCAGAACGGCTATACTCAGTGGAATGCGCCCGGTCACTTCAGGTATATATGACAATAATATCAAGTTCAGTCGTGACCTGCCTCAGGTGGTAAGCCTACCCGAACATTTTAAAAACAATGGATACCAAGTCTTTGGTATTGGTAAATTATTTCACGGCAGTACTGCCAACGTTCCAAGCACAGCTTTTGATGCCTATGGTGGTAAATTGGGCTCTGCAGCACCTTTTACCTCGTCTGAGCTACAGATCAGCAAACAAAACCCCTTTCACAAGGTTTCCAAATTAGGTAAAACATTTAAACTCCCCCTTAATGGTATGCCTGCAGATCGATACTGGAATCGGGCCCATACTTTTGATTGGGGACCTGTAGATTTGCCAGACAGTCTTTTTTCAGATCGTAAAAGTCTGGATTGGAGCGTTAACAAACTCCACAATATCAATGACCAACCCTTTTTATTGACCTTGGGCTTTGAACGTCCACACCAACCCCTCTTCAACCCCAAGCGGTTCCACGATATGTATCCTATTACTGAGGTTGAATTACCCAAAACCCTTGTTAACGATCTTGGGGATGTCTCCTATCGGGCAAAACAGCTCGCTTTGTATCCAAAAACCTCTGGAAAACATGAAACCGTATTGAAATACGGGCAGTGGGAGAATGCGGTAGCTTCCTATTTGGCCTCAGTTTCTTTTGTTGACGAGCTTATAGGTGATCTTGTAAAAGCCCTTGATGTGTTGGAGTTGAATAACAACACATGGATTGTAATTTGGTCAGATCACGGTTGGCATCTCGGGGAAAAATCTCATTGGGGAAAGGCAACTGGCTGGTATAGAAGTACTCGGGTACCATTTTTAATTATTCCTCCACTGGGCACAACCGATTTTAAAAAAACATCAGAGATTAAAAACATGGTCAATCTATTGGATTTGGCACCCACCATGGCGGACATCGTAGGAATTCCAAAAAAAACATCCTGGGAAGGAAGGAGTTTAATGCCACTTCTCAGAGAGGAAGCTAGCGACTGGGAGGAGTTTAGTTTAACCACTTTCTCTATTGGATCGCATACTATATCTACCCCAGACTGGCAGTTGATCTCTTATTTCGATGGAAGCTTTGAGCTGTACGACTTGATCAACGACCCCAATCAATTCAAAAATATTGCTGATCTCCCAAAAAGTAAAGTGATTGTAGAGCAATTAAAAAAATATATCCCTGATGAACCGCTCTGGAACTATTTTATTCGCTTTGGCGATTACAAAATTTTAATTCCTAAAAACGGAAGTATTCAAATTTTTGATCAGATGCTGGAGGGAAAAAATGACAAGGATATTGCTGGAACCCTACCCGATTTGGTATTAAAAATAGAAAGCTATATCGAACGACATACCCCCCAGGAGAAGAAATTTATAATAACAACTTTACAATAAAATAAGTATGATTAAATCACTACATAATTGTATTTTATGTTTTAGTCTCTCGATTTTGGCGCTTAACCTTGCGTCTGCTCAAAACCAACCCAACATCATTTTTATCATGGCGGATGATTTAGGGTATGGGGACGTAAGTCTTTATGGGCAACAAAGAATTAAAACTCCCAACATCGATCAATTGGGAAGTAGGGGCATGAAATTTACAGACTATTACTCAGGCGCAGCAGTTTGTGCTCCCGCTCGAAGTGTGCTTATGACTGGTCTTCATACGGGGCATACCCGTGTCCGCGGAAACTTTGGAAAAGGAGGCGTCGTAGGTTTGGCTGGAAAAAAGGGTAGAGTCCCCCTTAAAAAAGAAGACCTTACTATTGCTGAGGTACTAAAGTATCACGGCTATAGAACAGCGATGATAGGGAAGTGGGGATTAGGTGAACCCAATACCTCGGGGGCGCCCAATAAAAAAGGTTTCGACTATTTTTATGGCTTTTATAACCAAAGAAGAGCCCATTCCTATTATCCTGAATACCTTTGGGAAAATACCAAAAAAATAATACTATACGGAAATGAGAAAGAGGCGAATCATCAGTATACACACAACCTATTTGCCGACCAAACAATCAATTTTATCGACAGAAATTACCGCCAACCCTTTTTCCTTTACCTGCCAGTTTGTATCCCACACAGCCGATATGAACTTCCTGATGATGGTATATATACAAACAAAAAAAATTGGACCGACCTTCAGAAAAAGTACGCGGCAATGGTTACCCGTTTAGATGAGACTGTGGGCAGGATTGTAAAACGGTTAGAGGCATTGGGAATTGCCGAAAACACTTATATTTTCTTTACTTCCGATAATGGTCCAGCAGAGATTTATGGAGAATGGGACGTGTTTAATAGTAATGGTATTTTTCGAGGAATGAAGAGAGACCCATATGAAGGGGGCATTCGGGTTCCTTTTGTGGTGTACCACCCAAAAAAAATAAAAGCGGGTACCCAAACCAGTCAAGTAGGCTATTTTGCTGATTTTTTCCCTACGGTGATGGAATTGTTAGGCATTAAAAGCGAGGGCCCTTTTGATGGCCAAAGTATTGCGGGTGTGTTGCATGGTACCCGAAAGGTTGAAGAGGTTCCCCCGCTATATTGGGAATTTTATGAGAAAAATGGCTGGCGGGCAACGCGTTTTGGCAAATGGAAAGCCATCCAGAATAACCTCCATAGCGGGGATCGAGGTCTTATTGAACTCTATAACCTTTACCTAGATCCAGGAGAGGCTTTTGATGTGAGCCAGAGACACCCCCAACTCATCGAAAAAGCAAAGAAAATATTTAAATCCGAACACACTCCCTCAAAACATTATTTTTGGAAGTACCAACAACAAGGCTCAGCAGAAGTATACAACCAGTAGAAAAAACCGATGAAAATACAACAACAGATATATATAATACTTTTTTTATTATTGAGTTACCCCCTGGTGGCGCAACCACAGCATACGTCAGAACAGCAGGTCATCGCATTAATTGATAAAGTCATCGGTTGGCAAAGTCAACAGACCGATCATGTTGAGAAATTTACATTGACCAACTGGCAATTCGCTACCTACTACATCGGTATGATGAAGGCCTACAAAACCACAGGGAATAAATCCTATCAAGAGTTCCTAATTAAAATTAGTGAGGACCACCAATGGGAAACTCCACCAGATATGTATCATGCCGATAAAATTGCCATATCCCAGGTTTATCTGGACCTATACCAACAAATCGGGGATGCAGCACTAATTAAAAATACCAAGTGGGTTTTGGATGCTCATTTGTTGAGAAACAAACCTAATCCAGATGTGAGGTATAACAACAACCCCTATAAACACGAATGGTGGAGTTGGTGTGACGCACTGTTTATGGCGCCCCCTACTTTTGTAAAAATGTACGAGATCACTGGGGAGGAGGAATATTTAAACTATGCCATTGACCACTGGCTGATCACCACAGACTATTTATGGGACAAAAATGAAGATTTAATCTACCGTGATGATCGTTATTTTGGTAAAAAAACAAAATCTGGAAAGAAAATTTTCTGGAGCAGGGGGAATGGTTGGGTTTTTGCAGGTTTGGTCCACATGTTGGAAATCATACCGGAGGACCATCCCAAACGCCAAATCCTTGTTGATCAGTTTACATCCATGGCCCACAAGCTATTAAAACTTCAGGAGCTCACTTCCGATGGATTGTGGCGGTCTAACCTATTGGATCCCGGGGTATTTGCCTACCTCAATAGAAAAGGGGATAAATTCATTCAAACGGCAGAAATAGACATTCCAGAGAACAGTGGTAGCGCCTTTTTTTGCTATGGTTTTGCATGGGGTATCAACAATGGTATATTGGATCGCAACCTATTTGAAAAACCGATGATTGGTGCTTGGGAAGCTTTGACCAAGCATGTCAATAAACAAGGAAGATTGGGATTTGTCCAGCCCGTAGGAAAAGATCCAAAACCTTACACGGCAGATTCCTGGCAGGAATTTGGTACCGGCGCATTTTTGTTAGCTGCCTCGGAATTCATCGAATTTTTGAGAAATCCTATTGCATTCAATCCTATTGAGTTCAATAAACAAGACCTTATTTATGAAAACACCTTTTCATCTAAAGCAGATATTAGCGACTGGAGGTTGGAGGGTGCTGCAAAAGCCCTGATCAGAAACAATTGGTTAGAAATGTACTCTCCTGATCAAAAATCTCATCACGTATTTTGGTGCCCTCAGGAGTTACCCTCCAATTTTATGGCGGAGTGGGAAATGCAGAATCTCAATCCCAAAGCCGGCCTCTGCATCGTGTTTTTTGCCGCCAAGGGAGTGAATGGGGAAGATGTTATGGATCCCGCACTGGAAAAGAGAACAGGAGTTTTTAGTCAATACACCAAGGGAGATTTAAACAACTATCATATTTCTTATTACACGAACAACCCTAAAAAACCTAATCGTCCTTTCAGTCATTTAAGAAAAAATAAAGGGTTTAAGACAGTGCAATATGGAGCGCGAGGGATACCAGTCAATTCAACTGCTACACACCAGTTACAATTAATAAAGAAAGAAAACCAAATCAGTATGTATGTTGATGATCGTTTGATCATTAACTGGAAGGATGAAAATAAAGAATTGGGTCTTCCATTAGAGGAAGGGAAATTTGCATTCCGGCAGATGCAATGGTCACATTTTACATATAAAAATTTAAAAATATGGAACATAAATTAACATTGATAAAGACTATTTTTTTAAGCTTCACAGCAGTTTTTTACTTAAACGCTAATGTTGTTTCCGCAAAAAAAAAGCCCAATGTAATAATTATATACACGGACGACCAGGCTACTTTGGATGTAAATATTTTGGGAGCCAAAGACTTGGTGACACCCAACATGGATAAACTCATGTTGAGTGGGACTACTTTTACCCAGTTTTATGCATCTCCTGTTTGCTCTCCTTCCCGGGCTTCCTTGCTGACAGGTAAAACCCCTCAAAGGGCAGGAGTTCCAGGAAATGCAGGGCAAGACTTGAGCAGAAAATCTGGACTTCCCCCATCTGAATTCACCATGGCAGAAATGTTTAAGGAAAACGGTTACAATACTTATTTGATTGGTAAATGGCACCTTGGATTTCAACCAGAAATGCGTCCCAACCAACAAGGATTTGATTACAGTTTTGGTCACTTGGTTGGATGTATAGACAATTACTCTCATTTTTACTATTGGGGAGGCGACAACAACTATGAAGGTGGTCCTAATCGTCACGATTTATACAGAAACAATCAGGAAATCTTTTTAGATGGTCAATATTTTCCTGATCTTATGTTACAAGAGGCAAAACAGATCATAGAGAACAAGTCGGAGGATCCCTTTTTTATTTTCTTCTCAATGAACACCCCTCACTATCCCTACCAAGGCTATGCAAAGTGGATTAAATATTACCGAGAAAAGGAAGTTAAGCACCCACGGGATCTTTACGCTGCTTTTCTGACCACCCAAGATGAAAAAATCGGAGCGCTTATAGGGCTCCTTGAAGCCCATAGCCTCAGAGAAGACACCATCATTATATTTCAATCGGACAATGGCCACTCTACAGAAACCCGCGCCTACCACGGTGGGGGATACACGGGCCCCTATCGCGGTGCCAAACAATGTTTGTTTGAAGGAGGTATTCGGGTGCCAGCAGCCATATCTTGGCCTGGAAAAATTCCTTCCAATCAGTTCAGAGATCAAATGAGTGTAAATGTAGACTGGATGCCAACACTTATAGATCTATGCGGATTTGACACTGACACCTCTAATATGGATGGAAAATCCCTGATGCCCATAATTTTAAATAAAAATGCTCCCTCCAATCATAAAGCTGGTTATTGCTGGGAGTTTAAATGGCGTAATGGATTAACCTGGGTAGCCCGAAAAGGGAAATGGAAATTATATTCAAATCCCTTTGATACCAGCAGGCGTGATTATACTTACTCAGAGGATTTTGTACTTTTTGATTTAGAAAGCGACCCTGGGGAATCCAACAATTTATATCGCCGAGAGCCAGAGGTAGTCGCGGAGTTAAAAGATTTATACAAAACATGGAAAAGTCAGCAGTAAAAAAGAATTTTTTACCCATAACCTTATTGATTCTGTTTTTTCTAAAAGGCAGTTTATTGCTCTGTCAGGAAACTCCAGTTGTAGAATCTGAAATTCCGAAATTGGTATATCCTAAGTACCGCAGGTGGATGTCACCCGACAATGCTGAGGTGGTAAGATTTAACAGCCCAAGCTTGCAGTGGCCTTCCAAAAAATTTCAAAAATTCGACGTTAGACTTTCCAGAGACAGCCTTTTTAAAGAGTCATTGTTTCAGATAAAGGAGATTCCATTCTCAATGATCAATATACACAAAAGCCTTGCAGCGGGGGAGTGGTATTGGCAATACAAGGTCTCGGGTAAGGAATGGAGTGATTTTGCATCATTTACCGTCAATGATTCTTCAATAGATTTTGCTCCAGCAGGGATTGAAATTCTCATTAAATCCATACCTAAAACCCACCCTAGGGTCATGTTAAAAAAAGATGATTGGTCGGCTTTGATGATAAAAGTAATGCCCTATAAAGAGCGGTATCATATTTTAGAGCGGGCGAATAATTTAATCGGTAAGCGAATCCCAAGTGAAAGAGATGCGTTAATTAAATTTGAGGGAAGAGATAAACAAGAGACAGATAAAATTAAGAAGAATTTCAGCAAAGAAGTGGGGTATGAATTTGGAAAATCATTACAAACATTGACTCAAGCGTATGCATTAACGAAAGAGAAAAAATATTTTGATACTGCACTTTTGTGGATGCGCGAGGCCACCAGCTGGAATCCAGAGGGACTGACGCGAATTAATGACTTTGGGGACTCTTATATTATGGAATCTTTAGCACTGGCAGTAGATGTTTTTTGGGAAGAATTGGATATAATAGAGAGAAAAGCCATTCTTGAACAGGTGGCCGCACGTGCAAATGGTTTTTATAAGAAATGGACTAATTACTTGGAAAACCGAAACTCATCCATGCATGTTTGGCAACACATACTTCACAGAATGTTTCTTACGTCCTTGGCCACAATAGACGAAATTCCTGAAGCGGAAAAGTGGTTGACCTACATCTATGAATTGTGGCTGGCGCAGCATCCCAAAATGGCTGAAGAAGATGGCGCATGGTTTAACGGAACAGGTTACATGCGAATGAACGTTATGACCTTGTTGGACATCCCCTTGAAATTAGGAGCCTACACTGGACAAAACTTTTTCAGAACACCTTGGTATAGTAATTTTATGAAGTGGCTCTTTTATGCTTACCCTCCTGGGGCTACAAGTGACGGCTTTTGTAATGATGGGAAAAAGTGGCCTATGCCCAATTTAGAATACGGAGCTTTTGCAGATGCTTATGCAAGGATCACTGGTGATCCGGTTGCCTTGCAATATTCAAAGGCAGTTTTTTCGAAATTGGACGCCTTGGAGGAGCCATTAGTTGATTTAGATTACACTGGAGGACCACTTGAAAAGGCTGTATTATCCGATGATCAAGATTACGCATGGTTCAGGATCACCGAAGGATATGACATGCCGCTTCCCTCAATGGATGAAAATATAAAGCTAAGTGATGCAGCTTTTTTTCCTGATGTTGGAGTGGCTTATTTTAATTCCAATCGAAAGAATATCGAAAATAATCTAAGGGTTTCCATCAAGAGTTCACCCATGGGACCTCTGGCCCATACCCATGCCGAGCACAATACTTTTAATATTGCGTATAAAGGAAAGCGATTGTTTTATAATTCTGGATACCGTCCATGGATGGGTGCTCCCCATACTCTTGCGTGGTACAAACACACTCAAGGACATAACGGTATATTGGTCGATCAACACGGACAACCTTATGATTCAGGGGCATATGGCTTTATTCCCAAATTCATCGAGGGAAATCAGTTGATCTATGCCGTAGGGGACGCATCCCATGCATACCAAGCACACGAATTGTCACCAAAGGCTAGAAAAGACAATATTCCAAATGATATGGGGGTCAAGCACTTTAGAAGACATTACCTGCTTTTGAAACCCAACATCATTGTGGTTTATGACGAGATGGAGGCGCACAAACCAGTTGACTGGAGTTGGTTGATTCACAACTATCAAGGTCTTAAAATAAACGATGAAGATCAGACTGTGGAAACCACCTATGAGGACCGTGGAGGAAAAGTCTCCCTTTATGGCTCCACTCCCTTGGACAGAGAAGTTACCAATCAGTTTTCAGTAGCGCCCAAAAACTTCCTGAGAAAAAAAGACGGCCGTGGCAACTTACTTACCTATAAAAATCATTGGCATTTCAAAGCAACTACACAAAAAAAACAAGATAAAATGCGTTATTTAGCCATTATACAAGTTAGTGATGACTTAAAGTATAAAGAAATATTTCAGATAGAGGATAGTGACGTATTTGAAATAGAGGGTTGGAAAATCAGTGCTCAAATGGATACAAATAAATCTGCTAAAATATCGATTGAACGTAAGGATGGAAAGCTAAAATTTTTATCCCATACTGGCAAGCTAGATAAATTTTATAGGCTCACTGAAAATGTCAATGGAAAAACAGTTGTAAAAACAGCACAAGATCACTATCCTAAAAGTATAATTAACGCAGCAAAAAGATGAGAGCATTAATAAGATTGTATACTGCACTTAGGGTACTTTTGTTTTTTTCAATCACTGGCTGTGGTTCATCACCAGAGAAAGATCCCCCCCTCAATGTATTGATGATTAGTATAGATGATCTCAATGACTGGATTGGGGTTTTAAAAGCTAATCCGAACGTAAAAACACCAAATATTGATCGCCTTGCCCAAGAGGGTATTTTGTTTACAAATGCCCACTGTCAAGCACCCATATGTGGACCTTCGCGCGCTTCATTACTTTCTGGACTTAGGCCTTCTAGTACGGGCATATACGGTCAGATCAAAGACCAGAATCTTAGAAAAGGGAATCCATCAATGAAAACGGTTCGATTTTTACCCCAATACTTTAAAGATCACGGCTATAAAACCCTCGGTGTTGGGAAAATTTTTCACAATCATGCTCCGGAGGGAGTTTTTGACGAGTCAGGGGGGAGGATACAAGGTTTTGGGCCCCTTCCTGAAAAAAGAATAAAGTGGGACAAGAAGGGTACTTCTACGGACTGGGGCGTGTATCCGAGTCAAGACAGCTTGATGTATGATTACAGCTATGCCCAATGGGCGGAAAAACAATTGAAAAAAAGTCACAATCGTCCCTTTTTCATGGCCGTCGGATTCATTCGTCCACATGTTCCCTGGTATGCCCCAAAACAATGGTTTGATCTTTATCCTCCAGACAAATTGACATTGCCCTCTTACCTACCCAATGATTGGGACGACCTTCCCGAGATCGCAAAACAAATTGCCTTTAAAGGGATGATGCCTACCACAGACTGGGCCATTGAAAGTGGAGAGTGGAGCAAAATCGTTCAAGCCTATTTGGCTTGTGTTTCTTTTGTAGATCAGCAAGTTGGTGTGGTACTCGATGCATTAGAAAACAGCGCCTACAAGGATAACACCATTGTTGTACTTTGGTCCGATCATGGCTATGAACTTGGTGAAAAAGGATCTTTTGGTAAACAAACAATCTGGAGTGAATCTACCCGTGTTCCGCTGGTATTTAAATCTCCAAAAATAGATGTACAGCAGTCGATTCCCCAAGCCGTAGAACTTCTTGATGTGTACCCTACACTTATAGATCTGGCAGCATTACCGCCAAATCCAACCAATGAAGGGAAAAGTTTGCTGCCTCTTATCAATCAACAAATAGATTCCACGGCCGTGGCTATTACAACCTATGGGCAAAACAATCACAGCATGATTAATATGCAGTACCGCTATATTTTTTATGAAAACGGTGCTGAAGAGTTGTACGATTTGCAAAAAGACCCTGAGGAACGCTACAATATTGCAAATCATGAAGCATTAGATGTTCTGAAAACGGACATGCGAAAAAATCTGCCTAAGATAAATGTAGATTGGAAAGTAGGGAGTAGCCATATCATCAACGATTATTTCAAAAGAACATCAAAGCAAATTAAAAATCAAAAGAAATGAGCATTAAAACCTTTTATATCCAGATCGCAACTTTTTTGTTAGTACTAATCATGACTCCTTTGGGGTTAATGTCTCAGTCAGAAAGTGACCAAGGTCCATATTTCGCTACAGGTATCAGGATTGGCGATGTGTCTCAAACTGAAGCTATTATTTGGGCGCGATTAACTAAAAATAAAAAGCGCGTAAATGACGCGCCCCTACCCATCTCGTTATACACTGATCCCGCTACTAACAAAAGGCACTTGAGAAAAACAAGGAGAGATAAAAATGGTACGGTATATTTTCCACAAGGCTATGATATCAATACAGTCGAAGGAGCCGTTCCAGGAATGAAGGGAGAGCTTAGGGTTCATTTCAAGCCCAATGATACATCCTCCTGGCAGTCTACCGCTTGGGAAGGCGTGGACCCTGAAGCCAATTACAGCAAAAAATTTATTTTGGATAAATTACTTCCCGGGAAAACTTATGAACTGTTATTAGAGGCCCGTCCTATAAATGGAAAAACCTCCGCCCAAATTAAAGGAAAATTTAAAACTCCTCCAGATACCAATACCTCTCGAAAGATTGTTTTTGCGGCGAGTACTTGTCAAGGTTACCCCGATCAAGACCATCCCGATGGGTACAAAATATATCCATTTCTAGAAAGTCTTGATCTCGATTTTTTTGTTCACGCTGGGGACATCCTCTACTATGATAATTTGGCGAAGAACAAAAGCATGGCCCATTATCATTGGGACAGAATGTTTAGTTTACCGACCAATAAATCTTTCCATACACAAGTTACCAGTTATTTTGAAAAAGACGACCACGATGCTTGGTTTAACGATTGTTATCGAGGGATTAAGTCCTCTTTTATGGGGGATTTTACCTTTGACCAAGGTTTGGCTGTTTTTCGTCAGGAAATGCCGATCAAAGACAAAACATACAGGACCTTCCGCTGGGGAAAAGATTTGCAGATATGGTTAGTTGAGGGGCGAGATTATAGAAGCCCCAATACCCAAGCCGACGGCCCAAATAAAACCATTTGGGGTAAAGAGCAGATGGACTGGTTTAAGCGAACGGTACAAGCCTCAGATGCTACATTTAAGATATTGATCAGCCCAACTCCTATAATTGGTCCCGATCGCAGCCAGAAAAAAGACAACCATTCCAATAGAGGCTTCTATCACGAGGGTGAAATCATTCGAAAATTTATTGCATCTCAGCCCAATATGTATATAGTTTGTGGTGACCGCCATTGGCAACATGTCACCAAACACCAAGATTACGGTATAGTTGAGTTTTCAATAGGTGCCAACAGTGATGATCACGCCTCAGGCTGGGATCAAGAGGATGTAAGGCCCGAACATTTGTATTTAAATATTGTGGGAGGGACCATGACAGTTACCATTGACCCCAAGGGAAAAGGAAGTATCTCAGTAGTTCACTACGATGTGAATGGAAATCCACTCAATGAATTTTTGGCCGACGCAAAGTAGTTTTGTAAAAATATAGCATGATAAAAATGACTTTAAAAAAGGTATCCTTAGTTTATTATTTTTTTATTTTTTTGGGGTGTACTGCCGGGGAGCAGCCAAAACCTAATCATCCCAATATAATTTATATTTTGGCAGACGATTTGGGTTATGGTGATTTGAAATATTACAACAACAAAAGTAAAATTAAAACACCCCATTTAGATCAGCTGGCACACCAAGGAATGGCTTTTATGGACATGCATTCTACTTCTTCTGTTTGCACCCCTACCCGATATAGTATACTGACAGGAGAATATGCGTGGCGTACCCGGCTTAAAAAAGGAGTGCTTTGGAGTTATGGACCTTTGATGATTCCCGACCAAAAAGAAACGGTGGCCAAGCTTTTACAACGTAATGATTATCAAACTGCTGTGGTGGGTAAATGGCATCTGGGATTGGACTGGCAACTCAAACCCAATTACCGAGAGGACCAGGTCAAAAGAAGAGCCCCTGGGATTGTCACTGACTATCAGGAAGAGATTGTTGATTTTTCAAAAAATCCAACCAAAGGTCCCATCGATGTTGGTTTTGATTACAGTTATATCCTGCCTGCTTCACTCGATATCCCGCCCTATGTCTATTTGGAAAACGAAAAATTTACACAACCCATTAGCGACTTCAGCGATGGGAGTAATTTAGACGGTGATAAAGACTATGATTTTTGGCGTCCTGGGCCTATGGCCGAGGGCTTTGATTTCTATAAAGTGCTTCCGACCTTTATACAAAAAGCTAAAGCCTACATCAATCATGCTACTCAAAAAGAAGCTCCTTTTTTCCTGTATTTACCCTTGGCAGCACCCCATACCCCTTGGGTACCCAAAGAAAAATATCGGAACAAGTCAGCAGCTGGTATGTACGGTGAATTTGTTCAAATGGTGGACGATCAGTTGGGTCAGCTCCTCGACCATATAGATGCCAAAGGAATTACAAAACAGACCTTAGTAGTTTTTACCAGTGACAACGGTCCTTACTGGAAACCACAACATATAGATGAATTCGGTCATCGAGCAGCTGCCAATTTACGCGGTATGAAAGGCGATATTTACGAGGCGGGTCATCGCGTACCATTTATTGTAAAATGGCCCGGAAAAGTAGCACCTAATAGCAAAAGTAATCAGATCAATTCATTGGCCAATTTTTATGCAACTGTGTCCGACCTTTTGGGTATCCCCTCAAATGCTCCAGATAGCTTTAGCCTCTTCGATGAGCTAACAGACGCGACTGATGATTCCCTTATTAGACCGATCGTTCACCACAGTTCAGAAGGACATTTTGCCATACGTTATGGGGATTGGAAGATGATAGAAAAAAGAGGTTCTGGAGGATTTACCCCACCTGCATTTATATCTCCACCTCCGGGCGTATTCGAAATGCGTTTATTTAACTTAAAAAATGACACCAGTGAAAAAAATGACCTTGCAAAAGAATACCCAAATCAATTAGAAATAATGAAATTCAAGCTTGATTCCATCAGGCAACCCAACTAAAATTATATATATGAAATTACCCATCAAAACACTAGGCTTATTGGTCTTTATTTTATTACCATTGTTGGCTTGTTCTCCCCCGACCAAAAGCAAGAAAAAAACTCCCAATATTCTGATTGCCATTGCAGACGATCAGTCCTATCCACACACAGGTATCTACGGCTTTTCAGAAATCCAAACACCTGGTTTTGATTACGTTGCCAAAAATGGTGTATTGTTTCACAATGCGTTTGTCGCAGCTCCCCAGTGTAGTCCGTCACGTGCGGCTATTTTGACTGGAAAAAATATATGGGAATTGGAGGAAGCGGGAACCCATGCTAGTAATTTCCCAAAAAAATTTAAGGTTTTTACTGAGATTTTGGCAGAGCAGGGATATTTTGTCGGCTACACAGGAAAGCCCTGGGGCCCCGGGAATTGGGAAATTTCTGGGAGAAAGCAAAACCCGGTAGGGGAGGGTTATAACCAGCATTTGTTGGAAACGCCACCCACCACGGGGATCCGATCCAATAATTATTTTAAAAACTTTCAGGAATTTTACAGTAAAAAAACTGCTGAAAACCCCTTTGTTTTTTGGTTTGGTTCCCATGAGCCCCATCGTGTTTACGAGTATCAAACAGGGGTAAAAGCAGGAAAAAGCCTCGATAAAGTAGAGGTTCCAAAGTTCCTTCCAGACAACGAGGTGGTTAGAAACGATGTTCTCGACTATATTTTGGAGATAGAACATTTTGACAACCACCTACTTCAAATGATTCAGTTTTTAGAGGAAAAAGGAGAATTAGAAAATACCTTTATCATTGTTACTGCTGACAACGGCATGCCATTCCCCTATGCTAAAGCCAATGTCCAGGAATTTGGAACACACGTTCCATTGGTCATTTCCATGCCGCACGGCATCAAGGGAAAAGAAGTCCATGAACCTGTGGGCTCCATCGATATAGCACCCACACTGATGGAGTTGGTGGGGACTACAGATCGAATGGACACCACAGGTAAGAGTTTGATGTCGGTATTAACCGAAGTAGAGCATCCTAAGCATCGCGAGTATGTTCTCACCGGCCGGGAGCGTCATACCCATGCCCGACCCGACAACCTTGGATATCCAGCCAGAGCTATCAGAACCAGTAATTATTTGTATGTACACAATTTTATCCCAGACCTCTGGCCACAAGGAGATCCAGTACCAAAAAACCCAGAAAATGATCGCAGGAGCAAGGTAAAAGGTTTCAAAGCCCTTTATCCAGGCTACCACGATGTTGATGCTTCGCCTTCTAAGGAGGCGATCATGGCCATGCAAGACACTCCATATTTTGATAGGGCTTTTGCTAAAAGACCAAAAGAACAATTATATGATATTAAAAAAGATCCCCATTGTACTCAAAACATTGCTATGTTCCCTGAGTACAAACAGGTGTTAATCCAACTTAAACAACAACTGTTGCACGATCTAAAAGAACAGGGCGATCCCCGTGCTTCTGACAATCCAATATTTGACAGTTACCCGCGATATTCGTCGATGCGAAACTTTCCTGGATTTAACTTAAGGGGACAATACAACCCGGTATTTGCAAGATGAATTTTTTAACTGAGCAATTAATTTGAAATAAATACCTCTATTTTAATAAAATTTATTTTGTGCGATCTTTCCTTTTAATTTTTATTTATTTATTAGTTTTTCAATTAAAAGCACAGACTTTTAAGGTTTTTGTTGATGGTAATCGTGTTAAAGTTCATGAACAAAACGATGTTCCATTGACTCACGGTCTATCGAGCTTTAAATTTGCTCGTATTACCTACACAGGTAAGCCTATTAAAATTAAGGTAGAGTCCTCCGATCTTTCTTATAATGCTGATGAATGGTCGATCTCACCCAAGCGATACAAAATAACGGGCGATAAATCAGGAAATGAACTTTCTTTCAGTATAAATCGACTGGGTTATGTCGTAATTCGATTTAGTCAAGATCAAGATTTTACAAAACGTTTGGTTTTATTGTTTGAAAACCCTGAAGTTGTTCCGGAGAAAAGTGTAAACATAGTTGATGAATATGGTATTGACAATAGCGGTCAAATGAATGAAACTTTAAAAATTCAAATGGCTTTGAATAACATTTCTGGGAGTGAAAAAGTACTTTATTTCCCCCCTGGAAAATATAAGACAAATAAACTTGAGTTTAGAAGCAATAGCCATATTCACCTTAGTAAAAATGCAAGAATTATAGCTGATGACAATTCCCTGATTAGTTACAATTCAAACGACAATACAAAAATCAATCATTTTATTCTTGTAAAAGATGTTCAAAACCTCAAAATTTCTGGCTTGGGAACAATTGATGGTAATGGGACCCAAATTGTTGCACTATCTCATCCTGAGAAATCTAAAAAGAAAAGAGATATAAGGCTGTTGTTCATTTACCGCTCAAGTAATGTTCAAATAGAAGGAATAATATTAAAAGATGCTGCCCGATGGAATACCCATATCCTCAACTCCAATCACATTAGTTTTCGATATTGTAAATTAATGAACAACCCTATTGAAAATAAATATCTTGGAAGTTTAGATGGATGGGATCCTGACAGTTCTAGTGATATACTAATTGAAAACTCATTTGGATGGGCTGGAGATGATATAGTTGCTATTAAATGCACTGGTTATGGTGAAAACCAAGATAAGATACCCAATGTAGAGAGAATTACCATTCGTAATAATGTATTTTTAACAAAAAAAACAGGCTTAAAAATTGGAACTGAAACCTATTGCGATCGAATGCAAAATATTATTTTTGAGAATAATGATATTATAGAATCAGACCGTGTGATGGGAATCAATGTAAGAGATGGAGCGTTGGTAAATGAAGTATTGTTTAAAAATATTCGTGCTGAGTTTTGTCATCAAGATAGAAAGCAAACCGGTATCAATTTTTATATTACGAAAAGAAATAGAGATACTTCTTCTTTGGGTAAAATCCAAAAAATAACCCTTGAGGATTGTACTTTTGAAGTGGCCTTTCCCAAAAAATGGGCTTTTTACAGGCACTACCCCCAAACCCAAAAGAATGATTTAAGCGTTCATTTAAAAAATGTTTTTGTTCGTGGAAAAAAAATTGAGAGAATGGATTCTGAATTTTTTGACCTTGAAAAGAATAATGGAGAATTAACTTTTAACTAATTATTCAATTTAATATTGATTTGCAAGCGACACAAATTAAAGAGATTGGAAAAACAATTAATATTTTATTGGATTAATAAACATTTTAATGAAGTTAAAAAAAGGGACAATATTTTTATTTTTTTTTACAATATGTCAACTTTGCATATGTCAAAATAAACTTTCAAGTAAAGACGGTTTTATATTTCCTGAATCAGAATCCTTTGAGGGACGAAAGCCAGAGGCAAATTGGATTTGGGATTCTGGAGACCCGAATCCAAAAAATTATTACTTACATTTTCGTAAAAGTTTTACCTTGATAGGCTCAATAAAAGAGGCAAAAGCATATATATCAGCCTTTTCCTTCGCCGAGCTTTATATAAACGGTGTATACATTGATCGTGTTCCAACTAACCCGGATCCTGAGTATCAAACCTATGAGGAAATTGATATATTTCAATATCTTAAATCAGGTAAAAATACAATAGCTACTCTTGTTTATAATGTAGGGGAAGGATTACATCACAGAATGAATGGGAGAGGAGGCTTTTTCTTTCAATCAAAAATAATCGACAACGAGGATAAAATTATCAAGTTAAATAGCGATAAAAGTTGGCTAGTTGCAAAAGCAATAGCGTGGAACAACAAAACAGATCACCGTCAAATTGATCACACTATAGGAAGGCAAGAGAAGTACGATGCAAGACTTGCATATGATAGTTGGGAACTTAACCGTTTTGATGATTCGAATTGGGTAAATGCTACTGAAATTGGAGTTCCTCCAATAGATCCATGGAATAAGATTGTAGTAATTAATAGGGAGCGTACTTTTTTAAAAATTATCACCCCTAAGAGAAAATGGAGTAGAAATGGTTTTCATATTTATGATTTTGGAAAAGCCATCACCGCATATCCCCGTTTTGTTGCTAATGCAAGAGAGTCAGGATTAAAACTTGAAATTGGGACAGCAGAGACTCTCGGAAAAGATAGTGTTCCATTAATGACTGACAATGTAAATTATATTGACTCATATATCACTAAAAAGGGACTTCAAAGTTGGCATCCTGTTACTTGGAGATCCTTTAGATATTTGGCTATAAATCAAAATAAAGACGTTAAAATTGAAAATGTTTTAGCAAAATTTAGGTCATTTCCAGTAAAAAACAGAGGATATTTTTCATGCTCAGACAGTATCCTAAATGATATTTGGGAAATTGGAAGGTGGTCAATGCAGATTTGTGCCCAGGATACTTGGATGGATACACCTTGGCGTGAGCAAACTCAATATATTGCAGGAGATAGTCGATATATGGTTCGCTATTCAGCCTATAGTTTTGACACTAACATAAAATTATTAAATGATTACTCCATTCTAAGTGGTGCATTCTCCCAGAGATTTTCTGATAAAGGGGCTATTCGTGGTCGCCATCCAACAGACTATCGTTTAGGGCCAAAAACTTCTACTTATATACCTGATTATCAATTAGAATGGATTCTGATGTTGAAAGAGCATTTTATGTTTTACAAAGATTTTGAATTAGTCAGACAGGTGTATCCGAATTTAAAATTATTATTGAAATATTTTGAAATTTATGAATCTGATGAAAGAAAGCTATTAGGGAAAGTTCCAGGTTGGGTTGTTTTAGATCATCCCGATACTTTTAAGATGGATGTAAATGGAGAAAATACTGCAATGAATTGTCTGTATTTTGGCGCATTAAATTCAGCAGCATGGCTAGCTCGCAATATAATTGGTGACCAAAACCAAGCGAAATTATGGTATAAGAAAGCTGAAGAGATTAAACAATCTGTACAAAAATTCATGTGGCTTAAAAAAGAAAAGCTATTTAAAGACGGATTTAAAAGTTCTAGAATTACACAACAAACACAAGTCTATGCCCTAAAATATGGCATTGTTGAAGAAAATTATAAATCTTCTTTGGTAAATTTTATCGAGGCCCAGGGCAAATCATGTGAACAATCTTTTTCCTATTGGCTTCTGAATTCTATGTTTTCTGAGGGGAAAGGACAATGGGCTTTAGATTATATAAGAAAAAACTGGGGAGAGCAAATGAACAGAAATGATTTTAATGGGGCATGGTTTGAAAATTGGATTCCAAAGTTGGGAAGATCAAAATCTCATGCTTGGTGTTCTGGACCAACAGCTCTTCTTCCAGAAAAGGTTCTGGGCATTGAACCAATTCTACCGGGTTGGAAAAAATTTAAAATTAAACCTAATTTATATGATTTAGAGTGGTGTGAGGGATTAGTCCCGTCTTCAGCAGGTGATATAAATGTTAAGATAAAAAAGCTAAGAAAAAAAAGCTTAGAGGTAGGATTACAAATCAAAGCTATTATTCCAATGAATACCTCTTCAAGGATATACGTACCAATTCAAAAAATCAAATCCTTCGTAATTGAAATAAATGAAAAAGAAATATGGAAGAATGGTCAATATTTACAAAATGATTCCAATATAAGTTTTCAAAAAAAGTTTGATGATTATGTTGTTTTAGAATTTAAATCTGGTGATTATACTGTAAATGCTTTAAATAAATAAAATGAAGAACTTAATTCTGAATTAAAAGCGGATTCACTAAGTAATTTTTTGTTTTTTTTAACATATTTTATTTATCTTGCACAGTCGTACGCACAATTAAATAAAACATGTGTGCGTGCACGAAAGAAAAAACAAATTAATTACTAACCAAAATTTATTAAAGTATGAATTCTATTCACTTGGGCATCTGTAAAGCCCGTGGAAAAACACTTTCACTTTTTAAGAAAAGTGTTTTAAGTTTATTGTTCTTAGTAGGTTCTTTTGCTTCTGCGCAACAATCTGTTAGTGGAACTGTGGCTGACCCATCAGGCGTTCCGTTACCTGGGGTTAATGTTGTCATTAAAGGAACTAATACAGGAGCATCAACAGATTTTGATGGAAATTTTTCAATTCAAGCTGCTGAAACTGACGTATTAATTTTTTCATTTGTAGGTTTTAAAGATCAAGAAGCTACAGTAGGGAATAATACCTCATTTAGCATTTCGCTTGAGGAGGAAGCAAGTTTTCTTGATGAAATAATTGTTACTGGTTATGGAACACAAACCCGAAGAGAAGTTACTGCTTCGATTGTAAGGGTTGATTCTGAAACAATTGAGCGTGTAGCTGCTGGAAGTAGTGTAGACGCTATTAAAGGTCAAGTTGCTGGAGTAGATATTACTTCTCAAGGTGGTAGACCTGGACAGAGTCCTCAGGTTCAAATTCGAGGAAGAAG
>DEYL01000009.1 GCA_002364535.1 Flavobacteriaceae bacterium UBA3159 | reverse complement strand
GACTTCCACCTCTACCCAAAATCCTTCGCTAACATTTATGGCTTTAACGGCCAGAGCGGCCCATCATGCCATTGAGGAAATGAAAAAAGGGAATATTTAAATGTCCTTTACACATCGGAACCCTGTATGTTGAGACCCAGTATCGGGAGACGATTTCATTTTTGAAGCCACCCGATAGCCAGAGCAATAGGTGTCGTTGCACAAAAAGGATCCCCCGCGTATGATCCTTTGAGCGATATAAGGATTGTAGGGGTCGTAACTGTCCTCAGGCCCTTTAGGATTCGTCGTTTTTTTTCCTTCCAAGGTTTTGTAATAGTCGTAGTGGTACCAATCCGAACACCATTCCCAGACATTTCCTGCCATATCGTATAGACCATATCCATTGGCTTCGAATGACTTAACCGGAGCGGAATAAAAGAATAAATCTTTATTGGTGTTATCGTAAGGAAAAGAACCTTCCCAACTGTTGGCTTTAACTTTTCCGTTGGTGATTTCTTCATCTCCCCAGGGGTATTTTTTATTTTTGAGTCCTCCACGTGCGGCCCATTCCCATTCGGCCTCAGTAGGAAGTCGCTTACCTGCCCATCTTGCGTAAGCATTAGCATCGTCCCAGGAAACGTGCACCACGGGATGTTCTTCTTTTCCTTGTATGGAACTGCCTTTTCCCCGGGGGTGGCGCCAACTGGCTTTGGGTTTCCATTCCCACCAGGCGGCATAATTGTTTAAGTCAACGGGACCATTGGTGGTTTTAAATGTCAGTGAGGAGGCCTGCAATAGAGAATCGTGGGGTTTGGGAGTTCCGGGGGGAAGTTGTTTTTTCATTTCTTCCCAGTTCACTGGTTTTTCAGAAGTAGTGACATAGCCTGTGGCCTCCACAAAAGCAGCGAATTGGGCATTGGTTACCTCCGTTTGGTCGATCCAAAAGCCGTCGACTTTTACAGGGTGTACCGGACTTTCGTCCGGGCGTGCCTGAGGACCTATACTACCCATCATAAATGTCCCTTTAGGAATCCAAACCATCCCTATTGGGGGTTCTTGAGGGGATACTTTTTTTTTGGGCTTTGGGACTTGAATATCACAACTTAAAAACAATGTCAAAATGCAAAATAATATTGTGACAGTGGTTATGGATTTCATATTTTGTATTTTGTATAAAGCAAATATGCTAAAATTAAAGATTAACCCCTATCTTTGAGATGAAAATATACGGATGAAAACCGCATTCAACCTAGATAAAATTTTCTTGTCCTCCTTTTTAACGGCTGTCTTGATATTGCCTTATTTGGGGTCCTTTTCTCACCTTTTTGAAGATCACAAACATAAAACTTGCGAAATTTTTCAAACGCATCTACATGAGCTTGAATTGGATTGTGACATATTGGATTATCAATTTGCTCCCAGAATAGAAATATCCTCCTATAGATATGATGTTTTTGTTTATTCATTTTACCAAGAGAAACTACCTTTTTTCAATGAGGGAGATTCCTTTTCCATAGATATCAATTATACTCTTCGAGGTCCACCAATGTTGTGATTTTTTCCTAATTTTTTTTAACGACCCCATTGGGTCAATCATAACATATTCCATTAAAATTAATATCATGTTAAACAATATATATATTAAACCCATTATTGCCCTATTAACCTTTATTTTAATTTTTGCTTGCTCTAAAGACGAAGATCCTGAACCTGCAAATGAGGAAGAAGTAATCACTTTGGTTACTCTTGAAGTTACTAAAGTAGGATCATCTTCTCCAATCAAATATAATTTTGAAGTTGAAGGTCATGATCACGGTGATGAGGATCATGAAGAAGAGGATGATGACGATCATGATGATCATGATGGAGAGCATACTGAAATTGAATTAGAAGCTAATTCTACTTATAATGTCTCAATGTTCATATACAATGATACAGATCCAAATAATATTGAAAATGTTACACTAGAGATCATTGAGGAAAAAGATGAGCATCAGATTTTCTATGCGATAACTGATGAGCTAAGTGGTTTCTCAATTGCATCTGCCTCTGATGATACTAAAGATAGTAACGGTGATCCATTATTTATTAAAACCACTTGGACAACAACTGGAGAAACCTCTGGTGACGTAGTTGGATACCTAATACACGAACCAACTTCAAAAACTGGAAGCACAAGAAATGATTTTGGTGGTGCAACCGATTTTGAAATTGAATTTGAGGTACATGTTGAATAATGAGTTTTTTAAGTTTTATAGCAAAGTTATTTAGTTTAAATTATAATAAATGTAAATGTAGAAATTGCTCTAGCAAGCAAAAAGCTGCGGCCAGCTTATCTCTGTTGGCTGCAAGCTTTTGTTATTGCCAAAAATGTGATTTGAAACTTGAAGGGCAAATTTTAGATTTACATGATAACTCTCCAATTAGCTCAGCAGTTGTCAAAGTTCTTGATAATGATCAAACTGTTTTCACTGATGTCAATGGTAAATTTGTTTTAAAAAATCAATGTTCAAGAAAAATTAATTTAAAAATCTCTCATCTCAATTGTGAGGATTTATATCAAGAGTTAAATTTAAATAAATCAGTTTTTAAAAAGTTTTTTCTAGAACACCATATTGAATCTTTAAATGAGGTAATCGTGGAGGAGAGTAAAATTAAAGAGCTTTCCCCCACAGCCAGTGCTTATTTACTTACAGAGTCACAAAAAGATAAAACTAGTGGAAGGGGTTTGGCGAAGGCTTTAGAGCAAATTAGTGGAGTAAATATATTGACTACAGGAAATGCGATAAATAAACCCATGATACATGGTATGTTTGGAAGTCGTGTTGGTATAATTTATGATGGTATTCAGATAGAAAATCAACAATGGGGACAGGATCATGCTCCAAATATTGACCAAAATGCTTTTGAAGAAATTCGTTTGATCAAAGGGGCTGGGATTTTAAAATACTCTGGCGACACTCCCGGCGGAGTTGTAGTTCTTGAAAACAAGCTTCCAAAGATTAAAGATTCGCTGTATGGAAAATCAATTTTAAATGGGAATACAAATGGAAAAGGACTAAATGTTGTTAGTTCGTGGATAAAATCCTACAGTAATGGAAATTATTTTAAAGCTCAAGGAACAATTAAAAGAAATGGTGATTTTTCTGCACCGGATTATGTGCTTACCAATACTGGTACAAATGAAAACAATATTTCCTTTTGGATTGGAAAAAACAAAATTCTAAGCCATTGGAAAATAAATTTTAGTTATTTCAGTCAAGAAATTGGTATTCTTAGAAGTTCACACATTGGAAATGTGAGTGATCTAGTTCATGCAATTGAGTTAGCTCAGCCGACAATTATCAAACCTTTTAATCATCAAATAAACTCTCCAAAACAAGCAAATAGTCACTACACAGGCAGGTTTCAATATTCTAAAAGGGACAAATCAAATGGAAAATTAACTGCTAAATATAGTTGGCAAAGAAATAATCGAAAGGAGTATGATGTTAGAAGGGGGGAATTAAAAAATAAGCCCGCGCTTGATCTTACATTAAATACTCATGATTTACTTTCTAATTATCAATGGGAGAAATTAAATTTGAAATTAGACTCAGGTGTATTTTTTCAAATTCAGGATAACTACTCTAGCCCATACACAGGATCAAGAAGATTAATACCTGATTATCTTAGGACTAAATTAGGAACATATTTTACAGCTAGTTTAAATCCATCAAATAATTATAGTTTCGCATTTGGATTCCGTTTTGGTCATCAAAATAATCACGTAAAAAAATATTATAAAAATAAGCGTTGGAATGAAGAAAATTATCAAGATAAGCTGGGTGCTTTTGTAATAAATGAAGTTTTAAGTCAAAAGTTAGTGGAGCAAAGGTTAATTTTTAATAATCTGACTTTAAATTCTGGAGTAAAATTTTCTATATCAGAGAGGTTAAAACTAAGTTTAAATTTATTTCATACCGATCGTGCTCCTGATATTGCAGAAATGTTTAGCGATGGACTTCATCATTCATTAGCAACTATTGAGTATGGCAACCCTTTTTTAAAAAGTGAAACGACACAAAAATTTATTATAAACCTAGAAAAAGAAATTG
>DEYL01000028.1 GCA_002364535.1 Flavobacteriaceae bacterium UBA3159 | reverse complement strand
ATCCATGGGGGAGCTGATGCAGGCCTCATTTGATTATATGCGAAGGAACTACCAGAATGTCAGTTTGGGAGACTTACTCTAATAAAACTGATCCTCGTCAAATTCATTTTCGTTTGAATCTTCGTCTTCAGTCAGGTTATTGTGAAAACCTTCTTGAGCGATAAAATCCTTATCGGGAGGGGTTTCGGGTACTTCGCCATGGGAAAAAATCAAACTGGGATAACCTTTGAGGTGGTCTTTTTCGGCCGTTTCCATCAATTCTACAAAAAACGTCCAAAGGTTGAGGAAATCGTAAACGTAGATCAGACGGTTTTCATTTTCCGATAGGACTTTATTGAGTGGTTTTTCGTTGAGTGGTTTTTCTCCCACTCCCATATCGACCAATGGCAATTCCTCACCTTGGGCCCAATTTTCATCGGAGCGATAGAAGGAAGCCATTTCGTTACCGGCAAAACCAAAGGATTGTGAGACCGCGTCGTGCAGTTCTTCTAGGGTGGCGGTGGCTTCAATTTCAAAATCTCGGATCACATCGGTTTCGGTGTCTAAAATTGCACGCATTCTATAGATCATAGGACTTTCTGTTTGACATTATTTGTAATATAAAAAAAGATTGCGCCCCGAAAAGCAGGGCTGCGATTATTAAATGTAAAGGTTGAGAACTGATAGGAAAATCGAGATAAAACATCAGAATACCACTAAAAATCTCCAATCCGATCAATCCTAAAATTTGATTGAAGACCTTGACGTTGCGTTTCATTTTTCGCAACATCCAAAAAAGAATTAAATGAACTCCAAAAACCAGCAGTGACAAAGTTCGGTGTACATAAAATTTGATGGGCGCAGGGTCGAGCCATTTTACAGGAGGTTCATGCATTTGTAAATCGACAAATTGACGGACTTGGGTTCCCAGCCCAATTTGAAATAGGGTCAACAACACGGCAAACCAAGCCCATGTTTTTAAAGCAGTATTTCCGGGAATGGAAAACGCCTTTCTTTCAATGGAAAAGAGTAAAAAAACCAATCCAAGTACAATCAACAGGGCCATACCCATGTGCAGACTGATGCGATAGGGTGCCAGATGAGAATCCACAACCGTTTTTCCCAACCAGGCTTGGAATCCCATTCCCAAAAGAATCAAAATGGAAACGATGGGATAGGTGACGTTTATTTTCCAACTCCAAAAGGACAAAATCGTCATGATCAAAACGGCCAATCCGGCTAGGGCACCTAACAAGCGATTCAGATATTCAATCCATGTGTGGTATGTATTAAAGAGGACATAGTCGTGCTGGGTGTAGAAGTCCCAATTGTCATCTTTAAATATTACTGGAGATTTAAAGTCGCTATTGGCGACCCTGAGTTCCTCTTTCAGAATAATGACTTGTCCTTTGGTGTATTGATGATCGGGTTTCCAGTCCAGTTGAGCCCTTTCGGTTGGGGGAATCCAATAGCCAAAACATTTGGGCCAATCGGGGCAACCCATACCGCTTCCGGTCATTCGGACAATGGAACCGGCCGCAATAACCAAATAAACCAAGATTAGACTGATCTTGACCGATATTTTAAAACTATTCTCCATGGGTTTCAAGTCCTATTTCACTTCCTTTTTTTATCATCATCGCAAAAGCTGCGTCGTATTCATTTGGAATTTCGCCTTCTAAAATGGCTTCTTTGATGGCTTCTTTGATCAGACCTATTTCTTTGCAAGGTCTTAAATTAAAATGATTCATGATCATTTCTCCGGTTACAGGCGGTTGAAAATTCCTGACTCGGTCTCTTTCCTCGACTTCTTTGATTTTTTGCCTTACAAGCTTAAAATTATTGTGATAGCGTTTGAATCGTGCGGGGTTTTTGGTGGTGATGTCAGCTTCGCAAAGGGTGATCAAATCTTCTAAAATTTCACCTGCATCAAAAACTAATCGTCTTACGGCAGCATCGGTAACGATGTCTTCAGCAATGATAATGGGTCTGGAACTCATCATCACCAGTTTTTGAACATATTTCATTTTTTCGTTCAGGGGCATTTTTAAGCGTTTGAAGAGTTTGTAAACCATTTTGGAGCCTACAAACTCATGCCCGTGGAAGGTCCAGCCTATTTTGGGGTGGAATTTTTTGGTCGGGGCCTTCCCAATATCATGTAACAGTGCCGCCCAGCGGAGCCAAAGATTCTCTGTATGATGGCAAATGTTGTCGACCACCTCCAGGGTGTGGTAGAAATTATCCTTATGGCGTTGACCTTCAATTTCCTCAATTCCTTTAAGTTGGATCAGTTCTGGTATGATGCGTTCCAACAGATCATTTTGTTCCAGTATGAGAAATCCCTGGGAGGGTTGAGTTGTCAGCATTATTTTATGGAGTTCCTCTACAATACGTTCTTTGGAGATGATTGCAATCCGATGTGTATTTTTTTGGATCGCTTTGAGTGACTGGGCTTCAATTTTAAAATTCAATTGGGCTGCAAATCTGATGGCACGAAGCATGCGGAGGGGATCGTCGGAATAGGTTGATGTAGGTTTCATAGGGGTCCGGATAATCCCATTTTGGAGATCTTCCAAACCGTTAAAGGGATCGATAAGTGTTCCTTTGTCTTTTGCATTCAGACTTAAGGCCAGTGCATTGATGGTAAAATCCCTGCGGTTTTGATCGTCCGCTAAAGTTCCTTGTGATACTTTTGGATTTCTACTGTCTTTTGAATAGGACTCTTTTCTTGCGCCTACAAATTCCAGACTGATATCACGCCATTGTACCATGGCAGTGCCATAGGATTTAAAAACTTGAACGGGTTTTGCTCCTGGCAACTCCTTTTGAACCGCTTTGGCCAGTTCTATTCCTGAACCTACAGTCACCACGTCAATGTCTTTGGCTTTCCCTCTGCTGAGTATATGGTCGCGAATAAAACCGCCTACCAGATAACTCTCAAGGGACAAATTGTCCGCACAGTGGGCCAAGGCTTGAAACACTTCTTTTTGAAGAACAGTATGGAAGTCTTTGTTTAACATGATTAGGATCTCAAAAGGGATATTTCCCCTGACGGTTCAATTTTTATGATTCTTGAAGGCTGTGGATTGACTTTGTCCTTGTCCGACTCAATGATATGGTCAACTCCGGTTATAATTTCCGTATCAATATCTGAGAATTTTTGAGGGAGTGTAGCACCGCTGATGTTGGCCGAAGTAGATATCAATGGTTTTCCAAATGTTTTAATCAGTGGGGTACAAAAATGATGATTTACGATTCTGATGGCTACTGTATTTTCACGAGCAATAGCATTTTGCGCTAGGCCTTTGGGATTGTTGTAAATCACAGTGGTCGGTCTGTGGTCATTAATGTAATAATCTAGTTTTGGAGGTAAATCATCAATGTATTTTTTGAGCATATCAATATCAGATACCATGCATACCATGGCCTTACATTCAGGTCTTTTTTTTAAATCATATACTTTTCTTACAGCTTTGGAATTGGTAGCGTCACAAAGAATACCCCATATGGTATCAGTAGGGGCGAGGAGCACCTTTCCGGCTTCCAGAATTTTGATGATCTCTTCCATTGATGACACAAAAATAGGGCTTTCTCTCAGCTTGATCAATATTAAAAATCCTTAGAAAAAAATTCACGCCAAAAAGGGATTAATATTTTAAGTATCTCTCTTTTGGAGGTGTCGATAAAGCTCAATAAATATAATTCAACCATTTTGTGGAACTTCAACCACTGGTGTGCCCATTTTTTATGTTTTCCTATAAAATGTTTTTCGATGTATAAATGGGTGGATTTAATTACCTCTGCCTTAGTCATGATTTTGGTTTTTGAATTACTTCTGGATGAAACCCCATGGGAGTGGAGGCATTCCCATTCGTTGAGTAGTACTCTACTGAGTTTTTTATCTGCAGCCCTTTTGGATAAATCTATGTCTTCGCAATACATCCAAAATCTATCATCCCAACCCCCAATAAGATTAAAATCTTCCTTACGCATTAAAACAAAGGAACCGGAAATCCAATGCGGAAAGGCGATGGGGTTTTTCGCCATTCCCTTTTTGGTTTGGTCGGGATGGAAAATCAATCGTTCAAAAGACCGCATTAGTCCCATACTGTTCCACACATTGGGAAAAATACCATATGGGTGGGTGTTTTTTCCGCTTTCACTCAATTGTTTGATGGTGATCAAATGAAATTCGGGATGTTGATCACAATAGGGGATCAAAGTCTCCAAACAGTCCTTGGGCAGTCGGGTATCGGGATTGAGAAACAACAGCCAAGGGGTTGAAGTGTTTTGAGCACCAAGATTACAGGCCACAGCAAAACCTGCGTTGGTGTCGTTTTTAATCCAATCTACCCAAGGGAATTTTTCGATAAAATACTGTAGTTGTCCATCGTTGGAATGGTTGTCAACGACGATTACCTTTTTTACCTTTTCACTCTGTTGGTCAATACTTAACAAGCAGCCCTCCAGTTTGAACCAGGAACGGTAGTTGACAATAACAATAGACAGATCGGACATATCTTAAAGATTTTAAACGGCTACGTCATGTTCTCTCAGTGCGTTGTTCAAGGAGGTTTTTTTATCGGTGCTTTCTTTTCTTTGACCAATAATCAAAGCACAAGGTACCTGATAGTTTCCTGCGGGAAAAGTTTTGGTGAAACTTCCGGGAATGACCACCGATCTTTCGGGAACCTCTCCACGGTATTCAACCGGGCCTTCTCCCGAAACATCAATAACTTTGGTGGAGGCGGTGATGACTACATTAGCTCCCAATACAGCTTCTTTTCCGACTCTGGCGCCCTCTACCACGATACACCTTGATCCAATAAAAGCATTGTCTTCGATGATCACAGGAGCAGCTTGAAGGGGTTCTAACACTCCTCCGATGCCTACACCACCACTAAGATGTACATTTTTTCCAATTTGAGCACAACTGCCTACAGTTGCCCAGGTATCCACCATGGTTCCTGCGTCAATATAGGCACCGATATTCACATAGCTGGGCATGAGAATGACTCCACCAGAAATATAGGCTCCGTGTCGGGCAAGGGCATGAGGAACGACCCGAATTCCTTTTTCTTTATACCCTCTTTTTAGAGGCATTTTGTCGTGAAATTCCATCGGGCCAGCTTCCAAAGTCACCATCTTTTGGATGGGAAAGTAGAGTACTACTGCTTTTTTGACCCATTCGTTGACCTGCCAACCCCATTTGGTGGGATTTGCTACTCGCAATTTTCCGGTGTCTAATTGACGGATGACTTCTCTTATGGCTTCCTGAGTTTCACTTTTTTCGAGTAATGATTGATCTTCCCATGCGGACTCTATAATACTTTGCATATTATTTTTTTTCAAAAATACTCAATTCAGTAGTTTTAATCGCCATAATTGTCTTCTCAAAAAAAGTATATTTGTAAACATAATGGGGGTCTTGATAGGAATTGATTTCGGAAAAAAACGAACGGGATTGGCACATACCGATTCCAGACAAATCATTGCCAGTGGATTAACCACTGTAATGACTCAAAACGCTCTTTCCTTTCTTGGTGATTATCAAAAAGAAACCCCGGTTGAAAAGTTTGTTGTTGGACAACCTAAACAAAAAGACGGTAACCAATCTGAGGTAGAGAAAAACATCCTGCTTTTTATTCGTCAATTAAAAAAGTCATTTCCAAAGGTGATTGTTGTCCGCCAAGACGAGCGATTTACGTCAAAAATGGCTTTTAACAGTCTTATTCAAACAGGGGCGAAGAAGAAGATAAGAAAAGACAAGGGAGTCATTGACGAAATCAGTGCAACCTTAATTTTACAATCATATTTGACATCAAATTCTAAACCAGTATTATGATTTTACCGATAGTGGCATATGGTTCTAATTTTTTAAAAGTAAAGGCTTCTACTGTGGATACCAAGGGTGCCAATTTGGAAAAACTGATTGCCGATATGTGGGAAACTATGTACAATGCAAATGGGGTAGGTCTGGCCGCTCCACAAATCGGAGAATCCATTCGACTGTTCGTGATTGACGCCTCTCCCTTTGCACAAGATGAGGAATTAAGTCCGGAGGAGGTTGAAGTTTTAAAAGATTTTAAGAAGGTTTTTATCAATCCTAAGATGATAGCCGAGACCGGTAAAGAATGGGAATTTACCGAGGGTTGTTTGAGTATCCCTGACATTAGAGAAGAGGTTTCCCGTAAAGAAGAAATCACCATACAGTTTTTGGATGAGCAATTTAAAGAACAAACGTTGGTCTTTAATGGTTTGGCCGCTCGAGTCATTCAACACGAATATGACCATATTGAGGGCATTTTGTTTACCGATAAACTCAGTCCATTTAAAAAAAGATTATTAAAGGGTAAATTGAATAACATCAGTAAAGGCAATATAAATCCCGATTACAAAATGCGTTTTTCGGCAAAAAAAATAAGAAAATGAGCAAATCTAATCTAGATAAAGTATTAACCATTTCGGGTAAACCTGGACTGTTTCGAATAGTTGCCCAAACCCGATCGGGAGTGATCGCGACCTCGCTGACCGACCAAAAGAAAATTGTCACCAACTTGGGACAACAAATCAATGTATTGTCAGAAATCAGGGTGTTTGGTTTGAAGGATGAAATGCCTTTAAATGATATTTTTGAGCGAATGTTTCAGTTGGAAAAAGGCCAACCCGCCCTGGTAAAACCTAAAGCTTCTAAAGAGGAATTGGAGTCTTATTTTTTTGAGGTTTTTCAAGACTATGATGAAGACCGTGTCTATGCCAGTGACATCTCAAAAATTATACAGTGGTACAATCTGTTGTTGGATTCAAACGAATTAAAATTTGACCTGCCAAAGGAGGAGAAACCTTCCGATACGGAGGAATTGTAGATGGAATCTCGAACAGCACAACTTCAGGCTTTAGAGCGTTTGCTTGACATTATGGATGAACTTAGGGAAAAATGTCCTTGGGATCGCAAACAGACTTTTGAGACCCTTCGCCATTTGACCATAGAGGAGACATATGAATTGGGAGATGCTATTTTGGACAATGATTTGGAGGAAATCAAAAAGGAGCTTGGGGATCTTCTCCTTCATATTGTTTTTTATTCCAAAATAGGCAGTGAAAAAAAGGCTTTTGATATAGCTGATGTTGCGAATCAAATCTCCGATAAACTGATCCAACGACATCCACACATCTACGGTGAAACCGATGTTGAAAATGCAGACCAAGTGGTCAAAAACTGGGAAGATATCAAGTTGAAAGAGGGAAAGAAAAGCGTTTTGGAAGGAGTTCCCAAAAGCCTCCCTGCTTTGGTTAAGGCCCATCGAATTCAGGATAAAGTTTCCGGTGTAGGTTTTGACTGGAATCAAAAGGAAGCCGTATTGGAAAAGGTCAAAGAGGAGTTGGATGAACTCAGTTCTGAAGTTAATGCAGGAGATTCCAAAAAAATGGAGGCAGAACTTGGCGATGTGATGTTTTCATTGGTCAATTATGCACGCTTCCTCAAGGTTAGTGCCGAAAATGCGTTGGAACGCACTAACAAAAAATTCATCAAGCGTTTTAACTACATTGAGGAAAAAGCCAAAAAATCTCAAATAAAAGTCAGTGAGTTGAGTATTGAAGAAATGGAGATCTTATGGCAGGAGGCAAAAAAAACAGACTGATCTAAGCCTCTGTTTCTCCCTCTTCTCCCTCACCTAGAAGGGTCTCCTCTTCAACTGATGTATTTCTGGCAGTAATTTCCCTTTTTAGTTTTCTCAAACCAACCAGTTGTTCTTTGTACTTTTCGATTTCAGATTTGAGTCGATCCAATTTGGTGGTAACATCTGTAAAAAGGGGATTGTCAGTACTGGAATTTGAAAAATAATCGAGATTGTTTTCTAACTGTCTAGCCTCTGAATTAAATTCTTCAATGACTTTTTTTATATTTCGAATTTCACGACTCAATTCATTTTCATCGTTTTTGATGATTGAAAATCGAATATGGTTTAAGGCCTCTACCATTAAACTTTTTTCCATATCTGTTTTTTCAATCAGTGCAATGAAAGCATTATTGAAGTCCTCAACACTTTTGGTATTGGTATTACCACTTAAATTTCCCAACTGATTGTATGCTTCCCATTGATAATTAAAAAATTCTTTAAAGGGATCCAGTTCAAGCGGAATTTTAAAGTCTTCAATGCTTTTGATGAAGGCTTCTTTCTTTTGGTGGGACTCCAACTCATTTTTGTTGATTCTCTGATAACCGGACTTGAAGCGGTCAAAATAAAGATTACATTGGGAACGAAATTCCTCCCAAAGGGTGTTGGACAACTTTCTCGGGATAAACCCTATGGCTCTCCAATCCTTCTGAATGTTTTTCATTCGGTTACTGTAACTCTTCCAATCGTCATTTTCTAATATTTCTTTTACCTCAGTGATCAAGGCTTTTTTTAGGTCAATATTCTTTTTTTGCTCGGCCTTTTGAGATTTGTAAAATTGATTCTTTTCTCGATTGATTTCCCGGCTAATTTCCCTAAATCTGGTCCAAGTGGTTTTACTAAACTTTTTGGTTACCTGCCCGATAGATTGGAATTCCGTTCTCATATTATTGAACTTATCAATGGTTTTTCGCCAATCATTATGATTTTGTGGGGGATTGTTTATGATCTCCTCCATACTATTCAAAATCGAGTTCTTTTTGTTGAGGTTTTCTTCCAGAATATTGTCGTATTCTTTGTCAAACTCTTGCCTTCTGGTGTGAATGATTTGACTGGCAGCTTGAAAACGGCCCCATAATTCTTCTCGATGCTCTTTAGCAACCGGTCCAAGGTCATTCTTCCATAATCTATGTAAGGTATTGAGGTCACGTGATGCTTTGAGTACATCAGGGATTTTGGAGAGTGTTTCGGCTTGTTCTATGATTTTAATTTTCTCTTCATAATTGTGTTTAAAATCCAAATCTCTCAATTCCCGGTTCAGGTGAAGAAAATCATAGAATATCTCAATGTGGTGCTTGTAGGTTTGCCAAACATTGTTGCTTTGAGCCCTAGGTACAGGTCCGGTTTTGTGCCAACTGTCCTGTAGATTTTTAAATTTCTTGTAGGTCGTATTAATGTTTTCATCAATATTGATGAGCTCTTTTAAACTCTCAATGATTTCCAATTTTCGATCCAGATTGAGTTTTTGGGATTGTTCTCTTTCTTGAAAAAAGGTTCTTCTGGTTTTTTTGTATTCTCTAAAGGTTTGATCAAATGTATTTTTGTATAAGGGTTTAAAATAAAAATCAATTTCGTTTCCTCCCTCGTTGATGAAAGCTTCCTTTTTTTCTTGAATTTCTAACTTAAACTTTGTATCGAAAGTATTGATGATCTCTTTGATATTTCTATCGTCGAAAAACCATTGCTCTGATTTTATTCTTTTTTGAAGGTCTTCTACCAATTCGCTCAAACTCAGTTGACTAAAGTCTTTGGTTTCCTTTTCTACGTTTTCGTTATTTTTTTGATCCTCCTCATTCCCAGCTATTTCTTTTGAGGAGTCAATCTCTACTTCCGATTTGGAGTTGCTTTCTTTCGCGGCACCTTCAGGCAGGTAAATCGTTTTAGACGATTTATCCTTTTTCTCTTCCTGAGGATCACTGGCTTTGTCTTTTGTATTTGCCATATCAGGTATTTTTTGGACTATAATTTTTTTTAAAATTTACAAAAAAAAAAGATGCCTGCCTATTGATTCCAAATGTCCCAAGACTTTTCAGCTTGGTATTCCAACATTTTTTGTCCGTTTAAGATTTTACAACCCCTTGTTTTTCCTTCTTTCAAAAATCGAGTTTCCGGGGGATTATAGATGAGGTCATAAAGAACATGATCTAGTGATAGGAAGGTGTAGGGCAGGTCGGGAGCCTGATCAATGTTGGGGAATGTTCCAACCGGGGAGGCATTGATGATTAGCTGATGTTCTTTGATGACGGTTTCATCTAGAGCTTCGTAATTGATGGAATTTTCTTCCACTCTTCTTGAGATATAGGAAAATCCAATTTTTAATTTTCTCATCACATAAGCCACTGCGGACGCTGCTCCACCTGTGCCAAGGATTAAAGCTTTTTTTGGGGTTTTGTTGATGATTTCCAGAAGGGATTTTTCAAATCCATGGACGTCGGTATTGTGCCCACTGATGCTACCGTCTTGATGAAATTTTATGGTATTTACTGAATTTATTTCTTCAGCAGCAGTGGAGAGTTGGTCTAAAAAAGGGATTATTTCTCTTTTATAAGGTGTGGTGACATTAAGACCGCAAATGTTATTTTGAGCGAATACATTTTTTACTTCTTCAATTTGCTTCAAATCAAAGTTCTCGTAACTGCAGTCATGTAAATTTTCAGTTTTAAATTTTTGTTTGAAATAACCTCTTGAAAAAGAATAGGCTATATTCCGCCCTATCAAGCCATAACGTTTGATGTTACTTTTTTTGGACTCCATATTTTTCCAATAAGCTAACAATTAATATTCCCAAAAGTATAAATAATGTGATGAACCAAAAATCAATGTTGAAAAAATTAGGCAAGTAGTAATCATAATATTCAATTATCGGATTGCCTACACTGTTGTAAAGGACTTCTCCCGCATTGTCCTTCATAAAAACCTCGTTTCTCCATGGCCAAATTACTCCAAGTGAACCTGCAATAAAACCTATGATGGTCGCCAGTGTCACTTGCTTGAATTTCTTTAAAACAAGACTCAATACATTCGAGAACATAACTAGCCCTGCTATTGATCCGACTGTAAAAATCAAGGCCAATTGCAGTAGTTTCATTCGGGAATGATCTTCCAAAAAATTGAAGTTGAATTGAGTCAAATCGCTAATGGTATAATAAATTGCATTGACTGAATCGACCAATAAAAGGGTGTAGTTACCCAGTAAAAGCAACAGAAAAGAACCTGATAAGCCGGGAAGTGTCATACCGGAAACACTAATGATTCCACAAACAAGAACAAACAGGAGGCCATCATTCTGAGAGGAGGGTTTGGAGAACATAATGACTAATCCTATGGACAATCCAATGAGAAAAAAGAGGAATGTTTTTAAATTCCATTTTTCCAACTGAAAGTAAACGAAATAGAGCGAAGCGAGGATCATACCAAAAAAGACCCCCAAAACCTGCATTTCAGAATTTTTAATTAAATAATCCAAGATTAAAGAAACACTAAAATAGCTGATGATGACACCAGAAAAAAGCAAGACCAAAAAACGACCATTGGTGTATTGGTAAAAGGGACGCCACCCTCTGCAGATCAAAATCGTCAATGCTTTTAGATTGATTTTCTGTAGGGAATAAATCAACTCTTCATAAAACCCGGCCACGAATGCAACGATACCTCCCGAAACGCCGGGAACCTTATTGGCAGCTCCCATTGCAATCCCTTTAAATACTAGAAATAAATCTTTTTGGTAAGAGGTTTTGTTTTGACTCACTTTGGGAGACTTAAATTTTCCTCTTCTTCAAAATCCATACCAAAAAAAGCCCAGCGATAAAAAAAATAATGGCCAGCGCGAGTTGAGGATTTTCAGGATATTCAAAAGGAGATATCGGCTTGGATAATGTTTTGGTATTTTTACCCAAAACCCATTCAAATTTTTGTTGCCAAGGCCACAATTTGTGTAATGCACCAAACATAAGACCGATCAATACTGCCATGGTTTTATCGTGTTTTTTGTCAAACAACCATTTTAGGATGGAGGCAAAAACTCTCAGTCCCAAGATGATGCCTAAAACAAATACAGAAAGCTTGGTAAAGGTGGGGATTATGAGTTCCATCTGCAGATTACTCATGCTTGTTATGGCATCCTTGATCAGACCGATGACTGTGCTGTATGCACCCAGTATCAGAAGAATATAGGCACCAGAGATCCCAGGTAATATCATGGCTATAATTCCAAAAAAACCGGATATAAATATATAAAACAAACCTATTTCTGCGTCAGAAGGGGTCATTTGAGTTAACATAAAAGACAATGCAGCACTAAAAACAGCCAATAACGTATTGATAACTCCCCATTGACCCAGGGTGTTTTTTAAAAGAAAAATACTGGCCAGTAATAATCCCAAAAAGAAAGCCCACAGTGGAATGGGATGTTCGTTGATTAGCCAGTCGATGGCAAAAGACAAGCTCAAAATGGCAGATATGATCCCCAAAAAAAGTACTGTCAGAAAGTCACCATTGATATTTTTCCAAAAAGCTTTGATGCCATCGGTTTTGAGACTTTGAAGATTTTTAAGGTTGATAGAGTCGATGGATTGAATGAGTTCATTGTAAACTCCCACTATCAGGGCAATTGTTCCCCCAGAGACTCCCGGCATCAGATCGGCAGTGCCCATTGCCATTCCCTTGAAGAATAAAATGATTTTTTCTCTGGAAATAGGATTTTTCAACAATCAAAATTTTGCACAATATAGAACGAAAAACTGAATTAAAAGATTTATCGGTATTGGATTAAATTTTGATCAGTTCAGGAAATAAATGATTTATATTTCTTGGAATGTTGATTTCATTTTTGATTCGATCGAAAATGGTGTGTGCCTCGTTTTTGTTGCCCAATCTGAATTTACATCCAGCCAAACGATACAACACAGAGGGGTTTTTTTGATGATGTTGCAAGGCTTGATCTCCTATTTTAAGAGCTTTTTGCCAATCGTTGACCAGCATAAGAGAGTCCATCCACAAGGTCCAATTGTTTAGGTCTTGATCTCCCAAATCGATGGCTGTTTCACAACCTACTGCTGTTTCTTCATAAAAGTTCAATTGGAAGTGAATCAGTGCACTTTTCTTCCACAAGGCTGTGCTGTCCGAATTTGATTGCAAAGATTTTTTTACATAGTGTTGTGCCTTCAGGTAGTCTTTGGAATCTATTAGAAAATCGATGAGGGCGATCCAGCTTTTTTCATGGTTGGGCTCAAGTCTGATGGATTCTTCAAGGTATCTGACAGCCAATTTGTCATTGCCTAATTTTAGATGACAAAGTCCAATTCTGTGATTGACAAAGGCATTAGGATCATTGAAATTCAGTGAGAATTCATAGTTGTCAATAGCCTCATTGATACGCCCCATTTTTTCAAGTAATTTTCCTTTCTCGATGTAGGCACCCGTAAAACAATCATCACTGATGATGGCAAATTCAAAGGCAGAAAGTGCTTCTTCGGATTTGTTGATCTTGAGGTATATTTTCCCCAACTGATGCCAAGCGACTTCACTGTAAGGGTTGATCTCTAGTAGGTTATTCAAGGTATTGATGGCTTCTATGTTTTCGCCCAGTTGCTCGAAACAATACAATAGATTATAAAGTGATTGGTAGTCCAATACATTTTCTTTTACACATTTGCAAAAGTAATCTTTGGCTTTGATATAGTCCTCCAAGAAGAGGTATTCCATGCCCAACAAGTTCCAAACTTCAGTGGGTTCCTCAGTGATAGCCAATACTTTTTCAAGTTGCTGAATGGCTTTGGGGTGGTCCTTTTTTTTGGAAGAAATATTGGCTCTTTGTAAAAATATTTCTTCGTGTTCAGGAGATATTATTTCAATTTCAACAAGCAAATCTTCGGCTTGTTTGTGAGCGCCATCGAAGAGGAGTATTTCACTCTTTAAAAGCATTAATTCCACATTTTGAGGATGTTGCTCCATTCCCATTTTTATTGCTTTTTTTGCAAGGTTAAATTGGGCAAAATCAATGTAGTGGTGAATGATGTTTTCGAATTCTAGGGCATCAAAAAATAACACTTGGTTAGTTTTGAGCATTTGCTCAAATTTGGTTAAGGAGGGATTGGTGTCTTCCGATAAATTATCGAACATAGTGCTTAAATCTTAATCTAAAATTATACAAGATTAGAAGATTGATCAGCGCAGGTGGTTTATTCTTTTCAACAAAAGTATTAACATTAATCTAAATTTCATCGAGGGTTTCCTTGATGATTTTACAACCCACTTCAATTTCTTCTTCACTGATATTTAGAGGCGGAGAGATTCTGACGGCATTTTTTTCCCATAATAACCAAAATAGTAGTAGTCCCTTTTTTATACAGCGGGGTACTAATAAATTGGGAATTTTGGAGTTTTCGAATATAGGGGCTAACATCAGTCCTTTTCCTCGTATACTTTTAATCATGGGGTGTTTGAGATTTTTTCTGATTATTTTTTCTTTTTTTCCCATTTGCTGTATCAATTTTGATGAAATGATCTCATTGATGGTGGTCAATGCTGCTGTAGCAATGACGGGATTTCCCCCAAAAGTGGTGATGTGTCCCAGTTTGGGTTGGTCTTCCAATTTTTGCATCAGTTTTTTGGAGGCGGAAAAAGCTCCAATGGGTAAGCCTCCTCCCAATGCCTTTCCCATCACGACAATGTCTGGAGCGATGCCAAAATGTTCAAAACCAAACATTTTACCGGTTCGTCCAAATCCCGGTTGAATTTCATCGAGTAGGAGCAACGCGCCCGCAGCCTCACATCTCTTTTTTACCTTTTTCAAGTAATCATCTTCCGGTAATATAAAGCCTGCTCCCCCTTGAATGGTTTCTAATAAGACCGCTGCGGTGTTTTCATCGATCTGGTTTAAGTCTTTTTCCTGGTTAAAGTCAAGAAAACGTACCCCTGGAAGCAGGGGGCGGTATCCTTTTTTTTGTTGTTCATAGCCTAATAAGCTCAATGCGCCGTGCGTACTTCCATGATATGATCGGTGGGCGGCAATGAGTCCGGATCTTTGGGTTACCCGCTTAGCGAGTTTTAGAGCGCCCTCAATGGCTTCGGTTCCGGAGTTGGTCAAATAAACGACTTCGTGATTTCTGGGGAGTAAATCGACCAGTTTTTTACAAAGTGCTACTGCAGGTGCTTGAGCAAACTCTCCGTAAACCATCACATGCATGTATTTATCGATTTGCGACTTGAGGGCACTGACCACTTTCGGATGTGAATGCCCTAAGGGAAGTGCCGACACACCCGCTATAAAATCTAAATAGGATTTCCCTTTGGAATCGTAGAGATAGCTGCCGCTGGCATGCTCGATTTCCAAGCCGAGGGGACGAGGAGTAGTTTTGGCTTGATATTTTAAAAAATCTTCCAGCATTTATTCCTCTGTTTTTTGCAGAAAATCCTCCGGGATGCTTACCTCTTTAATTTCAGTGGGTTGAAATTGATTGTCCTCTTCACTAAAAAGCTCTAGTATGCTATTGGGTCGCTCATCCTCTCTCCAAATAAAACCTTCGAGTTTTCGTTCGTTAAGTGGCAGATCCTTGTCTGGAAATAAATTTCCGTCCGGACTGACAAAGAAAGTAATGTCTTCAATCTGATTTTTATTGGTAACCATTTTAAGTCGGCTGCATGTTGTTTTGTCAATTCCAATCAATTCATTGTCTTCATCCGAGTACATATAATAAATGACCTCGGTATTTTTGCTAACGTCAATTTCATTAAGCTCTCCTTGCTTAAAAATACCATCGAGTAATCCACCTTTGATTTGATTAAAACCGGTATAGCTTATGGAATCTCTTTCAATAATCCAGCTGTTGCCAATGATTTTAAGGGAATCCAGTTTTTTGGTTTTTACGTCGGAGGTAAGAAATATTTTATCTCCAGACATTTGACTTTTTCCAAACCATAGAATAGGGTTTTTTTTGTTTTTTTGGCTGGCTGTTAAAATTTGATTTTCCTTTCGGCTCATGGGTAATTTGAGTAATTTGATTAGTCCTGTGCTTTGATCTAAATGAAGTGAATCTGATCTTCCCCTGAGGTCTGTTTTAAATATTCTCACATCATAGTATCCCCTCAATATTTTTTTTTCAGTTGGTCCTGTCGCAATGAGAGTATCGGCGTGTATGAAGAGCGAATCCTGATCAATGATGTTAACGGCCAAGGCTCTTCGGGTGATGATGGCAGAATCCTTGGCTTTGAAAATCTCACCGTAATGGCCATTGATGATGGACTTGTTTAGGGTGTCAATCACACTGATGTTATTGGTTGCAGTGGCATAATTTTTTTCATTTTCAAAATACAAACTGTCTCCTCTGATTTCTTTATTATTATAAAAGATGACTGCATTTTCCTGAAAATTACCTTTTTGCAATTTGGTGTCATAAGCACCCTTTTCACAGTAAATGTCGTATTCCTCTCCCACAATGGATGTTTTTCCATAAAAGAAGGCCTTATCACTTTCGGTATAATAGTCCAGTTGCTGAGATTTTAGTTCGTATTCCGGATCGTCAATTTTTACCCTAGAGATGAATCGGTATTTTTTTTCATTCATAAAGTAAATTCCTCTGATACTGGTAAGTTTTCTTTTTTCATCTAAGATGGTTCCAAAGGAGTTGTAAAAGGCTTTGGAATTAACCCGATCTAAATAGAGGGTGTCTGTTTTTAGATCCATGTCGGGTCGTTCAAGAACAACTTTCCCCCATGCTTTGGCTAGTTTACTGCTCCCATCGTACTCGATTTGATTACATGTCATTTTTAGAGTATCGCCTTGGGTAAAAACCACATTACCGTTGGCTCTGAAAAAATTTTCCTTTGGATAGAAATAGCATACATCTGATTTGATCAGAGCGCCCTCGTGAAAAAGGTGTACTCTGACCCCCTCTTTTTTAACCAAAATGTTGGCACCGGGAAATCTGAATTGATCTTGGGTGGAGCCTCCGGCTTGAATGATTTCAATAATCTTTTGTTGCTCTTGTGAAGCTACTTTTCCTATTGCCAATAGAAAAATAAGCTGAAGTATACCGATTTGAATTTTCTGTCTCACAGTAAGTTGTTATTGGAGCTAAAATAAAAAATCTACCTCATAATGGTCTGTTTTCTGTCGGGTCCAACAGAAACGATTTTTATAGGGGTCTTAAGTTCTCGCTCCAAGAAATGAATATAATCTATAAAATTTTTGGGGAGTTTATCGACTGAATTGATTTGGGTTAGATCTTCCTCCCATCCGGCAAATTCAACGAATTGTGGCGAAACAGATTTGGGATTGATGTCAAAAGGAAAGTGATCAATAAGTCCCTGCTCTGTTTTGTATTGATTACAGACTTTGATGGTATTGAGGCCAGAGAGCACGTCTCCTTTCATCATCATCAGTTGGGTAACACCGTTGACCCGAATGGCATATTTTAGAGCAACCAGGTCAATCCAACCACATCGTCGGGCTCTGCCTGTGGTGGCTCCAAACTCATGTCCAATTTTAGCAATGCGCTTACCGACATCGTCAAATAACTCAGTGGGAAAAGGTCCGCTTCCTACTCGGGTAGTATAGGCTTTAAAAATTCCAAAGATCTCTTTAATTTTATTGGGGGCAACACCTAAACCCGTACATGCTCCTGCCGCCGTTGTTGTAGAGGAGGTAACAAATGGATAGGTTCCAAAGTCAACATCCAGTAATGATCCCTGAGCTCCTTCAGCCAAAATCTTTTTTCCAGCGTCTTGAGCTTTGTGCAGAAAGTTTTCACTGTCTACTATTTGGCATTTCTTTAAGGTTTCAATGGATTCAAAAAATTGGGTTTCCAATTCGTTGAGGTCATACTCCAAATCCACATGGTGAAAATCCAACATTTTGAGGTGTTTCTGGGTCAATGCCTGGTACCGATCTTTCCAGCTTTTGGTTAAAATATCTCCTACGCGCATCCCATTTCTTCCAGTTTTATCCATGTAGGTTGGACCAATTCCTTTTAAAGTTGAGCCAATTTTGGCCTTTCCTTTGGAAGCTTCAGACGCGGCATCGAGTAATCGGTGTGTAGGAAGAATAAGATGGGCTTTTTTGGAGATCAATAATTTGGTCGAAAAATCAATTTCATAGGGGGCCAAATTCTCCACTTCTATTTTAAAGATCACCGGATCAATCACCACTCCATTACCAATCAGATTGATGGCAGTGGGGTGGAATATCCCAGAGGGTATGGTGTGTAAAACGTGTTTTATTCCTTCAAATTCGAGGGTGTGGCCAGCATTGGGCCCTCCCTGAAAACGGGCAATGATGTCATATGATTTTGTCAACACATCAACGATTTTACCTTTACCTTCGTCGCCCCATTGGAGGCCTAGGAGTAAGTCTACGGACATAATTAATTTATGAGTTTAATCTTTTTTTTGTTCCGTAAAAATAAAGAGAATGGTTGTGTATTTCAATATCGAATATTTCCTCAATTGTTTTTTTTATGTTTTGGATTCTGGGATCACAAAATTCCTTTACCTCTCCGGAATCAGTGAAGATGATATGATCGTGTTGGCGATCAAAATAGGATTTTTCATACTGGGCTTGGTTTTTGCCAAACTGGTGTTTTCTCACCAACCCACATTCCAAAAGTAGTTCGATTGTGTTGTAGAGAGTTGCCCTGCTTACCCTGTAATTTTTGTTTTTCATTGTGATGTACAATGATTCAATATCAAAGTGTTCATCACTGTCATAAATTTCATACAATATGGCAAATCGCTCCGGTGTTTTTCGATGAGCATGCTTGTTTAGAAAGTTTACGAAAACCTCTTTAATAATCTCTTGATTGGATTTGTTTTTTTCCATTCTTACAAATATAGGCCTTAAATTATTCCCTGAGAACTTTATCTACACCTTTTACTTTTAAAATTCTATTAATCAGTCGGTTGAGTATTGTTTTATTCTTGACATTTACACTGATTAATCCTGTAAAAATACCATCTTCACTGTCAAAACTTAGTTTATTGATGTTGACACTCATGTCTCTGGAAATCGATTGTGTAACCTCACTGACAATTCCCATATTATCAATACCGGAAAGTTTCAAAATGGCGGTAAATTCATCGGAGGAAGAATCCACCCATTTAGCTTTGATGATTCTATAAGCAAAATTGGATTGAAGAGACAATGCATTGGGACAGTCTTTTTTATGGACTTTTATACCTTCGTTGACGCTGACAAAACCAAAGACAGGGTCACCTGCAATGGGATTGCAGCAGGGGGAGAGGGAATGCTTTAAATTTTCCTTTTCTTTTCCGAAAAATAAAGTGTCAAATCTTTGTGTGATTTGCTCTTTGTCTTCTTTTTTGTATGCAGGGCTTTGTTTTCTTATTCTTTTTTTGAAGAAATTGAGGAAACTGCTGTTGAATTCGGTTGAGAAATCTTTTAACTGTTTGTTGTTAATCGTCCCCAGACCGACACGATAAAACAAATCCAGACTGTTATTGAGATTGAAATACCTAAGCATGTGGCCAATTGTTTTGTCGTTGAGGGTGATCTTGAGTTGTTTTAATTTTCTTCTGAGGGTTTCTCTGCCATCCTCGGCAATTCTTTTCTTCTCTTCGTTAAGCGATGACTTGATTTTTGACTTGGCCCTAGAGGTCTGAACAAAGTCCAACCAGTTAGCAGTGGGTTTGATGTTTTCTGAGGTAATAACTTCAACATTTTCTCCACTTCTCAAAGTCCTGCTCAATGGAACGAGTTTGCCATTGACTCTGGCACCTCTGGTTTTCATACCCACTTCGGTGTGAATGCTAAAAGCAAAATCCAAAGCGGTGGCTCCTTTGGGCAAGGATTTTATTTCCCCCGTTGGGGTGAATACAAAAATCTCTTTGGCGTAGAGGTTGAGCTTAAAGTTTTCTACAAAATCAACTGGATTTTCGTTGTTGCTTTCCAGAACTTCTTGGAGCTTGTCCAGCCAAGAGTCAATCCCGATATCCTTTTGCTCACCTTGTTTGTATTTGTGATGCGCAGCATATCCCTTCTCTGCAATTTCATTCATTCTTTCGGATCTTATTTGCACTTCTACCCATTTGTTACTGGGGCCCATTACGGTGATGTGCAAGGCCTCGTATCCGTTTGATTTTGGAGCTGTAATCCAATCCCTTAGTCGGGTGGGATTTGGGGTGAAATGATCCGTGATGATAGAATATATTTTCCAAGCTAAAAACTTTTCATTACGGTGTGTGGCTTTGTAAATAATACGAATGGCAAACTTGTCAAAAACATTCTCAAAAGGAATATTTTGCATGGTCATTTTCCTGTTAATAGAGAAAATGGATTTGCTCCGCCCTTTGATTTGGTATTTTAATCCTTCTTCTGCCAAGGCAAATTGAATGATTTCAGAAAAAGATTTAATGTATTGATCTTGTGAGTCCCTGCCGTCATCTATTTTATTTTTAATGAATTCGTATCGATCAACTTCGGTATACTTAAAACTCAGGTCTTCCAGTTCAGTTTTGATGTTGTAGAGTCCGATCCGATGAGACAATGGAGCATAGATGTAAAGGGTTTCAGAAGCGATTTTTACCTGCTTGTATTCTGGCATGGCATCCAGCGTTTGCAAGTTGTGCAATCGGTCTGCAATTTTGATGATGATGACCCTGATATCATCATTGAGTGTAAGCAGTAGTTTCCTGAAATTTTCTGCTTGAAGAGAGACGTTGCTTTCCTTGCTGAGTTTAGAAATCTTGGTCAATCCTTCAACGATCCGCGCTACACCACTCCCGAAAAGTTTTTCAATGTCCTCAAAATTATATTCAGTGTCTTCCACGACATCATGTAGCAGGGCAGCCGCAATAGAGGTAGCATCCAAACCAATTTCTTGTGCTACGATCTTAGCGACACTGATGGGATGTAAAATATAAGGCTCGCCTGATTTTCGCCGCTGATTTCTGTGGGCATCAACAGCCATGTCAAAAGCAGAACGTATCAACTTCTTATCTTCACCTGATAAGGTTTGATAGCTGATTCGAAGCAGCTCTTTGTACTGCTTTGCAATCTCTTTGTTCTCTATTTTTTCACTTACAATCATCGGTATAATAAAGGTACTCGAAACTTTTAATTCGACAAAATCATTGGTCTCCACAGTGATACATCAAAATCCCTGCCGATACGGAAAGATTGAGTGAATCAATGGGAAATTTTACGGGAATTTTGACGATCTGTTGTACTTTTTTAAGCCATTTTTGGTCAAGGCCTTTGTCTTCCGTCCCAAAAACCAATGCCAATGGCCTTGGGTAATCTACCCTTTTGAAGTGTTTAGCTTTGTGATCCAAAGCAGCAGCATAAATGTTAAAAGCATTTTTTTCCAAGAACGAAATGACTTTTTCCGTATTATCGGTGGCAACGGGAATGGAAAAGACCCCTCCCATACTGTTTCTGATGATCTGGGGGTGGTAGAGATCTGTTTTGGGATTGGCAATAATTACGGCATCCCAATCGGCCGCAGCGGCTGTTCGCAGAAGTGCACCAATATTTCCGGGTTTTTCGGGAGCCTCCAGAACCAGAACACGACTGTAATTATTGATAAAAAGATCTTTTATATAATGACTTTTGGCCTCCAATATGGTAATGACTTCCTCCGAGCCTGAACGCATGCTTACACGATCAAAAAGTGCGGCGCTCAATTCAAAAACATAAGCCGAATCCTCATAAACAATTTCTTCATAACATCCTTCCCTGTAAAAAAGGGTGTCGATGTTGTAGCCCATTTCAACTGCCCTGCTCAATTCCCTATTACCTGACACTACAAAAAGATTTTCTTTTTTACGCACCCTTGACTTGCTAATCAAAAGATTGAGTTTTTTGATTAGGGGGTTGTGAGGACTGCTGATGTATTTCAAATCTGTTTTTTTACAAAGTTATTGGGTAATTGACAGAACAGCATCAAAATCGCTTTTCATTTTTGTGATAGTTGATTACCAATCCTACCATTTCATTGTAACTCTTAATGCCACTTTTTTGGCCGTTGGCCTTAAGGTAGCTGTCATAGGTTTTGTCAAAAATGATTTCTAAAGGGTTTTCATATTTTTTCCAAAAATCGTTCACTTGCTGGAAGTTTTTGAGAATGCCTGGGTTTAAAAGCTTTAATTTATTTCTTGCTTTTTCTGGATCCAGTTTGAACAAATCGCTAAATAAATATTTGAAAGCAAATGTGTTTCCGGTATACTGAATATAGGGATTTTCAGACTTGATGGTGGATAGATAAGCGATAAAATTAGCCTCTTTTTCAGCGGCATATCCCAACTGATGTGCGGTTTCGTGCAGTAATGTTGTTATCAAACTCTGGATGGGCATTTTAGCATTTACTTGAGACTCAAGAGTAAAGGGATTCAAATATCCCGAATATCCCATATAGCAGAGGGGTAGGCTTATTAGGGATTTTTTGACCTTGGAGGTACCCAATAGGGTTTCGTGATAAATGGGGTGATAAAGAGTTATTTTTTCTGAGAGTTGTTCTTTTGAAAAAGGAAATTTTACCGCTAAAGTATCTGAAGAAACAAGGCGATTGTGCCATTGATTTGATTGTTGAATAATTTTGTCTAGTTGCTCTACTAAATCTTCTTCACTATAAAGGATAGGCATCTGTAGTTGTTCACTCAAAGGAAGCCTGTGGTAATTGAATCCCCAGCTGATGTGAAATATCCAAACTATCATAATCAGCAATGCCCCAAAATCTAAAATTAGATTCAGTGGTTTGGCCCGCCAATAGCTAATTTTTTTAAAAGTTGTTTTGAGTACAAAAAGGGTCAGGACCACATAGAGTATATCTCCCAGGGAGAAGGGAATCATATCCAGAAAAAACCGGTGTAGGTCGAAAACCAGAGGATAGAAAATCCGACTATAGTATTTTTCAACAATATCAGGGTTTTTGCGCGCAAAACTTATCAACAACCACAGTGGGATAGCGGAGTACCAAACCAAGGTGTATGTTTTTTTACTCATCTGCAGCAAATCACATTCTACCTATTCAATCAAAGCGACAATTTCAACTTCAAAAATCAGATCAGAACGTGGAGGAATAGCCTGATTTCCGTCTTCGCCGTAGGCCAATTGATGGGGCAAAAACAGTGTAGCTTTATCTCCCACATTCAAAAGTCTTAAGCCTTCTTTAAATCCTTCAATCATAGCCGCATCGGAACTTACATCGGCTTTAATGGGTTGGTAGGCTCCAGCGGCCTTACGGTTGGGATCAACTTTGTCCAATGCTTCGGCAATTTCCAATTTACTGGTTTCCAGCAAAATACCATCTGAAAAGTAAACCGCATAATGGGCGGATACTTTGTTGGTCGTTGTTACCCTGGATCCCTTTCCCTTTTCGGTAATGATATACTGCAGACCGGAGGGTGTTGTTTCAGCCTTGGCTTTTAAAGCGTTAAATTTTTCTTGATTTGCTTTCATTATAACGGATTGTTTTTCAGTTTTTTCTCGATCCGCTATTATTTTTTCTTCAAAATAGTTGGAGAATATTTCAGAAGCATTAAATCGTAGAGCACCACTTCCTTTCCTGATGATAGATACTTTGATAATGGTGTCGTTTTGCGCAATGCTATCGACTACTGCTTGACCTTGAACGACTTTTCCAAATACAGTATGTTTTCCATTGAGCCAGGGGGTTTCTTTGTGAGTAATAAAGAATTGGCTTCCATTGGTTTCGGGACCGGAATTGGCCATCGAGAGAATACCGGGACCACTATGGGTCAAATCAGTAAACTCATCGATAAATTGATAGCCGGGCCCTCCCGATCCAGTGGCGGTGGGATCCCCTCCTTGAATCATAAAATCCTTGATGACCCTATGAAAGATTATTCCGTCGTAATATTTTTTTCCCGAAAACTCTTTTGCGACTTTAGGGTTGTTTCCCTCTGCCAAAGAGACAAAGTTGGCAACGGTGATGGGTGTCTTCTCCAATTCCAATTGCAATATGATCTCACCTTTATTGGTTTCAATATTGGCGTACAAGCCTTTGTTTAATTCGGGATACTTTTGGGTACAACCTATGATCAAAGTTGCAAAAAGGAGTACCGGTAAAATGTTTTTTTTCATTTTGAAGTTTTTAGTTTTTTTCCAGTTTTAAAAGTTCTATTGTAAAACGAAGGGGTTGATTGATCCCTATTTTTTCTCCATCGCCTTGATAGCCATAACAAAGGTAGGAAGGAAACAGAAATACACCAATTTCCCCCAGGCGTAAATATTTTACTCCTTCCCTGAGTGCAGGGATCAAATCTTCCTGATCCACAAAAAAGCTCACATCTCCCAATTCTTTTTCATCGTAAAGTAGGTTCCCGCTAAGATCCTCAATGCGATATTTAAAAGTAACACGATCGTTTTTTTTGGGGTAGCTGTCATTGGAAGTGGTGTTTTTTTGATATGCATACCAAAAACCAAGAGGAGTACTCTCAAAAGAGAGCTTTTCTTCTTTCTCAACGGCCTGCCGAAACAATGACTGCTCTATGGCAATGATGTTTTTATTTCTTTTAGCAGATTCCTTGAGGAAAACTTGCTTTTGTTTGTTGATGGGCCTTCGAGGCTCAAGGTTTTGACAACTCAGAACACCAACAAGAAATAAGGATAACAATAGCGTCCTAAACATTGAATTGAGATTTTTCGTGCATTACCGCATTTGTGAATTGCGCTGCGGTTTCATCTAAATTCAAATACGAAACTCCGCCCGCTGCATTGATGTGTCCTCCGCCATTGAAATATTTTTTTGCAAATTGATTTACATCAAAAGACCCTTTAGATCGAAAAGACATTTTGATGATCTTTTCCTTTTCGTTTTCAATCATGATTACGGCCAATGTAATACCCATAAGACTTAAGCCATAATTTACAAAGCCCTCTGTATCTCCTTTTTTAAAGTTGTTTTGATTCAATTCTTTCTGTGAAAGTGTAATATAGACCACTGGAATTTCATCTATCTTTTTTAGGTTGTTGAGAGCTGTTCCTAACAATTGCAACCTATTAAAAGAATAGGTATCATAAATTTTTTGGTGAATGGTATGGGGTTGCGCACCTTTTTTTATAAGTGTGCCTAAAATTTGATGTGTTCTGGCCGTGGTTGAGGGGAATCTGAATGAACCGGTGTCGGTCATGATCCCAGTATATATACAAGTGGCAATAGCATCATCAATTTGATCGTGATCTAAACTGGAAATCAATTCGAAAACCATTTCACAAGTTGACCCTTTGCTGGATTCTGAGTAAGTAATCGAGGCATAATCTCCGGGGTTTTCGTGATGGTCAATCATTATTTTTAGGGCATCGCTCTGTTCAACAACAGAGGCTAATTGATTAATCCTGCTCAACTGATTAAAGTCCAAGGTAAAGATGATGTCGGCATCTTCCATCAATTGGGTTGATTCATCTGCAAGCTGAGAAAATTTTATAATTTCCCTTTGACCGGGCATCCAATCCAGAAATTCAGGGTATTCGTTGGGAGTAATGATCCGCGAATCATGTCCGGTTTTGATCAAAAAAGCATTAAGGGCAAGACTGCTTCCCAAGGCATCACCATCCGGATTTTTATGGGGTATGATGACAATTTTTTTTGGGGTAATGAGTGCTTTTTGAAATGCTTCTAAAAGTTGTTCGTTCATTTGTCCAAAGATACCAAAATTTGGGTCTTATTTTTTTCTATCTATTGGTAAAAAAATTAATAAAAAAAGGGGGGTATACCAAAAGAATACATTTTTTATAAATTTGCATCAAAAATAAATGCTATGATTTCCAACAAAACTTTCACGATGATTAAACCCGACGCTGTTGAAAAAGGGCACGTTGGAGCCATCCTCAATAAAATTAATGTTTCGGGATTTAGAATTGTCTCTATGAAAATGACGCAAATGTCCCAACGTGATGCTGAGTTGTTTTATGCGGTACACAAGGAACGCCCATTTTTTGGTGAATTGGTGTCTTTTATGAGTCGAGGACCTATTGTTGCAGCGATACTCGAAAAAGAAAATGCTGTAGACGATTTCAGAACCTTGATCGGAGCAACGAACCCCGAAGAGGCTGCAGAGGGTACCCTGCGTAAACAATTTGCAACATCAATGGGTGAAAATGCGTTACATGGTTCTGACAGTAACGAAAATGCCGAAATTGAGGGTGCGTTTCATTTCTCCGTTAGAGATATGTTTTAACGGAGTACCACTTTTTCGAGTACTTCACCTCCCAATTGTTTATTCATCATTTCCCTGATTTTTTCCTTACCATAACTCAGTTCCTCTCGCAAGGCTGCGTTGTTGAGTGATACGAAAAGCGTATTCCCTCTAAGCGCTATTTTTTCGGTGTAATTGGTCATGTGTGTTCCCATCAATTCGAACCATAATTCATTGATTCGGGCATTGGTGATTCCGGTTTTTAGTGCTTTTGACTGAACGATTTCGTCCAATACTTTACCGATGCTTTGAGGTTCAAATTTTCTTTTGGGTGACTTCATGGGTCAATAATCGCTATAAAACCTTTTGTAATTATATCTTTTGTCTTGATGCTCAAGAACCAGTTTATTTTCATTTAACTCAACGATCTTTTCCTGCCATTGATCTAAAACTGTCTGAAAGCTCAAATAACAATATTTATCCTTAAAGATAATCTTAAAGTTATTTAAATCTTCGGTGACCAAAAATTTATTATCCAATTGAGGTTGTACTTTTTTTCTGATCCCCTCTCGTTTATTCACTTCGTAAAAATCCAATAGCTTGGTCGCCCCTTTGGGGTAAAAAGTTTCATTCTTATGGGTGATGTATTCAATATTCCAATAGCCATTGAGCAGGTCGATATCGCTCGGGGTAATTTGATTTTTACACCCCAAACACAAGACCAGTAAATAGAGGATGATAATCCTGTACATTCTCTAGCTGAGGATAAATATTTCGTAAGTAGAGGAACTCATTTCCAATGCAGTTTTGATTCTGTCCTCGTGGGTATCCGAGATAAATATTTGTCCAAGACTTTCGTTGTCGAAAAATTGTATTGTTTGGGTGACCCTTTCTTGATCCAATTTGTCAAAAATATCATCCAGTAACACTATGGGATTCATCCCGGATTTTTCTCTGATAAAGTCAAATTGTGCAAGTTTTAGTGCAATCAGAAAAGTTTTCTGTTGCCCTTGACTGCCAAATTTTTTGATGGGCATTCCTGAAATTAGTAGATCCAAGTCATCTTTGTGAATACCAACAGAGGTGAATTGCAGTACTTTGTCTTTCTCTAAATTGTGATCCAGTAAATCAGACATTTTATTTTCTCTGAGATCTGATGCATATCGAATGTCCACTTCTTCGACTCCATTACTTATGCTGAGGTGTCTTTTTGTAAAAATGGGAATAAACACCTCCATGAATGCTTTTCTCTTTTCGTGAATGGGATGGGCCAATTCACTCATTTGATGATTGTAAATGGCCAAAGTGTCTCCATCAAAAGTCCGGTTTTGAGCAAAAAACTTTAATAGGGCATTGCGTTGTAACAGTATTCTATTGTAGTGGGATAGGATTTTTAAATAGGTTTTATCGGTTTGTCCAATGACACCATCGATAAACTTTCTTCTGGTGCTACTGCCTTCAATGATCAAATTTCGATCTGCAGGTGAAATGATCACCAGGGGAATCAACCCAATGTGCTCCGCAATTTTATCGTAGATCTTACCATTTCTTTTAACAGTCTTTTTTTGACCCTTTTTGAGGCTGCAATTGATTTTTTCCTCTTTACCTGCTTTGTCGAATTTTCCTTCAATCAAAAAAAACTCCTTTCCAAATTGAATGTTTTGAATTCCAGAGGGGTTAAAATAACTTTTGGTAAAGGCCAAATGGTAGATGCTGTCCAAAATATTTGACTTTCCTATCCCATTATTGCCAATAAAACAGTTGATAGGCGCCTTAAAATCGAATTGAGAGGACTCTATGTTTTTGTAATGGGTAAGGTTCAATCGCTTTAAAAACATGAATGCAAATATAGTTTGATTTAGAAAGGTAAAACAAAATTTAAATTTATTTTATGCTCTGATTTCCATTATTTGATGAGTTTTTGGTTTTGCCCTAAAAAAGGTTAATTTTGGGGACTTAAAAAAACTCAAATGGCAACCTACAAAAAGAGAGGTTATAAAAAATCGATTGCACCCGGTACCGAAAAACAGGTTGAAGTGGAAAGTACAACTGCAGAGGTTTTTGAAAAATTAGACTCTACCGCATCTCGAACAGAGAAGTGGATCTCCAAATTTCAGAATTTTATTTTGGCGGGTGTCGCGATTATTGCATTATCAGTATTGTCCTACTTGGGCTACCAGAGCTATATCTTCGAACCCAAAAAAATGGAGGCTGTCAGTGAATTAAGTCAAGCTCAATATTATTTTGAGTTGGCCATAAATGGTCAAGAATCTGATTCTTTGTTTCGCAGAGCCCTTAATGGTGGGGAAGGAAAGTACGGTTTTTTGGACATTATCGACAATTATGGAGGAACACCTGCTTCCAAATTGGCCACCTACAGTGCGGGTATGGCTTATCTCAACTTGGAGGATTATGTCAATGCTATCAAGTACCTCGATCAATTTGATACAGACGATGTGATGTTGAAAGCCCTGGCCAAAGGTGCCATCGGGGACGCTTTCGCTCAAATAGGCCAGCCAGAAGACGCATACGATTATTATGTTGCCGCTTTTGAATCCAGTGACAATTCTTTTAGTGCACCAAAATACCTTTTTAAAGCGGGGGTTTTGGGTGCTTCTCTGGGAAAAAATAATGCAGCACTTAGCTATTTCAAAAAGATACAATCCCACTATCCTGATTCGGCAGAAGCCAGCAAGATAGAGGTTCAAATAGGTCTATTGGAAAATCTCAATTGATGGCTACTGCCGATAACAATCTCTCCCAATACGATCGTTCCAAAGTTCCTGATGGTAAAAATATACGAATAGCCCTGATTGTGTCAGAGTGGAATCAAGAAATAACCGAAGCTCTTTTTCAGGGAGCCAAAAACACATTGGTCGATCACAACGTTTCCGTAAAAAATATTGTTAGAGTTGATGTTCCCGGTAGTTTTGAGTTGATCTATGGTGCCAGTAGCGCTCAACGAATGGACTTTGACGCCATTATTGCTATTGGATGCGTCATACAGGGGGAAACAAGACATTTTGAATTCATTTCAAATGCTGTTGTACAAGGAATAAAAGACCTGAACCTAAATGGAAAAGCACCTGTAGTTTTTTGTGTATTGACGGATGAAACCATTAAACAATCCAAGGCCAGGAGTGGTGGTGCTAAAGGGAATAAAGGGGTAGAGGCAGCTTTTACCGCTTTGAGGATTATCAACCTATAGTTTTTTCCTTTATAAATCGCCTAAACTCAATGGCAATTTCGTTCACTTTAGTTAAATTTGATTACTACTTAGCCCTATCATCAATTATCGACGCATGAAGATCAGTCTTTTCAAACTAAAAAAAAACCGAAGATACAATTATACTCCCCGTTATTACAGTGGTAAGGAAGGTGGAAACCTTTATGATTTTGATTCTAAATTTTCGAAATATAGGGACACTTACAACCAGAATGACTTTGGTCAGCAGTGGCAAGATGCTCGCTTGAAGATGCGAACTCGCAGTAACCGCGGAATTTCTATCCGTCTGGTCATCATCATTTTAACTTTGATTTGGGCTTTTCTTTACGTTATTGATTTTGATTTATCCATATTCTAAGGCTAATGGCTGACATCATTTCGCTTTTGCCAGACCATGTGGCCAACCAAATTGCGGCGGGTGAAGTCATTCAAAGACCGGCTTCTGTTGTCAAAGAGCTTATGGAAAATGCCATTGACGCTCAGGCTACCGAAATCCAATTGATGATCAATGGGGCCGGTAAAACCGTAATTCAAGTAATCGATAATGGCATGGGTATGTCACCTACCGATGTAATATTGGCATTTGAGCGTCATGCAACGTCTAAAATTAAATCTGCCGATGATTTGTTTTCCATTACATCCAAAGGATTTAGGGGGGAAGCTTTGGCTTCCATATCCGCCATCGCTCAAGTTGAGGTTCATACCAAAAGAGCAGATGACGAAATGGCGACTTACCTAAAAATATCGGGAAGCAAATTAGAGGATCAGGAAGTGTCTGTCGCCCCTACCGGAACTTCCATTGCAGTAAAAAATCTTTTTTACAATGTACCAGCTCGCAGAAACTTCCTTAAGTCGGATAAAGTTGAATTGCGGCACATCATCGATGAGTTTCATCGGGTAGCCTTGACCCATCCCGAAGTGAAATTTACTTTTATGCAAAATGGCTCGGAACTTTTTGACCTACCGGCTGTAAATTTCAGAAAACGAATCGCCAATATTTTTGGAAACAAAATAGAGGAGAAATTGATTCCGGTACAGGAGATGACCACCGTGGCGGGGATTGAAGGATTTATTGTAAAACCTGAATTCGCCAAAAAATCCAGGGGTCAGCAGTTCTTCTTTGTCAACAAACGTTTTATTAAGAGCCCATTTTTACGCCATGCGGTGAGTTCTGCTTTTCAGGGTTTGTTGCGGGATCAATTTCATCCGGGTTATTTTGTCTACATGCAAATTGATCCAAAAACTATCGATATTAACATTCACCCTACAAAAACAGAGATCAAGTTTGAAGATGAGCGCAACCTTTATGCGATCATTAAATCAATGGTAAAACACAGTTTGGGAATGTTTCAAGCGGCTCCTGTTTTGGATTTTGAACGCGATCCCAGTTTGGACACCCCGTATAATTTTCAACAAAATCCTCCTTCAAATATTCCCTCGATTAAGGTTGACTCCCGTTTTAATCCTTTTAAAGATTCTGAAAAGGGCATTCCCAAAGCTTCAAAAAGTAGCTGGGAAAGCCTTTACTCCGGTTTGGAGATGCCGAATGATAACAGTGCTGATGAGGAGTTAAAACTTGCCATCGATGAAGCTCCCAAGGTTTTTCAATTGCTGAGAAAGTTTATTGTGACCTCGACCCGATCGGGCCTTTTGGTTATCGATCAACAAAGAGCGCATCAAAGAGTATTGTATGAAAAATTTCTCACTAGTATTACCAAACTAGACATGGTCAGTCAACAATTGGTCTTCCCCAAGGAGGTTGAATTAACACCACAACAAATTGCTTTGTTTGGGGAGTTAGAGGCCAATTTAAATGCAATGGGATTTGTGGTAAAACAAAAAGACAACCATCTTCACATTACTGGTATTCCAGCAATTTGTAATGACAAACAGTTGGGACAGCTTTTTGAAGATGTATTTTCCCCCCCCGATAATCATGAGCAGGTTGCGAGTTTCAGCCAAGCGGATTATATGGCAAAAATATTATCTAAATCCCTATCAATTAAAGGAAACTTGACACTTTCTGTCCAAGAGCAACAGGCATTGGTCAATGATCTTTTTGCTTGTAAAGACACTTTGATCTGTCCTTTTAATCGTAAGATTTTTATTACTTTAGATAAAGAAGAATTAGAAAAGAAATTGGATTAATGCGGAATATTACCGAAACAGTAAAACACTTACTTATCATCAATGGAATTTTTTTCCTAGCTACCATCACCCTTGGCAATCAGGTATATGATTGGTTCGCATTACACTATCCCGAAAACCCAAAATTTGAGATCTGGCAACCCTTGACACATATGTTTATGCACGGGGATATTTCTCATATTTTTTTCAATATGTTTGGGTTGTGGATGTTTGGCACCCCTTTAGAGCAGATGTGGGGTAAACAAAAATTTATTTTCTTTTATCTATCCACTGGTTTTGGTGCTGCCGCATTACAGCTTTTGTTGTATTATTATCAAGTAGATTACGTCAACAGTGCTTTGAGTGATTATGGACTTACAGCCCCTCAAATCAGTTCTTTCTATCAAACCGCTGAATTGACTACCGCTGCCATTGATAAGATTGGAGAGGTACAGTTGTCGGGTGCATTCAACGCCTTTCGTTCTGTAATGGTTGGCGCCTCGGGTGCTCTTTACGGTGTTTTGGTGGGTTTTGCAATGCTATTTCCCAATGCCCAATTGATGCTTTTGTTTCCTCCCATTCCAGTTAAAGCTAAGTTTTTGGTTCCCATTCTGATATTGGCGGATCTTTTCTTTGGTTTCTCCTCATACTCCATTGGCCCTATTGCTCACTTTGCCCATGTGGGTGGAGCCATCACTGGTTTGGCTATGATGTGGTACTGGAAGAAAAAAGAGTTCAATAACAATCGTTGGGATTTATGAGTTTAATGGATAATCTCAAATACCGCTTTGCATCTTTCTCCATCGCAGAAAAATTCATTTTGATAAATGTGGTTTGTTATTTACTGCCCATGCTGGTTAATGTCCTTTTCTTTTTGTTCAATATTCCATCCAGTGCCTATATGGAATGGCTTCAGCTTTCACCCAATCTTTGGACTTTTATCACAAGGCCTTGGACATTGCTCACCTATAGTTTTATTCATAGTGGTTTTTTTCATTTATTGTGGAATATGGTTCTTCTTTTTTATGCCGGGCGTTTGCTCCTTAATTTATTTCCGGATCGCATTTTTATCAATAACTATTTTTTGGGAGTCATTTCCGGCGGGTTGATTTTTATTAGTAGTTATGCACTATTTCCTGTTTTTACAGGGACATATCCGCCAATGATCGGTGCCTCTGCAGGAGTGATGGCTGTATTCATATTCATATGTACTTATACTCCGAATCAGGAGATTCGATTTTTCTTTGTTAACTTAAAATTAAAATATCTGGGTTTTGCCTTCTTTTTCCTTGATGTGATTCAAATCCCCTATGGTAATGCGGGAGGTCATTTGGCGCATATTGGGGGAGCTGTATTGGGTTTTTTCTATGCCAGACAGTTGGGCGTTGGCAGGGATATAGGCACAGGATTTGAAAATGTTTGGCATGCTATTTTTAAAAGAAAGCACCTTAAGACAGTTTACCGCGCTCCGCAGAACAAATCAACTATAAATAAAAAAAGCGACGACAGTAATAATCAAAATATGATTGATGCTATTTTGGATAAAATCAGTAAGTCTGGTTATGACAGCCTCAGCAAGGAGGAAAAAGACTATTTGTTCAGAGCAGGAAAAGAATAATACCAAGGATACAATTAAATAAGCCCTAAACTATGAAATTGAATTTTGTGTCTAAAGTTTTAATGCTGATCAATCTAGTTTTGCTGATACTTCAGCTTTTTCTGATGGATACTTTTTGGGATTTTTTCCATTATCCATTTTTCAATTTGATGGTTCCTGTGATTGCAGTGTTCAACTTGATTTTTTTTATATTTTGGATCATCAAATTTAAATGGCCCTTCCTTCTTTTTATTTTTTCGATTTTGATTGGATTCAAGGAGTGGGGAAAACTATACAAGTTTCCCAACAATTCCATCCCCATTTCCAATGGAATCAAAGTGATGAGTTTTAATGTTAGATTATTCAATCGCTTTAAATGGATCGACTCAAATTCGGTTCCCGAATCGATTGAAAGTTTTATCAATAAAGAAAAGCCTCATCTGGTTTGTTTACAGGAGTATTCAAAAGAGTTAAGTACAAAATTTAAAAATTATCCCCATCAATACATAGCATCCTCAAAAAAGAATGGCCAAAATGGACTCTGTATTTTATCGAAATACCCACTAAAGAATCGAGGTCGACTGGATTTTGTGGATTCCAATAATAGTGCCCTTTATGCCGACTTTTATTACAAAAAAGACAGTATTAGAATTTATAATGTTCATCTGGAATCCCTAAGGATTAACCTAAAAGACACCCTTTTCACCCAAGAACATTCTCAAAAATTTGTAGAGAGAATTCAGTCTGTAATTCAGAAACAGGAGTTGCAAATTGATCGATTTGAAAAAGTCGACCAAAAAAACAAATATCCAACCATTGTATGTACAGATTTGAACAACAATGCTTTTTCTAGGGTTTACAAACGTTTAAAAGATGATCGTTTGGACGCTTTTGTTTTATCGGGCGACGGTTTGGGGGCAACCTATAAACTGGCTTATTTTCCCTTTCGAATCGATTTTATTTTTACGGATCAAAAATTTAAAGTGATCAATTTTAAGACCCATGACCTCAAGCTTTCTGATCATAAGCCCATTTCAGCATTGCTGGAATGGAAATAAAATCAATAATCAACTTGCCCAAGGTATTCCAAGCTCTGAGGCCCTAAATTGAATAACAAGTCCAAGATGCTTAGGTTGTTTATAAACCCATGTTTGGATTGAAAGACTTGTTGGTAGTGAGGGTTTTCCTTTTTAACTTCACGCTTTGCTATTATCAGATCATTAAACTCTTCAGTAGTCTTTTCTTTAGGAAGGATCTTCACTTCGGCATCTATAAGCGAAAGAACCTTTTGGATCAAAGTGATATTAAAATCCATTAATTTTTCGAATTTTTGATGGTAAAAAGGATAAAAATCATCCTCGTAAAATTCAAAAAAAGGGGAGGATCGATAGGCGGCCTCCAAAGATTTCCAGTGGTCTTTTTGCCAGTTATTTTCATAGTATATAGCAACCACCTCATCGATTTGACGCTCTTTGGTTTTGCTGTGGACTATGGGGATGGTCAATTTTAGCTTTCCGTTGGCACCGAATATCTCTGTGCGATTCCGGAAGGTTTGCTTTTGGTAGGGGTTATGGGTAACCAAAGCTATTTCTTTGTGGGATACCACCCAAGCCATGTAGTGGATGTTGGGGAGGTATGCAGGACAAACTCCAGCTACCATTAGCCTTGCTTTTTACTTTTCCTCTTTCGGTAATAAACATATCCCTGCCAGATCAAAATGAGAACAACAAAGTAGGGAAAATAGGATACTCTTTCTCCGGATCCACCTACGGTGGAAAAGACCCTATCCCAACGTACTTTCCAATTTTGGATCCCATCATTAATACCATTAATACTGAACCATATAAAAACGGGTTTTCCAACGATATGGTCTTCGGGGACGAATCCCCAAAAACGACTGTCTTCCGAACGATGCCGGTTATCTCCCATCATCCAGTAATAGTCCATTTTAAATGTGTATTGTAAACTTTTTTTCCCGTTGATCAGTATGTTATTACCATCGGTTTTAAGCTCGTTTTTTTCATAATCAACGATGATTTTTTTGAAAAGGGGGAGGTTGCTTAAATTTAAATCTACCGCTACTCCTGCTTTGGGTATGACAATTGGCCCAAAATTATCTTGGTTCCAGTCAAATGGAATTTTATTGGGAAAAAAGGATAAATTGGGTGTTTTTATTTTTTGGTTTCTCTGAACAATACTGTCTATCCAGTTTTGTTTTTCGATTTTTTCTGCCTCCTTGACAGTTAAATTTAAATCTTTTGTTTTTTCAAGTACTTCACTGGCTCTCAATCCCAAAGACCGAACCAAATTAACAGGCAATCCTGTATGGCGCGTGATCACTGTAAAGTTGTCTTGGCTACTTCCTTGGCTACCAACCAAATAAGGGGCGATTTGTTCGTAGCTGGTTTGTGAGATGTTTTCGATTCTGAACCTTCTGTAAAAATCTTTTATTCCGAGATCTACCAGTTTTCTAGAAGAGACACCTTTATTGCTGTAAGCTTTAAAATTGTATTGCACTTTTGCTCTGTCCGGTAAAATATTTTTCGCTCCATTGATGTGAACAAAACCACCAATGATTTCAAGTGTATCTCCCGCTACACCAACACATCTTTTGACGTAATTCGACTTTTTATCCAACGGTTTTTTGACTCCGGCCTCTTTCACAAAAAATCTTCTCACCGTATCCGCAGGCCAATTGAATACTACTATATCATTTCTTTTGATTTTTTGAATTCTTGGCAGCCTTAGATAAGGCAATTGAGGATGATTGGAATAGGATCTTGTCTTCAGTATAGGAAGGGTATCGTGAACCATAGGAAATGCTATTGTGGTTGAAGGAATTCTAGCACCATAATGGAATTTACTTACAAATAAAAAGTCACCGATCAAAAGTGATTTTTCTAAAGATCCAGTGGGAATGATGTAGGGCTGAAAAAAATAATTATGAACAAAAGTAGCGGCCACTACAGCAAAAACAATTGAGCCGATCCACTCACTAAAAACCGATCTTGAAATTTGTTTTTTGTCTGAAACGTATTTTGGTGTTTTTTGATAATTGATGGTGTAAATGTAAAACCCTAAACTTGCAACAACCAATACCCCGTCCATGCTTTTGTTTTTCCCAAAATATTTCAATGTATCGATCCATAAGATCATAAATATCATAAGATTGATGACTGGTAAAAACAATAACAACACCCACCATTTGGGACGGTGAATGATCTTGAGTAAAATGATGGCATTGTATATGGGCACAATGGCCTTCCAAGGTGCTTCTCCTGCAGCCTTATACAATTTCCAAGTTCCTAAAAAGTGAACGATTTGAATTACCAAGACGAAAACAACCCATTGAATTCCACTCATTTGATTATAAATTTAGAACGTCATCCATTTTAAAAATTCCTTTTTTACCAACAATCCACTCTGCAGCTATTATTGCACCGAGGGCAAAGCCCTCTCGGTTATGGGCTTTGTGTTCTATGGTGATATTGTCGATAGGGGATCCATACTTAATTCTGTGGGTACCGGGTACCTCGCCCTCCCTCAATGATTGAATGGACACACTGTCTTTTGCCTCCTCATCCAACTTCCAATGGGTAATATTACTGTTTTCGATGATGCCCTCAGCAAGCGTAATAGCTGTTCCACTGGGTGCATCCAATTTGTGTATGTGGTGGGTTTCCTCCATGGAAACCTTGTATTCTTTGTGTGGTTGCATCATTTGGGCCAAGACCTTGTTCAATTTAAAAAAGAGGTTGACTCCTACGCTAAAATTAGATGCGTAAAGAAAAGCTGTATTATTTTTTTGGGCTTTTTGGGCTACTATTTGATAGGCATCCAACCAGCCAGTTGTGCCACAAATTACTGGGACAGATTGATCCAATGCATTGGAGATGTTTTCCACCGCAGCATCCGGGATACTAAAGTTAATGGCTACATTAGCCTCTTGGAGTTTTCCCTCTCCCAGATTTTTATCCACTTTACAAACGATTTCGTGGCCTCTTTTCAAAGCGATATGTTCTATCGCTTTGCCCATTCTTCCATATCCTAATAATGCAAGCTTCATATCTTTTTTAAAGTTTGACCAAGACCTTTAAACCAACATTGGCATTCATACCAAATAAGTCAGGCTCATATTGAGGCTTGACACTTAAATTGTCTTTTATGTTAAATTGCATCAGATGGGCACTTACGTTGGCATCTAAAATGTTTAACATATAGGTTCCCAATATAAAGAGAAATGACATATCCCTATAGTTTTTATGAAATTTCATCCCCTCTAACAATTTATCTTTATTGGGAATGAGCTTGATGAACTCATCATCGGTGTAACCACTGTTCCTCCTTTTATAGGCGGTTCTGTAGCGGTCTAATTCTTTTTGATTGTAAACATATCCATAGACCGAAGCACCGATAGCAGCATAAACAAACGGTACTTTCCAAGCTTTTCCGATGTAGATTTGTCCCAAACCCGGAAGTACGGCAGAATAAAAAGCAGCCCTAGAGGGTGTCAAAGGACTCTCGATCAGCCTTTGTTTTCGGGTTTTTTCCTCTTCTTTAGTGAGTTGTTGAGCAAAAACTTGGAGGTTGAGCAGGATGAGAATTGGGATAAAGACTCTAGTCTTCACGTTTGATTTTTTTGATTATGCCGTTGAGTTCTTTTTGTGAATTAAATGGGAACTGAATGCTACCTTTTCCCTTTTCGTTTCCTTTAACTGCGACCGAGGTGTTAAAGTAATTTTTAAGATCCTCTGTGGCCACATCATAAAATATCGGTTGGGAGGCTTTTACTTTTTCAGTGGATTGGCCTTTTTTGATTTTTTGAACCAGTAATTCGGTATCTCTTACGGATAGTGATTGAGCAATGATTTTTTCATAAATCTCCAATTGCTTTTCACTTTCCTCTACATTGATCAAGGCCCTGCCATGACCCATCGAAAGAAATCCGTCCCTCATTCCAGTTTGGACTACGGGATCCAATTTGAGTAAGCGCATGTAGTTGGCTATGGTAGACCTTTTCTTTCCGACCCTTTCACTCAATTGGTTTTGAGTGAGCTGGATTTCATCAATCAAACGTTGATAGGAAAGGGCAACTTCTATAGGGTCTAAGTCTCTTCTTTGGATATTTTCTACCAAAGCCATTTCGAGCATTTCCTGGTCATTGGCAATTCTGACAAAGGCAGGAATGGAGTCAAAATCCAAAGATTTTGCAGCCCGATAACGACGTTCTCCTGAGACCAATTGATATTGATTTCTACCTAATTTCCTTACGGTCACAGGCTGTATAATGCCTAGTGCTTTAATGGACTCTGCTAGTTCTTCAATTGCCTCCTCATTGAAGTGTGTTCTGGGTTGATAGGGATTGACCTCTATTTTATCGGTCTCGAGATCGATGACGTTTCCCACTACTTGGTCAAAGTTGACATCACTGGCTGAGCTAATCTCTCTCTCAGGATCATCCAGAAGGGCTGAAAGCCCTCTTCCCAAAGCCTGTTTTTTGTTTTTCTTAGCCATTAATTATTTTTTTCGTCTTCTTTATGATTTCATTGGCAAGTGAAAGGTAGTTTTTGGACCCTTTACTGGTGGCATCATAGTCGATAATACTTTCTCCAAAACTCGGTGCCTCACTCAAACGGATATTCCGTTGAATAATGGTTTTAAAAACCATCTTCCCGAAGTGCTTTTGAACTTCTTCCACCACCTGATTGGAGAGTCTCAAACGTGAGTCATACATGGTCAGTAATAAGCCTTCGATGTCTAGTTTTTTGTTGTGTATTTTTTGGACACTTTTAATGGTGTTCAAAAGCTTACCCAACCCTTCCAGTGCAAAATATTCACATTGGATAGGGATGATTAATGATTTTGCCGCCGCCAGTGCATTTAGAGTGATCAGTCCCAAGGATGGGGCGCAATCAATAATGATGTAATCATAGTTATTTTCAACGGTATCTAGGGCTTTTCTCAGCATGTATTCCCGATTTTTTTTATCTACCAATTCGATTTCGGTGGCCACAAGATCGATGTGAGAAGGAATCAAATCGAGATTTGGGGTGCTGGTGGGGATGATGGTTTGATCAGCTGTGGCAGTATGCTCCAGCAATTGATAGGTCCCTAGTTTTTGACTTTTAACCTCAATACCCAAGCCAGAAGTGGCATTGGCTTGTGGATCTGCGTCCACCAACAAAATTTTTTTCTCCAAGATTGCCATTGCTGCCGCTAGATTAACAGCCGTGGTAGTTTTACCTACGCCCCCTTTCTGATTGGCAATCGCAATAATTTTAGCCATTTATCTAGTTGAAATTTTTATAAAAATACAATTAAAATTATGGCTTAAAAAATTATAACAAACTAGATTGGTCATAAATGAACTTAATTTATTGGGGATCCAAACTATCTTCGAATTCAATATAGAAAATGGTCTCATCTTCTTTTTTGTGTCCGTAATTTTCGCGAGCAAAGTGCTCCAAGCTGTCTTTGCTTTTTAATTGTTGAATGCTTTTTTGATCCTTTTCAATCAAATGGATAAGTTCCTTTTTTTGTACTTCAAGTTTGTCGACCTCTTGGTTTAATTCATGGTGAATCTTTAGTGAGTGTGTATCCAAAAAGATCATCCAAACTAAAAAAATTAAAAAAATAACGATATATAGATAACGGTAAATTTTACCCAAAATGCAATTGATTATTCATCATTTATACTGGCAACTTGTTCTTCGGTAATCATTCCCTTAAATTCATTACCCCAGTTGTTGAGAATGTAATTCATAACATCGGCAATTTCAACATCATCAAGCCCCTGGTCTTGCATGACACCATTGTATTCCACTCCATTGACCATTATGGGCCCACTCATGCCAAATTTGAGTCCCCTAATACTCATTTCGGTATTGTTGACTAAATAATCTGATTTTGCCAGAGGGGGAAAAACTCCTGAAACTCCCTCGCCGACGTCTAAATGACATTGGATGCAAAAGTCTTGATAAATTTCTTCCCCATCGGTTATGCTTTGTTCAAGGGGTTTTTTTTGATAGAGCCATGTTACTTTAAAAAGGATGAACAAGCCCACTATACCGATAAGTATTTTCATTATTTTTTAATAACCTTAAGAATACCCTTTCCTTCTACCCCCAGATAGAGATATCCGTCAGGACCTTCTTTGACATTTCTTACACGTCCGATATCATCAAGTATTTTTTCGCGTTTAACTACTTTTCCTCTTTTGATGACCAAACGTTCCAAATATTTAAATTTCAATGATCCCACAAAAAGGTTTCCTTTCCATTTTTTATAGACATTCGAACTGGAAAAAGCCATTCCACTGGGAGCAATCGAAGGTACCCAATAATAAAAAGGTTGTTCCATACCAGGCATGGACCTTTTGTCAGTAATGGAGGTGCCACTGTAGTTAATACCATAGGTAATTAAAGGCCACCCGTAGTTTTTCCCTTTTTGAATAATATTGATTTCATCCCCTCCTTTTGGGCCGTGCTCATTTTCCCAGACCTCACCCGTTTTGGGATGAATGGTCATGCCTTGAGGGTTCCTGTGACCGTAGGAGAATACTGCTTTAAGTGCTCCCTCTTGATCTTCAAAGGGGTTGTCCTCCGGAATACTTCCATCGAGATTCAAACGGTAGATTTTTCCTCCGTCACGTTTAAGGTCTTGGGGATTTACGTCGCGATTTCCACGATCACCTATAGCAAAAAATAAATGTCCCTTATGGTCAAAAACAATTCTTGATCCCCAGTGCTGTCCCTTTTTGGTATTAGGCTTACCTTTATAGAGAATCTTTACCTTGGAAAGGCTGGTGCCATTCAATTCAGCGCAGTAAAGGGCAGTATTCCCCCCGGTATCACCTTCTAAGTGAACTGCAGCAGTAAAATAGATCACTTTATTGTTTTTAAAATCAGGATGTAAAGCAATATCCAAGAGGCCTCCTTGCCCTCTTTGATAGATTTCAGGAAGCCCAGAAACCTCTGCTTTTTCTCCATTTGAGACCCTGTAAAGAATCCCTTTTTTCTCAGTTACCAAAATTTCATTTTCACTGATAAAATCCATTCCCCAAGGAATCTCCAGCCCATCGACTATGATTTCGGTAGAGAATTTTGATTGGTCTGGTGTTTTAACCTCAGGCGGATTTTCTTGAGATATACATGAGACAACACAGAATAGGCCTATGAATAATGGTGCAAAAAAGTTTTTTGTCATATTAATATAAATTTAAACAAATAATTATTTTTCCATTGCTTTTTTATAAGCTTGTGTAGTTGTATAATATTTACTAATCATATTTGGCACTTCCCATTCCAGTAGTTTACCTTTCTTATAGTACTTCAGGAAATTGTTCGTAACTTGACTAAAATGAGCTTCATGCCCAATTTTTAGCACTTTGGGAATTACAATTTTCCATTGAGAGTCTGAGATTTTATCTGCCTCAATTCCCGGATAATCTCCTTGAAGCGATTGAAGGGCTTTATTTAAGTTGGACTCAAAGTTTTCATCTTGCTTGGCAGAGACATATAGCGTGGGTTTGAAGTTTTCAGCTTCGCCTTGTTTGATGATTAGATCACTTTTTGTTCCACGCATGGTGCTTTGGTGGGTGTCTCCCGTTCCCTCAGGTGCTTTGTAATTCCATATTACGGAAACCTTTGCGTGCTTTCCCTTTATAGTGTAGTTGATTTCTCCATTACAGTATATGTTGAGGGTGTCTGACTTGACATCTTTTTGAAGGTATTCGGGGTAGCTGTCCAAACCGGTAATATTTTTAAACTGATCAGGAGCTAAGGTAGTGGTCCATCTTTTGGCGGAAATGATTTCAACATCCGATCTGTCAATGATCTGGTTTGGAAAGGCTTCCCATTGCACTAAATCTACCAAGTGGGTAGTGACATCTACAATACCCTCTCCCTGTTGGTTTGTATCGAGAAACCATGCAGGTCTTACCAATGGCTTTCCGGAAACGATCTTTGACAAATGGTGAATACTTTCTTTACTGATGGAAGGTTCTGATGGGGTCCCATCTAAAAGCATCCCGAATACTTCCGGTTTCATGGAAAGGGCTTTCTGAATCCCTGTGGTAACCTCGAATCGTTCAGTCATGATGTCGTAAACCAAAAGATTTTTCTTTTTGGCGATTTCAAAGACTTTTTCTAGTTTTTTAAAACCTTCTTGATCAACAACCAGTGGCTTATCTGCATATACATTCAATCCCGCATTGACAGCCGCCAAAATGTAATCGATTTTTTTGGAGTTTTTACCCGAAACCACCATTACATTTCCCGGTTTTTCTATGATCATTTTTTCCAGATAATCTTCGCTAAAGTGGGTCTTTACCTTCCAGTTTGTGGGGTTTTCAGCCCTTCTGTTATAACCTTCTATTTTGTTTAAAAAGTCTTTGACCTCTGGTCCTTCAGGGGCATAGACATCAACGGTTGTATCAATGTACTTATAGGAAGTTTTTTGGATCAAAGCGGCGTGAAAATGACCAGGGTCGAGGGTCATCAATTTTACTTTTGAGTTTTCTTCTTTTGGTGCGCAACCTGCAATGAATGCAGCAATTGCAATCCAGTAAAAATTTTTAGTATTCATTCTGATTTTTAATTAAACTTTTAATTGATTGGTTCCGTAGGGTTTTCTTTGGGGTCTTGCCAACATGGCATTGGCCTCATCGTCGTTGATGAATTTCTCTGCTTTTGAATCCCATTCAAGTTTACGAGGTATTTTCATAGCAATGTGACTGATCAAACAGACCACACATGCCATATGACCCATATCAACTGGGGAGATGGGAGCTTTTCTGGACTCAATACAGTCGAGCCAGTTTCCGTGCTGGTCATCTATTTTATAGAGATGGGTTTCATTGGTCCCAATTTTCGAATCTAGAATTTTTGGATCGGAGGCGTCTAGTGCTTTTTTGCTTTTTTCCAGTGCAACAGGATCGGTGCTTGATGCTACATAAGACCCCCTTGAGACAAAAATCCAACCTTCGGACCCCTCATATCTTACCCCATTGGGATACCCTCCACTGGTCAAGACAGTGATACCATTGTCGTATTCGTGTTTGACCATGAAATCACCATGGACATTCCACAACCCTGATTTGGGAAAATCTGCAATGGCTTGAACCGATGAAGGTCCAACCAATTCGGTATTCATACCCCATGCAGCCGAGTCATAATGGTGTTGTCCCCAACCCGTAATCATTCCTGCACCGTAATTTTCATGTCTGAGCCAACCCGGCCTGGTGTATCCCTTCTCAGGGTGAACCCCAATTTCTGTGTAGAGAACCTTGGGAGTTGAGCCCAACCACATGTCAAAATTCAAATTTTCAGGAATGGGCATGGCAGGTGCCTCGGGCCCTCCTGGATCACCGGGAAGCCCAATTTTTACGGTATGTAATTTTCCAATTCTACCGTTTCTTACCAATTCGGCAGCAATTCTAAATTGAGGCATAGCTCTTTGCTGTGTTCCTACCTGAAGAATGACCTTGTTTTTTTGAACTGCATTGACCAACTGTCTCCCCTCTTTGATGGTCAGGGAGGTAGGTTTCTGAAGATAAATATCTTTTCCTGCGATGGCTGCTTCTATAGCAGGTTGAGAATGCCAGTGGTCGGGAGTAGATATCAAGACCCCGTCGATGTCTTTGTCCATTAACATTTTACGGTAATCTCCATATATCTTTGTGCCCTTGTAGTTGGTTTTTCCTTTTTTCTCTTGATAAAATTGATCGACCAACAACTTTCCATCTTTCATCCGGTTGGCATCCACGTCACAAACTGCCATAACATTAGCGTTGTCAAAGGCCATGGTGTCAATCAGATCATGGGAACGAGCAATACGCCCACAACCTATTTGTCCGATATTAATTTTGTTACTGGGAGCATTTTTTCCAAGTACATTGGCTGGGACTATTGAGGGGAACCCAACCATTGCTGCTGTTCCTAGTGCGGTTTTACCTATAAATTTTCTTCTCTTCATTGGTTTAATTATTTTGATATTTCTATTGAGGATTGAAAAGCAAACGCTTTCCAGTGTTTTTCAGCTTCTTCGGGGGTGATTTTACCATCAAAAACAAGCATACGATAATTTAGTTCATAGTTTTGTTGGGGTTCAATTTTCCATTCTTTGTGACGAATGGGACAAAATTCAAAAAACATATCTCCTCTTCCTTTATTGGCGTTCAAAGGCCAGACTCTCATGGGTTCCGGATGCGATTGATTATTGGGGTGACTCATAAAGAGAACACCTGTGCTGCTTTGCCCATCGCTGGAATCTCCATAAACAATACACCATCTTGCAGAGGTACCGTCAGCTTCAGCTCTATTTTTTCCATCCGAAGTAATGACCTCACAATTGTCTTTGTTCCATTGTCCTTTAAAGCGGAATCCCAAACCACCTCCATATCGATAGGCTTCGAAAAGAATACCGTTTTTCAGCGGAGAACTGAAGTTGGAAGTATAATCTATAAAGTACTGATCGGGATTATTATTTTTCCAAACTTTGACCATTAAGTTTTCGTTGAGTGCCAATTGAGCTCCATTTTTTTGGGTCAAATTGAAATGTTCTTGATGTGCATTAAACCCCCCATAAACACTTCCTGATTCGATGTTGTTAAAACTTTTAAATAAAACGGTGCCTTGTCCATCATTCAAATTCCAAAAGTCTACACCAACATCGTCGATTCTGGTTCTGGTCCATGGACCCCAAACCCCATAATGGTGATAGTGATCGGGGGGTTGAATTCGTGTGAGGGTATCTCCTTTTGGAGAAATAACGGGGTGTATATAGCCGGATTTTTGGAAAAGTTGATTAATGCCTTCCGGTGGTGATTTCATTTCATAACGATAATGGATCAATGATTGTTCTCCGAATTTTAGCTTTAGATCACCATCCTCTTTCTTGGACAGGAACAGAGGAGTGTTGATAGTTTCTTTTTTTTTCGTAAAACAGTAAGTAGTTTTGCCTGCCGATTCGCTGCTATGTTTAAACCAAATTTTGTTATCCTCATTTGGGTCTATTTGGTAAGCAATAGGCTCCATTTGAGTTCCAGACTTTTTAATCAATACCATGTCTTGACTCCAGCAGCTATTTTTTTCTTTATCAAGTACAACCGAAATGGGCCTTTCCATATCAATGACCTTGATGTCTTCTACTTTTATGCACAAGCAGGATTGTTGATTTCCATTAGCACATCCCAAAACCAGCATGAACAATAGGTAAAATTTTTTCATAATAGCAGTGTAAATTAATAAAATTAGCAAATAGTATAATTATTTGTAACGTTAAAGCTTTTGATTGTAGCTTGCATCTGAAAATTTTCAAAAAGCCTTAAATTGACTAATGCATGGGCAACAATACTATTATCTTTTTTTATATTAATATCATTATTGATCATAGGATCAAATTAATTTTTTAAATATTATAACGTGTACGCACACGTTTGAGGAGTTAAATTTAGTAAATTCAACGATTATCTATTAATTAAAATTAGTAATCTTGTATTATAATCAAAGAATTTAGATGGATTTAAAATTAAAATTTTTTCTCACAGTTTTATTATTTTCAAGCTTTTCATTAATATATGGACAAAGATTTCAACCTTTTGAGTTGAACTCAGAGTGGAAAGAAAAAATTGAATCTATGGTAAGGGTTCAAAAAAAAACAGATACTAGAAAGAAGAAAAAACTCTTAATTTTTTCTCTTCACACTGGTTACCAACACTGGTCAATACCCCATACAGAGGCTGTAATGGAAATTATTGCTCAAAATTCAGGTGCTTTTGAGATAACCCTATCAAAGGATTATACTGTTTTTTATAAAAATAAAATTTCAAAATTTGATGTTATAATTCTCAATAACACAAATTCTCACGGAGAACGAAGGGATTTATTTTGGGATATTTTTAATAAGGATTCTTCATTAAATAGTCAACAAAAAATAAATAAAGCAAGAAAACTGGAAAACAATATAATTCAATTTGTAAAGAAAGGAAAAGGGCTTATGCTTTTGCACGGTGCGATTGTAATGCAGAACAATTCTATCGATTTTAGCGATATGACTGGAGGTAGTTTTGATTTTCACCCCCCACAGCAGGAACTTCATATAAAATTGGTTAACCCAAATCATCCTCTGGTAAGCAGTTTTGATTCCGATGGCTTTGTTCATTATGATGAACCATATTTTTTTAAAAATGCTTATTACAGATATGATTTTAGACCTTTATTGTACATTGAATTGGATAAAATCAAAATGAAACGAGAGCGTCCCAAAGACAAAATAAAGTACGTTTCATGGATTAAACGATATGGACGTGGCAGAGTTTTTTATTCCTCGCCTTCACATAACGCACAAAGCTATGAAAATCCTAAATTACTTGAATTCCTTGGTAATGGACTTTTATATGCAGCAGGATTCATTGACTGTGATGACACTCCAATCAAAAAAAATTAAATGACGTAAAGACTTCTTATTTGATTTTTTTTGTTGATTACCGTCTTAAGCCACCATCTAACTCAAGGTCAACAGTATGAAGTGAAAGTTTTTTAAAGCCGTGGAGAAACTCTTCTATATAAAATCCTTTTACCAAAAAACTTCAATCCTCAAAGTGCATATCCATTACTTTTAGTGCTTCATTGATTGGGGGAGCTAGCTTAGGATGATGAATTTCAGTTTGTTCATGGATTTTCACTTTTTCAATTGAAACAGTTTTTATATTGGAGTTAGTTTATTCTTCCTCTACAATAGCAGTTTATGAATCTTAGGTTTTTTTCCTTGTTAATGAATTTGTTATATTTGAAAGGATAGAGTTGATTCTGAACATTACAGTAGACCTTCTTTTTAATTCATACGATGATTGCTTTAAATGAAATTTTGATTAGGAGAGTTAGCAAAAATGATTTACCAAAAGTAATTGACTTACTTCAAGAAATTTCAGTTTATAATCCACCAAAAAAAAAGCTCGAAAGTATTTGGGAAAGGTATTCTAACCAACAAAATATTTATGGATATTGTTTTTTTTTCAATGATAAACTTATTGGATATGGATCTATAAACTTTGAAATGAAATTGAAAAAAGGATTAATGGCTTACATAGAGGATGTTGTTGTTCATAAAGAATTTAGAAATAAAAAAATAGGAAAACTGATCGTAGACTATCTAATAGAGGTTACTGACAAAGAAGGATGTTATAAAATTAAGTTAGACTGCAGTAAAAATAATATTCTTTTTTATGAAAAATTGGGTTTTAAGGTAAACGGTTTTAGTATGGTTAAATCACTTTAAAATAAAAAGATGAAAGATATGTTAGTAAAACTCTATGAACTTCCTGAGGAGTGCAAAGAGTATCAGCAATTAAAAAAAGAGATTGATTTTAGACGTCCTTTGGCTGCTGAAAAATATATAGTAAACAATTGGGTTAAAGAAAACTTTGGAGATGGATGGGAAAGTGAAGTTGACGTTTCATTTTCAAAAAATCCCATTTCAACATTCGTAGCAATAAATGATGGAAAAATCATAGGGTTTTCTACTTATGATGCGGCTTACTTAAATTTTTTAGGACCAATGGGGGTATCTGAAGATTACAGAAAAAAGGGCCTAGGTAAAGTGCTTCTTTATTTATCACTTAAATCAATGAAAGAGATGGGTTATGCATATGCTATTATCGGAGGAGTAGGGCCGGCGAAGTTTTATGAAAAAACTTTTGGTGCGAAAATTATAGAAGGATCAGACCCTGGAATTTATAAAGGTATTTTAAGCCATGTCCCTGTCTAATATTGATGATGATTCCAAGGAATTAGCCAAGTTTGGTTACAAGCAGGACCTGAAGAGGTCTATGCGAAAATTTTCTTCATTCGCCGTATCATTTTCCTTAATCTCTATTCTTACTGGTATTTTTGCAAATTTCCATTTTGGATATTCAGAAGTTGGAAATTTCATTCCTCTTTCCTGGATTATTGTATTTGCCGGACAATTTATTGTAGCACTTTTAATGGCAGAATTATCTATTAATTATCCTATTTCAGGATATGGATATCAGTGGACGTATAGATTGGTTGGACCAAAACTCGGGTTTATAACAGGCTGGTTATTGTTATTACAGTTCCTTACTGGTTTTCCTGGCATATGTAGGGCGCTTAGCATGCTTATAAGCGATCTAATTCTTCAAAATTTTGATGTTACAATTAGCAGTTTGTTGATTTGTATTATCATTATATGGACGGTAACATTTATTCATTTAAAGGGGATAAATGTAGTTTCCAAGATAAATAACTTTGGTGTTATTACAGAAATTATAGGTGTTTTCATGTTAATATCTTTTTTAGCCTATTTTTTGTTTAAAAAAAGTGATTTAGAAATGTTATACAATGTTAACAGTTTTAATCTGTCAGATCTCACATTAAAATCATTTGCATTATCAATTTTGCTTGGCGCTTGGTGTTTGACTGGATTTGAAGCAGCTGCTGACATGTCAGAGGAAACAAAAAATCCAAAGTCAACGGTGCCCAAATCAATTATGTATTCTTTAGTTAGCTCTGGTATTTTAGGGTTAATAATAATTTT
>DEYL01000048.1 GCA_002364535.1 Flavobacteriaceae bacterium UBA3159 | reverse complement strand
AATGACCAAAGCCATTACAGCAGTGAGTATTAATTTTTTCATTTTTGATAAAGTTTGTTTTTGCAAGTTAACAAACTCTTTTCTGAGGGATGGTTTACACCTGAATGGTGATGGATATAAAATTTTAAAAAAATAGATTAAAAATTATTTCTAGAAATTAAGGTTGTTTTTCTAGAATATAATTATTCTAAATTATATAATCTTTACAATTATTATAATAATTTAATTATTTTTACTTATCAAATTTATTTAAAAATAAAAGTATCAAAAATAATAGATCTACATGCCCGTTAGTTAATCTTTTGGACATCTTTGGTGATAGATGGACACTTGTGATCATAAGAGATCTTTTTAATGGTAAAAAGTCATTTCGTGAATTTTTGGAATCACCTGAAAAGATTTCTACCAGCGTTCTCGCTAATAGACTCCAGCTTCTGGAGGGTGCAGGGATTACTAATCACATTTTGTCCAACAAAGATAAAAAAGTAAAGTGGTACTATTTAACAGATCGCGGAATCGATATTTTCCCCATTTTATATGAGATGATTTACTGGAGCAAGCGCAACCTGGATCAAGAATTTCATCCCTTTTCCAAGGAATGGTTCAAAAAATATGATTCATTGACTCCGGAGAAGACCATCATCGAAAATCAAAAAAATTATAAAGAAGAGAGGGAAGAACTTTTAGAATTATAATAATTTTTTACTTTAATTAACAAGTAATCGTATATCGATATAAAGAACCTCTTGCCGATGATGGTAGTGGTTTTTCCTTCCCGCTATTTTTCATCCAACAACTGTGCGACGTCCCTATGAAGTTGTAAAATATCTGGTTTTAAAGTAGCATTGTATACTCCTCTCAATCTCAGTTGGGGATCAACCAGTACAACGTGCTCGGTATGAAGAAATTCGGTGCTATCTTTGGTAAACCCCAAGTCTTTTTCCGCAAAGTAGGAGCGGCGTGCCAATCGATAAATCTCACTTTTTTCTCCCGTCAACAAATGCCAATTCTTTGCTTTGATACTATAGCTTTCTGCAAAAGAACGCAAAGTAGGGATAGAATCCATCCAAGGGGTAACGGAAAAAGAAAGCATCGAAAACCGAGTTTCATTTTTATAGGCCTCGGCCAATACTTTGAGATGGTTGGTCATGGTGGGGCAGATGCTCGTACAACGGGTAAACATAAAATTGGCGATATGTACTTTTCCCTTAAGGTTATCCATTGTAATTTTTTGCCCATATTGATTGGTAGCCTCAAAGTCTGCAATGTGATGCCAGACTTGCTTCGCTACCGCAGTAGGATGATTGACAAACAAAGGCATAAAGTCGGGGGTATTGTAGTAGGGCAAAGGGGGAGGCCCTTTAGCACAACCCAACTCGATCAAACACAAAAGACTACTGAATACTATCCGAAACATTGATACAATTTTTGGTTCCTAACAACCCATAACGCCGGTTATTTTTGATGACATAATTGGTTTTTATCGCACCATTGTCATTCCACAGCTGTTGATGTCCCACTTGTTGCCCATTGCTGTAGTGCAAAGATTTGATGATTTGTCCTGCCCTGTTCCAAGCCTTGAGATTTCCGTGATAGACACCCTCCTTCAGAGGGTATTCAAAGGCCAACTTTCCATTGTCCCAATATCCGAGGTGTTTTCCCTGTTTTTGCCCCATTCGATATTCCCTTTTTTCAAACAAAAGGTGATTGGGGTAAAACCTTTTAAAGCTGCCGTGCTTGAATCCCAATTGATAGTTTTCAATAAAAAGAGTGTCTCCACTATGGGAATCCAGCTTAAAGACCTTTCCCGTAAAAGGCACTCTCTTGTATAGTTTCAGCTTTCCTTTCTCGACCCAATCCAAGGTATCAGCATTGGCCACCATCGGCCGGGGGGATTTGACCCTTTCGCAAGAGCAGATCAGGCAAAGCAGGATCAAGGCATTACTGAGTAACCGTACCGGGTGTTCCAAAATATCCACTTCCATTAATATAAGGATCAGCGTCAGTAATGTGATAATGATAGATACCATCCGGATAATCGGCTGTTTTGTGATTGTGCCCGTGATATTCATCGAGATCGCTGTTGTTGACCCGCTCACCATTTTCCTCCGGGCCATAAACGGGAAAGCCATCCAATAAAAACCCCATCAGGGCGTCATTCCCTTGCTCGGTGGTCAGGTAATAGGGTTCCAAATGATAGTGATAAACCTTTTGTCCTGTGGGATGACCTCCATATTGGTCAAAAGAATTAATCTCATTGGTCAGCGGTTGATTGTTTGGCCCTGCATATTGATTGTAAAATGATACACCGTTAAGGGCTACTCCAATAGAGCCCAAGGGAGTAGGGGTTTTGTTGGTCGCTTCTTTTGGATTTTGGGGGATTTTGAATTCAAAATCAAATGTGCTGATGGAGTTGGGATTCTTTTTATAATTTTCATTAGCCCCGTTGTAAGCTTCGTACAATTCATGACTGCTGGCATAATAGGGGCTTTTGTGATCTGGAGCGCCATTGACGGCTATGACCACATATTCCCCATCAAGGGAAATTCTCGATGCACCATATATTTTGTTAAACACATCCGGGACGCCCTCTTCTGCAGTATTCGAAGAACTGTTATCTGTAGTTGAATCCGAGGGATCATTGCCATCAGAAGAATCGTTGGGGGTGTTTGAGGTGGGATTGGTAATGTCTGCTTCAGAATTGTCGGTATCCCCATTTTTACTGCAGGAAATAAAACAAACCAGCAGCAAATGGAAAACAAAATTACAGATGGAATTCATATGCATGACAATTTCTTTTTTTTATCTATAACAATAACCCGATTCAAAATTTCAATACCCTACTTTAAAAAGTTTTCTATGGGTCAAACATATTCAAAAAATCAATCCCAATGCCTTTTTTGCAGCATATAATTTAAAGTCGAATGATTTTAAAGTCCGTTCTTCTGTTTTGCAAATGTTCTTCTTCGGTCAGTTTACAACAATTGCATTGATTGATCCAAGCCTGATATCCATTTTCATTGAGACTATTTAAGATTTCTTGAGCTTCAGCATGGGTCTTGGCCTGATCGACAATGACTTGGTAGAGGTTTTCTTTGGTTTTTTTAACTTCAGCCGGGTAGCCAATTGCCTCAAAATCTTTTTGTTGGTGGACTGCATTTTTGATTTCCCCGAATGAACCACTAATGATCAAATAATCAAGGTTGCTATTTCCTACTTCAGTAATTTCACCGTAACCTTTTCCAAAAATCCGCTCCTTGTTTCCGATGCGCTCGCTTACATAGTCGATGATGGTTTGATTTCGTTGTTGTGAGAGCTTTAGGTTATAGTCTTCACTGCCCCTACAGTCGGTGTAGGAACCTACCTCCACTATCATTTCGGGGTGTGCCTTCATGGCAGTGACCACCGCATCAACCCTATCCTTGTAGTCTATTAATAAATTGGATTTATTAAATTCGTAAAAAATAGGTAAAAAGGTTTTTTGGATTGCTTGGGGAAGTTTTTCTAAGGTGACTTCGGCACGTTGCAGCATTACCTTAATGGCTGGGGATTTTCCGTATTTGCTACTGACCAAATAGCTAAATGAATCTTTGACCTGAAGGGGGGAGGTGTTTTTGTATAGAAATGAACCGTTGGAGTTGAGTTTTAGCACCCCGTGATGCACATTGTTGACCAACTCGGCCTCAATTGGAAACAAGGCTGTTAGCGGGTCGTAACTCATCATTAGGGCTTTGTCGTTTTTTAGAATTCCCTCTTGTGATACAATCAGCGTATCGATGGGATTGTAGTAATAATGGTCTTCCATCCCCATGATTTTTGGGGTGAATTTAAAGACATAAATGTCATCTTCACCTTTTCCTGTATTGCGATTGGAGCTGAAAAAACCGTATTCGAGTTGTGGGTCAAGCGAAAAGGAAAAATCATCCTGATCGCTTTCGAAGGGCATGGGTAAATTCATTACATGCCATCGAACATCGACAGTATTGATGGCTAATTTGGGAGATAAATTTCCATTGTCATTTTTACGGCTATAAAAAAGATAATTTTCTTGGTGAACAAAAGGGAAAATTTCATCTGCGGCTGTATTGATATCCGGCCCTAGATTGACTGGAGTGCTGTAATTTCCGTTACCCAATATGTCGACGTAGTACAAATCCATTCCTCCAAAACCACCTGGTCTATCGCTGGCAAAATACAAGCTTCGGTTTTGTGCGCTTACCGCAGGATGAATCGTAGCATATCCTCTACTGTTAAAGGAGAGGGGTCGGGCAATTTGCTTTTGACTTCCCCCAAAAGTCCAACTGTAGATGTCTAGCTGTATGGTTTTTTGGTTTATAACACTTTGGGCACTTCGGGTCAAATAGAGCAGTTGCTCGATAGGGTCCCAACTTGAGGGGCCATCTTGAAATATAGAGTTGAGTCCCATTGGAAAAGCCTCAGAGGATTGGGCTTGGAGTTTTTTAGCATCCCATTCGGCCTGATACAGGTTGTAGATGGGGCTTTCTGAAAGTATTTTTTTACTTAAACCTTTAGTATATTCTTTAGATTGTTTTTGACTGTAAACCAATTGGTTTTTATTATTAATTAGATGTGCCCCGAATTCCGACCCTTCTGTATTAAGAGCCAAAGGAATTAACTTATAGAAAGATGCCAAGCTGTCGTTTTGGCTTTGGGTATAAGTTTCTATTGGTAAACGAATTGCTTTACGTCGGTACTCATCCCTCAATTTATCGTTATCAGTAAGGTATGAAGCAAAATAATAATAGTCTTTGACCTCAGCAGAATCAGAGTTTACCAAAGGTCTAAGGGTCTGAGCTGCCTCCCCAAGCTGTCCCATTTTGGCATAGACCCTGGAAAAGTTTCTCCTTGACCTCAGGGGGATGGAATCTTCGACCTTGGAATAGTGAGATAATGCTCTTTTATAATCTTGGTTCAAAAAGTAATATTCTGCCCATTCCAGAATCCGTGTCATGTTACTGGAAGACTGAGCCAAAATTCCTTGACAAAATAACAAACCGAAAATCAGCAATTTCATTTTCATCATTAGAATATTCTGGGTGAACGAAGCACGTTTTTTAAGGCAGGGATAAGATCAAAGCGCAACATGATTTCGTGGGTCGAGTGATTGGTACTGATCAAATTTCCCAACGCGGAGGTGTTGTAGGAATATCCAACAGATATACTTCTGTTAAAATTTACCCCCGCGATTACGCCAAATCCACCCCCAAAATCGTCGCTTGGAATATTGTTTTCTAGCGTAGATCTTATTTGCGGACCGATCCAAAAAAGGGTCTTGTAAACCAAGAGCAGGCTCAAATCATAGCCAAAAGGTGAGCCCTCGGTATGCTTGAACAATACACTGGGCTTTACATCAAAACCATTAGAGATATTTAGCAATCCTCCTAAGATGATGTAATGATGTCTTTGTGTATTGAAACTTTTGTCCTCTATAAACCAAGGTACAGAAAACCCGGCATACCACCGTGGCCGATGATAGTAGATGCCAAAACCAATATTGGGTATAAATTTACCCTCATCATCAAAAGTAAAAGCTTGGTCATTGGCTTCTGTTGTTTGAATGATATTTTTGTCAAAATTAAAATTGGTCATTCCAGTTTTGATCCCAATGGCCAGATAGCCCTCATTAATTCCAAGATGATAGGCTAAGTCAATGCTTACGCGACTCCCACTTATTGGACCAATTTCATCATTAATACCAGTTATACCAAAACCAATTTTTTTTTGACTCATCTTATGGTTAAAAGTAAAAGCTTGAGATTCTGGAGACCCAGTAAAATTCATCCATTGGGCTCTGTGGAGCAGTACAAATTGGGTGTAATCTTTAGAGCCTGCATAGGCAGGATTGAGGCTCTGATGGTTGAACATATACTGAGAAAACGTTACCTCTTGTTGACCTTTAAGTAGAAAAGAACTACAAAAAAGTAATATATAAGGAACAAAACAAGAGATAGTCCAATTCACATCAATAAAGATATTAAATTAATAAAATGATTTTATTAAGACATCAACTAAATGTTAGTTTAGGAGTATGATAGTTTTTAATTGTTATTTAAATCAGTAAATTTAGTGCTTATGCCCAACTAAATTTTAAAGCAATAAAATGAGGTTTGTTCTTTTAAGAAATTTGTTTTCCATATTTATGTTTTTTGCATTGCAAAGCCTACTTGCTCAGCTTAGTAAAGTTCACTACATACCCCCAATTGCGGCTCATGGGGCATCCAACTCCAATGCCTATCCACTAGATCAGCACATTTATATTTCAACTCCATCAAATAATAATGTTCAATATTCAATAACTCCAGTCGGTGCTCCTACTGCAAGTATTATCTCAGATGTTGTCTCTAATTCTTCTCCTAATGTTCATAATATTGGTTCAGGGCCCTCAAATTTTGCGATAATTAATTCTGTGTTTTATGGAGGTAGAGTTATTGATGATAAAGGATATATAATTTCCGCTGATTCACCAATATATGTGGCTGTTAGATTAAGGGCTGGTAGAATTGGTGACTCCACACCACCTCAAGCAGGTGCTTTGGTAAGTAAAGGTTTATCAGCACTTGGAACTTCTTTTAGATCAGGCACTTACACTAGTGGAAATCCTGGAGCTAATAATGATAGTTCAAATTATTTAAACTTTGTTTCTTTGATGGCTACCGAGGATAATACTCAAGTTGTGATCGATAATTTGGACAAGCAATTAGATTTGGCAGGAATTTTATCTCCAGGTGGTGTAGGGACCTTTTCCAAAACCTTTACCTTGGATAAAGGAGAAACATATTTACTGTCTGCAGAAGCTGAAAATGTTGTAGCAAACAGGGAGGGTTTGATAGGTGTTTTAATTGAATCAGATAAACCTATTGTAGTTAATAGTGGTTCAGCCAATGGTAGTTTTGGAACAGGTAGTGGAAGAGATTATGGAATTGACCAAATTGTGGGGGCTGATAAAATCGGAAAGGAGTATGTTTTTGTTAAGGGTAATGGAAGTAATGCATGGGAAAATATACTCATTGTAGCTAATGAAGATGATACAGACATTTTTTTAAATGGAGATGTTTTACCAACATTCACTATAGTAAACGCTGGAGACCATAGAGTTATTGAAGGGGATAAATTTAGTGATGCAGGCTCAAACAAAACACTTTTTGTGGAGACCTCTAAAGATGTTTATGCTTGGCAAGGTATTGGAGGGACTGGTAGTGAGGCAAATCAAGGCATGTTTTTTGTACCTCCTCTGTCTTGTCAGAGCCAAGGAGAAGTTAATAATATCCCATTAATTGAAAATATTGGAACAGCATTTTTCCCAGGTTATGTCACTGTAGTAACAAATCAAACAGCATCTGTTACCTTTTCAGATTTCGATAATACCAATAAATCATTAGATGATTCAAGCTTCTTTGGTGCTGTAAATATAACAGGACCTGAGAGTGTTGAGGGAATAGGTTACAAGGCCTATATTATTGAAAACTTATCAGGAAATGTATCTATTAACTCAACACAAGAGCTTTATTGTGCATATTACAATCAAAGTGGTGCTGCAACTTCTGGAGGTTTTTACTCTGGTTTTATTTCAGCTCCGGAAACAATTATTGAATCACCCGTTTTAAGTGGAGAAGTATGTTTACCCAATGTGCAACTAAGATCATCAGGTTTGGATGAATATGATAGCTATAAATGGTTTTATAATGATGGGACAGGTTATGTTGATTTGGGAATTAGTGTTAATCCTTATTTACCAACTGTCCCAGGATCTTATAGAATTAGGGCTGAAAAAACATGTGATGGAGTTACAAGTGTTGCATATTCCAAACCAGCCGTAGTGAGCAATTGTCCACCAGATTATGATGGTGACGGTATAAATGACAATATCGACTTGGATTTAGATAATGATGGTATCTTAAATACTTATGAATCCCTAGGCGATTATCAACTTGATATATCTGACATGAACAATCCTTTAATTGTTAATACCGCCACTATTACTATAGCTGGAGCTTACACTGTTTCAAATGTTCTTGCAACAGAAAGTTCTATTGATCAAATATCAGTTGGAGATTTAAGTTCTACTCTAACAAGTGGAGGTAACCAAAATACGATTGAGTGGAACTTTATTGATAAAGTAAATTTTAAATTAACACATAGCCTAAATTTTAATCATGCATATTTGGATGGTGAGTCGTTTGTAATATCAACAAGTTCAGCAAGCCAGAGTATCTCTCTTTTAAACCCTAACAATGATCTATTGGTTGATACTAACTATGATAATGACTATGAAAGTGGACTTACCCTTCATTCCTCAAATGAAATAAGGTTCAAGTTTAATAGCTCTTTGACAACAAGTCCCACCTTTTCATTTTTAGGTCAAAATATGAAAAACTTGACTCTAACTCATCTTAATAGTGGAGTAAGTACTTCAGTTTTCAATTGGAATTTAATGTTACATCAGAACTTTTTAGACACTGATGGAGATGGTTCGGCTGATTTCTATGACCTTGAAAGTGACGGTGATGGATGCTCCGATGTAATTGAAGCGGGCTTTACTGACAGTGATCCTTCACCTGATGGTGTTTTAGGTGCTTCACCTGTCACAGTTAACCAATTTGGTCTTGTAGCAGGTTATGATGGATACACTTCACCAAGAGATGGCGACCTCACAGGTGTTTATGACTTTCAAGAAGTAGGAAGTTCAGCTTTGCCATCCAATATATTAAAACAGCCCAGCACCAAAAGTATTTGTCTGGGAAGCAGCGCCAATTTTAAAGTACAGACTGATCTCACTCAACCTGTATTCCAATGGCAATTTTTTAATGGTAGTGATTGGGTGAACTTAAGTGACAACTCCATTTATAGTAATACAAGTTCACAAATAATGAAAATTACGCCTGTAGACAACAGCCTGAATAATACCTCATACCGTGTTACAGTCGCAAAAGGAGGATTCCTTTGTAATCCAGTAATTTCCAACACAAGCTCACTTTTGATGGATTCACCGAAAGTTTTTAATCTGGATCCAGCTGTTATAATTTTGAGTGAGACAGGCTCACTAACTTCATTTAATATTACTTTGGAAGATGCTCCAGCCTCAGATGTTGTTTTGGACATCTCAAATCCTGATATTACAGAAGCCGTAGTTTCCCCAACCCAGATTACTTTTACTCCAGCTAATTGGAATGTTCCTCAATCCATAGATATTACACCAAAGGTAGATGGACTTTTGGATGGAGATCAAATTATTTATCCCACTATCTCGGTAAATGTTGCTCTGACTGATAACTGTTTCACTAATGCTGAGGCGAAGACAGTTACACTATCGGTATTAGATGTTAATTCTGCTGGATTTGAAATTATTATTCTAGATAATCTTTCTAACGAAAATGGTGATGAGGCTTCTTTTACGATAAAGCTTTTGTCCAAGCCAACTGGGTTGGTTATACTTGATTTATCCTCTAGTGATCTAACCGAAGGACATTTAGACACTGACTATGTTGAGTTCAGTCCCTTTAATTGGGATTCCCCACAAACTATAATAGTAACTGGACTTCCTGACCCTACACCAATTAAGGATGGCAACATTGCTTACCAGATAATTACTGGGAATGTGAGTTCAACTGATGCTAATTTCAATTTATTGGATGGCAGCACTCTAAGCGATATAGATTTAATCAACCAAGACAATTCAGCACCTGGAATTCAAATGAATGTGGTGGGTGGATCGGCGGTAACTGATGAGAACGGGACTTCATTTATCGTTCAGTTCAACTTACTTTCTCAACCTTTAGGGGGTGCAGATGTAAATTTCGGTTTGAATATCATAGGAGATGATGCGGAGGTAATAATTTCCTCTTCGAGTATGACTATTGCAAATTCTGATTGGAACAAACCTTTTAATAACGAAATTACTATTACAGGAGTAGATGATGCCATCATTGATGGAGATATCACGTTGATTTTAGAAACCCTGGATCCCAAATCAACAGATGGTGTTTATGATGCATTAGACGCTTCTGATATTGCAGATTTGAACTTCAGAAATTTAGATAATGATCAACCAGGTTTTAGTGTAGGAGCTATTTCAAACAACCTTAGTGAAAATGAAAATTTAGCAAGTTTTTCTGTTGTTTTGGATATAGAGCCTAATGATAATGTATTTTTTGATATTACTTCAAATGATGGAAGTGAGGTTGCTGTAGAAGCAGGATTTGAACAATTGCAGTTTACTCCACTGAATTGGAATATTCCACAGACTGTATTGGTTAGTGGTGTTGACGATACTATAATTGATGGGGATCAATTTACTGAAATTATTATTTCGGTAGATGGTAATTCGGACTCCAACTTCCTTTCGGAATCCCCTCAAAATGTTACTGTAATTAATGCTGATAATGATTTTGCACAAATTATAATGAGTGTGATAGATCAGCTTACTGGAGAAGATGGGTCTTTTGGAAGCCTTTCGATAAGTCTCAGCTCCATGCCCATGGCGCCTGTTCAAATTAGTCTTTCAAGTACTAATATAAATGAGGGAGTACTTGTGAGCTCAACAATTATAATTTCACCTCCAGATTGGGATCAACCTCAAATCATTTCAGTTGTTGGAGTTGACGACCTTATCCCAATAAGTGATGGAGCTATCAATTATAACATCTTTATAAATAAAATTTCTAGTACAGATCCATATTATGGTAATATTATTCCTGGAAATATAGGTGCTTTGGTAATGACAAACCAAGACAATGATTTTTCTGGAATTACATTGTATTTACTAGAGGATGATAATCAAACTGATGAGTATGGTGATATAGTTAGGATCGCTTTTTCACTCAACACAAAACCTTTGAACGATGAGGATGTTATAATACCGGTTACCCTTCAAGATAATATCGATGAAATAGCATTATTAAACACAGAGATTAAAGTTGAAAATCAATTCTGGGACAAGCCGGAATCAAATATTATTACACTTACAGGCTTAGATGATTTGTTATTGGATGGAGATAAAAATGTAAATTTTGTTACCGGAGATCCATACTCAAACGACCCTGCTTATGACCAATTAGATGGTTCTTTGGTTGCAGATCTCATTTTAATAAATGTTGACAACGAATTACCTGGAATTATAGTAAATGGATTAATCACCCCATTATCGCCTGCAGAGTCAGGAGCTGTAACAACCAGCTACAAACTTACATCCCCTTTAAGTGAATCGAGATCTTCAACGACCCTTTTTCTTCAGTTGAGCGTTCAGCCAAAAGCTAATGTTACAATAGGCTTTATCATTCTTGATCCATCAGAGGTCGCCATAAACAAAACTTTCTTAACCTTTACCCCCGATAACTGGAATCAGTCCCAATCTATTTTGTTAACTGGAGTGGATGACTATCTTCTAGATGGGGATATTTCTACCAGTTTAATTATTTTAGTAGACCAAGCAACACTTGACTTTGACTATCTGACTGCGGACTATGTTTCAGTATATTTAACTAATCTAGATAATGAACTTGACTTTGACAATGATGGTATTCCGGAAAGATTAGACAACTGTCCCCTTTACTACAATCCAGACCAAGAGGATTTGGATGGTGATGGTTTAGGTAATCCTTGTGACTCTGACATAGATGGAGATGGAGTAACCAATTCTAAAGAAATCACTGATCTTACCGATCCTTATGACAATTGTGATTTTTTAAATTCTAGTATAACACTTATCATTACAACTGCTTTTGATTGTGATAAAGATGGGGTGCCTGACGACATTGACTTAGATGATGACAATGACGGCATCTTAGATTCCGAGGAAAAACAGGATGATTTTGATCTTGATGGAAAAGAAAACAGTTCAGATTTGGACAGTGACGGTGACGGATGTTTCGATACTGTTGAAGCAGGATTCGAAGATCCGGATCAAGATGGAATTTTGGGAAGCAGTCCTGTTGAGGTTGATTCCAAAGGAAGAGTCATTTCGGCCATTGGCTATACCACAGCACTAGACCTTGACAATTCGGGTCAATACGACTATTTGGAATTGCCTGTCAGCCCGACCATAAGTATTCAACCTCCCACATCGCTAGTCGTGATTCCCAATCAAGAAACATTTTTGATCATCGAACTAAACGACAGTGAAATGTTCGACATACAATGGCAGATTTTGCAATCCCCAAGCACCGATTGGCAAGACTTGCAAGCCTCCGGAACCTTTAGAGGGGTTACTTCCAAAAACTTGGTTTTGGTCAATCCCCAAACGTCATGGGTCGACTGGAAACTCAGAGCCGCCATAAGTTCAAAAAACTACCGCTGTGATCCCTTTATTTTTACACAAGAAACCCTTATGGTTTTTCAATCCCTATCCATACCCAATGCCTTTTCACCCGACAATGATGGAGTAAATGAAAATTGGATCATTGAGGGATTGGGACAATTTCCCGATCATCAACTGTCTGTATATTCCCGTTGGGAAACCCTTGTTCTGAGAGAGGTACCCTATAAAAACGATTGGAATGGAGAATCGAGAGCTTCCTATTCCAGCTCAAATGAACAAAATCTACCGGAGGGCACTTACTTTTACATTTTAGAATTGGGCAATGGACAGCCCCCTCTTAAAGGTTTTATATATTTGAAAAGATAACTTCACACCTCTGGTCTTATAATGAAAAATTATTTTTGGCTTGTTTGTTCGCTAGTCTGGGCTGGCCTAATTGTTTACTTAAGTTTTTCCAACACCAAAAGCGTTGGTATAGAACCGTGGTTTAAATACCAAGACAAACTTGGACATTTCATTTTTTACGCAGTATTGAGCATGCTTTTGATCAAGACTTTTTCTAAAGAAATTGTAATCCAAAACTCCATGTGTAGTAGCGCTTTGGTTGCCCTTGTTTTTGGGGTGCTTATTGAGTTGGGGCAATATTTTTTTACCCACGACCGCGAAGGTGATTATATGGATGTCTTGGCCAATGGAATGGGAATTATGCTGATAGTCATTTTGATAAAGGCCTATCCAAAACGTTTTTATTTCAATCCAAAGGCTTGAACATGTATATAAAATTTCATAAAGTATTACTCAAAAAAAGATTCCCCTTGGCCATCAGTAGGGGAGTTAGGGGAGATTCCCACAACCTGTTTTTGTCTTATGAAAAAGAGGGATTGATGGGTTGGGGGGAAGCCGCTCCCGGCAAAAATGAAAAAGCCGAAACAGTAGAGGAAATGCAAGATCAGCTAACTGCTTTTCTGGAGCAAGGGATCGAATCCAATACCATCGAAGAACTCAACCAAAAGGCTAAACAAGTGGGGATCGCTCCCTGTGCCTATGCAGCTTTGGACATGGCCCTATGGGATTGGAAAGCCAAAAAACCCCAATTGCCTTTACATCAATTACTCCATTTGCCACGGCCCTCTGTTCCCACCTCCCTCACACTGGGCATTATCCCCGCGGATCAGGTCAAAGAAAGAATTCGACTGATGCTCCAAAATTCCTCAGCGAAAGCCCTTAAGATAAAACTCGGTTCTCCTAAGGGGATCGAAGCCGATCAACAAATGTTTGCTCAAGTAATCGAAAGCATTAAAGAATCTCAGCTCAAAATCAGAGTCGATGCCAATGGGGGCTGGTCCACTCAAGAGGCCATTTATATGATGAAATGGTTGGCCGACAGGGGGGTCGAATACATCGAACAACCCCTAGAAGAAGGGCAAGAGTCTGAGCTTCAATACCTTTACCCCAACCGCCCCATGCCCATCTATATCGACGAATCTTGTAGATATGCCGAAGATGTTGGCAAATGGGCCGATCACATCGATGGTGTAAACATAAAATTGATGAAATGTGGGGGAATCACAGAGGCTTTAGAGATTATCAAAATGGCAAAAAAACATAAACTCAAAACCATGATCGGTTGTATGAGCGAATCTTCGGTTTCCATAGCTGCTGCAGCCGCCCTCTCGGGAGGGATCGACCATATAGACCTGGACTCCCATTACAATTTGGCACCCAACCCGGCTACAGGAGTCCAATTGGTAGACGGTGTCACTCTTCCTGATTTTGTTCCGGGGCACGGCGGAATTCTAAAACCCCACTACCATGCTTAAACCCCATCAAAAAGTAGCCCTCTATATGGAAGGCTTTATTCATAGCGATTACGGTAAAATGGGATTGGGAGTGGTTCGCTACCTTCAAAACCCTATCGTGGGTATCATCGACTCCCAGCACGCTGGGAGCAACATCAACAAAGAACACCCCATTGACAGAGACATCCCCATTTTTGAAAAACTAGATCAAGTCATTGATCAAGGGGCCGAAGTACTGTTACTGGGCATTGCCACTTCTGGTGGAAAAATTCCCAACACATGGCTTCTCTTGATCGAAGAAGCTTTGGGCCGGGGGCTAAGCATCATTAATGGCTTACACGACACGCTTGCCGATCGATTTGCTCAGCACATCCAAGATCCCACTCAATGGATTTGGGATGTAAGGGTTCCCCAATTTATCCCCGAAATTGCATCCGGCTTGGCGGCACAATTGACCAACAAACGCCTGCTGATGATTGGAACAGATATGGCTTGCGGCAAAATGACCGCAGGTTTAGAAATATACCGTTGGGCTTTGGACAAACAAATTAACACTGCTTTTGTTGCTACCGGACAAATTGGAATAACCTTGATGGGAAG
>DEYL01000022.1 GCA_002364535.1 Flavobacteriaceae bacterium UBA3159 | reverse complement strand
GGCGTAAAAGTTTTGACGACATAAATTCTAGGTCTGTTCACAAAACAAAGGCAACCAAATCAGGAGGTATAAGTGTTTTCATAACATTATTTATTTTTTCATTCTACTTTTATTTAAATCAGATTGATCTATTTGACTTTTCTCTTTTGATTCCTCTTGGTATAATGTTCATAGTAGGTGTTTATGATGACTTTTATAATGCTGACTTCAAATTCAAATTTTTTTTACAAATAATTGTGGCTAAAATTTTAATTGATCAAGGACTAATAATTGACAATTTTTATGGTGTTTTGGGGCTAAATGAAATTCCACGCTTAGCTAGTCAAATATTTACAATTTTTGTTTTTTTAGTCATAGTAAATGCGATTAATTTTATTGATGGTATTGATGGCCTAGCAATTACCGAAACCATTAAAGTAATTTTGTTGGTTGAATTTCTATCGTACATGCCTACCCCTTTTTTATCACTAGGAAAATTAACTCTCCTTAGTTTATTACCTCTTTACTATTTTAATTTCAAAAAAGATTATAAAGTTTTTTTGGGAGATGCAGGGTCCTTGTTTTTGGGAACACTTATTGCTATTTATCTTTTCCACGTCTTAGGAGAAGATTTTGTTTTGAAGCCCCATTATAAAGTCAATAAAACTCTTCTTTCTATGGCATTAATTTCTTATCCATTAATTGATTTGCTGAGAGTTTTTATTATTCGTGTTTACAATAGAAAATCTCCTTTTAAACCTGATCAGAATCATCTACATCATATATTAATTAAAAAGGGTTTAAATCATATATCAGCTGTTGGCATTATTCAGATAATCTCCCTATCAATTTTATATTTAATTTTTTATATATAAAAAAACCCTCCCAAAATTGGGAGGGTTTTAATTATTGAAAAATAGTCTTAAATAAAGTCTATTAATCTTCTATATAATAATTACTGAACTAATTGTAATTCATTATGAGTAGAAACTCCTGAAGCAGCATTAGTTGCATTATCAGAATCATCATCTGCGGTTGCAGCGTTTCCATCAGCTCCTTTTTGAACTGCTGTATCGGCATCAAGCTTAGCAGATAATGCTTGGGATCCAGTAGCGGCGTCAACATCATCGATATCAATATCATAGATAATTGCGTTACCTGTAACACCAGATCCTAATGCAGGTGCAGTGGAAGAACCATCAAGTTTAGCAAGTGTTCTATCTATTTTACCGTCACCAGTAGGTCCTCCGTTGAGATCTACAATTCTATTAGCTTCAATCCAAGTTTTGAATGAGGAAAGCTCGGCAGAAACAATAGTAGCAGCTGTATAACTAACAGTTCCAGACGGTGCTGTTGCAGCCGTGTAGGTACCTGAAAGTTTATTACCACCAATTACAACAGTTATTGTTGCATTTGATGTAGCAAGTACAGTAGTACTTGGTGCAATAATACTAGTTAATTTTTCATTGCCAGTAATAGTAACTGTTTGCACTTTAGGCAATGAACTCATGTCGACTGCTGTAATCAATTTATTGTTTCTAATGGCTACACTAGAAGCATTATCCTTTTGAACATGAGAGTGCGCAAATACAAACGTAGTAAGTTTATCATTTCCATCAACTTGAGTATCTACAATATATCCGCCAGTTGTATCCAAAGTTACCATTGCAGTTCCAGATACTGTGAGAGCACCAAGATACCCGCTAACTGAAAGTGCAGTAAGTTTAGTATTAGAAGCAGTAATTGATAGAGAGTTATTTTGTGCATTAGCCGCAGGTTTTTTAGCCTCAACTCCAGCATAAGTAAGGTCTGCTAGAATTGTAAAGGTAGATACACTAAGCACAGAACCGTTATCTTGAGCCATAAGTTTAAGAGTTTTAACTCTCGCAGCATCAGGCAATAAGTCAGAATAAGTTGCTGTGTGAACTAGACTTCCAAGGTGAACTGTAAGATCAGATCCATCTTTCAAATCAATTAAACCTTCTTTAACACTAATTGCAGGCGCATCAAACACAGTCGATTTTACTGCGATAATAGGCATTGTTTGTGAAGTAAGTGCAGTAAGAGTTAATCCTGTAACTCCAGGAAGAGTCATTGTAGCAGTAAGTGTTTTAAGTGCACTTAAGTCAACAGTTACACACTTATCGTTTGTAGAGAACCCACCAGCTGCTCCACCAGCAGTAATCTTAGTCACTGCGGGTAAATGAAGTTCAGAACTTGCTGTAGTAAAATTAAAAGTGGCAGTAGCAACCTCAGTTACTGCAGTCAGATTGATGTTACCCGATGTTGTAATTGAAGTAGTACCTGTCAATTTAGTTACACCTAAAGATAATGTTGCAGCTTTTCCACCTAACAACAACTCAAGATCACCCTGAGAACCACCTGTAGTTAAATCAAAAGCAGTACACTTAGCCAAAACAACTTGCGCAGGAAGTGTTCCACCTAGGCTTACAGTTAAAGCTTCACCTAGAATTAATTGTCCAGCTGCTGTTTGAACAGTACCTGCAGTCATCCCTGGTATAGATAAAGATGTTACAGTAACATTTTTTGTCGATGTATTATTAATTTGTACAATACCAACTGAGCCAAGGGATGGGAAGGATAATGCACCAGTTAAATCAGTTACATGCAAATTACCATCAACAGTAAGTAATTTATCGGCAGCAATTGCAGCCTTACCTTTATTACCATTTAAGAATACATCACCCGTAACATAAGATAATGCCGGAAGTGGCGAATCAACCTCTGAGGTTACTGTAACTGTACCCTGTACAGATCTAATTTTGGCAAGAATTGAATTTACAGAAGCAATACTGTCTTTAAGGGCAGCACCGACTATAACTCTTACATTTCCTTTAACGGTAATAGTGGGATCATCTGCACCAGTTTTGATTAGTTCATGTGCATTAGCTAATTGACCAAGGTTTGTGATTGTCAAATTTCCTTCATAGAAAGCATTTGCAGACAATAAGTCTCCAAGTTTTTCTAAAATTTGGTCAACTTCATCGTTAAGATCTTCCACCTCGTCGGTGACAGCATCTAATCCATCAACAGAAGCTTGAACGTCGGCAACTTCTTTAAGGATAGCCTCCAGATCTGAGTCTGTTAGTGCGCTTCCAGCAAGGGCATCTAATTTAGTGCCTAATGCTGTAACTGTAGTCTGAATTGCTTTAAGAGCACTTACCTCCGAGGAGAGGGAAGAAATCTGTTTATTCAGAGAATCAAATTGGTCATCGTAGTTTTGGCATCCAACAACTGTTAGAGCAACTACTAATAAACCTAATAAAACTTTTTTCATTTGATAAAAATTAAGATTAATTAATAATGTTAAAATTTGAATTTAATATTCATTTATCATGTATCAAACACTGTGCCAAACTCAATTATTCTTGAAAAAAGTAATAATGTTTGCTTTGATATGTATTGGATTTTTAAAAATAATTGTGCTGGACTATTATTATTAGAGTTAACACTTAAAATAATTTTATCAACAATTTGATTGAAGGTATTTAATCGAGTAGTAAATTTTTTAAAATGCTAAACTTAAACCCAAATATAAATTTCTGTTAGGAGCTGGCTCGTAGTACCTCTTTCCAAATGCATTAATTCTAATATTATCATAATATGCCCTGTCAAGAAGGTTATTGATTCCTCCAAAAAAAGAGATTTTTTTAAATGACTTCCAAAGTCGAATATTAGCCAAAAAGTAATCGGCCACTCGGGCCTGATTAGCGTCATCAGCATAAAGGGCACCTGTATACTGACTATGTAAAGAACTGCTCCACCCCTTTAAAAAATTATACCGCAAATAAGTACTAAGATGTTGCTGGGGAACACCAGGTAAATAATTTCCTGAAAGATTTATATCTGCCAAGGCATAATCGTCAAATTTGAGTGAATTAAAGGTGTATCCAACGGACAATTCAATTGGTCCATTTAGATGTTCCCAAAAAATTTCGATGCCCTTTCTACTTGTATTTCCAGTATTACGGTAAAAATCTCGGTCGGGGAAAGCAGCCAATTCGTATGGCAAAATTTCATTTTGAGTTTTAATGCTATACAGGGTAGCCTCAAGGGTGTTTCCCTGAGTAGTATATCGCCATCCCAACTCAAAGTTGTGAGCTTTTGAAGGAGAAAGGTCCGTATTAAAACCTTGATCACCAGTTGGATTAGCGGAGAGTTCATTTAATGTGGGAGTTTCAAAACTGCTTGAATAAGAAACAAACATTATATGATTTCCAAGGCTAGTGTATGTAAATCCAATACTTGGATTTATACTGTTTAGTTTGATCTGATCACTTTCTAGCTGGGTTCCCAATTTGTTCTGATCATAACGGATTCCAAGTCTTAACAACCCAAAGTTCCACTTAATTTGGTCAAGAAAACTTACGGCAGTATTGAAAAAAAGTTCATTTTGGTCAAGAGTATTGTCACCTCGAGCTCCATCTAAATTCTTATAACGCTTGCGGTGATCTTTCTGATCGGCAAGAGAAAAACGTAACTGCATTCTGTGATTTTTATTTAGATGATACTCAATAGCTGATCCCAATCCATAATAATCTCTCTTCAGATCTACAATCCCCCCATAACTAAAAGGTAATCGACCTTCAAAATCCCGGTGGGCATAAAAAGCATAACTTTCCCAATTAAATTTTTCGTTGATTTTTTTTTCCCATTGAACTCCAGTCTTCAAGTGATTAACCGTTTCATAGGTTTGAAAGCTTTCATTCTGAGCTCGAGCCTGTCTTCGATTATCTTCCACCGTGTCGATATTAATGCCCCCTGAATCGAAGGCATATGGGCTGTGAGTATAGTTAAATTGCCAACGGATTTCGGAACTGTCAGAAAAATTGTGCCAAACCCTTGCGTTGAAAACTTGTTGTTTATATTTGCTGTGATTACGGTATCCTTTTGACTCTGAGATATTTTGATAAAAAACAGCCCTGGTCTTACTTTTTTTTAGTCCAATAGTAGCTGCTAGATTCCTACTTGAGTAGCTCCCTCCCTGAACTCGAAGTCGAGCAAAGTTTTTTTTAAAATCTTGCAAGGTATTTATCTGAATCACACCGCCAGAGGCATTCCCGTAAAAGGTAGATGCAGGTCCCCTAATAACAGTAAGGGATTCAATCAGTCCCAAAGGTAGATTGTCCAACTGCCCTTGACCATCGGGTGTTGTTTCAGGAATACCGTCTACAATCAGCTGTATTCCCCTAATGCCAAAACCAGAGCGAGCGCCGAAACCGCGAATTGACAGCCTTAGATCTTGTGCAAAATTTTGGGTGTTTTGGCCGAATAATCCTGGAACCGAGGTCAAATAGTCTTGAAGTGAGTTTTGTGATAGGTCCAATTGTTGAGGTTGAAATCTGCGGTGACTTAGCGCAAATGGAATGATGCGTTTAGGGGTTTTGATTCTAATAGCATCTAGAGTTATTTCCTTAAGTGCAATTTTTTGTTGAAGACTGTCTTGGGCGTTCAGATTAAAGGAAATCAATCCAAAGTGAGCAATTAAGATTAAGGAGAATTTATTCATTAACAAAATGTATTTTTTTTCCAAATGCAAAGATAGTTTGGAATTCTTAAATTAGAGTTATTTTTTAGGATGTTAAGTCTAAATGATACAGAGGAAATTTTAGCCATTCTTGTTGCAGTGGCAATTGTATTGGGTTTTATCTTTTCTACTTACAAAGAAATTCAATCTACCATTGCAGAGGAAAAGGGTAAATTGAGAGAGAAAAAACAAACCGAAGCCAAGGTTAAAACCCTTATCCAATACCTTGACGCCAAAAAAGAGCTGATCGATGCGATAAATGAAGTTCAAAAAAAAGAAGGGGATTCCAAAAATTAATGTATATTTGTATATACAACAGTTATAATTGCTTAACAATTAATGAAGACGACTTATCATTCTGCTGAGACCAGAGGTAACGCAAATCATGGGTGGTTGAATGCCAACCACTCATTTAGTTTTGCCCAATATTACAATCCCAAAAGGATGAATTTCGGGGCACTTAGAGTTTTAAACGATGACACCATTGCCCCAGGGATGGGTTTTGGAACCCACCCTCACGACAATATGGAAATCATTACCATTCCATTGGAGGGAGATTTGGAACACAAAGACAGCATGGGTAATGTTGGCGCCATCAATGAAGGTGAAATTCAAGTGATGAGTGCAGGAACTGGTATTGAGCATAGTGAGTATAACAAAAATCAGGATAAATCCATCAATTTACTTCAACTTTGGGTAATGCCAAATGCTCACAACGTATCACCACGCTACGATCAAAAATCTATTCGGGAGTTAAAAAAAAATAATGCTTTTTATCAAGTTTTGTCACCCTATACCGACGATGATGGAATGTGGATTCACCAGGAGGCTTGGTTTCACCTCGGAGAATTTGACAAGATCACAGAAATAGAATATATAATTAAAAAAAATGGAAATGGCGTTTATATTTTTGTAATTGAGGGTTCATTAACTGCTGTAAATCAAGTTCTTGATAAACGTGATGCGCTCGGGGTTTGGGAAGCAGATAAAATTTCTTTTGTTGCTCAACCCGATTCAAAAGTTTTGTTGGTGGAAGTGCCCATGTCTTTTTAAAATTTTTATGAAAAATACTATCACTGCAGAAGAATTGTTAAAAGAGTTGGAAAACCGCCTATCTAAAGGAGACTTTAAAGACTCAGTTCACAAAATAAAATTAATGACTGCCCGGGACATGATTTTAGAGATGATATCGAAATAAACCCGATATTTATATACTAAATCATCTTTTTTGAAAAGGAGAAAATTTATCATCAAAGTAGGGAAAATTGCTGCTGGAATAATTTTTATTCCCAATTTTGCTCAGGGTAAATCAGGAGATATTGCTCTTGAAATCGAGCAGATCACCTTTGGTTCAAATCATCATTTCTTTGGCTATATTGGACAATCACTAACTATTCCTTGGAACAAAAAAGGAAACCGATTAATATGTTTGTCCACTTCTTTTCATGACCACTTGCCGGGCAAAGGCGAAGCAGCCAATGTCAATCTGATTCATCTTGACAGTAAAAAAGACGGACGTTACAAGGTTGAAAAGCTGGATGAAAGCCAGGGTTGGAATCCCCAGCAAGGGACCATGTTTTACTGGAATCCACATAAGCCCCATCATCAGTTTTTTTTTAACGACCGTGATCCCAAAACCGGAGTTGTTTATACTGTGCTCTACGATGTCAAAAAACGCCAAAGGGTCAAAATCTATCAATATGACCTTCATTCTTTTGGCAACAGTGGGGTTTGTCCCTCAGGAAAATATTTTCTAGCGATCAACTATGCCCGAATGGCACGTTTGAGACCAGTTACAGGATATAAAGGAAGTTTTGATTGGACTGATGGAGTGGCGGCTCCTATAGATGACGGCATTGCCATTATCAATATTAAGACCAGAAAAAAGAAAATTCTGATCTCGTTTGAACAAATTGCTCAAGCTCTGGAACGCAATGGATTCGATGTAAAAGACCGAAATTTATTCATCAATCACACCCTTTGGAATCGAGATGGAGAGTGGATTTACTTCTTTGTTAGAGCTGGTTGGAAATCCGATAAAGACGGTCGAGAAGGACTAAATGCAGCCTGCTCTATCAAAGTCGATGGAAGTCAATTTATTGCCGGTCATCAACACATTGGGGGTCATCCCGAATGGTTCCATGGTACCCAAATCGTCGGGAGTAACAATAACCAGCAGGTGATTTATGACATTCTGCAAAAAAAAATAGTCGGCACAATAGGTAACCCTGAGATTTTCCCAAAACCAGGCGGTGATATCAGTCTTTCGCCAAACGGACACTGGTTAATCAATGGCTACAATAATAAGTCAGGTTCCAATTTTTATTCGATATTGAATCTCAAAATGGGAGCATGGGTAAAAACGCCTCCTTTTGGCACAGGAAAGTATAAAAAAGACTTAAGGATAGACCCTGCTCCCCGATGGAATCACGACAGCAATCAGCTATTAGTTCCTGGTTTGGACGAGAACGGATATCGGCAGCTTTTTATCATTTCAATTCATCATAAATCCCTATGATCTATTCTATGGAAATGATCCCCCACCAAGGCATGAGTTTGGAATCTATCCTAAGGGGTGTCATAGGTATGTTGGTTTTGATACTGATCGCCTATGCCTTGAGCAATAACCGCAAGAATATTCCATGGAAGGTAGTGGGTTTGGGTCTCCTTGCTCAGCTTACAATAGCCATAGGGGTGACCAAAATCGCATGGATCAAAATTTTTTTTGAATACATCAGCGGCATTTTTGTAAAGCTTTTGGAATATACTCAGGCGGGCACCCAAATGCTCTTGGGAGAGTTTGGTGATGTAGATCATTATGGTTTTGTTTTTGTATTTCAGGCGCTGCCGATCATCATCTTTTTTTCTGCACTGACGTCTTTGCTTTATTATTTCGGCATCATCCAAAAGCTGGTTCAAGTTCTGGCTTGGGGCCTGCGCAGACTTTTGCGTATTTCGGGGGCGGAGAGTCTAGCCGTAGCTGGAAATATCTTTTTGGGACAAACCGAGTCTCCGCTTTTGATCAAGGCTTATCTGGAAAAAATGAATCGATCGGAACTGTTTTTGATCATGGTGGGAGGTATGGCTACTGTGGCGGGAAGTGTCATGGGTGCCTATATTGGATTTCTTGGAGGAGATGATCCGGTTGAGCGATTGGCCTTCGCCAAAAGCCTTTTGGCCGCATCGGTCATGGCAGCACCGGGAGCAGTGGTCATCGCTAAGATCATCTTTCCTCAAAAAGATAAAATCCCTGAGTTGATCAATATACCCTCCAGCAGCGTTGGCAATAATGCCCTCAATGCCATTTCCAATGGAACAGCAGAAGGTGTAAGAATGGCGGTCAATGTGGGGGCCATGCTATTGGTTTTTATCTCTTTAATCGCCCTGTTAAATGGTATTTTTTCGGGCATCGGTGATATTTTAGGGCTAAATCTTTGGGTGGCCCAAAATACCCCGTACGATCAGTTTACGATAGAATTTGTATTGGGTTATTTATTTGCTCCACTGATGTGGATCATTGGCGTGGCTGCGGAGGATATGGCTTTGATGGGCCAACTGCTGGGAATAAAAATTGTGGCGAGCGAGTTTGTGGGTTTTCTCCAATTGGTAGAGCTAAAGTCGGTAGACAGTGCGTTACATTTAGGTTACCAAAAGTCGGTGGTCATGGCAACCTATATGCTTTGTGGATTTGCCAATATTGCCTCGATTGGTGTGCAGATCGGGGGGATCGGCATCCTGGCTCCTGGCCAAAAAAATAACTTGAGCAAACTCGGGCTGAAGGCGATGGTCGCCGGTTCTATTGTTTCCCTAATGTCAGCAACCATTGCCGGTGCACTTTTGGGTTAGGATTACATGACCTTGACCCTAATATTTTTCCAAGTACGAACCAAAAGAATTCCAAATATAATGGCAATAAAAGTAGTAATGGAAGCTCGGGTATATTGACCATAAATCCAATAGCCTGTTGAAAACATGGCGCCATAGATCATTCCACAGCCCAACAACATAGCGGTAATTCCAGAAGGAACACTCCACCCCTGACTGTCGTCGGTGATGTTGACCTGCTCTGCTGCGGCTTCATCGATTACTTTTTTCCATCCGGGGCCACCGGGTTGTATTTTTTGATAAAAAGTTCTGAGTACTGATTTGTCTTCAGCAGGAGTCATATAGGTCACCGTGATCCAAATGGCCGAGGTCACCAATACCACAAAAGGGTATTGGAACCAGGAATCAAAAAGTCCCGATTCGGCTGCGAACAAATATCCGCCAAGACTGGTAGTTTTGAGTAATATGGATATAATTCCGGAAGCAAACATTGCGGAGATCTCACTCCATGCATTGATCCGCCACCAAAACCATCTCAAAATAAAAATAAGACCCGTTCCAGCTCCAAAGGTAAGAAGAATGTCAAAAATTTGTAAGGCACTTTGTAACAACAGTGCCAATATAGCACTAAAGATCATCAAACCAACGGTACATAATCTTCCCACAGCAACCAATCTTTTTTCCGATGCATTGGGATTGATTTGATTTTGATAGAAATCATAGACCAAATATGAGGAGCCCCAGTTGAGCTGTGTAGAAATGGTACTCATATAGGCAGCGATCAAAGAGGCCAAAACCAAACCGATTAGTCCGGCCGGCAGTTTTACTAGCATGGCAGAGTAGGCCAAATCGTGACCCAGTTTATCATCAGCGATATTGGGAAAGGCTTCTTTGATACTGGCCAAATCTGGAAAAACCACCAAAGAGGCCAAGGCGACCAAAATCCATGGCCAGGGGCGTAATGCGTAATGCATGATGTTGAAAAAGAAAGTAGCTGCAATGGCGTGATTTTCATCTTTGGAGGCCAACATCCGCTGAGCGATGTATCCTCCACCTCCAGGTTCTGCGCCGGGGTACCAGGAACTCCACCATTGCACTGCCAAAGGAATAATCAGCAGTGTGATTAATGCATCTGTGTTGGAAAAATCAGGAAGAATAGACAATTTATCACTGACGTTTTCGTGGTTCAAAAGGGCAGTCATTCCACCCACTTCGGGTAGGTTGACCAAATAATAAGCTGCCCCTATGGAGCCGGCCATGGCCACCACAAACAATAAAAGGTCGGTATAGAGTACCCCTCTAAAGCCTCCCAGTGTACTGAAAGCAACCGTTACCAAACCTGCACTTACTACGGTTTGCCATGGCTCCAAGCCAAGCATGATCCCTCCAATTTTGATGGCCGCCAAGGTCACGGACGACATGGTGATTACATTGAAGAGAACCCCCAAATAGAGCGCTCTGAATTTTCTCAGAAAGCCAGCAGGCTCGCCACCGTAGCGGAATTCATAAAATTCGATATCTGTTTTTACGTTAGACTTACGCCATAATTTTGCATAAACAAAGACTGTAAGCAAGCCTGTGATGAGAAAAGCCCACCAAACCCAGTTTCCAGAAACACCATTATTTCGAACGATATCCGTAACCAAATTGGGGGTATCGGTCGAAAAGGTAGTGGCCACCATAGATACCCCCAATAACCACCAAGGCATGTTTCGCCCGGAAAGAAAAAATTCACTGCTGGAAGACCCAGCCCTTTTAGAAACCCAAATCCCTATAAAAAGAGAAATTGAAAAAAAACCGATAATTATTGCCCAATCAATTCCTACTAAATCCATTATATCTTTATTTAATATACCAAATTAACCATTAATCTATAAACCTGATAAAATATTGTTAAACAATCCCTCTGTTCTTTTATTTTAAATAGGTTTGTATAAAAATTGGCTTCAATGCGTTCGAAATGCTATCTTGATACGTTTCATTCCTTGTCCAATGATGCGGGCCCAAGACTCCTTTTTATGTCCATTTGGATGGGATTGGTCTTGAACTTTGAGTTTGGCATGGCACAAGTCGAAAATGACACTTCCTCTTTTAGTTTTCCCTCAAACAACAGCGATAATTCCAATTTGCTTTTAAATCCTAAACCCCAGGAAAGCTTTTATTTAAAGGGAAATTTTCTGGAAAAGCCTTTGGACATGACCGATCCCACACTGGATGATAAAGGCGCCAAAATAAATATGGAAGAAAAGGAAAAATTCCTTGACGCAGGGGACATTTATCTCTCCAAACTCAAAGGTAAAGGCGTGGAAGCAGGGAAAGACCCAAAAAAATACAGAACCAACCAATTTATGGGGGATTATAAAATGGAAGGCAATCAAGCCCGAATCATCTTTAGAGACCACGAATATCCCGATGGAGATCGTGTAAGAATTCTACACAACGACAAAGTTATTCAACCCAATGTTTTACTGGTAGAGCGCTTTGTAAGTTTGACCGTTGAACTGGTTGCCGGTTTTAATAAGATTGATTTTATAGCCCTTAACCAAGGGACTTCGGGCCCAAATACGGCAGAGGTGAGGGTATATGATGAAAATGGCAATATGACCGCTGCCAACCAGTGGAATCTAGCCACGGGAGTGCGGGCTACCTATATTCTCATCAAAGAGTAAAGGCTATTTTTTGAAGGGAAGGAAAAGTCCAATCAATAATAGTAGGATCCCTGCATATAGATAGGGAGTGTCTATAAAAGATAATTTAGAATGCATCAAATAAACCACATAAAAACACCCCAATGATATAAGTAGTAAGAGTAATTTGATTATTATTCTGAATTTCATGGCCAAAAGCTTATTTGCAAATTAAATGAATTTATGGAATTGATAAAGTTATATGTAATGGGATTGATGATTTTGATCATCGCCATTTTGGCAAATTTTTTGGCCACCCAATTGGGGCTCAAAACATGGTACGAATTTCTTAGCCAATGGGGGAATGTGGATGCGCTGTGTTTTAAAGACGGTTTATGGCTTTTTGTACTTTATCCTTTGATATTGGGGTGTAGTCTATTAATCGGAAATATGCTTTGGAAAAGTATTTTCTGATGTATAATTTAATCCAACCTATCAGAAAGCTCATCGTTTTTGGATTTATCGGCCATAAGCAATAAACCCAGAACACCGATAAGCCCAAAAAGAAAACCAATGATGAACCCAAAGCGTTGGGTTCTCCCCTTTTTTTCGGAAATAAAGCCTCCCAAGGCACCCGTCGCGACCCCTAGGGCCAAAGTGAGTAAGAAAAAAGAATTGGTCATACTGTTTTAGTAAATAATTTTTTTTGGGTCAAAAGCACCAAAGTATAAATCAATACGCCTACCGGACCCAGCATAAAAGTGCAGAGTAAAGGCAATATCATCCAAAGGTGTTTTATTGCTTTTTCCTGACTGTTTTTGAGCATCCAGCACCCCACCCAGAAATCGAAGGCTAGATAGTGCAACCACGCGGCAGCCACTCCCCGAGGTTCGGCATTTTGAAACATTTCGTTCAAACTGCTGAGGGAGGAAAAATCGGCAGAGAAGGTTCCCGTAGTAGCACTCAAAAAATAAACATAACCTATAGCGACGGCCAAAGGGACCCAGGGAAAAGCTATAATTCTTTGGGTGAAACCCTTCTTTGGGAATACCAGAAGGATTAACCAAAAAAGTAAGATCCCCGAATTAAAAATGTTAAAAATAGTTTCGTAAAGCATATTCTTAACTCAAAAATAAAACCATTTTTTTAGATGGCTTCCCTATCTTAGGGTTTTCTTTATGCGGATATTCAAAGACATTCATGGCCATCGGTTAGACCCCATTCAGCATACGCTTGATATTCTTAAAGAGAACCCCAATGTACAAATCCATATCGGGTCTGATTCACAAAATGTAGGCAAATCGACAAAATATGCTACGGTGATCGCTTACCGTTTTGGCAGCAGGGGGGTGCACTACATTCTCAGTAAAAAGCAGGAGGTATTAATCAAAGATATGTGGACCCGATTATGGCAGGAAGCAGAAATGAGTATTGATGTGGCAGAGTGGCTTACCCACCAAGTGAGTGTCAGGGTTGAAATTGACATGGATTACAACAGTGATGAGAGCTTTAAGTCGAATAAATTGATATCGGCCACCAAAGGTTGGGCAAATTCTCTGGGCTATAAAGTGAATGTGAAACCGGACAATCAAATTGCCACCCGGGCAGCTGACTATCACTGCAAATAGCTAAAGCCAGCCTTTAACGATTTTTTCTACCCCAAATCGAACAACATCGGTAACGGGGATTTCCAGCTCACTTTCCAATTGGGCAATGTACTCTAGGGCTTCTTTTTCCGACAATTTAACCGTGTTGAGGGCTACACCCATCACTTTTGGATTTCCATAGGTACCCAGCACAGAACCCACTGTTTCATTCAAGGCAATAAAGTCTCCTAAAGGGGGAATTTTGATGGATTCGGGATGTCTCAAAGTGGTCTTATCGGCACGATGACACAAGATCATATGGGTGGGGCAACTTCCGCGCATCAGGGGAAGAGTTGCAGTACTGCCGGGATGCAATAGCGATCCTTGTCCTTCGATCACAACCAAATCATGGTCTTGGCGGTTTAAAACCATTTGTTCTACCGCACCACAGGCGTGATCTACCTTAATGGAATCGAGTGGAATCCCTCTTCCCATCAAGGTTATTCCAATTTGTCCGGTAGCAACAAAAGCAGTGTTAATTTGTTTGTCCAAAGCCCAACGGTATATTTCCAAACCTGCGGTCATTTTGCCGCAAGCCATATCTGTTCCAATCATCAGCAGGCGTTTGTTGGTCAATTGTGCCGCCAAGCCAGATGCAATTTCGGGGATAAATTGGGGAACCCTTACATCCCAAATCCATTGAGTGGGATCTTGGATGTGTTGAGCAAATCGATCGGCAAGCGTGTCGTGTAAGCCATTAATGATGCTCAGCCCCCGGCCCAAAGCTTCTTCGATCAAGAGAAGCCATGTGTTGGGAATTTTTCCACCAGAAGTGGCAATGCCCAGCAACAGTACTTCGGCCCCTTGATTAATGACTTGATCTAGTTTTTCAAAAATGGGGATGTCTCTGTCAATGGGGTGTTCTTTGTTGATGTTGCTCCCAGCGTGCTGGGAGTCGATGAT
>DEYL01000047.1:94717-120970 GCA_002364535.1 Flavobacteriaceae bacterium UBA3159 | reverse complement strand
TTGGCAATGTGTACGGCGTGATAACAAACGGATTTGGTAATAAACCTGACGTTTTTGATGTTTGGGGGTTTTTGCGGTACTGAGATCAGCTCGGAGTTTTCCACACTGCGAATGATGGAACTCATGGTCTGGATCACCTGCACGGGATATCCACCAACAGAAGTTTCTCCAGAGAGCATCACGGCGTCTGCTCCATCCATCACCGAATTGGCCACATCGTTTACTTCTGCCCGCGTTGCAGTGAGGCTGTCGATCATACTCTCCATCATCTGGGTTGCAATGATGACGGGAATCCGGGCTTTTTTGGCACGTTTGACCAATTCTTTTTGAATCAGAGGAACCTCTGCCGGGGGAATTTCTACTCCCAGATCACCACGGGCTACCATCAGACCATCACAATAAGAAATGATTTTGTCTATGTTGTCAATTCCCTCGGGCTTTTCAATCTTAGCGATAATAGGGATTTTATGGTCGGAGTATTTTTCGATCAACTTTTTCAAATCCAAAATATCCTCACTGTTTCTCACAAAAGATAAGGCAATCCAATCTACCTTTTGTTTGATGGCAAACTCGGCATCGATTACATCTTTTTCGGTCAATGCGGGCAGTGATATTTTGGTGTTGGGAAGATTGACTCCTTTTTTGGATTTTAACTTTCCTCCTTGAATTACTTTGGTTTCAACTTTTTCTTTTTTATCCGTGGAAATGACCTCAAAAATCAACTTACCGTCATCCAATAGAATCCTCTCTCCAGATTGAACGTCTTTGGAGAAATTATCGTAATTCATAAAGACTTTTTCTTTGTTCCCCACAAAAGGTTCACCATTGAGAAAAGTGATTTGATCTCCCGGGGCTACAACCGTTCCTTCTTCTACCACTCCAACTCTTAGTTTGGGTCCCTGAAGGTCGGCCAAAATAGAAGTATTGGAACCCAGTTTTTCGCCAAGTTCACGAATGATCTTGATTTTTTTTTGGACCTCTGCATGTTCTGCATGTGAAAAATTGATTCTGAAGACATCTACACCCGAAAGTATCATTTCCTCCATCACCTCAACGTTATTCGACGCCGGGCCTAAGGTGGCTACTATTTTGGTTTTTTTTCTTTTGATCATTAATATAAATTTAGGCTAAGATCGCTATTTAATCGACTTTGGTCAATTGAATAGCAGTATGAAATTTGGCCAATAGATTCCATTCTTTCTATCATTAGCTGTTCTTCGACACCTGAATCAATCTTTATTATGTAGTCAACATCTTTTAAATCCTGCACTAAATATAATTCTTTTGTTTCAGGTAAATCAAATAAGCCCGAGCCCTTTTGGGTATCATTTTGAAATATTAAAAATCTATTGGAAAACAGCCGGATTTCAATGCCTTTGATGGGGTTGATCCACTCGTAGCTTTCAAAAGGATAATCGGATGGTGCTCCTGCTTTATTTTTTTTGGTTTGTGCAAATCGACACTGGCATTTGGAGTTGAGTAAAAAGGCGAGATTATAGGCCTCACAACTGCTGTGAATTGCAATAAGAGAAAAATGGTCCTCATCAATTTCGTCCAAAATGTATTTTTTGACTTTAGCCATTTATCCTTGATTTGATATTCATGGCATGGAAGGCTCTTTTTGCAGCTTTTTCTTCAGATTTTTTTTTGGAGACTCCTCTGGCTTTGACAATTTGTTTTTCATCCAGATAAACTTTGGTGGTATAATTGTACTCGGGGTCAAGTCCATTGTCTGAATTGGTTTTAAACTTTATACTCTTTTTTGTTTTTTGCCCCCATTCGATCAAAAATCCTTTGTAACTCAAAACGGTGTGTTGCAGTTGATCAATTTCAACATGCTCCCCCAAGATTTTTTTCATTACAAATTCACTGCATTTTTTATATCCCCGATCTATGAAAACAGCGCCGACCAATGCTTCAAGAAGATTGCCGTGGATGTTTTTACCAAAATTCACTTTACTTTTTTGGTCCAGGAAACCGATCAACCCTATTTTTTGACCGATCTGATTCAGATTTTCACGACTGACAATTTTTGCCCGATATTTGGTCAATGTACCCTCTTTTGCGAAAGGAAATCTTTCATACAGAAAAGAAGAAATTACAATGCTGAGTATTGAATCTCCCAAAAATTCAAGTCTTTCGAAATTGATCAAATGGCCATCATTATCCTTTAAATTTTTGGATCGATGGGTGAAGGCGGTATGATAAATATCTTTATTGTACGCTTTTAGTGAAGTAATTTTCCTGAGCCTACCGAAAAACATCACATTTTCTTTTGCCGATGATTTCAGAAAGTGGCCTAAGAAATTCACATCCTAATTTAGGTAATTTTTTTGAAAACAATGCAAGCGTTGTGTCCTCCAAAGCCAAAGGTGTTTGACAGTGCAACGTCAACGGTTCTTTTTTGGGCCTGCCCCAAGGTGAAATTAATTTTGGGATCCAATTGGTCATCAGCCGTTTGGTGGTTTATGGTTGGTGGAACGACACCGTTATTGATGACCATGATAGAAGCGATAGCTTCTATAGCTCCTGCAGCTCCAAGTAGGTGACCTGTCATGGACTTGGTAGAATTGATGTTGAGCTTGTATGCGTGATCTCCAAAAACAGCTTTTACTGCATTGGTTTCAGCCACATCTCCAAGGGGGGTTGAAGTTCCATGCATATTGATGGCATCAACATCCTCGGGCTTAAGGCCGGCATCTCGCAGACAATTAATCATTACTTTTTTGGCTCCTGTACCTCCAGGATGTGGAGCGGTCATATGGTGGGCATCAGCAGAGAGTCCGCCTCCCGCCAGTTCCGCATATATTTTGGCTCCTCTGGCCTTGGCATGCTCGTATTCTTCGAGTATGAGCGCACCAGCACCTTCTCCTAATACAAATCCGTCTCGATCTTTATCAAAGGGTCGGGATGCAGTTTTGGGATCATCGTTTCTGGTGGAAAGGGCATGCATGGCATTAAACCCACCAATCCCAGCGATGGTAACTGCTGCTTCAGACCCACCGGAAACTATGATGTCTGCATAACCCATTCTGATGTAGTTCAAGGAATCGATCATGGCGTTCGAGGACGAAGCACAGGCCGATACGGTTGCAAAATTGGGCCCCCTTAGTCCGTGTTTCATTGAAATTAACCCCGGTGCTATGTCCGAAATCATCTTAGGAATAAAGAAAGGATTGAAACGAGGTGATCCATCACCTGCAGCAAAATTCAATACTTCGTTTTGGAAAGTCTCCAGTCCGCCAATTCCAGCACCCCAAATCACTCCAATTCGATCTCTGTCTTCTTGATCAAAATCCAAACCTGCGTCAGCGATGGCTTCGTCAGTGGAAACCAATGCATATTGCGCAAATCGGTCACACTTTCGGGCCTCCTTTCGATCCATAAAATTCAATGGATCAAAATCTTTTAACTCACAAGCGAATTGGGTTTTGAATCTTGATGCATCAAAGTGAGTGATGGTTCCAGCACCACTGGTGCCAGATAATAAACCCTCCCAAAATGTAGGGAGGGAATTTCCTATAGGAGTTAATGCTCCCAATCCGGTAATTACTACACGTCTTGGTTTCATTTAAGCCAAATTTTACTTTGCTTGTTCAATAAATTGAATGGCTTGACCTACTGTGGCGATGTTCTCAGCTTGGTCATCTGGAATCTGAATGTCAAATTCTTTCTCGAATTCCATAATTAGTTCAACGGTATCCAAAGAATCGGCACCTAAATCGTTGGTGAAATTAGCTTCGGTTACGACTTCATTTTCGTCTACTCCCAATTTGTCAACGATGATTGCTTTTACTCTTGATGAAATGTCAGACATAATTAAAGTTTGTTTTTAAATTACTGTGCACAAAAATATAAAACTTTGGATCAAAACAACATTAAGGGAAAAGAATATAACTTTTCTTTGTGAGAAGGTTCATTAAACATAAACCAAAAATCCCTTTATTGTTGATCTCAAAGGAAATTTATATTAAAAAAATGGTTAAAAGAATTATCCTGTTTGCTTCTGGATCTGGTACTAACGTTGAGAATATCATTAAATATTTTAAACGGAATCCTCGGGTGGAGGTTGTAAATGTCTTCACCAATAACCCAAAAGCTGGTGTTATTGGCCTTATTCGCCCGATGAAAATTCCTGTAAATGTCTTCGATAAGGCACAATTGAACAACGGTTTATTGAACCATGAGATAGCGCTTTTAAAGCCTGATTTGATCGTTTTGGCAGGGTTTTTACTGAAAATACCCTTGGGTTTTATCACTGCTTTTTCAAACAAAATAATCAATATCCATCCATCGCTACTCCCCAAACACGGTGGTAAAGGCATGTATGGCGATCGAGTGCATCAATCTGTCAAATATGCTGGAGACAAAGAAACCGGAATCAGTATTCATTTCGTAAACGAACATTATGACAAAGGATCCATCATTTTTCAAGCCAAAACCAAAATTGGAGAGGAAGATAATATACAGCATATCGCCAATAAAGTTCAGCAACTGGAGTACAAACACTATCCTGAAGTGATTGAAAATCTATTATTTCCTTAAAATGAGGGGCAGAATTAATATTTATACTGATGGTTCTTCACTTGGTAATCCAGGCCCAGGTGGTTATGGTATCATTATGGAGTGGGAGGGAAAGAAATATGTGAAGGAATTTTCTGATGGTTTCAGATTGACGACAAATAACCGCATGGAACTTTTGGCTGTAATTGTCGCCTTAGAAACCTTAAAAAAACAACCGATGGAAGTCATGGTTTATTCCGATTCAAAGTATGTGATCGATTCAGTTCAAAAAAAATGGGTGTTCGCTTGGGAGAAAAAAGCATTCAAAGACAAAAAAAATTCTGATCTCTGGCAGCGTTATTTGCAAATTCACAGAAAGCATAAAGTTAATTTTCATTGGATCAAAGGACATAATGACCATCCACAGAACGAGCGATGCGATCAATTGGCGGTAAAAGCAGCCAAGCAGTCCCCCGTCAATGTAGATGCTTTTTTTGAACAAAATCATAACAAACCCCTTCCCTCTTAGACCTTTGAAAACTCGTCAATAAATGTTTGGTCAAATAGTCAATTAGCCCTGCGAAGTTTACTATTTTTGTTATATGAATAATAAATTATTGGTAGTAGGTACAATGGCCTACGATGCCATTTCAACTCCCCTTGGAAAAGTCGACAATATTTTAGGTGGTGCCGCCACTTATATCGGCTTGTGTGCCTCCCGATTTTCTTTAGACTGCGGAATTGTATCTGTTGTAGGTGAGGATTTCGAAAATGACCATTTAGAATTGTTGAAAAACCACGGGATTGACCTCTCGGGTGTGGAAATAGTCCCTGGTGGGGCTACTTTTTTTTGGAGTGGGGAATACCACAATGATCTGAATACCAGAACCACTTTGAAAACCCAATTGAATGTCTTAGAAAATTTTAATCCAAAAATTCCTGAGCATCTGAAAAGCCCGGACATTGTCATGTTGGGTAATTTATCCCCGGATGTTCAGTTGCAAGCTTTGGAACAACTTAAGACCAAACCAAAGCTCGTTGTGTTGGATACCATGAATTTTTGGATGGAACACTTCAGACCCGCATTGGATCAGGTCATTGCAAAAGTGGACGTTATTTCCATTAACGATGAAGAAGCCCGTCAGTTGACCGGAGAATACTCTTTGGTTAAAGCCGCCGATCAAATTCATCAAATGGGCCCAAAACATGTCATCATCAAAAAAGGAGAACACGGTGCCTTACTGTTTCATAAGAATCAAATTTTTTGTGCTCCGGCACTCCCTTTAGAGGAGGTTTTTGATCCTACGGGTGCAGGCGATAGCTTTGCCGGCGGATTTACCGGATATTTGACCCAAACGGGAGATATTTCTTTTAATAACATGAAATTAGCTGTCATATACGGATCAGCCATGGCTTCTTTTACTGTTGAAAAATTCGGAACGGAAAACTTGGTCAATTACACCCCCGCCATGATGGCAGATCGCCTCAAAGCTTTCAAGGAATTAACTACATTTGAGATTGAGATTGAATAAATCAAACCATTACATAATATGAGTGACGCCATAAAGCACGAGTGTGGAATCGCAATGATCCATTTAAAAAAAGACCTTCATTACTTTAAAGAAAAGTATGGTACTGCTATGTATGGTATCAATAAAATGTATTTGATGATGGAAAAACAGCACAATCGGGGGCAAGATGGCGCTGGTTTGGCTTGTGTTAAATTAAATATGAGTCCCGGCCAACGCTATATTGCCAGAGTGCGTTCCAACGGTCAACAACCCATACAAGATATTTTTACAAAGGTCAACAAGGGGATAAAACAAGTCACCAAACAACATCCCGATTTGTTGGACAATATCGATAAGTTCAAGCAAGAAGCTCCTTTCGCGGGAGAATTACTGCTAGGTCATTTGCGTTATGGAACCTTTGGAAAGAATAGCATCGAAAGCGTTCATCCATTTTTGAGACAGAACAATTGGATGCATCGAAACCTGATTGTTGCAGGAAACTTTAACCTGACCAATGTCACTGAACTTTTTGACACCCTAGTGGAACTGGGACAACACCCCAAAGAAAAAGCCGATACCATCACAGTAATGGAAAAAATCGGTCATTTTTTAGATGATGCAGTGGCCAAGATATACAAGAAACTTAAAAAAGAAGGTTTCACAAAAGCAGAGGCCTCCCCGAAGATTGCGGAACGTCTTAGCATGAAAAAGGTATTGCGCAAAGCATCCAAAAAATGGGATGGAGGTTATACCATTGCTGGCTTATTGGGACATGGCGAATCTTTTGTCTTTAGGGATCCCGCGGGTATCCGACCAGCCTATTATTACGACGATGACGAAATATTGGTCGTTGCTTCAGAGAGACCGGCCATCCAAACGGTCTTTAATGTTGCTTTCCAGGACATTCAGGAACTTCCTCCTGGCTGTGCCTTACTGACCAAAAAATCAGGAGCCTTAAAATTGAGCCAAATTCATGAAGCTGTAGCGCCCAAGTCTTGTTCTTTTGAGCGAATTTATTTCTCCAGAGGAAGTGATGCCGAAATCTACAAGGAGCGAAAAAAATTAGGAAGACTGCTGTTTCCTCAAATCCAAAAAGTCATTAACAACGACTTGGAAAACACGGTTTTTTCCTTTATACCCAATACCGCCGAAACCTCTTTTTATGGACTTTTGGGTGCTGTTCAAGACAATATTGTTCAATTGCTGAAAGACACCATACAAAACAAAAAAAATCTTGAAAATGGTGAGCTTGAAAAGCTGTTTTCGCTGCGTCCCAGAATTGAAAAAATAGCCATTAAAGATGCTAAATTGAGAACTTTCATCACAGAAGATGCCAGTAGGGATGACCTCGTAGCCCATGTTTATGATGTGACCTACGGTGTTATCAAACCCACCGATAATTTGGTTATCATAGATGACAGTATTGTTAGGGGAACCACTTTGGAAAAGAGTATTTTAAAGATGTTGGATCGGCTCAATCCTAAGAAGATCATTATTGTTTCCAGTGCTCCCCAAATCCGTTATCCCGATTGTTATGGCATAGACATGGCCAAAATTGACAACTTTATTGTTTTTAAGGCTACCCTCAAGCTTCACGAAGACCAGAATACTTTAGAACAAACTTTGGACAGTATTTACAGCAATTGCAAACGCAATCAAGATCATCCATTGGAGAAGGTTGAAAATTGTGTTAAAGCGCTTTATGAACCTTTTTCCAGTGAGCAAATTTCAGCCAAAATTGCACAAATGCTTAAAGGGGACAGTATCAAGGCCGAGGTAGAAGTCATTTTCCAAACCATAGAAGGTCTACATAAAGCCTGTCCCAAAAATCCCGGTGATTGGTATTTTTCTGGCGATTATCCAACCCCCGGCGGAAATCGGGTGGTCAACCGCGCTTTTATGAACTTTCACGAGGGAAAATCTGTAAGAGCTTATTAATGAGGACGATAATTTTTTTAAAGAAAGAAAAAAGATTATTGACTAATATAAATAGATTTTGAGCAAAATCCATTCATCAGAAAAAAACGCATTTTAACGTTTTATTATTTGCGACCTGAGGCTTTAATCTAATTTTACCCTACCAGAACATAAGTAGGTTAAGTTCATGGTAAGATTTGGGGCAAAAAGGGGGGATTTATCCTCCCTTTTTATTTTAAACTTTTTCCCTTGAGTATTGTCTTACTTATTCTGCTCATACAACTCACTCACTTTCTCCCAGTTGATCACATTGAAAAAAGCATTGATGTAAGCAGGCCTTTTGTTTTGGTAGTTCAAATAATAAGCATGTTCCCAAACGTCAAGGCCAAGGATAGGAATTCCTCCACACCCGATACCTGGCATCAAAGGATTGTCTTGGTTTGCAGAAGAACAAACTTCTACTTTGCCTCCTTGAAGAACGCAAAGCCAAGCCCATCCAGAACCAAACTGAGTAGCCGCTGCATTGGAAAAAGTAGTTTTAAAATCCTCAAATGATCCATAGGCTGCATCAACGGCTTGTGCCAATGCTCCAGAAGGTGTTCCACCTCCATTGGGGCTCATCACTTCCCAAAACAAACAGTGGTTGTAATAACCCCCTCCGTTGTTTCTCAGAGCACCATTGTTCATGTCCAGGTTTTCTAAAACACTCTCGATGGTGTCGGATTCTAATCCCGATCCCTCAAGTGCACCGTTGAGTTTTGTTGTGTAACCGTTGTGGTGTTTACCGTGGTGTATCTCCATGGTTTTTGCATCGATATGCGGTTCTAATGCGTCGTTTGCATAAGGTAATTGTGGTAATTCGAAAGCCATAATATTTTTTTAATTTTTACAAAAGTATAATTTCTTTTAATCATTCGGTAAGTGATGATGGCGAAAAAACCTAATTTTAAGAATTACACCAGCATATGAAATCAAGTCCTTTTCAAATCATAAATGCGGCTGCAGGTTCTGGAAAGACATATGCATTGGTCTATGCCTATCTCAAAAAATTACTTTCCCCTCATCACGATGACGGCTATCGGAACATGTTGGCACTGACTTTTACCAACAAGGCTGTTAACGAAATGAAGTACAGGATTCTAAATAATCTACACCTACTTGCCCATCATATAGAGGATGCCAAAATCAAAGACATTCGCTCCAGCTTGATCATTGATTTAGAAATCGATTTGCCATCACTTCAACAAAAAGCCCAAAGGGTATTGAACAAAATCCTTCATGAGTATGCTGCCTTTGAAGTGATTACGCTGGATCGTTTTACCCATAAAATCATAAAGAGTTTTGCTAAAGATTTAAAAATACCCGCCAGTTTTGAAGTTACCCTCGACAGTGATTTGTTGTTGGAAGAAATGACAGAAAATATTTTAGACCAAGCAGGGATAGACAAACCCTTGACCGACACCTTGGTCGCTTTTAGTTTAAGTAAAATTGAAGAACTTAAAAGTTGGAATATCGGTAAAGATTTATTAGACTTCTCAAAACTATTGCTCAACGAAAATGATCGAGAGCCACTTTCCGTGTTGAAAAAAATTGATCAAAAAGAATTTAAAGCCCAAAAAATAGCCTTCCAAAAACAACTAAGTACACTCAAGAATGAGCTTCGAAATATTGGATCAGACATACTCAAGCTATTGAGTGATAAAGGTTTGACTGGAGATGATTTTAACCGGAAAACCCTTTACAAACATTTTGAAAAAATAGCCAATGGCATTGTAGACGGTCTTTATGAAAACCAATTGGAAAAAAACCTTGTCGAAGGACAACGTCTCCATACCCAATCCCTTTCAAAGACTAAAAAAACTACCATCGATTCCTTGATTCCCCAGTTACTTGAAAGTTATACCCAAGCCAAATCGAAGGTAGGGAGGCTTTTGATTTTGAGGAGTATCATCAGTCAATGGACTCCTTTGTCCTTGATTGGCCGGATGGAAAAAGGTCTTGAAGAACTACAACTTCCCGAAAACCGCTTGCTTCTCAGTCGATTTAATGAAATGATTGATGATGAAATTTCGGGTCTTGACGCCCCTTATATATACGAGCGCCTGGGCGAAAAATACCGTTATTATTTTATCGACGAATTCCAAGACACCTCCCTCCTGCAATGGAAAAACCTCATTCCATTAATTTCCAACGCCTTGCAGGGGTTGGATGATGACCATCAAATGGGATCCCTTCTTCTTGTGGGTGATCCCAAACAAGCCATATACAGATGGAGGGGAGGGGACAATGAACAGTTTCTGAACCTTTTAAAAAAAGAAAGTCCCTTTCCCCAATTGCTCCCCGACATCACTCTTTTGCCAAAAAATTACCGCAGTAGGGACGCCATTGTAGACTTCAACAATCAGTTTTTTTATTGGGTAGGGGTTACGTGCGAAGACCCCGAGCAAAAGCAAATGTTTGAGCAACAAACCGAACAAGAGTTCAACCACAAAAAAGGGGGACAGGTGGTCGTGCGTTTTATCGAAAAAAGCACGAAAAAAGAAAGTACCACACCCCAATATCAACAACAGACCATTATCTCACTCAAAGCAGCCCGATCCAATGGTTTCTTGTGGAAAGACATGGCTGTATTGGTCAGAAAAAAAGAACAAGCTGCTCTGGTGGCCGAGGCACTCCAGACTGAAGACATCCCCTTGATCTCATCCGAATCTTTGTCTTTGGGCAGTTCTTTTAAAGTAAATTTTCTTATCGCTCTCATTCGTTTGGCAGTAGATCCCGAGGATGAGGAACAAAGAAAAAACATCATTGAATTTTTGTATCAGTATAAGGGAACAAAAATGGACTTGGATCAATGCCTGAGTAAATTGGTTTTTCTTCCCATTTTTTCTTTTGAAAAAGAAATCAAAAAACAATTTGACCTTTCATTTGATTTTCAGCTTTTTTCAAAGAAATCTATCTACCACGCTGTTGAGTATGCCATTGCCGCTTTCCAATTAATTGATAATATCGAAGCGCATTTGAACGCTTTTTTAGATGATATTTTTGAGTTCAGTGCCCAAGACGAAGGAAGTTTTTTGAGTTATCTTCACTTTTGGGAGCAAAAGGGAAAGGATCAAAAAATTGTCATACCGGAGGGTATCGATGCAGTCAAAATCTTAACCATTCACAAGGCCAAGGGATTGGAGTTTCCGGTGGTGGTTCTTCCTTTTGCCTCCGAGGAATTGATCTCTTCCCGTAGTCGAAAAGTATGGTATCCTATCAAAAATCATTTTGACACTCCTTTTAGTTGGGGACGAATCCATTTTTCAAACAAATTAAAATATTTAGGCCAGGAGGCTACTGCATTTTATGAGCGAGAGCTTTTGGCTGAAAGGGGAGATGCCCTTAATACCTTATATGTTGCTTTGACCCGAGCTGTTTCTCAAATGTATTTGATTAGTACCCTAGAGGGCGAAACCACAGCCGTAGACAAAAGCTATGCCACCTTGCTCAACCATTTTGTTAGAAGTCAAAATCAAAAACCTGAAATAGAACACCCTTTTGAATGGGGCATCGCTGTCGAGGCGCAAAGCGATGATGCACAAACCCCCATAAAAACCCTTCAACCCGATTTCAAAGTTCAGCCCAATTGGCAAAAAAGACTTTGGGTACAAATGCACCCAAAACACGACGAATCTGCAATTGTCTCTCGAAAAGAAGGCCTGTTGGTTCATGATTTAATGGCCGAAGTTTCCAGCGCCAAGGATGTTTCTGCTGTGGTGACCGATGCCCTCCATTCCGGGAAAATCAACAAAGAGGAATACGATCACTATCTGCAAATGGTAAAAGACATTGTGGATCATCCACAACTTTCAGACTTCTACCAAGAGGACATCGAAGTCTACAATGAAAAGGATATTTTGATTCCTCAAAAATCCTTTGTTCGCCCCGATCGGGTTGTGAAAAATAAAGACGGCTGGGTAATCATCGATTATAAAACTGGAAAAGAAAGCCCCCGTCACTTTACACAAATCAAACACTACGCCGAGGTGCTTGAAGAAATGACCCATGAAAAATCAAAATGCTTTTTGGTTTACATTGGAAAAAAGACCATAGTAAAAACAGTAGTATGATGTTTCACCCCAAGATCAAAAAACACTGATGAAAACTTTTCTGGATGAAATCGCAGAAGAAATTGTCAATTCAAAATATCCATTTGAATCCGTCAAAGTTGTAGTGCCCAGTCGCCGGGCAAGCTTGTTTTTAAAAAATGCATTGGCCCGTCAAATTCAAAAACCTGCTTTTGCTCCCGAAATCGTCAGTATTGAAAATTTTGTCGAAGAGCTCTCCGCTTTAAAAAAAGTAGCTCCCGTAGATTTGATTTTTGAGTTTTATGCCGCATACCAAGACGTTTCCGATGAAGAACAGCGGGACTCATTTGATCAATTTTTGGGCTGGGCCACAGTAATTTTATCCGACTTCAACGAAATGGATGCCCATTTGGTCGATGTTAAAACCTTTTTTGATTTTCAATTCTCGCTCCAGGAAATGACCCAATGGGCCAAAAACGAAGATCAAAGTAATATCATCCAAAACCATTTGGAATTTTGGAGGCTTATGCCTGCACTATACCAGGCATTGAATCAGAGATTACATCAAAAACAGCAAGCTACACTAGGATTGATTTTCCGGGAGGCGGTTGCCAATTTGGAGTTTTATCTGGGCCAGACAAACAAACACCACTATTTTGTGGGTTTTAACGCCCTCAATGAATCCGAAGCCCAAATCATTCAAGAGTTTATTTCGAGGAACAAAGGAACTGCCCATTGGGATATCGATCAACATTTTTTTGAAGATAAGGTTCATGCTGCGGGGAAATTTATCCGCCAATACCACACGGATTGGAAATCCCTGCAATCCCAAGCTGTTTCATTTCAAAAGCATTACACCAAGTCCAAAAAGATCGAGCTTATCGGTGTGAGTAAAAATGTTGCACAAGCCAAATACGCTGTGCAATTAGCGGCACAAATTGCAATAGACCATCCCAAGGAAAAAACCGCTGTTGTATTGGGGAACGAATCCCTTTTGACCCCGGTACTTTCTGCCATCAATGACACCACTTTGGGGTGGAATGTCACCATGGGTTATCCTCTAAAAGATACCCCTACTGCCGATTTTTTTGAACTCTTTTTTCAGTTGCACCTCAATACCAAGAAAGGAGCCTTTTTCTATAAAAACTTCAAAAGTTTATTGTCTACGCCATGGTGTTTGACGCTGTTCAAATTTCACGATTTAAATCCAGGGGAGCATTTGAAGGATTTTGAGTCTAAAAATTTATATCGTTTTTCTCAAAGTAAACTTTACTCATTGAACAAGGTTCACGCCATCGACCATTGCTTTTTTGCTCCCGTAGAGACCATCGTTGATTTCCTCCACCGCTTGATTTGTATTTGTGACCATTACATGGTGTTTTTGGAACAGACCAAGGAAACCAGTGCTGCACTTCATTTGGGCTATTTCCAAAAATTCAAAGCCCTGTTTAACCAGTTGAAAGTCATGCATCGAAAACACCCTTTTGTCGAAAACCTTCCTCTGCTGCTTTTGGTTTTTAGAGCGCTTGTCAAGGGGGAGAAAATCGATTTTCTTGGGGAACCATTGGAGGGCATACAGTTTATGGGTTTACTGGAAACCCGCTTGTTAGATTTCGACAATTTGGTGATCACCAATCTAAATGAGGGCATTTTACCTTCAGGCAAAAAGAACCAATCTTTTCTGCCTTTTGATCTGAAGAAAAAATTCAACCTCCCTACCTTTTTGGAAAATGACGCCATCTATACATATCATTTTTACCGACTCCTCCAGCGTGCTAAAAGAGTTTATTTACTTTACAACACCCAAAGTGACGGATTGAATTCTGGGGAAATGAGCCGCTTTTTATACCAGTTAAAATATCAACAGCAGCCGGCGCATCAAATCGAAGAAAAACAAATGGTCTTAAATTATCATATTCCACCCAGTAACGATCATATGATCGAAAAAACCCAAAACATTCAGCAGCGCCTTCGTGCCATTGCCGAAAAGGGTTTTTCCCCTTCCTCCCTTTCTCTTTACCTTAGAAATCCTATAGAATTTTATTACCAAAGGGTGCTAAAGATCAGAGAAAAAACCACCATGGAATCGACGATCAACCATATGGACAAAGGAAATTTGGTACACGAGGTGGTCGAGCAACTCTACTTGCCCTACCAAAATCAATTACTCAGGGTTGAAGATTTTGAACAAATGAAAGCACGCTTACTGCCCCTAATGGAAGAACGCTATCAATCCATTTATCACGGTACCCAACAAAAAACAGGACGTAACCATATTATTTTTGAAGTACTCAAAAAATCTATTTTAGATTTCTTAGCCATCGAACAAAAACACGTTCAACAGGGCAATTGCATTAAAATACTTCAGCTGGAACATAAATTTGAGGAAAGTATTCAACTGCCAGGAATCGACTTCCCCGTCAAATTGATCGGTGTGATTGATCGTATCGACCTCTACAACGACACCCTCAGAATCATCGATTATAAAACAGGGATAATTCAACCCAGACAACTCAAATTACCTCATTGGGAAGTATTTGATGAACAGACTGACTACGCCTATCTGTTTCAGATTCTACTCTATTCTTATGTCCAAAAATCCCTTTTATCCAAACATCAAAAAACAGCTGCAGGGATCATTTCTTTCAGAAATCTACCACAATATTTTATGTCTTTTTCTCACGGAAACAATTGTGATCAAGCCCTCAATGTAAAAAACCTAGATTGCTTTGAGGCAACTTTATTTAAAATCATCAGTGAAATTTTTGATCCCAAAGTAAATTTTAAGAACAAAGGTTAATTAATTAAAAAATCAATTTTATATTCAATATATTTAAAAAAATAATTTCCCATGAGCGACCAATTTGATAAAAATCAAAAAGAAAAAGGGATAAAGAAGGAACAACTCAACTGGTTGTTGCGGATCATTACCTTGGGAGACCGATTTTCTTTACAAGACTTTTACGATCGAATCAAAAAAGGCTTTGTGGAATTCCTTATTGTATTTTTTGGGGTATTGGTTTCTTTTGGGGTCGAAAGACAAGGGGAAGAATTTGGAGACAGAGAGTCCAATGTCGATAACCTTGTTGGACTCAGGGATGAAATGATCGACATCCGTGAGTACACCCAAGTATACATGGAAGAAAATCAATGGATCCGGATGTTGTACAACCGATTGTACGAACAATGGGATCAAGACAGAGACAGTGTTTTTTTATTTATAGACGAGGCCGATGGACTGCCTTATTCCCCACTTTCCTTTTACAACAATTATAATCCCTTCAATCCGCCAAGGGTTGTATATGAAGCCATAAAACTGGACGGAACATTCAGGTTTTTGGGATCAGAGGTAGGGCGATTTGTCAACAATACCTACGACGGAACGGACCTGAAATATTTAATGCTCAACACAGACCGAGAAGAAAAAGTCTATGTAGACCAGTTCGAAGCACAGGTAGCCAATAAGTGGATTTATGAGTTGGAGAAAATAGATTTATACGATACCGACTTTTGGGTAAAACACCGAAAATATTTTCAAAAAGAGAAATATTTGAAATACAATCTATTCAAGCGCTTGGGATTGTGGGAGCAAATATCCGAGCAATTGTTAGAATACGAATCGTCAGTTGGCGCAAATATTAAAAAACTGGACAGCGTAATCCAGCTTAAAGAGGAAGAATTTGTCTTTATCTATTGGTGGTTCTAAGCTTTTTCGATCAAGCCTGCTACTAGTTTCCCGGAAATCAAGGCAGGAGGAACCCCGGGGCCGGGCACAGTCAATTGTCCTGTAAAATATAGATTTTTTACTTTTTTACTTTTCAATTTAGGTCTCAAAAATGCCGTTTGTAACAGCGTATTGGCCATACCATAAGCATTTCCTTTGTAGGAATTGTAAACCGAAATAAAATCATTCACACAAAAAGACTCCCTAAACAGAATGTGATCTTTTATACTTTGGTCAGTCAGTGATTCCAAGCGGTCTATTACGATTTCAAAATAACTATTCCTCAATCCCTCAGTATCTTCTAATCCAGGTGCAATAGGGATCAAAATAAAACAAGCTTCTTTGCCTTGGGGTGCCATATCAGGGTCAGAGATCGATGGAAAATTGGCGTAGAATAAAGGTTCTTCTGGCCATTGGGCAGTATCGTATATTGTTTGGGCGTGGGTGTCGAAGTCCACATCAAAAAATAAGGTGTGGTGAGAGACATTTTTCACCTTTTTGTTCAATCCCACATAAAAGAGCAAGGAAGAAGGGGCAAATGTTTTATTATCCCAGTATGCGTCGCTATAGGCTCTCAAATCTTTCGGAAGTAAGGTTTCGGTATGGTGATAGTCGGCTCCACTTAAAACTATATCGGAGAAGATACTTTTCCCGTTTATTTTTACCCCCACCGCTTTTTTGTTTTCCAATAAAATTTCCTCCACAGGGCTGTCAAGGTGAATTTTAACTCCAAGGCTTTTGGCCAGTTTAACCATGCCCTTAACGATGCTGTACATGCCATCTTTGGGATGCCACGTTCCCAAACCAAAATCGGCAAAATTCATAAAATTGTAAAAAGCAGGAGTATCCGCTGGTTTGGCTCCCAAAAACAATACGGGAAATTGAAGGATCTGCACCAATTTGGGATTTTTAAATTCTCGGGTGACTTCTCTTTTTACGTTCGAAAAAAAGTAACCTAATTTTTTGAGAGTATCCGGCGTGACCAGTTCCAAAGGAGAAATCCCGGGACGGTAAACCAATTCGTCTATTGCAATTTTGTAATTGTCGGCAGCTTTACCGATGAATTTTTTGAGTTTGGCTGCGCTTCCTTTTTCTTCAACTTCGAAAGCTGAATAGATCTTTTCTAAAGAATCTCCGATCAATATGGAATCATTTTTACCAAAATAAACCTGATAGCCTGGATCCAATCGTTCCAACGCATAATAGTCACTGACTTTCTTGTCAAAATCCCCAAAAAACTTTTCAAATACATCCGGCATCCAATACCACGAAGGGCCAATGTCAAAAATAAATCCGTCTCTTTTCAATTGGCGCGCACGCCCTCCAGGCGAGCTATTTTTTTCAAATATTTCTACTTTACCTCCCAACTGAGCCAAGTAACAGGCTGCTGACAAAGAAGAAAAACCCGAACCGATTATGCTGATGCTCTTTTTCATGGATTATAAAATTATCAATAAATAATGGTTATGAGTAAAATTTGAATATAAATCTGTCGATGAACATCTAGCATGAATTTTGGAATATAATATATACCCACCACTATTAATTTCAAGGGCAATGGAATCTTCTTTAACCTAAAAAAGATGAAAATCTTAATTACTCTTGACTCATTTTTATTTTTTCTTGTTCCGAAAAACCGGAGGATACATTTGATCCTTTTTGTGGTATTCTACCTATCGAAGTTTTCATTTCTATGGTTAACGAATCCGGAGATGATCTTTTTGGATCCTGCAGACAAAAGGTATAGAAATTTACGATATCACAGTTTAGGCAGCTATTGACGCAAAGGAAGAAGACCTCATATTCTATGGTGTTTATGAAAAGGTGTTCCTATCAAGATCAAATCAAAAACACAGCAAATATATTTTGGAAACTACATTAAATCGTTGGAACAATAAAATTAAAATTTTTTCCACTAAATAAAATGGAGACGCCCTCAGATTGTAAATCCAGACCATTTTGAGTTGGAATAAAAAAAACAGAAATGTCTTGTGGGCAGAAATAGAAAAAGCTTAGTATTAGTACGTAAAAGTAAAAAATATATGGATCAAAGACCAATTGATCTGGCAACAAAACAACGACTATTTAACGGGGAAATTTATTTTCACGATGACCAAGAAAAGTTTACAGGCTGATAGGACAACCCATTAGCACTTTTCTATTTACCCCTCTTTCTTCTTACCAAATAGATTTCCTCTACAAAAGATGCGGAGATGATACCCGTGGGGATAGCCACAATACCGATCCCAATCAAAGAAATAATAGAGGCAAAAACCTTACCCCCTGCAGTAACAGGATAAACATCACCATAGCCCACTGTGGCCAAAGAGACCGTCGCCCACCAAATGGATTCTGTAATGCTGGAAAACTTATCTGGTTGAGCTTCATTTTCCAAATAGTAGATGGCCGAAGCCGAAAACAAAATTGCCAATGCAGAGAGAAACAGGGTAAACCTCAATTCGTTTTTTACCCCCTTCAATGCTTTAACAAATAATTTCAGGGAACTGCTGTCGCGCCCCAATTTAAATATTCTGGTCAGGCGAAATAACCTTAAAATCCTGAGGAACCTTCCATCTACTTTTACAAATTGATTGAGGTAGAAAGGCAAAATCGAAATCAGGTCAATCAATCCAAATGTGCTAAATATATATTGTGAAACCCCCTTAATTCGATTGTCCTCATAGGCTAGCCGAATGCGATACAGGTATTCAAAGGAGAATATATATATAGAAATCGCCTCAAAAATTTGAAATAGATTGCCATAAGCGTCACGAATCGAGACATGAGATTCCAAAATCATCGCCACCACGTTGACAATAATTAATAAATAAATGAATTTATCAAAGAGAATTGTTGATTTCACAGACAATTACTTTTTAGAAAGGTCGATGAAAATACCGATCATTACCCCTATAATAGAAGCAATAACCACAAAAGCTACAAAAGAAGGTGTCATAAATTTTAAAATATAGTTCGCTAAAGATAATCAAATTCAAAGATTCCCCAAGAAAGGCTAAAAAACTAAATTTTGATTTTTTTTGTTTAACCTTTTTCTGTTAAAGTTTTTTTACATATCTTTAAACAGTTTAAATTCAATTTGGTTTATTAGCGCCTCTGCAACTACTATCTCCTAAAGTCAAATTCTAAAATCCTAGCAGAGGCGTTTTTTTTAATCCCTTATTTTTTCTCAGATTTTCACAGTTTTTTTCCTAATTTAGTATTGCAGGATGATTACGATCTAGATGGAAGGGTTGACGACTATTACTTTTTTTAAATTTAGAAAAAACAAAGGTTGGGCTTTCGCCCAAATGGGTCTTGCCCCATCAAAACTTCAACAAAAAGAAGGGCTTAAATTTTTCAAACTCATGGGTACCGGTGGTGGAAATGGTTTCAGTCTTTGGCCGGATTTTGGAACTTACGCCTTTTTGGGGGTCTGGGACAACCAAAAATCGGCTGATGATTTTTTGAAGCAAAACGCCCTCATTCAAAACTATTTTCAAAAATCCTCCTTCTTTAGAACCATCAAAATGTTGCCCATAAAAAGTCATGGTTTGTGGAGTGGACAAAACCCCTTCCCTGAACAAGAGTTACCGACCAACGATTCCGGATTGCCTGTTGCGGTGATTACGAGGGCTACCCTTAGGCCGTCTCGACTCTTTAGCTTTTGGAAATCCGTGCCTCATGCCAGTGCAGCCATAGAAAATGCCGCAGGAGTTCAGTACTTCAAGGGTATAGGAGAGTGGCCCTTTGTCCAACAAGCGACTCTCAGTCTTTGGGACAGTTTTGAGGCCGTCAAACAATTTGCCTACCGCGATCAAACCCACGCCAAAATTATCAAAAAAACCAGAAGTCAAAGGTGGTACAGTGAAGACCTTTTTGCCCGTTTTCATCTACTCTCTGACACCGGATTTATTGAATCTATTCCATCTAAAAAATGAAAACAGCAGTTGTTATAGGTGCAGGAATTGGTGGAATTGCAGGGGCTTTGCGTTTGTCAAAAAAAGGTTATCAGGTCACAATTTTTGAGGCCAATAACTACCCGGGAGGAAAACTCAGTGCTTTCAGCCTAGGGGAGTATCGTTTCGATGGCGGCCCCTCCCTTTTTACCATGCCTCAATACGTTACCGAATTGTTTGAACTTCATGATGAGAAAGCCAGCGATTTTTTTACTTATAAAAAGAAAAAAATCGCCTGCCGGTATTTTTGGGAGGATCAAACACAGATTACCGCCTATGCCGAACCAAAACTTTTTTTGGAAGAAGTCCAAAAAAAATTGGGTGTAAAAGCTGATGTATTGGAAGAATACCTCAAGCGCGCCAAGAAAAAATTCGATTTAACTGCCCCCTTGTTTTTGGAACAATCCCTGCATAAACTCAAAGGGTTTTTGAATGTAAAAACCCTCAAGGCCCTACTCAATCTCAGTAGCTACGAAATCAACCAAAATTTGCACTCCGTCAATGCAGCTCAGCTTAAGGAACCCCATTTGGTGCAGATGTACGACCGCTATGCCACCTACAATGGTTCCTCACCCTATCAAACCCCGGGTATCATGACATTGGTTCAGCACTTGGAACAGGAGTACGGAACTTTTGTACCCGACGGAGGAATGGAACAAATAACCCAATCCCTTTTTGAATTGGCAAAAAGAAAAGGGATCACTTTTCATCTGGGTAAAAAAGTCAATCAAATCCTTGTGGAAAGAGGAAAGGCCGTCGGGGTCAAAACCAATGACCAAATCTTCATGGCGAACATTGTCCTCTCCAATATGGATGTTTTCCCCACCTACAAAAATCTTCTTAAAGGTACCAAAGCCCCTGAAAGGATTTTAAGTCAAGAACGTTCCAGCTCAGCGGTCATTTTTTATTGGGGCATCAATAGGATCTTTGATCAACTCGATTTACACAACATATTTTTTTCAAAGGATTATAAAGCAGAATTTGAAGCCATCTTTAATCAGAAAAAACCCAGCGATGATTTTACGGTCTATGTCAACATCACCTCCAAAGATGTTCCTACAGATGCGCCTCAAGGCGGGGAGAACTGGTTTGTCATGATCAACACTCCGGCAGACCACGGTCAAGATTGGGATCAAATAAAAAACAAGCTGAGAGAAAAAACCATTGCCAAACTCAATCGTATCCTCAAGGTGGATTTGAAAGCTTTGATTCAGGAAGAAGAAGTTTTGACCCCTCCACTGATTGAACAAAAAACATCCTCCCACTTGGGTGCCTTGTACGGCAGCTCCAGCAACGATAAGATGGCCGCTTTCTTGAGGCATCCCAATTTCAGTTCCAAGATTAAAAATTTATATTTTTGTGGCGGGAGTGTGCATCCCGGTGGTGGCATCCCCTTGTGTTTGCTCTCCGCCAAGATCGCTGCCGATTTAATACCCTAAAGTTAAATATGATTCCAGTCAAATTAAACCGTGAAATCATTTCTATTGCTGTCATTTGGTTGTTTCATATCAGTGGAATTTTGGGCATACTTTACGGTAATTCTGAATGGTTTATTTCCGCTACCCCACTTAACTTATCGATCAATTTTGTACTCTTACTTATCAATTGTAACGGGCATAAATGGTTTTTTCCAATGGTTGTTTTGGGTTTTTTGACCGGGATGATTACCGAAATTTTGGGCGTACAATTGGGTTGGATCTTTGGAGATTACCAATACGGAGATGCTCTGGGTTTAAAAGTCTTTGGTGTTCCTTTACTCATTGGAGTCAACTGGGCTTTATTAACTACCATTACAGGCGCCATCGCACAGCAGTTCTATCAAAACTTTTTTATGCGCATTGTCATTGGCGTTGGTTTGATGATTTTTCTCGACCTTTTGATCGAACCCATTGCTCCGGTATTGGATTTTTGGGTTTTTGATGGGGGAGAGGCCCCACTTCAAAACTATATCGGTTGGACAGCTGTGGCGCTGTTTTTACAATCAATTTTTCATTATTTTAGAGTTTCGGTACAGGGATGGTTCACCCATCAGTTGTATCTTTTACAAATTATTTTTTTCACGATTCTTTTAATCAAGCAAACCACTATAGGTATTTAAATTTTTATTTCATGCTGCGTTATTTTTGTATAGTTCTAGTGATCGGTTGCTTTTTTTCTTGCCAAGAAAAAAAATCCGACTCTCAACAAACTGCAGATAAAATGCAGGAAAAACTAACGATTGACGCACCCGATAACGCCACCCAACTCACCCAACTCACGTCTGAATTTATTGAAGAAAACAACATCAATCAGTGGACTCAATTCAAAAAATTCAAAGATGCCATGGAGGACATCTCCAAACTCAACCCCGCGGGCATTATGACTTTTATCTCTGAACTTTACAAAACCACTAGCTCTTTATTAAAATCTCCTTTTCCGGAAGAATTCGATAAACTTGCCATCTACAGCAGAATAAAAGTGGTACAAACCCAAATCATTAAATGTCATTTTTATGCATCCAACAAACAAAATAAAAAACTCAATCAATCACTGGATGAACTTTATTTAGAGTACAATATTTTGTTGAAGAGGATGATTAGTATGTCAGAAGATAACAAAATACAGCTTGATTCCCTTGGAGTGGGTCAACCTAATTTTGAGGATTCTAAAATAATACCTGCATTTTCTAGGAAATAAATACCCTCTGAAACAGATTCAGAAACTTTTTCTTGTTGGTTTTTCAAAAAGGAGGTACTGGGATCAAAGGCTAGCGCTTCATCATACAAAACCAATAGCTTTTGGTCGTATTCTACGCATTTATGCAAATGGGTGTGATTGGATTTTTTAATGGAGGAAATGACCATCTGTTCAAAGTTGAGTCGATGGATGACGAGACTTTCCACCTCCACATTGAGGGACCTCAATAACTTGGTTACATCCTGAAAGTAGCGATTTCTCAGGGTAGATTGAAGATTTAAATGCCGCTTATCCTTTGAGAGATTACACTCATCCGAAGCTTTTAAATACTCCAACTTAGAATTCTTGAGAAGGTTAAGAATTTTCTTAAGTACAACGATATATTCTGATGAACCTGACAAAATCTAATTTTTATAAACTTAATCATTAAATAGGCCAAGCAAGATTCACCCCCTAATTTAATATTAACAAGTTTTTCACCATGAATTGACAACTAAGTTCACCAAGCACTTTCTCGGAACTGATGATCCCTCTAATGGCCCCATTTTGCTCAAATGTTGGCGGAGGCAGCTGGGCGATTTTTGCCATCTGCTCATAATATTCTTTTCGTGAAGGGTGAAAGGGGGTTACGGCATTGAAAGTTTGATCACCTTTCCAATTTTCGAGTATTTGGAGCAGAATGGCTACAGCATCTTTTTGGTGGATAAAATTTATTGGGGACTGTGGGTTTGGGAGATTTTTTTTACCACTCAAAGTGAAAATGGGATGACGATTGGGTCCCATCAAGCCCCCCAATCGAACAATACAGCTTTCAAAATTTTGATTTTTTAAAAGCCTTTGCTCCACAGCTATGATTTGTTTTGCAGATGGGGTATCCCCCAATAATTTACTTGATTCGGTGATAATTCCCTCTTGAAAACCATATACAGAAGTACTGCTGGTAAATAATACCCTTTGAATTTTGTGCGATTCGGTTTTTTCAATGATTTGCTCGATTAGCGCTATATAGTTGCGTTGGGGATTATTTCTCAAACCCGGTGGGATGGTAATCACCAGTGCATCAATACTTTGGAAAAAATCGAGTTCTCCCACTGCAGAAGATTCGCTTAGTTTTAAGAACTGCGCCAAGAATCCTTGCCTCCGTATTAGGTCTACCTTTCCTTCGGTTGTCGTTGTCAACTTGACTTTATAGCCCTTTTTTTGGGCCTCTTTTGCCAAGGCAAAGCCCAACCATCCACTACCCAATATCCCAATTCTATTCATTACCCCTTGGCTTTCGTTTGAGCTTTTATAAAGATCTTCATCAAAAATATTAAATGATATTCTAAAAATCACTATCTTAAGAAATACAAATACAATGAGTTATGCCGATAAAAAGCTTTCAAGGAGAAAGAGCGACCCGGTCCAAAAAATCAAACAATACTTTATTGGTGTCTGATATTATGACCCGTGATTTGGTTGTTTTCAATAAAGATCAATCCATTCATGAGGTCATGAAAAAATTCATCAAATACCGTATCTCCGGGGGGCCTGTGGTGGATAATACCGGTAAATTGATTGGGGTAATTTCAGAGGCAGATTGTATGAAAGAAATTTCAGATAGTCGCTATTTTAATTTACCCATTCTCGACAAAACCGTCGCTCATTTTATGACTTCCAATGTGGATACCATCGATGCCAATAAGACCATTTTCGAGGCAGCATCTATGTTTTTTAAATCCACCAGAAGACGTTTTCCCGTTTTGGACAAAAATCGATTAGTAGGACAAATCAGCCGAAAGGATATCGTAGTGGCCACCCTAAATATCAAAAGTCAGACCTGGCGTTAAAAAATACGCTGTGCTACCCGGAAGGTATTCGCATGTGCCTCGATGATCAGTTTGATATCTTTAGAATAACCTCCGCCCATACTGCACTGAATGGGTAAGGAACGTTTATGGCAAAATTTCAGCACCTGCTCATCCCTTTGTTTACAACCCTCTAAGCTCATACCCAATCGGCCCAATCGATCTGTGGCCAGTACATCCACCCCCGAAAGGTAAAACACAAAGTCAGGATCTACACGCTCAAAAAGTCGTGGCAGGGTATCGTTCAATACATTCAAATAAACATCATCTCCGGTTTTGTCCTCTAGCGGAATGTCCCAATCACTTTGTTCTTTTCTAAAAGGATAGTTTTTTTGGCCGTGAATCGAAAAAGTAAATACCCGACCTTCCGTATTAAATATTTCTGCCGTGCCATTACCTTGGTGAACATCCAAGTCTATGATCAAAATCTTTTTGGCATGTTGGTGATCCAATAGGTATCGTGCTGCAATGGCTTGGTCATTCAGCATACAAAACGCTTCGCCATGGGTAGAATAGGCGTGATGGGTTCCTCCAGCAATGTTAAAAGAGATTCCATCTTGCAATGATTTCAATGCTCCTTCTAGGGTTCCTCCGGCGATGATAAATTCTCTTTCCACCAATTGTTGGGAAATGGGAAATCCTATTTTCCTTACCTCCGAGCGGTCAAGATCCAGGCGCTTCAGGCGGTTTACGTAGTCTTTTTGGTGAATGGCTTTTACAACATGTTCATCAAGGGTTTGAGGTGAAAAAAAATCTTCTGGATCACAAGTGCCCTCGTGCACCAATTGCTTGGGCAGTAAGGCGTATTTTTCCATAGGAAACCTATGGTTTTCGGGAAGGGGCAGTACATAAATGGGATCAAAAGCAACAGCTATCACGGGGCGTAATTACCTGATGGACAAACCGCTGGAGGTATTATCGTCCTCTGGGGAGATAAAAATCAATCGCCCGTCTTGATCCTCTGCCATCAATAGCATTCCTTGACTTTCTACACCGCGGATGGCTCTAGGTTGAAGGTTGGTCAAGACCGTTACTTTTTTCCCTACCACTTCTTTGGGCTGGTGACTTTCTGCAATCCCCGAAACTATGGTTCTTTGCTCTTGACCCAAGTCCACTTTCAATACCAAAAGCTTTTTGGTATTAGTCATTTTTTCTGCCTCGATTATTGTTCCCGTCTTAAGGTTCATTTTTGTAAAATCGTCGAAAGAAATCATCTCTTTAGGTGCCTCCTCCACTTTATTTTTTTGGTTTTCATTGGATAGGTTGTTCTTTAATTTTTGCAATTGTTTTTGAATGGCTTCCTCTTCAATTTTTTCAAAAAGTAATTGGGATTTTTGGATAAGATGTCCGGGAACCAACAGGGGTTCCTCGCTGATTACATCTTCCCAAGTAGCTTTAAGCTCAAGCATATCCATCATCTTTTGGGTCGTAAATGGAAGCAAGGGTTCACTGAGGATACTCAGTCCTGCAACGATTTGTAGGGCAGTGAACATAATGGTTTCTACCCGCTCTGGGTCAGTCTTAATCAATTTCCAAGGCTCTTGATCCGCCAAATACTTATTACCCAATCGCGCCAGATTCATCACTTCCTGACTGTAGGCTCGGAAATGGTAAAGCTCAATTTCTTTTTCCATCAGGGAGGGAAATTCTTTCATTCTTGTCAAAGCAGCTTGATCGGCAGTATTCAACTCACCCATCGAAGGGACTTTTCCGTTGTAGTATTTTTGGGTCAGTACCATCACCCTATTGATGAAGTTACCAAAGATGGCCACCAATTCACTGTTGTTTCGGGTTTGGAATTCTTTCCACGTAAAATCGTTGTCTTTTGTTTCAGGAGCATTAGCGGTCAACGCATATCGCAACACATCTTGCTTGTCGGGAAAGTCCACCAAATACTCGTGCAACCACACTGCCCAATTTTTGGAGGTGGAAATTTTATTACCCTCCAGATTGAGGAATTCATTGGCTGGAACATTTTCAGGAAGGATATAGTTTCCTGTATTTTTGAGTATGATAGGGAAAATAATACAATGAAAAACAATATTGTCT
>DEYL01000047.1:77891-94407 GCA_002364535.1 Flavobacteriaceae bacterium UBA3159 | reverse complement strand
GGGAAAATAATACAATGAAAAACAATATTGTCTTTTCCGATAAAGTGCACCAATTGGGTGTCTTCAGATTTCCAATAGGGTTCCCAATCGATATTTTTCTTTTGGGCCCATTCCTTGGTGGAGGAAATATAGCCAATAGGAGCATCAAACCAAACATAAAGCACTTTTCCGGCTCCACCATCCACAGGCACAGGGATGCCCCAGTCCAGGTCTCGAGTGACCGCTCGGGCTTGCAAGCCATTGTCGATCCAAGATTTGACTTGTCCGTAAACATTGGGTTTCCAATCCTTTTTATGCCCTTTCAATATCCACTCCTCAATAAAGGCCTCGTATTGGTCGAGGGGTAAAAACCAATGTTTGGTTTTTTTAAATTCAGGAACACTGCCCGAAAGGGTAGATTTGGGCTTTATTAGATCCGTTGCACTGAGTGAGCTTCCACAGGATTCACATTGGTCACCGTAGGCTTCTGTATTTTGACAAACCGGACAGGTTCCGGTGACAAATCTGTCGGCCAAAAAAGTTTTGGCTTCGGCATCATACAATTGCTCAGTCTTTTTGACTAAAAACTGACCTTGCTCGTCCAGTTGTTTAAAAATTTCTCCAGCTGTTTCGTGATGAACTGCCCTCGAAGTTCTTGAGTAATTGTCAAATGAAATACCAAAATTGTTAAAAGCCTCACGGATAATTTGATCGTAATGATCAATCACCTGTTGCGGTGTTTTTCCTTCTTTTTTGGCTTTGATCGCTATTGCTACCCCGTGTTCGTCACTCCCACAAATAAAGGCCACATCTCTTTTTCTCAGCCTGAGATAGCGTACATATATATCGGCAGGAACATAAACTCCGGCCAGATGGCCAATATGGATAGGGCCGTTTGTATAGGGTAAAGCAGCAGTAACAGTATATCTTTTTGGCTGCGAGGACATTTATATTTTTTGGCAAAAATAAGGATTTTATTGCCCAGCTAAGAATTTAATTTAAAGTTATATATAAACCGACGAACTTATGACATTAACCAACGACCTTGGAAAAAAGACAGAAAAGCTTGCCGCAACTTATTTAATAAACTCAGGATACACTCTTTTGTAGAGGAACTTCCGCTATTTAAAAGCAGAGGTAGATCTGATTGTTCAAAAAGACAACACATTAGTTGCTGTTGAGGTCAAAACCAGTTCAATAGATTTTTTATTGCCCTCCAGAGGAGTCTTTTTTCTCCAATAAAATCAAATTATTGGTTATTGCAGTTGATCATAATATTCAGTCGAAGGGACTGGATGTAGCGGTACGTTTTGACTTGATTACCTATATTTGATGGTGCTGATTGGGAACAGGATAACATAATGGAATCGTTTTATTCCTTCGGATAAAATGTTGTAAAACAAACATTATGTTTAATATTCTTAACTTTGCATAGAAATAAAACATATCAAGTTGAAAACTATTGCTTCGCAAGTATCAGAATACGTCAAGACAAAGCCTTACTTGTCCACGGCCTTGTCTCAGGGTATCATCAACCTGACTTCATTGGCACGAGAGATTCAGCCTGAAATTGAAAAGGCATTGCGCAAGCCCGCAAGAAGTGGAGCCATCGTTATGGCATTAAAGCGAATATCCGACAACGAGGAGTTCCTTTCCACCCACAAGATTATCAATGTATTGAGAAACCTTGGTGACATCACCGTTCGTTCCTCTTTGACTGATTATTGCTTTAAACTTTCCGAAACCCTTTTGTTGGCACAGGCCGAATTCCTTACGGCGATCAAGGACAAAAAAGACATTTTCTATACCTCTTCCAGAGGGGTAGGAGAATCCAATATTGTGGTCGGCAGTAACATAGCTTCTTTGATTGAAGATTTGTTCCGTGATGAAATTTGCATCGATAAAATAGAAAACCTATCGGCGATAACGGTCAAACTGCCCAACGACAATGTGAAAATACCCGGTATTTATTACTTTATTTTTCAGAGGCTGTCTTGGGAGGGGGTCAACATCAATGAAGTCATCTCCACCTCCAATGAATTTACCATATTGATGGATGAAGATTCAGTCAATGTGGCTTTTGAGGTCATCAAAAATCTTAAATCACTTTAGTCATTTGTCAAGTTATTGAGTTGCTCCAATAACTTTTCTATCGAATGTACCTGATCCAAGACCAGTATAAGCCGCAGGCCGTTTCGGGTTAGCTTTTCAGTCATGCTGTATTTTTCGGTTTGTTTTTGAACCCCAAGTAGTATTTGATTAAAAACAGGGCTTTGGTAAAAATCACTTTGTTGATCCGATAAAAAGTAGCCCACACATTTTTTATTTTTAATGATGATTCTTTCCAGTCCCATTTTGGAGGCAAGCCATTTGAGGCGTAAAGTACTCAAAAGCTCCAAACCCTCTGGGGGAATTTTACCAAACCGATCTTCCATATTTTTTTTGAATTGCATCAAAGTTTCCTCGTTCTTTATGGCACTCAACTCATTATAGAGCAGCAATCTTTCATTGACTACATTGATATAATCATCTGGAAATAAAATTTGAAAATCCGTGTCAATTTGTACCTCCTTGACATAGTTTTCCTCAAGGGTCTTTTCCTGATCCTCAAACAGAGTTTTGAACTCGTTTTCTTTTAACTCCTCTATGGCTTCTTCAAGAATTTTCTGGTAGGTTTCAAAACCTATTTCATTGATAAAGCCACTTTGTTCTCCGCCCAAAAGATCACCGGCCCCTCTGATCTCGAGGTCTTTCATTGCAATTTGAATTCCAGCTCCCAACTCCGAAAATTGAGAAATGGCCTGAATTCTTTTTTGAGCATCTGAGGCCATAGCTTTCAGCGGCGGGGTAATAAAATAACAAAAGGCTTTTTTGTTGCTTCGGCCCACCCTTCCCCTCATTTGATGCAGATCACTCAGCCCAAAACTCTGAGCGTTGTTTATAAAAATGGTATTGGCATTGGGAACATCAAGTCCGTTTTCTACTATGGTGGTGGCGATCAATATATCCGACTGACCCTCCATAAAATCGAGCAAAGTATTTTCCAATCTATTGCCTTCCATTTGTCCATGACCAATAGCAATACGCGCATCGGGGATCAGTCGCTGAACCATTCCCGCAACTTCCTGAATGTTTTCTACCCGATTGTGGATAAAGTAGATTTGCCCTCCTCTTTGCAATTCATAGCGAATTGCATCCCTTATGAGGGACTCACCAAAACGAACCACTTCGGTCTCAATGGGGAAGCGGTTGGGAGGTGGAGTGGCGATAACCGACAGGTCTCTGGCAGCCATCAAACTGAACTGTAAAGTTCTGGGTATGGGGGTGGCGGTAAGGGTCAATACGTCGACGTTGGTTTTCATGTTTCGTAATTTTTCTTTGGCTGCCACACCAAATTTTTGTTCTTCGTCTACGATTAGCAAGCCCAAATCTTTAAATTTTACCGTCTTGTTCACCAGTTGGTGAGTACCGATCAAAATATCAATTTTTCCTAGTTGCAGTTCTTCCAAGATTCTTTTTCGGTCTTTGGTCGAACGGAAACGGTTGAGGTAATCTATATTAACGGGCAGATCTTCCAATCTTTTGGAAAAGGTTTTGAAGTGCTGAAATGCCAGTATGGTGGTGGGTACCAAAACAGCCACTTGTTTACTGTCGTCAGCGGCTTTAAAAGCGGTGCGGATGGCGACTTCGGTTTTTCCAAAACCTACATCTCCACAAACCAGTCGATCCATGGGTCGGTCGTTTTCCATGTCGGCTTTTACAGCAGCTGTAGCTTTACTTTGGTCGGGTGTATCTTCAAACATAAATGAAGCCTCCAACTCCAACTGCAAATAGCTGTCTGGCGGAAAGGCATGACCAATTTTTTCTCTCCTTTTGGCGTAGAGCTTTATTAGGTCAAAGGCAATGGCCTTGACCCTGGTTTTGGTTTTTTGTTTGAGTGCCTTCCATGCCTTGGATCCCAATTTGTGGAGTTTGGGAACATGACCGTCTTTACCATTGAATTTGGCAATTTTATGCAGTGAATGAATACTGAGATAAAGGATGTCGCCTTCTCCATAACTCAATTTTATGGCCTCTTGTTTTACCCCATCCACATCAATTTTTTGAAGCCCTCCAAATTTTCCTATCCCGTGGTCAATATGGGTAACAAAATCCCCGATTTTCAGGTGGGTCAATTCTTTGAGGGTAAGGACTTCTTTTTTGGCGGCAGCAGAACGCAGTTTGTATTTGTGGTAGCGTTCAAAGATCTGGTGATCAGTAAAACAAGCGACTTGGGCTTCGATGTCTTCAAACCCCTCAAAGAGTGGGCAAACCTCAGTTTTGTAATGCACTTTGGTTTCAATCTCTTCCAAGATTTCATTAAACCGCTTGCGCTGGGCTTCGCTGGAACAAAAAATATAATTTTCAAAACCGGTGGCGTGATTGTCGTTGAGGATTTGAACCAGCCGATCGAACTGCTTGTTGATGGGAGGCTGAGGACTTTGTTTGGCACCGATGCGTTCCTGAGGCTTGAGGTGGTCGGAATTGTTAATCAAAACTGTGCTTTGGCCGGCCAGACATTCCAGTAGTTCTTTCGGATTCAAAAACAAAACTTCCGGAGGATACTGAACAGTGGTTTCCAGGGACTCGAATTGTTTGGCCGCCTTGGCGCCTAATTTTTCAATGCGATCCAGGCAGAGGTCGAGTTGGTTAAAAACCACGGTACTCTCTTTGGGCAAAGAGTCGATCAGTGATTTGCGCTTTTCGCTAAAAGTGACCTTTGAGGTATTGGGCAACAAATCGATTTGATCAAAGGGGCTGATGGAGAGTTGGGTATTGACGTCAAAACTCCGGAGGCTCTCAATTTCCTCGTCAAAAAACTCGATGCGATAGGGGTGCTGATGGGCAAAAGAAAAGACGTCGATGATCCCCCCTCTTACAGAAAATTCTCCGGGTTGGGTGACAAAGTTGACCCGATCAAAACCATATTCAAAAAGTGTTTCGTTAACAAAATCCAAACCGATGACATCGCCCGTTTTGACGGTTAGTGTTTTTCGTTTGAGGGTGTGTTGTGAAATGACTTTTTCAAAAAGGGCTTGGGGGTAGGTGACAATGATCTTTTTCTTTTTGGAATTGCTCAGTTTTTTGAGCACCTCAGACCGCAACAATACATTGGCATTGTCTGTAGCCCCAGGGTTATAAGCTTCTCTGTAGCTGGCCGGAAAATAGAGTACTTCTTTGGAGGAGAGCAATTGCTCAAGGTCGTTCAGGTGATAGGCTGCCTGCTCGGCATTGTCCAGTACCATTAAAAAAGTTCGGTCTAAATTCTTAAAGGCAGAAACCAGTTTAAAATTCAGACCAGAGCCGACCAAACCTTTAAATTGGGAACAGTCGTCCCGCAAAAGTGCTGTTTCAAATGCCTTTTGACTAGGGGTTTGGGAAATTTTATCAAACAGTTGTTCGATAACTTTTTTTGGCAAAGATAGTTTTCATTCCCATTATTAAGCTTAAAAACTTTAAGATTTCAATCCTTTTTTTGGTTGATAACTCCTGATAATTCAATACCCGTTGAAAAGGACAATACCCTATTTTAGTATTTCAAATTGCCATCGATGTTTTTGATTTTTGATACTGAGACCACGGGTCTGCCCCGTAACTGGAATGCTCCCTTGACCGATGCAGACAACTGGCCGCGATGTATTCAAATTGCTTGGCAATTGCATGACAAGGACGGTAATTGCATTTCCCACCAGGACCATTTGGTGTTGCCCGATGGTTTTGTGATTCCCTATGATGCCGAAAAAATTCACGGCATTTCCACTGCTCTGGCTGAAAAAGAAGGGATTCCCATAGCGGAGATGTTGGAAAAATTTCAGCAGGCACTCCAACAATGTGAATTTATCGGGGGGCACAACGTAAAATTTGACCTCAACATTATGGGGGCAGAATTCTTGCGATTGGGCGACCAGAACCCTTTGGAAAACTTCCCCATCATCGATACTTGCACTGAGGAAACCGCAACAATTTGCCAGTTGCCCGGAGGCCGGGGGGGGAAATTCAAATTACCCACACTGAGCGAACTACACACCCACCTTTTTGATGTTCATTTCGACGAAGCCCACAATGCCACTGCCGATGTAGAGGCCACCACCCGTTGTTTTTTCGAGCTTTTTAGAAAAGGATGGATCCGACCCGAAGCCATGAAAAACAGGGGGGAAGTTTTACAGCACCTCACCGAAGTTTTGGATGAACATGTCAAAGGCATCGGTTTAAAACACTTTAATTTAAAAGCGGCCTCTGAGCGATTGGTCGAGCTGGCCAACACAGAAGAAACGCCTTCTAAGACATTTACCGATGCGGAAGAGGGAATTTTACAAAAGGCCCCATTTGTTCATTTACATACCCACTCACAGTATTCCGTTTTGCAATCCACTTCTAGGATCAATGATTTGGTCCAAACCGCGGCCGATGATCAAATGCCAGCGGTTAGCCTGACGGATCACGCCAATTTGATGGGAGCCTTTCACTTCATCAAAGCCATAAAAAAACACAACGCTGATTTACCTCAAGGTGCCGCCCCGCTTAAACCCATTTTGGGATGTGAGTTTTACGTTTGTGAAAACCATCAAGACCGATCCAGAAGAGACAACGGATATCAAATCGTTTTTATCGCCAAAAACAAAAAGGGCTACGAAAACCTTTCCAAGATGAGTTCCATTGCCTACACCCAAGGGTTTTATTATGTGCCGAGGATTGACAAAAAAGTCGTCGAACAGTTCAAATCTGATTTGATGGTTTTGACAGGTAACCTCTATGGAGAAGTCCCTTCAAAAATACTTAACGTAGGAGACAATCAAGCAGAGGAAGCACTGAAATGGTGGCAGGAGGAGTTTGGTGAAGATTTGTACATCGAGTTGATGCGCCACCAGCAGGAGGACGAAAAACGCGCCAATCAGGTTTTACTTCAGTTTGCCCAAAAATATGCTATTAAGGTTTTGGCGACCAACAATTCCTATTATACGACCAAAGCTGAGGCCAATGCTCACGATATCTTACTCTGTGTAAAAGACGGTGAGAAACAAGCCACTCCCATAGGTCGTGGAAGAGGGTACCGTTTCGGTTTTCCCAATCAGGAGTATTACTATAAGTCTCAGGCGGAGATGAAAAGTCTTTTTGCGGATTTACCCGAAGCCATCATCAATATCGAAGCGGTCATCGATAAAGTAGAGCCCTTTGACTTGGCTCGTGAGGTCTTACTTCCCAAATTTGACATACCCGATGATTTTTCTACCGATGCATCCAATGACCTAAATGACAGCGAAAATCAGTTTTTGAGACATTTGACTTTGGAGGGCGCCAAAAGGCGTTATGGAACCATCAGCGACGAGATTCAAGAACGTTTGGATTTTGAGTTGGAGGTCATTGCCAATACAGGCTATCCCGGTTATTTTTTGATTGTGCAAGACCTTATCGCTGCAGCCCGGGAAATGGGAGTTTCCGTTGGTCCCGGAAGGGGATCTGCGGCAGGATCGGTGGTGGCCTACAGCCTTGGGATCACCAATTTGGATCCCATCAAATACGATCTACTTTTTGAGCGTTTTCTCAATCCCGATCGGGTGAGCATGCCCGATATCGATATTGACTTTGACGATGAGGGAAGGGGAAAAGTTATGGACTATGTGATTGAAAAATACGGTGCCAATCAAGTCGCGCAAATCATCACCTATGGAACCATGGCGGCAAAGTCTTCCATCAGAGATACGGCAAGGGTTTTGGATCTTGCCTTGGGAGATGCAGACCGCATTGCCAAGTTGGTACCCAATATCAAACTGGCTAAAATTTTCTCCTTAGAGGACAAGGAACTCAAAGAAAACCTTAGATCGGAGGAGTTCAATCAAGTCAAAGAATTACAGGAGATCTTTGAAGGAGACGACCTGGCCGGTCAAACCTTACAGCAGGCCAAGGTATTAGAAGGTTCATTGCGAAATACCGGAATTCACGCCTGTGGGGTCATCATTACACCCGACGATATCACCAATTTTGTTCCCATTGCCTCGGCCAAAGACTCTGAGTTGAACGTAACTCAGTTTGACAATGCCGTGGTGGAAGAAGCGGGACTCCTAAAAATGGACTTTCTGGGACTTAAAACCCTGACCCTGATCAAGGATACCGTCAAACTGGTAAAATACCGCCACGGGATTGATCTCGATCCGGACGCATTCCCCTTGGATGATCAATTGACCTATGAGTTGTTCCAAAGGGGGGATACAGTGGGGATATTTCAGTATGAATCCGTGGGTATGCAGAAATATTTAAAAGATTTAAAACCCAATGTTTTTGCAGATTTGATCGCCATGAATGCCCTCTATCGTCCTGGGCCCCTGGAATACATTCCCAGTTTTGTCGCAAGAAAAAAGGGAGAGGAAGAGATCAAGTATGATTTACTGGAGATGGAGGATTACCTCAAAGAGACCTACGGGATCACGGTCTATCAGGAGCAAGTAATGTTATTGTCGCAAAAATTGGCAGGATTCTCCAAAGGTGAAGCCGACTTGCTTCGAAAAGCAATGGGAAAAAAGATTTTTGCATTACTGGAAAAACTCAAACCCAAGTTTATAGAAGGGGGAGAGGCCAACAATCATCCCAAAGAGGTATTGAATAAAATTTGGAAGGACTGGGAAGCTTTTGCATCCTATGCCTTCAATAAATCCCACTCCACCTGCTATGCGTGGATTGGATATCAAACCGCATATCTTAAAGCTCATTATCCTGCAGAATATATGGCGGCGGTACTTTCCAATAATATGAATGACATCAAACAGGTTACTTTCTTTATGGAAGAGTGCAGGAGGATGGGAGTCAAAGTATTGGGGCCGGATGTCAATGAGTCTTTTTACAAGTTCAATGTAAACGAAGAAAACGCCATTCGTTTTGGAATGGGTGCCATTAAAGGGGTTGGAAAAGGAGCGGTAGATACCATCATCGAGCACCGTAAAGAAGCCCCCTATCAAACTATTTTTGATGTGGTCAAAAAAGTAGACCTAAGAGCTGCCAACAAAAAAGCATTCGAAAATTTGGCCTTGGCCGGTGGGTTCGATTCCTTTGAAGGAACGCATAGAGCACAGTATTTTAATCCTGACGGAGATGGGGTAATTTTCTTAGAGAAGGTCATTCGATTTGGTTCGAAATATCAAGAAAGCAAAAATTCATCTCAAACCAGCCTCTTTGGAGAAAATACAGATCAAGTCTATCAAGAGTTGGTTATCCCACCCTCTCCCCAATGGGACAATCTGGGGAAACTCAAAAAAGAGAGAGAAGTCGTGGGCATATACATTTCAGGTCATCCCTTAGATGATTTTAAAAAGGAAATGGAATGGTTTACCAACGCAAATTTGACTCAACTAAAAGACCTCAGATCCTTGGTCAATAAAAACCTTAATGTTGCCGGAATCGTCAATGAAATTCAACATTTAGAATCCAGAAACGGAAAAGGCTGGGGCCGATTCACCCTAGAGGATTTTTCGGATCAGTTTGAGTTTAGAATTTTTGGAGAGGAGTACCTCAAATTCAAACACTTTATCAGTGTCAATCAGTTTATTCGTATAAAAATCAACATAAAAGAAGGTTGGAGAAATCAACAAACAGGCAGAATTGGAGATCCCAGAATACAGTTTATTAATTTTGAGATGTTGCACGATGCCCTATCAAAAAATTCAAAAAAATTGACCTTGCAGTTGGACATCCGGCAATTGGAATCCTACAGCATTCAACAGTTGAAGAAAGAACTCAATGGTTTTAAGGGAGACAAACCGCTCTTTTTTGATGTCATTGACCCCAAAAAACAACTCAAATTGACCTTGGCAAGTCGCAAACAAAAAGTAGCCATTTCCCAAGAATTGTTATCACATTTGGAAGAAAAACGTTGGCATTACAAATTGAATTGATCGCATATTACGATACATAATATTTCAATAAGTAAATTTGATCGCCTAGGGCAATGTCACATTTTTTAAAATGATTAATTTTATATTTAAATTTTAGAATATGGCTTTAGAGATTACGGACGCAAATTTTGAAGAAACGGTTTTGAAATCAGAGAAACCTGTCATTGTAGATTTTTGGGCAGCTTGGTGTGGACCTTGTCGCATGGTAGGACCCATCATTGATGAGATCAGTCAGGACTACGAAGGTAAGGCTGTAGTAGGCAAATTGGATGTTGACCAACATCAGGAGTATGCTGCAAAATATGGGGTACGAAACATCCCTACCGTATTGCTTTTTGATAAAGGTGAATTGGTTGGCAGACAAGTAGGTGTAGCCCCTAAAAAGGCCTATGCCGACGCTTTGGATGCGGTACTGTAATTAGCCTACTCTTTTCCTACATTTTGTTTTATCTTCTGGGGAACACCCTACTTTTTGTTCCCTACCATCTTTTTTGTTCAATAGAATACTCTACCATCGGGCACAATCTTAGTCCAAACTCATCCTGGTTAATTTACAATCCAATGTCTTTGGGAATTTATTTATAGATTAGTATATTATATTTTTATTAATAAAATTTCTCATCAATGATTGCCATAAACAACAGCCTCAAAGCACAGGAATTAAGAGAAAAAATAAATTTACTCTGGAAGCTTTCAGGAGAAAAAATCAACCGGATCGTTTCTGAATATGACGAGTCCCAAGGTGCTCCGGTATTTACAGTTGATGGTAAGTACACCACTCGTGGATGGACAGAGTGGACCCACGGCTTCCAATTCGGTTCTGCAGTTTTACAATACGATGCTGTTGGGGACCGTCAATTTATTGACTTAGCAAAAAAGCAAATCTTAGACAAAATGGCTACGCATGTAAGTCATACGGGTGTTCACGACCACGGCTTTAACAATTTGAGTACCTACGGTAATTTGTTGCGATTGATGCATGAAGGAAAGATCGAACACAATGAATGGGAAGCCCATTTTTATGAGTTAGCTATTAAAATTTCAGGAGCGGTTCAAGCTTCGCGCTGGACAGACCTGCCCAATGGTGGATTTATCAATTCCTTTAACGGTCCTCATTCTTTGTTTGTGGACACCATAAGATCATGTAGAATTTTGATGGCCAGTCATATGTTGGGTCACAGCTATCACGGTGAGGGAGATCGAAAAATATCATTGCTGGATCGTGCCATTCAACACATTGAGGCTACTGCAAAATATTCCATTTATTATGGAGAGGGCAGAGATCAATATGACATTTGGGGAAGAACAGCCCACGAGAGCGTCTTTAATGTCAATGACGGCCAATACCGATGTCCCAACGCTCAGCAGGGATATACAGGTTTTACTACATGGACCAGAGGCTTGGCATGGGCAATGCTTGGATTTGCAGAGGAGTTAGAGGCACTTGAGTTGATTGACAGTGATCAATTGGCACCTCTTGGGGGTATGGAAAAGATCACCCAAATGATGCTTAAAGGAGCCAAAGCTACTTGCGATTTTTATATAGAACACAGCCCGTCTTGTGGAGTAACCTACTGGGATACCGGGGCACCCAATCTACACCAATTGGGAGATTACCTCAACCGACTTGCTGATCCTTATAACGATTGGGAACCCGTAGACAGTTCTGCTTCGGCCATTGGCGCTCAAGGTCTTTTGCGACTGGGGCATTACCTCAATAAAAAGGGTCAAAAGGTAGAGGGTGAAAAATATTGGCAAGCGGGACTGACCGTTTTTGATTCTCTTTTACAGCCCCCCTATCTGAGTACCGATGTGGAACACCACGGTTTGTTGTTGCACACCATTTACCACCAACCCAATGGATGGGATCATGTTCCCAAGGGGAGTAAAATTGCCAACGGTGAGTCTTGCATGTGGGGAGATTATCATTTTAGAGAATTGGCCATTTATGTTCAAAAAATGATTGACAACGAGCCTTATTACCAATTTACCAATTGCATTAAAAAATAAGCGTTCATGACTTCAATAGATAATTTTTCGAAGCTTTGTGTCCATACACAAACCACCAAGCCATGGACCATAGAGGAGTGTATTTCCCATTTTTCGGCAGCGGGCATTAAAGGCATTTCTATATGGCGGCATCTGTTGGAGGGTAAAGATTTAAAAAGCATTAAGGCCATGTTGGACGCCCATCAAATGGAGGTTGTTTCTTTGGTCAGAGGAGGTTTTTTTCCTGCGGTAGATGCCGAGCAAAGGGATTTAGCTTTGGAGGACAATCGCTTGGCCATTGACCAGGCGGCTGCCCTAGGTGCTCCTTTGGTGGTATTGGTTTGCGGAGCGGATCCCCGACAATCCCTTGAGATATCCCGCCAACAGATTCAAAAAGGCATTACCGCATTGATTCCCCATGCCCAAAATAACGGGGTCAAGTTGGCCATTGAACCTTTACACCCCATGTATGCCGGAGACAAATCCGCTTTGGTCTCTCTTGGGCAAGCCAACGATATTTGTGAAGCAATTGCTTCCCTTTGGGTGGGCATCGCCATCGATGTGTACCATCTTTGGTGGGACAACGAACTGAAAAACGAAATCATCAGGTGCGGAAAAAATAAAAATATATTGGCTTTCCACGTTTGTGATTGGCGCGTACCAACAATCGATTTTCTGACTGACAGAGGTTTGATGGGTGAAGGTTGTATTCCCATCAGACAAATCAGAATGTGGTTAGAAGAGGCTGGTTTTGACGGCTACAACGAAGTAGAAGTTTTTTCTGAACGTTTGTGGGCTCAAGACCAAAAGCTATATTTGGAAGATATAAAAAAATCATATTTAAATTATACTTAACAAATTCAATGAAAGTACATAAAATAGGAGTCATCATGAATGGGGTGACCGGAAGAATGGGAACCAATCAACACCTGATTCGGTCTTTGGCTGCCATCATATCCCAAGGAGGGGTAAAAGTAAGTGACAATGCCGTGATTATGCCTGATTTGGTATTGGTAGGTCGCAATGAAAATAAACTGAAAGCACTGGCCGAAAGGACCCAAGTTGAACGATGGACGACCAACTTGGAAGAGGTTTTGTCGGATGACCGATATCAAATCTATTTCGACGCCCAAACAACCGGAAGAAGGGCAGATGCCATCAAAAAAGCTGTGGCTGCTGGAAAGCACGTTTATTGCGAAAAACCCATTGCCACATCAACAGATATTGCATTGGACTTGTATCGCGAATGTGAAGAAGCAGGAGTAAAGCACGGTGTTGTTCAAGACAAGCTCTGGCTTCCGGGTATGCTCAAGTTGAAACGCCTGATTGAAAATGATTTCTTTGGTGAAATTTTGTCCATTAGAGGAGATTTTGGTTATTGGGTTTTTGAGGGCCACACGGTCCCCGCCCAACGACCCAGTTGGAATTACAGAAAAGAAGACGATGGAGGAATTATTGTCGATATGCTCTGTCATTGGAGGTATGTATTGGATAATATTTTTGGATCCGTTAAGGGTGTTTTTTGTTTGGGTGCTACTCACATTGCGGAGCGTATCGACGAAAACGGTAAGCCCTATAATTGTACTGCCGATGATGCGGCCTACTCCATTTTTGAATTGGAGGGAGGTGTCATTGCTCAGTTCAATTCCTCATGGACTACAAGGGTCAGAAGGGATGATTTACTCACCCTGCACGTAGATGGTACCAAAGGCTCGGCGGTGGTAGGATTAAGAGACTGCTGGACACAACACTATGGAAATACGCCCAAGCCGGTTTGGAATCCAGATATTCCCAACCCTATCGATTTTAGAGATGGCTGGACAAAGGTTCCTGAGCAGGAGGATTTTGACAATGCCTTCAAGGCGCAGTGGGAGTTGTTTCTCAAACACGTGGTATTGGATACCCCCTTTCCTTGGAACTTGATGGAGGGTGCCAAAGGAGTCCAATTGGCCGAGTTGGGACTTGAGAGTTGGGAGAAAAAAACATGGATCCGAATACCCGATTTAAAATGAAACCCGTTGCACTGATTACAGGAGGCTCTAGAGGCATAGGCTTGGGAATTGCTCAAGCATTGGTCAAGCAAGGTTATCGGGTGGCCATCAATGGTGTTCGGGCGGCAGACCAAGTTGTGGAGCCCCTCAAACAACTCAATGCAGTGGGAGGCGAGGCCATTTATTGCCAAGGGAATGTAGGCAGTGCCGACGACCGTCGTAAAATAATGGAGGATATCAAAGCAAAATGGGGCCAGCTCAACCTTTTGGTCAATAACGCAGGAGTCGCACCCAAGGAAAGAAAAGATATCTTGGAAGCAGATGAACAAAGCTTTGATTGGCTGATGGGCATCAACCTAAAAGGGCCTTATTTCCTTACCCAGCAGGCTGCAAATTGGATGATTGAGCAAAAGACCAAAAACCCAAAAGATTCTTTTTTGATCATTAATATATCATCTGTTTCTGCTACTGTAGCTTCTGTCAATCGGGGGGAATATTGCATTTCCAAGGCGGGCATGAGCATGTCGACAAAACTGTGGGCTGCAAGACTGGGGGAATTTGATATTCCCGTATATGAAATACAACCCGGGGTGATCCGTACGGACATGACTGCCGGAGTGATTGAAAAATACGATAAAATGATCGCAGCGGGATTGACCTTGCAAAGGCGATGGGGACAACCCGAGGATTTGGGAAAAACCGTTATTGCTTTGGCCGAGGGAATGATTCCCTATGCTACCGGACAAATCATCCATACTGATGGAGGAATGACCATTCAAACCCTTTGATTATGAAATTAAAAAATGCCTGGAGGCTGATTGTTGTAGCTGTTTTTGGCTGTGCAGCCATTCAATTTTCACCTTGGATTCTGGAGCAAAACAAAGTGGATCCTTATTTGTTGGGGATGCCATTTACCCTCTGGTTTGGAATTTTAATAAGCTTGTTGTTGGTCTTGTTGACTGCTTTGGGAGGTTATGTTTTCTCACGACTTAAATCAGACGAATTAAAAGAAGAATAATATGCTCAGTTATCTCTTAATTATCGGTGCAGTTTACATTGGAATTTTGATGTTTTTTTCATGGCGGACAAAAAAACAGATCAAAACTTCTACAGATTTTATGTTGGGGGGAACCAAGATCGGTGTTGCGATTGGTTTGATGACTTTTGCCGCAACGCTTTTCAGCACTTTTACCCTGTTGGGGATGCCCGATTTTTCCAGAGCTAACGGTTTAGGAGCCTGGATTTTTCTTGCTTTTTCAGATGCGATAATGGTTTTTTTGATCTTGTGGTTCGGGTTTTATTTAAGAAAAAGGGTGGGTAAATCTCCTTATCAAGGAATGTCCGCATTGCTCCAAAAATGCTACCAAAATCGAATGGCAGGTTACCTATATTTTACTGCGGTTTTTTTATTCCTCATTCCTTATATCGCCATTCAAATCCGTGGGGTAGCCATATTTTTGGTTTCTGCTTTCCCGGACTTTATTCCCGTTTGGGGCTGGTCGATAGGGATTATTTTGATCATGTTGGTCTATTCGGAGTTGGGCGGACTCAAAGCCATCATATATGCAGATTCATTACAAGGTACTCTGTTGTTGGTTGTGGTTTGGATTGTTGCATTCAATTGTTTGAATGAAGTGGGGGGATGGAACGCGCTTTTTGAGCGTGTGGCCGCCATTAATCAAGATTTACTGTCAACCCCGGGCCCCAAAGGTTTGCTGAGTCCACAATTTTTGATCGCCTCTGCACTTGCTATATTGATGATCCCGGTTACTCAACCGCAGTTGTCTACCCGTTTGGTAATCATGAAAAATTACAGTGCTCTAAAAAGAATGGCTACGGCGGTAGGTTTTTTTGCCATGCTGGTCATTCTTCCCACCATCATTATTGGAATGTACGGTGCCATTTATTATGTCGATGCCAGTACTGCCGAATTTTTGGGAGGTGTGCTTTTGGAAGAACAACACGAAATGATCGCTGCTTTTATCATTATTGGTTTGTTTGCTGCCGCAATGTCCACATCTGATTCCCAATTGTTTGCCATGGGAAATGAAATCAAGGGACTTCTCAGTCTAAAGGAAGAGGACAATTTACGTCCCATTCGGTTGGTGATATTGTTATTCGCCCTCTCTGCATTGGTATTTTCATTGGTTAGCTCTGATGAATTGGTTCTGTTGGCTCGGCTGAGCTTTTCTGGGACTGCATTGATGGGGCCTATGATTTTGTTGGGCATTTTTTCCCAGCGGCCACAGGGGATCGCAATGATAGTCTTATCCATGTTGGCCCTTTTTATTTTTATTTTATCCAATTTAGGATGGTTTCCAAAACAAATTTTATCCTACAGGACTGATTTGTTCCTGATGATCGTCTTGGGGATCGCTGCATTGCTCAATTTTTTGGTAAACAAAAGTAAATCCGATAAGGCATAAATACAGAAATGTTCAATAATCCTTTTTTGCTTTGGTTGACTAGGCCTAACTAAACCTTACAAATGATTTCTTTTATAATTGATTAATTTGGCAAAATCAAAATGCAATGTATATTTGCACACGCTAACATTAGGGTCTGGTAGTTCAGTTGGTTAGAATACATGCCTGTCACGCATGGGGTCGCGGGTTCGAGTCCCGTCCAGACCGC
>DEYL01000047.1:0-77628 GCA_002364535.1 Flavobacteriaceae bacterium UBA3159 | reverse complement strand
TAGTTCAGTTGGTTAGAATACATGCCTGTCACGCATGGGGTCGCGGGTTCGAGTCCCGTCCAGACCGCTCTCTTAGAATTATAACCTCTTCATTACGAAGGGGTTATTTCTTTTTATAGGGGTTTGTAAAGGGTATGTATTCTAAAATGTGTTCTAAATTTGTTAGGCTATTTGAGTCTTAATAACTCCCTTTCAAATTTTTTCATCACATACAGGTGTAATTTGGCCTGGGTCAATTTATAAATGGCCCACGGCAGTCGGGGAACATATTCGTGTATGGCTGTGATGACATATTCATTGTCCAAAATGGATCGGAATTCCAACCATCCCAAATCTGTTCTTTTGGTCAACACCCCGCCGGTAATGTAAAAAAGTTGTCGGTTGGGTGTACTTCTGTCTTCGATCAATTGCAATTCCAACAACATAATTCCCAAGAGGTAGAATCTCAAAAAGCTGCCATCAAAGCGCGGATTGATCAAACCGGCAAATCTTTTACTCAGCCAAATGGGATAATGCTTGGCTACCCATTGGGCATTGTGCTTCCCGGGATTGTAGATTCTCTGTACACTTCTTACGGTATTTTTTTCGGTACGGATTTGATGAAAAGAGGGAAGGGCGGGTGTCTTTTGGGTAAGCGCTCTGATGATGCTGGTTTCAATAGGGGTAAAATCGATATTGTACAAATCCACATATTCATCACTGGGAATCATACGATGCTTTAGGCTCTCCACCAGTGGTGAGACAAAATTGATATCCGAATTACCAAAAATACTGACCCACCATTTTGATAGTCCCACCGTAAAGAAAGGCATGGAAAAAATCAAACGTTTTTTGCGCATCATCTTTGAGGTTTTTTTGAGAAGTTCCATGTAAGTCATAATTTCTTTACCCCCTATCTCTATATTTTTATTATAGGTTTTTGGATTTCCGATACATTGTTTGATAAGAGACAGAATATCAAAAACATCAATGGGTTGGTTTTCGGATTTGGTCCATTGTGGACAACCCATTACCGGGAGGTTTTTTACCAAATGGGTAACGATTTTAAAGGAGGAGCCACCGGGCCCGATGATGATACCGGCCCTGATGGCAGTCAAGGGTGTTGATCTGGCCCCCAAAGTTTTTTCCACCTCATAGCGCGACAAAAGGTGATTGGAAATCTGGTGTTTGTCCTTGGGCAGTATTCCTCCCAGATAGATGATCTGTTTGAGTTTATTTTTTAGGGCCGCTCTCGAAAAATTGTCGGCCAGCAGCAGGTCTGTATCCTCAAATTTCCCCTGATTCAGTCGGGTGGAGGGTTGCATGGAGTGAACCAAATAGATGGCAATATCAGCTCCTTCCATGGCTTTTTCTGTACTGGACATGGAATACAAATCAACCGTTTGCCAAAGAATTTTGTCATTGGGGTTGGTTCGGACTTTTTTTCGGCTCAATGCGACGATATGATAATCATCTTGTAACTCTTCAATGATCCACCGTCCTATGAAACCTGATGCTCCCGCCAGTACAATTGTTTGTTTCATCACCCTAAATGTATCAAATTAAGCCCATAAGGGGCAGGGTTTTATCAAATAAAAAACTTTAAAAGGGAAGGTAAAATTAAAATTACTTAACTTAGTGATTTGATTTAAAACAATACCTAAAGGTACAATAATATAAAAATGTTGTGTGTTGTTAAAATTGGGAAACCAATAAATTAGCAACTTTTAAGAAGCTTTCCAGTAGTACGGAGAGCTTTTTTTATTTCCGGGTGTTTTTAGATGATGACTAAAGTCCGAAGCAGTAAATTTTATTTCCGGCTTTGGTTCCGGGTTTTCCACTTCCTCCCCCTGCGATGACGATGTACTGTTTTCCATTGATTTGGTAGGCAGCAGGAGTAGCATAGCCACCGGCCTCTAATTGGTACTCCCAAAGGAGTTTTCCATTGGATTGGTCAAAAGCACGAAAACGTTCATCCATGGTCGCGCCGATAAAAACCAAACCCCCTGCGGTAACCACTGGTCCCCCCATATTGAAGGTTCCCGTGGGGGAATGCCCCAATTTCTCCAACGCAGGATAGGTGCCCAGTGGAATTTGCCAATCGATTTTTCCGTTATCCAAATCTATCTTTGACAAGGTTCCCCATGGAGCCTCATTGATGGGATATCCATTTTTGGTTTTTAATTCCGGATGTCCATTGGCCACCCACGGAATTTCAAAGATCTTTTCGTTATTGTCGATTTCAATGACTTTATCTTTTCCCATACCGATGATATAGTCAGACAAAGCATCGACCGCTTTGGCATCAAAATGGGGGAAGGCGGGCATTGCCCCTTTTCCATTGATCAGTGTGGTTTTGATGTGATGTCGGTCTTTTACCCGTATGGAATTCAATATATTGTTTTGGGCAGAGTTGTGACAGATATTACAATTCGAATTGAAGAGTTGTTTTCCATAATTGTAGGAAGATATTTTTTGGTCTTCCAACAAGTTCAGCATGGCAAACCACTCCGGTTCATTGCTGGTATTGACATAGAGAGATCTGTCGTAGGGGTCATAAGCTGCCCCTCCCCAATCAGTTCCTCCATTGAATTGGGGGAATACCATGGTGGGTTTTACAGCCGGGGGTAAATAGAGTTGTCCATAGATCATGCTTTGCAAGGAATCTTTAATGGACTTTTTTTCGAACCCTTCTATCTGGTTTAAAGCATTTTCGTCAATGGTAATTTTACCATAAATCAGCTCTGGGCTTGTAAAGGGTTGTGTTTTTGAGGCCATTTCTCCAGGAATATCACTGGGGGGAACTGCTACCTCCTTAATGGGATGAATCGGTGCCCCGGTAAAGCGATCTAAGACAAAAAGTTGCCCTGTTTTTGTAGGTTGCGCAATGGCCTCCACCAATTTTCCATTGGATTTTACCCGAATCAAATTGGGAGGACATGGAATGTCATAATCCCACAAGTCGTGATGAACGGTCTGAAAATGCCATATCCTTTCTCCGGAATTAGCATTGAGGGCCAAAATACAATTCCCAAATAGATTGTCACCGACACGGTTGCCGCCCCAATGGTCGTAAGAGGGAGAACCCGTCCCAAAAAACAGCATCTCGTTTTCCTGATCCAAAGTAAACCCACTCCAACTGTTGACCGAGATGTACTCGTTTTGCCAAGCCTCCTTGGGCCATGTTTCATAACCAACCTCACCTGGACGTGGGATGGTTCGAAATTCCCATTCGATCGCTCCCGAGTAGAGGTTGAATGCTCTGATGTTTCCCGGCATGGTTTTTTGATTGGCACCATCCAATACCCTTGATCCCAATATCAGTAAATTTTTGTGCACTATTCCCGGAGTAGAGGCAGTGATAAACAATTGTTCCGCCTTGGCTCCAAAGCCTTTTTTGAGTGATATTTTTCCCGCTTCACCAAAAGACGAAACGGATTTTCCCGTAAGGGCATCGATGCAATAGAGAAAAGAGGCCGCCACAAAATAGAGCCTTCCATTTTTTCCATCATCGAAATAAGTAACACCCCGTGAATTTCCTGAGTATTTTTCTCTGGGAAATGGATCAAAGCTCCAATTGAAATTACCTTGAGCAGCATTGATGGCGTGAACCTTCATGTCGGGACCGATAACAAACATTTGATCGCCTTCGATGATGGGGTTGCATTGTATTCCATCTCTGTGACTTTCCTTCTTATCATAAATTTCAAGCTCCCAAAGTAATTTCAGTTGCCCAATATTGGTGGTGTTGACCTCAGATAAATTGGAGTATTTAGACCCGGAAGGATCGCCGCTGTATATCGACCATGATTTAAATTTTTGGCCAGACTCACTTCCACAGGAAAGGAAAAACAATACCAATAGAAGTTTTAAAATTCCCATCATTGAATTCAAAAATAAAGCAGTGTGTGTACTTGTTTTTTTCAAAGCTGTCCTTAAAGATTTTACTAAAGTTAAAATTTTTAGACGATGTTAAGGAACAATTATATTTAGTTTTTTGGGAAGCACTCTGACCTCCAAATGATTTGAAGCAATAGGCAGATATTCACCGTCAATTTGTACACAAAAATCATCTTGATCTAAAAGGGTGATTTTCAATGCTGAGAGACGAACTAAATTAAATCTTTTTGCCGTTAATTTTTTTCTCAACAATGTGTGGAAGAAGAACTTAGTTTTTTTGAATAGATTTGATTTTTCCATCCAAAATAAGTCCAACAGTCCGTCATCACTGAGGGCTTGTGGGGTAAGTGAGAAATCATATCCCTGTTGATTGGCGTTGGAAACGATCAGAACAAAGGGGCTGATTTGTTGTATTTCCTTCTGGTATTCAATTTGGATTCTCTGATGCTTGAAACCCACCACAGCGTCAAAAAACGCAATGACATAGGCCAAAATTCCATGCCATCCGTTCTTCTGGTACCTTTGGATAAAATGTGATTCTAAGGCGCAACCCATATTTCCGAAAAAATGGTGTCCGTTGACCACTCCTACATCCATTTTGGCAAGCTTATTTTTTTTGATGACTTGTACTGATTTAGAAATTCCGAATGGAATTTTAAAATGACGGGCAATACCATTTCCGGATCCTAAGGGTATAATACCCAAAGGAATCTCTGTCTTGACCAATCCTCGAGCGACTTCATTGATCGTTCCATCTCCACCACAAGCCACCACCACATCTGCTTTTTCGTCAATCGCCTTTTGGGTTAAATGGATTGCGTGCCCTTTTTTCACAGTACTCAAGATGTGGCAGGAATCCTTTTTGTTGTCAAAAGTTTTCTCCATTGACTTGCGCAATTGTTTCAATGTGTATGCCCCTAGAGGCTTGACAATGAAATATACCTTCATAGGTTTGAGGTTTGACTACTTTTTTCGTCCCGACATTAGGGTTTCAAAATAATCTTCAAGAAACATACTGCATTTCTTTTCCAGTTCAATCATCTGCTGGGTTTTGTTCTGAATCAAATTATTTTCCATGTTTTTATCTTCTAGCTTATAAAAGCCAATGGCTTTGTTTCCATTGTGGACACAGATGAAATTTTCATCCATGATAAAATAACTTCCTCCGCTAAAATAATTAATTACAAATGGATAGTGTTCTTGGTCGGACAACAAACTTCTTCCCCAGCTTTTAAATGGCTTGGGGTAGTTGATCAGGTCGGCAACGGTGGGGAAGATATCCATATGGCTGGCCAGTCTCATATCAACTCCTTTAAGCTTACTGTTGGGTTTGAAGATCATCAAAGGGTTAGCAAATCGATTCACTGTCTTTTCATAAAAAGGAAAATGGGTTTGGTTGCCGTGATCGGCAGCAAACAAAAATATAGTATTCTCAAACCAGGGGGCATTACTACTTTCTTTAAAAAATTGTCGCAGCGCATGGTCGGTATATCCCACACATTGGTGCATGGGCACATGGCCTCTGTCAAATTTACCCTCATACGCTTTTGGTATCACATAAGGCTCATGTGAGGTGATCGTAAAAACACTACTGAGGAAAGGTGTTTTTTGTTGGTCTAAAACCGATTTCATATAACGCAAAAAAGGTTCATCCCAAATGCCCCAAGAGCCATCAAACTCATCGTCATTATTAAATTCAGTTCTGCCGTAATAACGTTCAAACCCCAGGGTATTGGCAAAGCCCAAAAGGCCCATGGATCCGTTTGCGGCTCCGTGAAAAAAAGAAGTATGATACCCCAATTGGTTGGCGAACGAAACCACTGAACTCACCTTTTGTCTGGAATAAAGTGATGAGGCGTATGACGTTTCAAAAGAAGGAATACCCGCCAAAATGGAGGGCATGCCATGAATCGATTTTCGGCTGGTGGCAAAACTGTTGGGAAAAATCAAACTGTGTTGCGCCAATGAGTCTAGAAATGGAGTATAACCCTCAAAATCAGGGATGTTGTAGGGTTGGTTCAAAGCTCCCCAATACTCTCTTCCCATACTCTCAAGGATAAAGATCACCACATTGGGCTTTTTCTCAAATCTTTCTGATGGGGGGTACTGTTTGATGGTATTAAGTTCCTTTTCAACGTCCAAGTCGGTGTAGCGGTCTTTGGATTTGCTAAAATTATCCTGCCCCAGTGTTTTAATAAGTGTGAAGGCACTACTGAGTATCACATCGGCCTGTTGTGGGGTTCTGACATTGTCCATGGCATCGATCAGTGTGATGGGACGGGTGCTCTTTTTGAAATCACCTCCACGAGCCCCCAAAACAAAAAGCGCGATGCTTCCAAAAAACAAAACAACAGAGCTGAGACCGTAACGCCAATAATTTTCTATGATTAAGGGATAGATTTTTACCCTTTTGTAGGCCAAAGCCAGCAGATAGAGCATGGCTATAAATAGAATTATGAGGTGTAAATAAACCCAAGCAAAATGTAGAATCAAACCGGTTTTGTTGGTTTCAAATTCAATCACCTCTAAAAAATTATTCATTAATCGGTTTTGATTGAACCGATAATAAGCAAAGTCAATAAAGTTTAGGGACAGAAAAAAGGCATTACAAAGCCAATAAACCCAAAAAACCACTTTTTGATATAATGGGTAGGATGTTTTTTTCCATGGAATGATCGACATAAGGATAAAAACCATATTGGAGTAAACAATGGCGACATTGTCAAAACGAAGTCCGTAATAGCACAATTCTGCCAGTTGGGAAACTGATTTTACCTGAACGAGGTCGTTGTTAAAATAAACAAATAGTATCCTGCACAAGAAATAACAGAGGTAAATCAAAAAAATGCGGTAAAAAAGAGCTTTGTATTCTTGAAGGCGGAAATTCATAATAAACTATCGTAAGCAAATATATGATTTACTGGTCTTTTATCAACCAGTTAGAGGGGAATCGACGAAGCTTATTTTTCAGCATAAAACAATTTTTTTTAAAAATAAGTAGGGTATTTAATTTCTGAATCGGGTTATAGGTGTAATCAAAAAAGAAATTGTTATGAAAATGAAAAAATTTACCCTGTTGGTATTGAGTTTTGGTTTGATGACTTCCTGTTCCGAGGATGGAGTAAGTGGTTTCTCAGAAAACCTAAGCACGACTACTGTTTTGGAAACCATCAATTCCATTGCCTTTGAGGAGGACATCGACGACTTAGTATCAGAAAGTTTTGATATGAGCTACAATGCGATTAGTGCTCGATCTGCTGACACTACCTCAGATATAGAACCTAAAAAATTTAAAGGGGATAAATACGGAGACTGTGCAAGCGTGGTTGTAGATGAAGAGAACAATACCAAGACCATTACTTTCTCCGAAGAATGTGAGGGAAAGCGTGGCCAGACTCGAAGTGGAAACATGATTGTTAGCTATTCAGAAACTCAAGAAGAGGCAGGTAGTTATAGACAAGTTAGCTTTGATGATTTCTACCTCAATGGGGTCAAAATGGAAGGAACCCGTAGAACCGAAATCATATCTATAGGCGAAAACGGTAGTAAAACCATGCGAACTACGTTAACTGACGGAAAAATGATATACGAAGACGGGACTTTTAAAACCAAAAGTGCTGAAATGACCCGTTACATTCACGTGGAAAACGATAAGAAGCAATACAGCACCCTCAGTGGTAGCAAATCTGGAGTCAGTACTGAAGGGGTTAGCTTTTCCATGGAAATCACTACTCCCATCAAATTTGTTTACGACTGTTTTGATGAAGGACAAAGAAAAAGAGGAAAAGTCCCTGTAGAAGGAATTAAGGTCACCGACGATGGGGAGCAAATCATCACCACCGATTTTGGAGACGGAACCTGTGATACTCTTGTAGAAATTTCCAAAGACGGAGAGGTTGAAACGGTGGATTTGAAAGATATCAAAAGGATAGACCGCTTTAAAAACATATTGAAAAAGAAAAAGAAAAGAGAAAAGAAATAAGTTTTGTTTGTAATTATCTGTCAATTTTCCGGTCCAATTCCTTTGATAAAACTTATCTTGGGAATTGGATTTAAGGAGTTAAAAGTTGACGGCCAAAGATTTTAAAATGATTTATGATGCGCACTTTGACAACCTCAGACGCTACCTCATCTACCGATCAGGGGATCAGGATTTGTCTGAAGACATTGCTCAAAATGTATTCATGAAGGTTTGGGCCAAAAAAATAGAGATTGCCTCGGGCAATATTAAGAGCTTGCTCTTTAAAATGGCCACCGACGAGTTCATCAGCCATATTCGGAAGAAAAAAGCAGAAAAAGAGTATACAGAAAGTACAGATTTGAGATTGATCCGGGAGCCAGACAACAATGATGATCTTTTGGAAAAAAAAGTACTATTTCAAAAAGCCTTAAACCAATTGCCAGAGAAACAAAAAACAGCACTGTTGATGAGTAAGATGCAAGGACTCACGCATAAAGAAATTGCAGAAGTATTAAATTTATCACAAAAAGCGATTGAAAAGCGAATAGGTTTGGCTTTAAAGGCATTGAAACAAAACCTCAATCAAAGATGAGTAAAAAAGAACAGTTTATGGATGGGGAGATCGACGATCTTTTTTCTAAAGTGGAAATTCCATTAGAAAAAGACAAGGATCACATTTGGTCTGAAAAGTTTGAATCTTTGGTCAAAGACGATGTCGCCCCGTCCTCAAAAAAACCTCCTGTTTTTCGTTTGTATTGGCAATATGGAATCGCAGCTTCTTTTACCATACTCCTGGCCACTACCTTCTATTTCGATTCCCAAAATACTGTTTCACAAGAAGCCAAGCTGGTCGAAACCGTAGAGGGTTCTGAACAAGACCTGCTGGCGGATCAAACCATGATCGAATCCCTGTTTGTAGAGGATAACGAATTTGATGAATGGTTTGAAGAACAATATGTTTTGAGCTCAGTCAATTTAAAATGAAAAAAAATAAAACCATATATGCTCTGTTGTTACTCACCACTTTGTGGTTTGGTGGTTTGGCGGCTCAGGACAATGTTCCTCAAAAAATATACACCCCCAAGCAATTGGAGATGATCGAATCCCAAAGGGAATTGGTCAAACAAAACAGAGAAGCCTTCAGAAATTCCCTTTCTGAGGAACAAAAAAGTCTGCTCAAGGACAACTCACTTTCCTTGAAAGAAAGACAGCAGGCCCTCATGAAGACACTTACCGCTAACCAAAAAGAGGCTCTTAAAGGGAATCGTGAGTCTTTGAAAAAACTCAAGGATGCCTTTTCCAAGTCCCTGAACGAAAAACAAAAAACAGCTTTAAAACTCCGTAAGCAAAACATTAAAGAAAGAAGGGAAAAGCTCAAAGACTACAAATCCGGATTCGATGGGCGTAGAGAAAAGCTAAAGGGCAAAAAACAAAATGTTAAGCAACGGGTTAAGAAAATGAAACCCAAACAATAGGTTTTAAATCTATTGGTTTGATCTTCAATTTTCTTCTTTTACTATATTTAGTAAATGAAAAAGTTCCTCTTTGTCGGCTTTTTATTGGTACACCTTCATATTTTTTCACAAACCGAAGAAGAAGATACCATTCTGGACAGCGTCATGGATGAATTCTTCTCCACCGACAGTTTGCTGGTGGACTTATCAAAAACCAATTATTTATACACCAACTTTTCATTTGATGAAAGCGTATTTTTTGCTGGAAGGGATTTTGACATTAACCAATTTGGTTTTACCCCCAGCATCAGTTATATGCGGGGGCAAAATTTTTTTATCAGTGTGGGCTCAGCCTATTTCAGCGAACTCGATCCCAAGTGGGATTTTGTTTCGATCAGCAGTGGATATTCTCTTTTTTTAGATCGAAAGGAACGGTTTAGTCTGATGGGGATCTACAGTCGCATCTTTTTTGCCGACGATACTGCCCAGCTCAACCCCAACAGACTTTCGGCTGCTTTGGCCTTTCGCAAAAACAGTTTCAGATTGCGATGCGCTACAGGATACCTTTTTGGAGGATCAACCGCTTTTTATACTTCCCTCACCAGCAGTTATGACATTTCAATTTTTGAAACCGAGAGCTGGGAAATGTCCTTCAACCCTCAATTGAGTTTTTTGATGAGTGAACAAACCATTAGCGAACAAATTGCCTCCGGGTTTTTCACAACGCAAACAGTAGAGAGAAATGTGTTCGACCTGATCAACACCCAAATCAGCATCCCCCTTGAATTAGACAGAGGAAATTGGGATTTTCAGTTGTCCTACAATATCAATTTACCCAAGGCTTTGGCCAATGAGAGCAACTTAAGCCCAACCGGTTATTTATCTTTTTCAATAGGATATTTCTCTATCCTCTGAATTCTTTTTTACCAATACTTTGTTAACTTTAGTCAAAAACCAAATTATGTATAAATCCCAAAAACTTTTTGTTGGATTAATTTTTGTGGTTACCCTTTTGGTGGGTGCTTGTCAGACTCCCTCTACAACATACGTAAAAGCATCCTTTACTGCCTTAGATACCTTAGCAACCAATGATTGGTGGAACCGCAAAACCAGTAAGATCATCGATATGAAGGTGCCCAGGGATCAGGTCGTCGCTTTTGGGATTTACACCACTTCAAATAATACCTTAAAGCTCTCTGCCCAGCTTTTTCCACTACATCCGGAAGAGAGTAGAACCGTAGGATTATCCCTCTATCAAAATGACCAATGGGAAGAAGTTCAATCTCAAGAAGTCAATGAGATCGGATGGTCTGCTTTGTTTAGAATTGAAAATTGGGACATGAATCAATCGGTAAAATATAAATTATCCCATGGTCAAAATGCCAGTTTCGTGGGAACCATAAGAAAGGATCCTAAAGAAAAAAGTGAAATAACCTTAGCGGCCTTATCCTGTAACAGTAATAAGGACAGAGGCGACAGAGAGGAATACGTTAGAAACATCAATGCATTAGACCCCGACTTTGTATTTTTTGCCGGAGATCAATCATATGACCACAAGGAACACACGGCCGCCTGGTTAAAGTTTGGGATACAGTTTAGAGAAGTTTTTAGAAACCGCCCTTGTGTTACCATTCCCGACGATCACGACATAGGGCAGGGCAATCTGTGGGGCGAAAGCGGTAAAAAATCCATGCGCAAAGACGGCAATGATGGGGGCTATTATTTTCACCCCGAATACGTCAAAATGGTAGAAAGGGCTCAAACCGCCCATTTACCGGATGCTTATCACCAAGCTCCTTTGGAGCAGGGCATCAAAGCCTATTTCACCAGCCTAAAAATTGGAGGAGTAGATTTTGCAATAATAGAAGATCGAAAATTCAAATCTGGGCCCAATGGAAAAATCCCCAGACAGGGGCCTAGGGCCGACCATATTAATGACCCCAATTACAATCCCGAGTCCATCAATTTACCCGAATTGGTTTTACTGGGAGATTTACAGCATCAATTTTTGGAAGAATGGGGGAGTGATAGAAGCTCTCAAATGAAAGCCGTTCTATCCGCTACCGGATTTTGTGGAGGGGCCCATTTGCATGGAAAAGCAAGTAATCGCCTTCATGCAGATTTGGATTCCAACGGATGGCCCCAACACGGAAGAAATAAAGCCCTAGGCCTGATCCAAAAAGCCGGAGCGGTTCACATCGCCGGAGACCAACACCTGCCCACGGTTATTCATCACGGCATAGAAGCCTTTGAGGACGGCCCATGGGCTTTTGTAGTTCCTGCCATTGTCAACAACTATTACAGCCGATGGTGGTGGCCCGAAGACGAAATGCCCGGCGAAAATAACAACGACGCCCTCCCATGGACAGGTCGCTATCTCGACGGTTTTAAAAATAAAATTACCATGCATGCCTATGCCAATCCGGATTCCAACTCCAACGGTGCAGGATTTGGTTTTGTCCGATTTAATATTGAAAAAAAGGAAGTCACTTTCGAGTGCTGGCCCAGAATCGAAGACGTTTCTAGGTCCGATGCAAAACAATTTACAGGTTGGCCCGTAACAGTTAAACCCTAAAACTCTTGATGAAGAAACTTTATTTACTTTCATTATTCTTGTTTTTTGGCTGTTCTGAGCCCCCCCAAAAAATAGTCACCCGCCCCAATGTACTTTTTATCTTGGTGGATGATTTGGGGTGGAAAGATCTGAGTTGTTATGGAAGTTCCTTTTATGAAACCCCCAATATTGACCGATTGGCCGATATGGGCTTTCGTTTTTTACAGGCCTATTCCGCGCATCCCGTTTGTTCCCCCACACGTGCTGCCATCATGACGGGTAAACACCCCACTCGATTAAACATCACAGATTGGATTCCCGGCCAAAACCCCCAAAATCGAAAACTACTCGGGCCCACTGATCTTCACGCTTTGCCATTGCAAGAGACCACCTTGGCCGAGGCCCTGCAACAACAAGGTTATAAAACTTTTTTTGCCGGAAAGTGGCACTTGGGGGACGAAGGGTTTTTTCCCGAAGATCAGGGGTTTGAAATCAACAAAGGAGGGCATCACAAGGGCTCGCCCCCGGGGGGATATTATTCGCCCTACAAAAATCCTAAATTAGTGGATGGTCCTGAAGGAGAACATTTGACGGATCGGCTTACCGATGAATCGCTCAGGTTTATTTCTCAAAATCAAGACAATCCCTTTTTACTATATCTCTCCTATTACACCGTTCACACCCCCATTCAAGCCCACCTAAATCACTTGCCAAAATTTCAGGCCAAAAAGAAAACACTCAAAGACACCTTAGCCATTAAAATCAATGATCTAGGCGGTTATACGGTACAAAATCAATACAATGCTGATTATGCTACCATGGTATATGCCATGGACAAAAATGTGGGCAGATTGATCGATCAATTGGAAGCCCTAGAGTTGCTAAACAATACACTGATCATTTTTACCTCTGACAATGGTGGATTGACTACTCTTGAAAAAGAACATCGAACTGCCCCCACCAGTGTTTTGCCACTTCGAGCGGGAAAAGGATGGGTCTATGAAGGAGGGATCAGAGTCCCCCTGATCATCAAAACACCGCATAACAAGATCGCTAAAGTTATTGAACTCCCAGCTGTCAGTATGGACTTTTATCCCACCATTTTGGAGTACGGAAATATTTCAATACAGCCCGACCAACATCTGGACGGCATCAGTCTAAAGCCACTTTTGGAGGGTAAAACCGATAAAACCCACTCCATCATGGTTTGGGATTTTCCCCATTATCACGGCAGTGGCTGGACGCCCGGTAGAGCTTTGCGCAAAGGCCCCTGGAAAGTCGTATATTTCTTCGAAGAGGATCGTTACGAACTCTACCAGATTGAGCAAGATCCCGAAGAAAAGATCGACTTGGCCAGGCAGGAAGGAGCCAAGCTTAACGAATTAAAAAAATTGTTAAACGTATGGGTTCAAGAAATGGGTGCGCAGTCTCCATCAATAAATAAAATTTAAGACCATGAAGAAATTATTTCATTTCATTTTTATGATGGTTTTGGGGGTCAGCTTTGCACAGTCAACGTCATACAAAACTATAATGGATATACCTTATTACGAAAATCCAGTGGATGGAACTTATCAAAAGGAGCGCTGTAAGTTAGATTTGTATTATTCTACTGATGGTGAGAATTTCCCAACCGTTATATGGTTCCATGGGGGTGGACTCAAAAGTGGCTCAAAAGCTATTCCCGAACAGTTTAAGGAAAAAGGCCTTGCCGTAGTGGCCGTGAACTACCGCTTGCACCCCAAGGTAAAAGCTCCAAAATACATTGAGGATGCTGCAGCCGCAGTTGCCTGGGTGTTTAAAAACATCGGTCAATACGGTGGTGACACATCACAGATCTACGTCTGTGGATTTTCGTCGGGAGGCTATTTGTCTCTGATGGTGAGTTTGGATCAAAAATGGCTCAAAAAATACAAGTTGGAGGCCAACCAAATCAAAGGCGTCATTACACTATCGGCTACGACTTTTACCAATCACACCATTCGAAAAGAATACGGTATGGAGATCACCCAAGCACTGATCGATCACTATGCTCCGGTATATCACGCTCGCGGCGATGCCCCCCCCATCACATTGATCACGGGAGACCGCGAAAAGGAATTTTTTGGTATGTATGAGGAAAATGCCTATTTGAGAAGAATGTTAAAAATCAATTGTCACCAGCAAAACGAATTGATAGAAATAGGAGGCTATGGACATGAGATCACTGAAGTCGGAATTCCGTTGCTTTTAAAAAGAGTTAATCGCTAATGCCAGCAAATGAATAAAAAAATAATCAAATTAATATTGACATCCCTTTTTCTGATCGCTTTTGGAGAGAATGAAAAAGAGTATACCCAGTCCATTCCAGGGACAAAAGAAAAAGTTGAAATGGTATTCGTTCCAGGCGGTACATTTACAATGGGAAGCCCAAAGTCTGAACAAGGTCACTTTGGGGATGAAGGCCCTCAACACGAGGTAGAGGTTGACCCCTTTTGGATGGGTAAATTTGAGGTCACTTGGGATTTATACGAACTTTTTGTCGCTCGTGACATAGACAGCAAAAGACCCCAGCAGCTCAATGGTAAGGAAGTAGACATTGATATTGATGGGGTTTCCGGAGCTACCCAACCCTATACCGAAATGAGTTTTGGGATGGGGGTAGAAGGTTACCCGGCCATCTGCATGACCCAACTGGCCGCGGCCAAATTTTGCGAATGGCTCTCTGCCATGACCGGTAATTTTTACCGCCTGCCCACCGAGGCAGAATGGGAATATGCCTGTAGGGCAGGAACAAAAACCGCCTATTCATTTGGAGATGATCCCGCAGATTTAGATATTTACGCTTGGCATGAGGTAAATAGTGGGGGCGCCTATCATCAAGTGGGTCAAAAAAAACCCAACCCTTGGGGCTTGTATGATATGCATGGGAATGTTTCGGAATGGACACTGGATCAGTATGTTCCGACCCTTTACAAACAAAGAAAAAGGAAAACCGCAAATAATCCCCTTCAAAAACCAACCAAAACTTACCCCCGCGTTGTAAGGGGTGGAGCATGGTCAGACAAGGCCGGTAGGTTGAGAAGTGCAACACGAAGACCCTCCTCCAAAAAATGGAAAAAAAGAGATCCTCAGATCCCAAAAAGCCTATGGTGGCACACCGATGCCCCATTTGTAGGTTTTAGGGTTGTAAGACCGATTAAAACTCTAACACCTGAAGAGCAAAAAACGTATTGGAATTAATAATAACTAAACAATGAAATCAAAACAAAACAACTCACTTAGTAGAAGAAACTTTGTAAAAAGTTCTACCTTAGCAACGACCGGAATTTTGTCGGCAGGTCTCCCCGTGGGAGCCATGGCCAATGTTTATGGCAACAAAAAACTAAAACTTGCGTTAGTAGGTTGTGGTGGTCGCGGAAGAGGTGCTGTCGTTCAAGCCTTACAAGCCGATGAAAATGTCGAGCTGGTAGCCATGGCCGATGCCTTTCAGGACAACGTTGAAAAAAGTCTTAAAACCGTTCAAGAACATTTCGACGGTGTTAAGAAAATCAAAGTCAATCCCAAAAATCTCTTTTCCGGTTTTGATGCCTATAAAAAAGCCATCGATTTGGCCGATGTGGTCATACTGACCACGCCTCCCGGTTTTAGACCCTATCACTTTGAATATGCCATCAACAACGGCAAGCATGTTTTTATGGAAAAGCCAGTAGCTACTGATCCCGTGGGTGTCAGAAAAGTACTGGAGGTCGCCCAAAAGGCTAGAATGAACAAACTCAATGTAGTAGTAGGACTGCAACGTCATTACCAACAAAAATATATCGATTTGTATCAAAAAGTACAAGACGGTTATATTGGAAAGATTGTAGCTGGACAGGTTTACTGGAATAGTTATGGTGTATGGGTAAGAAAAAGACAGCCTGGACAAACTGAAATGGAATATCAAATGCGCAACTGGTATTATTTTAACTGGCTGTGTGGGGATCATATTTTGGAACAACACATACACAATATTGATGTAGCCAACTGGTTTATCGGAGGCTATCCATCCCAAGCCCAAGGAATGGGAGGAAGACAAGTAAGAAATGGAAAAGATCACGGAGAAATTTTTGATCACCACTTTGTAGAATTCACCTATGATTCCGGAGCCGTGATCTCCAGTCAGTGTCGTCACCAACCAGGATGTATGCGCAGGGTTGATGAAACCTTTCAAGGAACTGAAGGATTTATTAATTCGCGTGTAGGACAACTTACCGACTTGGAAGGAAACGAAATGTACAAATACAAAGCTGGGCACAAAACAAATAGTTCCAAACCCAGTAAGTCTTCAGCCGATCCTTTAAATGAGCCCAATCCCTATCAGGTGGAGCATGATCAATTGTTTGCTTCGATCCGAAATGGTGGAGTCATTGCAGATGCCGAAAATGGTGCCAAAAGTACCCTAACTGCCATTATGGGAAGAATGGCTACCTATTCTGGTAAAGTAATTACTTGGGATCAGGCCATGAATTCTGATCTGCAGATCATGCCCGAATCTATAGACTGGAACAGCAATCCACCCACAATGCCCGACATCAATGGAATGTATCCCATTCCAACTCCGGGTATCACTGAATTTTAAAAATTGAACAAGATGAACAGAAGAAATTTTACCCAATCCGCCCTGATGGCAGGAGTGGGGCTTGCAACAGTTCCCAAGATATTCGCACAATCGGATGCTGTGGCTCCCCATCAATTCAATCTAAAATACGCGCCCCACCTGGGTATGTTCAAACATTCGGCAGGTGACGATCCCATCGATCAACTCAACTTTATGGCCGATCAGGGGTTTACAGCTTTCGAAGACAACAATATGAATACCCGGCCAGTCGCTATGCAAGAAAAAATGGCTGCTACCATGCAGAAAAGAAATCTGACCATGGGGGTTTTTGTAGCTTATAAGGACTTTAAAAATCCTACTTTGGCCCGAGGAAAAGCTAATGATCGCAAGGCTTTTCTAGAGGAAATCCAAGCGTCGGTAACGGTAGCCAAAAGGGTCGATGCTAAATGGATGACTGTAGTTCCCGGAACCATTGATTTAAAATTGGTAGATGACTATCAAACCGCCAATGTCATCGAAAGTCTTAAACAAGCTTCCGCCATTTTGGAACCCAACGATATTGTAATGGTATTGGAACCCCTGAACTGGTACAGAAACCATGCCGGCTTGTTTTTAAAGGAAAGCCCTCAGGCTTTTCAAATTTGTAGGGCAGTCAACTCGCCTTCGTGTAAGATCCTTTTCGACATCTATCACCAGCAAATCCAAGAAGGAAATTTGATCCCAAATATCGAAAAATGCTGGGATGAAATTGCTTATTTCCAAATTGGAGACAACCCTGGAAGAAAGGAACCCACTACAGGTGAAATCAATTATAAAAACGTTTTTAAATACATTCATTCCAGAGGTTTTAAAGGGGTTATGGGCATGGAGCACGGTAATTCCAGACCCGATAAAGCCGGGGAAATCGCTGTAATTGACGCCTATAAACAAGTGGATGATTTTCTTTATTAATTAATTATTAGATTTAATATATTTTATGATTTCAACAAACGCTATTTACCAATTTGAAACCTTATTCTCCATCTCTAAATAACCCCTGGAATGCCGATCAAATCAACTTGCTTGCCAGGCGGTTGGGTTTTGGTTGTTCCCTATCCAATATCAATCTCTATCTCAACTCTACTCCCGGAACGATGATTGATGACATTGTGGGAGTGGCAGCAGATATGGAGGTAACCCCTGCTCCCGAATGGGGTCAATGGGACAATAAGCAATTCAACAACTCCGGGAAAAACAAAGGCTATTATCATACGATTTGCCAGAAACAGGCTTATACAGACATCACCAATAACGGTTTTAGAGAACGTCTGGTCTTGTTTTGGAGCAATCATTTTGTTATAGAATACAAGGACGTTAACCAACCGGCCTATCTCTACCAATATTATGCCTTGATCCAATCCCATGCATTGGGGAATTTCAAAACTCTTGTCAGCGAAATGGGACTGGCTCCGGCCATGTTACGCTACCTCAATGGTTATGAAAACAAAAAAAACAATCCCAATGAAAACTACGCCAGAGAATTGTATGAACTCTTTACCCTTGGCGAAGGCAATGGGTATACCCAAGAGGACATTACAGAGACCTCAAGAGCACTCACAGGATACAACCGTTTTAAAACCAACATGGGCGTCATTGAATTCAATGAAAATACTTTTGATAAGGGATCAAAAACCATTTTTGGACAAACGGGTAATTGGGGATACGACGATGTTATCGACATCTTATTTCAGGAAAAAGAAGACCTCGTTGCCGATTTTATCTGTACCAAAATCTATCGTTATTTTGTAAGCCCCGAAGAAGATTTATCCATAATTGGCCAAATGGCCAAGTCTCTAAAGGACAATCAGTTTGAAATCTTACCTGTAATAAAACAATTGTTTAAAAGCGAGCATTTTTTCGACTCGGTCAATAACAATGTGATCATCAAAAGTCCCATTGATCTTATGTTGGGATTGCACCAATCCCTTTCTTTTCAATACCCGGTCAACGTTGATTTGGAATTGAACTTTAGAAATAAATGCAGGGACATGGGACAAGAAATTTTTTCCCCGATCGATGTGGCAGGATGGCAAGGCAATCACGATTGGATCAATTCTGAAACCTTACCCAAGCGTTGGGAATTTGCAGATTATTTGTTGATCAAATACTGGCAAAAAAACAAAAACCAGTTTAAAACTTTTATCCAAGCCTTGGTGGGAAGTGATCAAACCGATTTAAGGGTGATCGTCACGAAACTTAAAGATTTTATGTTTTGCCCCTACCAAATTAAAGAGGAGGAAATGACTGATGCCATTAATATATTTATGGGCGATGTCCCCGAAAGTTATTTTGAAGATGGAACCTGGTCTTTAAATAGTAACAGCGTTAGTAAACAGGTCTACGATTTGATGCGCTTTTTTATAACCCTACCTGAATTTCAATTGAAATAGAGATGAAGCGCCATAAACCTAATGAAATGCATTTAAAGTCTCATGATCTTGATCACGCGCACTGGGATCGGCGGGGATTTTTGAGAACCCTCGGTATGGCAGGAGCAGGTGCCATTTCATTTGGGAACAGTACTCTGTCAGTGGTCGAATCTCCTCAGTTGAACCAAGCCCTTTCCGATGCCTATTCCGATCGTATATTGGTGCTCATTAGACTTAAAGGCGGTAACGATGGACTCAATACAATTGTTCCACTTTACGATTTTGATTTATATGCCAACAAACGACCCAAAATTCATATACCAGAAAACAACATTTACAAGCTTAACGACAATCATGGTATGCCTAATTTTATGAACGCTGTGGCACCTATGTGGGGCGAGGGTGCCATGAAAGTCATCCACGGTGTGGGCTACGAAAATCAAAACTTATCCCATTTTAAATCCTCCGAAATTTGGGCAACGACGACTCCCGACAGTGAGATTAGTTCTGGATGGATGGGTAGATACTACGAGGGAAAGTATGGGGATTACATGAACAACCCACCCAAAAAACCCCTAGCCATTCAAATCGGCGGTGGTGGAAATATGATTTTTGATGGAGATCTCACAACCTATTCTTTTTCGGTATCCAGTCCACAACGCCTCAAAAGAGTGGCCGAAAACGGAACCTTATTTGACAACCAAAACATCAGGACTAACCTTCATAGCCAGCAGGTTTCCTTTTTAAGAGAAGCCTCAAACACCACATTCCGTTATGCCTCTGTGATCAATCAGGCTTACGAAAAGTCCAGAGCATTTGATTCCTACGCCAATGATAATTTTGATTTACAAATGAGTTTGGTCTCTCGATTTATCAAAGGGGGTCTGGGGACCAAAGTGTACATGGTTTCATTGGGCGGATTTGACACCCATGCCAACCAGCCTGCACGTCATGAATCCTTGATGTCAAGACTCTCTAAGGCCATCCAAACCTTTTACAAAGATTTGAGTGATTATGGAGTGGCCGACAAAGTACTTTCGATGACCTTTTCTGAGTTTGGCCGTCGGGTTGCTGAAAATGGTTCAAATGGAACCGACCACGGTTCTGCTGCGCCAATTATGCTTTTTGGGCCAGCCCTCAACGGCAATGGTTTTATTGGTGAGCACCCTAACCTAAGAGCACTGGATAAGAAAGGTAATATTGCAAGCAGTATCGATTTTAGAGCTGTATATGCTTCTGTCCTTACCGATTGGTTGTGTGCAGATGCCGTCGATGTCAGCAATGCCATTAGCGGTCCCAAGCCCCAACTTTTGGGATTGGGATTGGGTTGTGATGGATCGGAAAAATTGCCTATTACCGAAGACCCTTACCTTCCCCTCCACGCGGCAGTAAACGGAGATCACGGTGTCAGCTTATACCTGTCAATTAATGAATACGCCAATGTCGAAATCAATGTCTTTGATGTATTGGGAAGAAAAGTAGGAAACACTATTAGTTCTGGTTTAAACTCCGGAAAGCACAACCTCTCTTTAATTGATACCGCTACCCAACGCCTTCCTCCCGGACAGTACTTTTACAAAATTACGGTCAATGGAGAGAAAACCTATAGTAAATCTTTTTTAGTTAAATAGTGGCTTAGCTCTTTTACTTTATTTTTTCGAAAACTTGTTCAACCATTTTACCTAGTTCTATTGCGTCTTGATGGCTCCACAAATTACTCTCTTTTTTCCCCGAGGCGATACAGCGGTTGACCTCTTCAATTTCAGGAACATAACCGTTCCCCTCTAGGGGAAAATCTTCTTGGGTGGTGGTTCCAGATTGGGTCAACTCCACTTTTTGGGCATTATGCCAAAAACCATGGAGTAATATTTCCCCTTTTGTTCCCCCCACTTTGGCGTTGTTGTCGCTTTCGTTGGCAATACCACAATAGAGCACCGCTTGGTTATTTTTATATTGCAGTATCATGGAGGTCTGAACATCCACCCCCGTATTTGCAGAGATGGATTGTGCTACTATTTTTTTGGGTTTACCCAAAATGAAATAGGCCAGAAATAAGGGATAGATTCCTATGTCCAGCAAAACCCCTCCTCCTTTTTTAGGATCCATCAAACGATGGGAGGAATCTATATTAAGACGGTAAAAGGAAAACTCGGCATACAGAAATTTGGGATCACCAATCTGCCCCGCTGTGATCCACTGTTTTGCTTTTTGTATGGCTGGATTAAAACGCGACCACAAGGCTTCCATCAAAAAACAATTTTGTTTTTGAGCCAATGCGATCATAGCCCGGATCTCTTCCGTATTGAGTCCTAGGGGTTTTTCGCACAAAACCCCTTTTCCCGCTTCCAGTGCCGCCATGGTCATGTCTTTGTGGTTCTGGTTTAGACTGGCAATATAAATGACCTGTATTTTAGGATCACGGTACAAATCTTCATAATTACCATAGGCTTTTTGTCCGTTAAATTCCTTTTGAAAAGCCAGTGCACGACCCCTGTTAGTGGAAGCCACACCAACCAACTCGGCTTGAGCAACCCTTTTTAAATCTTCTGCAAACTTTCGTGCAATATTGCCGAGACCTGCGATCCCCCATTTGATTGTTTTGGTCATCTTTTGATCCTTAATTTTTGGAAATTAAATGTAAGATTTTATCTCTAACAAATTAACCCCTTCGATTAATTGAAATTTTTATAATTTGTATGTAATTAAATAAATCAAATCCTATGAAAAAATTAATTCTTTTCGTTTTTCTTTTGCCACTTCTTTTTTCTTGTGAGCAAGAAAAACCAAAGCCACCAAATATCGTTTTTATTATGTCCGATGATCACGCTTTTCAAGCCGTAAGTGCCTACGGACACGATCTGAACAACACACCCAACATTGACCGAATTGCCCACGAGGGCGCCCTGTTTAATAAAGGTTTTGTGACCAACTCCATATGTGCTCCCAGTAGGGCGGTGATGCTCACCGGAAAGCACAGTTTTGTCAATGGAAAGGTGGACAACATCCAAGACTTTAATTGGGAGCAACCCAATTTCGCCAAAGACCTGCAAGCCGCTGGCTACCAAACCGCTATGGTGGGTAAAATCCACCTCAGGGGATTGCCACAAGGTTTTGACTATTCTGCCGTACTACCCGGACAAGGACATTACTACAATCCCGATTTCATAATCAATGGCGTCAAAGAACGCATACAGGGCTATGTGACCTCCATCACCACACGTTTGAGTTTGGATTGGCTCAAAAATAAAAGAGATAAAACTAAGCCTTTTCTGTTGTTGTACCACCAAAAAGCACCCCACAGAAACTGGCAGTCTGAGGAAAAGTATTTGACCCTTTTTGACGACAAGACATTTGATTTTCCCGACAATTTCTTCGACGACTATGATGGGCGTCCTGCCGCAGCTGCACAAGAGATGCTAATCGCTGCTACAGAAGAGCAAATTGCCGCCGCCCATGGCAATGGTGGACACGGTCGTTGGGGACACGACTTTAAATTTCTCATTGATCCCTTCGGGAGAGAGACGCGATTCAATAAAGAACTCGAACGTTTTACTCCCGAACAGCGTGAGGCCTGGCTCAATGCCTATACACCTAAAAACGATGCCATGAAAGCGGCAAAATTACATGGTAAAGAATTGGCCTCATGGAAATTCAACCGCTATCTGAAAGACTACCTCAGAACAATCCAATCCGTTGACGATGGTGTGGGAGAAGTACTCGACTACCTCGATCAAAACGGTCTGGCAGAAAACACCATTGTTGTTTATACTTCCGACCAAGGTTTCTATTTGGGAGAACATGGTTGGTTTGACAAAAGATTCATGTATGAAGAATCCTTAAGAACTCCACTTTTGATGCGTTACCCGAAAGAGATCAAGCCCGGTACACAGATTGATCAGATGATCCAAAACCTTGATTTTGCCCCTACCTTTTTGGACTATGCCGGAGTACCCATTCCTGAGCCGATGCAGGGAGAATCTTTTAGAAAAGTTGTCAGTAAGGAAAACAGCGAATGGCGTGATGCCATTTATTATACTTATTATGAATACCCTTCAGTTCATATGGTCAAAAGACACAACGGAGTAAGGACCGATCGCTACAAACTCATGCATTTCTATTACGATATCGATGTATGGGAAATGTACGATTTAGATAAGGATCCCGCCGAAATGAACAACATTTACAACGACCCTGGCTATGAAGAGATCCAGCAAATGATGCACAAAAGATATGACGAAATGCGTCAAAAATACGGAGATTCCGATGCTTTGGACAAGCAGTTTATCGATAGTTATGTCAATCGTTAAATCCGTGAAAAAATAATAATACAACCCTTTTTTCTGTTCAGTTAAAAGGGTTTTTTATAAAAACCCGTAAGTAAGATGAAAGCTGTTTTAAGTATCTTTTTTATTTTCATTTTAACGCTGGCTTGCCAACGGGAACAGCCTCCCAATATTATTTTGATTATGGCCGATGATCAAGGATGGGGTGATGTGGGTTATAACGGCCACCCTCACCTGAAAACCCCCCACCTTGATGCGATGGCTCAAAATGGTGCAGTTTTTACACGTTTCTATTCCGCAGGTTCGGTTTGCTCTCCAACCCGGGCCAGTGTGATGACCGGTAGACACCCCGCTCGTATGGGCATTTGTAGCGCCAATTGCGGTCATGTAAAGGTCCAAGAGATTACCCTTGCTGAGATGGTCAAAGAAAAAGGCTACCGTACCGGGCATTTTGGCAAATGGCATTTGGGAACCCTTACACGTGACATTCCCGATGCCAATCGTGGCGGCAAAAAACAAAACGAAATGCACTACGCTCCGCCTTGGAATCACGGTTTTGACGTCAGTTTTGTCACCGAGTCCAAAGTTCCGACTTGGGATCCCATGATCACGCCACCCCAGACGGCAGAGGATGTTAAAGCAACACTCTTGGAGGGGGAGCCTTTTGGCACTTCCTACTGGACAGGGCCAGGCCAAAGGGTAACCGAAAATCTCGAAGGGGACGACTCACGCGTCATCATGGATAGGGTGATCCCTTTTATTGAAGAATCTGTGGCCCAAAACCAAGCCTTTTTGTCCATCATTTGGTTTCATGCGCCCCATTTACCCGTATTGACAGGAGAACAATACAGATCTCTTTATGCGGAGTTTAGCGAAAACCAACAACACTATTACGGAGTCATCTCTGCCCTAGATGAACAGGTGGGCCGTTTGAGGGACCGACTCAAAACCCTTGGGGTGTCCGACAATACTTTGATCTTTTACACCTCCGACAATGGCCCTGAAACATCAAAAGAAGTAAGAGATAAAAACATCCCCCACGGAAGGGCTCAAGGAATCACCAAAGGCTTGCGGGGAAGAAAAAGAAGTTTACATGAGGGAGGGATCAGGGTCCCTGGCATCGTGGAGTGGCCAGCAAAAATCCCCTCCGGAACCAGGGTGGACGCCCCCTGCTTTACCTCCGATTACTTTCCCACCATTGCTCATATTTTGGAGATTGATATGGAAAAATACCAAAGACCATATGACGGGGAAAACCTTACCCCCTACTGGAACAAAAAAAAGCTAAAAAGAACAAAACCCCTGGCCTATCAATTCAACAAACAATTTGCGTTAATTGACAACGACCACAAGTTGTATGGTGTTTCTGACGGAGGACCACAACTGTATGACTTGGGACAAGACACCCGAGAAGAAAACGATCTGTCAACCGCACAATCCAAAAAATTAAAGGCTTTAGAAAGCCTTTACCGAGATTGGAATTTGTCTGTTCAAAACAGTAATGCGGGAGGGGATTATTAATTTTGCTCTAACTTAGAATAACTTTATAAATCAAAATTGAGAATGAAGTACATTAAGGAACTGATCGATCTAATCACTTTGGAGAAGACGGGTGAAAACACTTTTGAAGGACAAAACTTCCAAACCTCTTGGGGACGGGTATTTGGGGGACAGGTGTTGGCGCAGTCCCTCAATGCGGCTTACCAGACCGTTCCCGACGATCGTTATGCCCACTCGCTTCATGGATATTTTATTTTGGGGGGTAATTTGGAATTGCCCATCACCTATGAGGTGGACATCATCAGAGATGGTAAAAGTTTTACCACCCGGCGGGTGGTGGCATTTCAGAGAGGAAGTGCCATATTTAACATGTCCGCATCTTTTCAGTTGTTACAACAAGGGGTTGACCACCAAAATTCGATGCCCAATTATATTTCTCCCGAAAAACTGTTGAGCGATCTGGAGCAGTTGGAAATACAAAAAACAGACCCAGAGGTATTCGAACGATTTAAAAAGATCAAACCTGAGGTGATAGAGTTTCGACCTGTAGAAAAGCTTAGCCTGAGGGATAATGTCAACGCTCCGGCAGAGAGCAATTATTGGTTTCGTTCCAAAGAAGCCACCCCCTTTGAAATACCACTTCAGCATCAGTTATTGGCCTATATCTCTGATTACGGCTTGTTGCGAACTGCCACCCTACCCCATAAAAAAGAACTCAGTAAAGGCCCAACATTTTATACCAGTCTTGACCATGCACTGTGGTTCCACCGGCCCTTTTCTTTAGACCAATGGTTGCTTTATGCCATGGACAGCCCCAGTGCGTCTAACTCTCGAGGATTTTCTAGAGGATCCATCTTTGACCGTGAAGGTTTGATGGTGGCCTCCTCTGCTCAGGAGGGATTGATCAGGCAATTGTTGTGATCTACTTAATATTCTTTAAGGGTCATTTTTATTACTTTTGACTTTTCTTTCCTACTTTCATGTCTTTTCTTTTTAATTTGCAACAAATCCTTAGAATGGAAATCGGATTATTGGCCTTATCGGCTTTGACTTTTGGGTTACTATTGTTTTTGTTATCTAGAAAACAGGGTAGCACCGGGTTATCAGGTGAATTACGGGAGTTGATCAGGGGAGAATTTTACCAAAACCGTGAGGAGTTGACAAAAAATCTTCGGGAAACCCGTTTGGAGATCACCCAAAGCATGGAACGCCTCAATGAGGTTTTGGCTAAAAAGGCCAAGGAGGACCGGCAAGAGTTGCGCACCACCCTCAAGGATTTTCAGGAAGCCTTTTCTAAAAACGTTACCGCTTTTAATGAGCTGCAAAAGCAAAATTTTGAACGCCTTAATCAAAAGCAGGACGAGTTGGTCAAATCCACCGAGTTAAAGTTGGAAAAGATGCGGGAAACCGTTGATGAAAAACTCCATAAAACCCTGGAAGAACGTTTGGGTAAATCTTTTGAAGTGGTCACCCGGCAGTTGCTAAGGGTGCAAAAAGGCCTAGGCGAAATGCAGAACCTAGCGGCAGGGGTGGGCGACCTAAAAAAGGTGTTGAGCAATGTCAAAACCAGTGGAGTTTTGGGTGAGATACAGTTGGGCAATATTTTGGAGCAGATCTTAGCTCCCGAACAATACGATGCCAATGTAAAAACCAAAAAAGGTTCGGATGCGCTGGTGGAATACGCCATTAAACTTCCGGGGAAAAGCCACAGCAGCGGTCCGGTTTATTTGCCTGTAGATGCTAAGTTTCCGCAGGAAGATTACGCCCGTTTGCAATCCGCCTATGAGTCGGGTGATTCTGTGGCGATAGAAGCCACTTTGGGTGCCTTACTTAATACGGTAAAGAAATTCGCCAAAGACATTTCCCAACGCTATATCGATCCGCCACATACCACGGATTTCGGGATCATGTTTTTGCCTTTTGAAGGCTTGTATGCTGAGGTTACCCGACATCCCAAGGTGATCGCCCAATTGCAAAGGGAATATAAGATCATACTAACTGGTCCCACTACGTTGGCGGCTATGCTCAACAGTTTACAGATGGGCTTTAAGACCTTGGCGATTCAGAAACGCAGCAGTGAGGTCTGGGAGGTTTTGGCCAGTATCAAAAAGGAGTTTTCCACCTTTGGGACCGTCTTGGAAAAGGCTCAGCGTAAGATCAAAGAAGCCGACAACGAGATCGAAAAAATGGTGACCACCCGTACCCGTATGATGTTGTCCAAACTGAGTAAGGTAGAACAGATAGAACCCACAGAAGCGGAGGAAGAAAAGGAGGAAGACGACCTCTTTAAACTGCAATAGCTAAAATCCGGCGATGACTTCTATGTCGGGATGTTGGGCTTTAAAATCCGCAATGGCTTTGGCGGTTATGCGCGTATTCCAAAGGAATAATTTTTTAAGACTTTCCATCTGCCCTAAAGTATTCAAAGCAGCGTTACTAACCCGAGTACCATAAAGATTTAGCTCGGTTAGATTTTCCAAATTTTGAAGGGCCTCCATGCCTTTATTGGTTACCAACGGATTTTTTTGAATCTTGAGTCGGGTGAGGTTTGAAAAATCAATGAGGTAACTCAAGTGATTATCGTTGAGCATACAATCGGTCAGGTTGAGCCATGTTATGTTTTTCTTTATCGACTGGATTTTGAGTAGATCATTTGTTTCGATCTCTTTTTTGGTGAATTTCAAATCCAGAAAACTCTGTTCGGGATTCAGAAATCGCCAAATGAATTCTTCTCCTTGAATGGGCTTTAATTCTTCGGGAGTGGGAGAGGCCAGAGCAAGGGTTTCCAAATAGGTCTTTTCTCTGAGGTCGAGGCCGTATTGGAGTTCCATCAAACGTTGGATTTTAGGATCATTTCGGGCCAGGGTGACCGGCATTTGTTTTTCGGCTCCATTGTCGATCCACCACTCCAGCGTAACGATTTGGTCGTAGCTGAGTGGCACTCCGCTCGGAGGCATAAATTTGGGATGGTCGTGGGGAAAACTTACTCTTTTATAGATCAAACTTTCGAAAGGTTTACCATTTTGGATGCCGGCACCACTGTTCCCGCCTTTGACCATACTTTCAAGAGCACTCATATTGAGTCCCCCATAGGCTCGATTTTGGTTGTGGCATGCAATGCACTTTTCTTCCAGGACCGGATAGACCAAATCTTCATAGACAAATAGAGAATCGGTCTCAGAACGTTTGGCCTCGGAGAGGGGAATTAATGAAATTTTCTTTTGGACATATGGAAGATTTTCGAAAAGGTAGTTTTGACCGTGTGTCATTTCTCCGCCAAAATGACCGGTAACCATCAACAGTAGAATTGTAGTCAGGTTAACGGATCGGTTAAAGGATTTAGAAAATCGAAAGTTGATGTATCGCAGTAACCAGATGATAAAACACAGCCCAACAAAAGCAATACCACTCCAGCGATGTATGTTGATTTGTGATTCGAAATAGTAGCCATTGTCTCCCAAAAACCAGCCAAAGAGGGCGGCTAAAAGTCCGCTGAAAAAGCTAAAGAACCATCCCATGGTAATGACCCGTTGCACACTGTTGTTTTTATTTCGCATAAAAACATCAATGGCAATGGTTAGGAGGATGATGCCGATAGGTAGGTGTACGATCAGAGGATGGAGGCTGCCGAGGAAATCGAGGAATTCTATAAGCATAGTATTAGGCCAAAACTTCGTTAACGACATTGCCGTGTACGTCTGTCAATCGGTAGCGTCTGCCTTGGAATTTAAAGGTTAGTTTTTCGTGGTCAATACCCAGCAGGTGCATGAGCGTGGCCTGAAAATCGTGGATGTGTACAGGTCTTTCTGCAATGTTGTAGCCAAAATCGTCTGTAGCACCAATGGTGATTCCTTTTTTGACTCCTGCACCAGCCATAAAGACAGTAAAGCAACGGGGGTGGTGATCTCGACCGTAGTTGTCGGGTTTGAGCATCCCTTGAGAGTAGTTGGTTCGTCCAAATTCTCCTCCCCAAATGACCAAGGTGTCTTCCAACAGTCCTCTTTGTTTGAGGTCTTGAATGAGCGCAGCGCTAGCCTGATCGGTTTCGTTGGCTTGTCTTTTGATGCCTTTTGGTAGGTTGCTGTGTTGATCCCAACCGCGATGGTAGAGCTGGATGAATTTGACATCTTTTTCAGCCAGTTTTCGGGCGAGCAGGCAGTTGGCCGCAAAGGTACCGGGGTTTTTACTGTCCTCACCGTAGAGGTCGAAAATATAATCGGGTTCATCGGAGATGTCCATGACTTCGGGTACAGAGGTTTGCATGCGATAGGCCATTTCGTAGTTAGAAATTTTGGTCAAAATTTCGGGATCACCTATATCTGCATGCTGAATGTTTTGCAATTTTTTGAGGGATTTGAGTTGTTCTTCTCTGATGCCACTAGTCACTCCCGGGGGATTGTCGAGATAGAGTACAGCATCTTTTCCGGAGCGGAATTGTACCCCTTGGTGTTGGGAGGGAAGAAAGCCATTGCCCCAAAGTCGGGAGTAGATGGGTTGACCATTTTTGCCTTTGGTGACCAAAACGACAAATTCGGGCAGGTTTTTGTTATCAGTTCCTAAACCGTAGCTGAGCCAAGAGCCAATGGAGGGCCGGCCGGGCAGTTCGGATCCGGTTTGGATCATGGTGATGGCAGGATCATGGTTGATGGCATTGGTATACATGGATTTTATGAAACAAAGTTCATCGACTATTTTGGCAGTATGGGGCATGAGTTCACTCATCCACGCACCGCTTTGTCCATGTTGGTTGAATTTGAATAGGGAGCCGGCCATGGGGAACGAATTTTGTCCGGAGCTCATCCCGGTGAGCCTTTGTTCTCCTAAAATACTTTTGGGAACTTCTTTACCAAACATCTCATTGAGTTTAGGCTTATAGTCGAAGAGATCTAATTGTGATGGTGCTCCACTTTGAAACAAGTAGATGACTCTTTTGGCTTTGGGAATGAAGTGGGGAAGTTTCATTTTTGAGCTGTCCAAAAGATTTAAAAAGTCACTTTGACCGTACGCGTTCACTGGGCTAATAAGTGATCCAAGGGAGAGTGCACCTAACCCAAGAGATGTTTTGGTCAGAAAGTCTCTTCGGGAGTAGTTCTTGTTTTCGTGATGATGTTGGTCGTTGCAGTGCATCTTAACGTTTGGTATAAGTTTCGTTGTGGTTGAGAAGTGTATTGGCGACCATGGTCATGGCAGCTCCTTGGACACTGTATATGCTTTTATCTCTTGGTTTTTCACCTACGCTAAGGACTTGATAGGCTTTGTCTCTATTTTGTCTAAAATATTGATATTGACTGTTGTATAGATCGACCAGGATCTCCAATTCTTTTTCCTTGGGATGTCGTGCAGTGGCCAGGCGGAATCCATGACTGATTTGTTCTTCCAGGGTATCTTTACTTTTAATGATACGTTCGGCAAAAATCCTGGAGGCCTCAAAAAATTGTGGGTCGTTTAGCAACACAAGTGCTTGAAGTGGGGTGGAGGTAATGTCTCTTTTGACGGTACATACTTCTCTTGAGGTTGCATCAAAAGTAAGCATATTGGGTGGGGGAGATGTTCGTCGAATAAAAGTGTATAGCCCTCTACGATAGAGGTCTTCTCCTTGAGATTCTTTATATTCTAATAGAAAGGTGGAGAAGTTGTTTTTTTCTTTCCAAAGCCCCTTGGGCTGATAGGGTCTGACACTTTCTCCTCCCACTTTGGGGTTGAGCAGGCCACTGACTTTTAGGGCATTATCCCGGATAATCTCTGCTGGTAATCGTGAAGTATTGGCTCGTGCCAGGAGGAGGTTTTTCGGATCTTTTTGGTCTATTATTGGATTGCTAACCGATTGTTGCTGGTAAGTCTGGGAGAGCACCATTTTTTTAAGTAATACTTTTACATCCCAATCTTGACTAAAACTGACTGCCAACCAGTCGAGTAGCTCAGGATGGGAAGGCAATTGTCCCTGAACCCCAAAGTCGTTGGGGGTGGCTACCAGTCCTTTCCCAAAGATCATTTGCCAGTAACGGTTCACAGTTACTCTTGCGGTGAGGGGATTTTTGGGATCGAAAAGCCACTGACTGAGGCCCAAACGGTTTTTGGGCAACTTCTCATCCATAGCAGGGAGAACTTCTGGCACCTTCGCTTCTACGGTGTATAAAGGTTCGTTATAATTACCACGGTTATATAGGTAGGTGGGGCGGAGAGTTTCCATTTCTCTCATGACCATAACCTCAGTGACAGGGGCATAGGTTTTGAGATATTCTTCTCGATTTACTTTAAGTTGTTTTTTTAGATCGGAGATTTTTGGATCTTTTTCAATAAGGTGCTTTTTAATGATTGGCCATACAATGGACTGCTCCTCTCCAAGGGTTTCGCTATAAACTGACTGAACCTCAAAAGGGGTAAGTTCTCCTTTGAAAAATTTAAATTCATCCATTCGCCCACTGAAAAGTCCATAATCACCAGTGGAGCCCTCATTTGATCTTCCAATCATCAATTTTCTGTCAGTGTTTATAAAACCTTTTTTGCGATCTCTTGTGGTGGGTAACATGGTTTTGTAGAGGTTATCTATGACTACCTCTGTCTGCATTGGTTTGCCATTGCGATAGAATTGCACTCCATTTGCTTTTCCACCGCCATCAACAGTGACACCCAAGTGGTGCCATTTATTCAGCACTATTGAATCTAAAGACCTGATATGAATTAGGTTAGAGGGAGATACATTGATAAGTCGTAAATTGAGCTTATTCTGATCATCCAAATAATATTCCCAGCCCCTCCACAAATCATTTTTACCTCCCGAATTGGCAATGAGACTTTGTGAAGACCCTTTTTTTCTTTTGTTGGTATTTAACCATATGGAAAGGGAAAAAGGGTCGGTCCATTCCAGGTTGGGAATCAATTTATTCGTTATGTGGAGATGATCATAGTCTTGGCTAAACTCAAAGGCATTGCCTTTGATCCCCTCAACAATTTTAGGTTTTTGATCGGCACCACCAAAGAAGTCGTTTTTTCCATCAACACTATGTCTATTTTTTTTGATTATATCCATTTCTTCGAAGGCAGCATGGAAAAGAGGTCTAGGGTTTGTATTAGTATTTTGGGCGAGTTGCTCGGAGTATTGGTAAACTTCTTCAAGTTCTTTTTCAGTTATTTCCAATTGTTTTTTGATGGAATTTAAACCCTCATTAAGCTGATCCAGTTTGCTTTGGGTCACTTGGTCCGTAAGGGGGAGTAACGGTCCGAATTCTCCGTCGTCGCCTGTCATACCCAATTCTCTGATGTTATTGAAGAAAGCGGTAAGCTGGAAATAGTCTTTTTGTGAAATAGGATCAAATTTGTGGTCGTGACATTTGGCACAGGCCACAGTGAGGCCCATAAAAGCCGTAGAAAGTGTTTCGGTCCGGTCAAATACATAGTGCAAACGCCATTCTTCATCAATGACCCCACCCTCGGCTGTCATGGGGCTATTTCTGTTAAAGGCTGTAGCAAGTCTTTGTTCCTGGGAGGCATTAGGGATTAGATCTCCGGCCAATTGCCAAGTTACGAACTGATCGTAAGGCATATTCTCCTTAAAGGCTTTTAAAACCCAATCTCTCCATGGCCACATGGTTCGAATACCGTCGGCATGTAAACCATGGGAATCGGCATAGCGAGAAAGGTCGAGCCAGTCAAGGGCCAATCGCTCAGCATTTGCATCTGTATCTAAGAGTCGATCCACCAGTTTTGTATAGGCTTGTTCGCTTTTGTCATTGAGAAAAGAGTCCAGCTCCGTTATGGATGGAGGCAGTCCTGTTAGATCCAAATAGAGCCTTCTAGCTAAAATAGATTTGGAGGCTTTAGGAGAAAAATTTAAACCTTCCTGTTCTAATTTTTTTTTGATGAATTGGTCAATGGGATTTTGCAGTACATTGGAATCTGTATTGGGTATTAGTTTTTTTGGGGGTAAAAACGCCCAATGTTCTTTCCATTCGGCCCCCTGTTCTATCCATTTAAAAATGATGGCTTTTTCTCTGATTGTCAAAGCCAAGTTGGCTTCGGGGGGTGGCATTAAGATTTCGGGATCTTCGTGTATGATTCTCTTAGCACTTTCACTTTTGTATAAATTGCCTGAACTAAAGGCTCTTTTTCCGCTTTCTAATTTGGAAAAAGCTATAGATTCTACATCCAATCTCAATCCGGCTTTTCTGGTTTTTTCGTCGGGGCCGTGGCACTGATAACATCGGTCGGAGAGAATGGGTTTGACATGGTAATTGAAGTCGATCACTTCAGGTAAATTAATATACTCCTCAGTAATTTCGTTGGGGACTTTGACCGAACAGGAAATGAGAAGACCAACAAATGCAATATTAATATACACCTTTTTAATCATCATCAAAAGCGTTTAAATAGGTTTTAAATGGTTTGCACTAAGTTAATTAATTTTTGTAATAGTTATATGGGGTTTCGTCGGTTGGAAATTTCAGAAATTGCAGTATCTCAAACTCATTTTTTAGAGCTGTGTTTGGTCGTGGCTTTTCGGGGGTGAACACATTAAGTTTTTCAGGGCTTAACACCACGATAAAACTTTCGTCGATTTGTTTTTTTTGCGATGATTTACCGGAATCGAGTTTTAGATGTTTTGTGAAAAATGCGTAGGCAGCGATTCTTTTGGAATAACCATAGTCGTGTTTCTCATTGACGAGATGAACATTTTTAAGCTGTTTACTTTTTCCCATGGCGGCGTATACTTTTTGGATGTACGGGAATTCAACTTTGGGGGTGTTTCTGGTCCAATCATCACCATTGGAAATGAGTAACATGGGTCTTGGGGCAGCCATTGCAGCGATTTCAACATTATTGGTTTGTAAGTTGGCAGTTTTGTGAATAGGCATTCCGCTTTCGCAAACGCAGCCTCCAAAAAAGTGTGCGGATACTTGCACAACAGGTACTGATACTTTGATCCTTTGATCGAGTGCGGTGAGCATGAAGGTTTGGGTACCTCCTCCAGAACCCCCAGTCATTCCTATTCTTTGCGGGTCTACCTCGGGGAGACTGAGCAAATAGTCTAATACACGCTTGCTGTTCCATGTTTGTATCAATAGGCTAATGGGCATTTTGTGCCTAGTCTGTTTGCTTTCTCCAAAGCCAACCATATCGTAAGCAAAGACAATTGCTCCCTTACTGGCTAAATAGGCACTGCGCAATTGAACATAGTCGGTGAAGCGCTTGTCTTTAAGATGTCCGTGAGGACTCAAAACAGCAGCGTATTGTTTTTGTATTTGGAGGGGACGGTATAGATTTCCTGTAACATAAAATCCCGGAAAACTCTCAATGGCTATGTTTTCTACCGAATAACCAACCATTATTTTCTTAGAGTGCTTAATGACATTAATTTTACCATCATATTTGGAAATTTTATCCCATTGCATTCCGATAAGAATATTTTTTCTAATGGCATTGGCTCTTTTTTCCCAAGATAGGGAATCGTTCCACAAAGTAGAGAAAACTTCCATTTTCATTTTTCCCTCGGCCTCTGTCCAGTAACCTCCATTACAGATCATGTTGTTCGGTTCCATAATGGTTCCCTTATCGGTTTCGATTTTAAACCCTTGGGAGAGGACCAGATTGGCGCTGAGTAATGCCAAATTGAGAAAAAGTTTTGATAAGGATTTCATTTGCGGTGTTTTAAATAAACATGTAATTTATGAAACCTTCCGTAATAAAAGAATAATCTTTTTTGAAAAGCGTCTCATTTATTTAATCTCTATTGATTGACTTTTGATAGGAGTTTAAATAAAAAAAAAATTTAAAATCCAATGCTTTATTAATTATAATGATTTTTTAATTAATTTAAATAAATTAATAAAGTTTTATAGATTGAGAATTCTAATCGTATTTATTTTTGCATTTCAAAATATCCTAAAAGCTAATGATCTGCCTAATATTGTATTTTTTATAGCTGACGATTTGGGAGTTTATCACACATCGGCGTATGGTGCAGAGTGGATATCTACACCCAATATCAAACTTCTCTCTGAACAAGGAATGAAGTTTAATAAAGCCTATGTGGCATCACCAAGTTGTGTGCCTAGTAGGGCTGCGTTAATGACAGGTTTCATGCCATATAAAAATGGAATTGTTGGAAATCATGAAAAAGTGAGGAAGCCAAACATCAAGCCTTTGCTTCCAATATTAATTGACCTTGGATATGAAATAGTTTGGTTGGGAAAAGTTGGGCATGGACCAGGCTCACACTCAGGAAATGATATTAATGTAATAGAAACCGAAGGTTTTAGACCTCAACCAAAAGAGCTTGAAGTATTTCTTAAAAATAGAAAGAGTAATCGACCAATTGTAATATTTTTTGGTACCAGGTATCCCCACAGACCATGGCCAGAGGAGGATAATGTACGCATAAAGCCAAATGAAGTTGAAATTCCAGAAAAAACCTTTGATACTTATGAGGCAAGAATGGAAATTTCAAGATATGTTGAAGCTGTTGAGATTGTTGATAGAAAGTTTGGTGAAATTGAAAAATTAATAAAAAGATATTTAAAAACTAAAAATACTATAACCATTTTCACCTCTGATAATGGTCAAGCCTGGCCATTTGCAAAATGGGATTTATATGAGACAGGAATAAGAACACCCTTATTAATAAGATGGCCAAACAAAATTAAACCTAAATCAGTTTCTAATGCAATGGTTAGTTGGATAGACTTGATTCCCACAATTATTGATATTGCTGGTGGGAAAATTCCGTGGGAAATTGATGGTATTTCTTTTAAAGAAAATTTAATTGGAAAAAAATTAACACATAGGGATCAGATTTTTGGAGTACATAAAGGTGACAACAATTGGAATGTTTATCCTATTAGATCTGTTAGAAATGACAAATGGAAATATATATATAATATTTATCCCGAGTTTTATCGAACAACTCATATGGATCTCGTAAAAGAAGACTCAAAATTTCATAATCGACAGTGGAAATCTTGGATTAAAGCTTCAAGTGAAAATATGTCAGCCATGAAATTTCTTGAAGCTTACCACAAGCGGCCCAAAGAAGAACTTTACAAAGTGAATGTAGATTCTTTCGAATACGAAAATTTAGCAAATAATCCCAAGTACAAATCTGTTGTTAAACAAATGAGAAAAATTTTATTTGACAGAATGAAAAGTGTAGGTGATGATCAATCATTGAGTGGAAAACCAAAACTTTTAAAAGACTATGGTTATTTATTCACCAACTAAATTATTTTCATAGAATTACAACAGTAAAAAGAGAATTATAACTTATTTCTATCGGATATAAGCTTAATTAGCATTAATGAGTGGGGTGGAATTTCCAAATCGAGATTTCCCGAATTGTATTCAAAGTTTGTAAATGAAACTGATTTTACTAGATCATTATTTTTAAAATCATTGTGGTCATTAATTTTTTCTGAAGAAATAATATTTATTCTCACATCTTTGATATCCAAATCAGATAATTGAAATAAAACTTCATGTGATTTTTTGTTATCTATATTTACAAGAGAAATATTAATATTTCCTGATTTATCTTTAGAGGCAGATGCATTGAGTGCTTTAAGACTCTCTAATTTGTATTTGTAAATTGGAGAATCAAATTTTAGATTTAAAAGTTCAGCATTTTGATGAACAGAATAGAGTTTCATTACATGGTAAGTAGGTGTTAAAATAATTTTTTTTCCTTCGGTCAAAATTATAGCCTGAAGAACATTAACAGTTTGAGCTAGATTAGCCATTTTTACTCGTCTAGCGTGATTATTGAAAATATTCAGAGTTACACCAGCAATTATTGCATCTCTCATAGTGTTTTGCTGGTACAAAAATCTTGGTTTAGTACCTACCTCCTCTCCGAACCATGACCCCCATTCATCTACGACTAAATCAATTTTCTGATCTTTGTCATATTTATCCATTATTTTAATATGATTTTTTATAATTTCTTCAATTTTAAGCGCACTTTTGATTGTCATAAAGTAATCCTTGGGACTAAAATTTATAGCTGAGCCAGTAGGATTTTTACCTGCACCTATTACTCCCGAGGCCGATGTATAGTAATGTAACGAAATAGCCTCGATTAATTTTTTCGGAATATTTTTAAGTAGAACTTCGGTCCAATTATAATTTTCGCCATATGCACCTGCAGCAACTCTATATATGTTGTTGCTGTTTTGTCTATTTGTCATAAATGATGAATACAATCGGAATCTATTTGCATAAAATTCAGCTGTCATCAAACCACCACATCCCCAAGTTTCATTTCCAACACCCCAAAATTTTACGTTCCAAGGTGCTTCACGACCATTTTTTTTTCTTAATTCAGACATTGGGCTTTTACCATCGTGATTGGTGTATTGGATCCAGTCCATAACATCTCTAACAGAACCAGTTCCAATATTGGCAGAAATAAATGGTTCCGTACCTAATTCCTCACAAAGATTTAAGAAATCATGTGTACCAAAACTATTATCTTCACTTTCTCCACCCCACCAAATGTTAACTATTGAGGGACGTTTGTCTTTAGGTCCAATTCCATCCCTCCAATGGTAATAGTCAGCAAAACAACCTCCAGGCCATCTCAAATTTGGTATTTTTAATTGTTTTAAAGCTTCAATAATATCAATCCTAACCCCATTAAGATTTGGGATTTCACTATTCTCGCCGACATATATTCCATCATAAATACACCTTCCTAAATGTTCTGCAAAATGACCATAAATATGTTTGCTTATTGTTGTCGTTGTTTCCGGAATTTGTATATTTATTTTTGTCTGTGCCAGAGTAAGTTTGAAACAAAAAAATATAAAAGCAAATAAGTAAATTCTCATTAATATTAGTTAATTAAACAAGCTTTTATCAAATACGATGAATACCAAAATAGCAAGAATTTTTTTTAATAAAAATTTTTTTTTCATTTTTATTCTGGGATATAATTTCTCACTCTCTCAAAATCCAATAATACCAGATAAGGGAGTCAATGACCCCCATATAAGAATAATTGATGATAGGGCATATCTAGCAGCATCACATGACAGAAGTTCAAAAAATAAAACTTTTGAGATGGATGATTGGTGGCTATGGTCATCAGATAATCTGGTTGATTGGCATCTTGTAAAAAAATTATCACCAAAAGAAACATATATAGGCAAACAATATAATAAATGCTGGGCCACTGATATTGTCAAAAGGAATGATAAATATTATTGGTATTTCTCAGAGGCGAACATTAATTCGGGAGTTGTAATGGCTGAAGATCCAATGGGTCCTTGGGTTGACCCACTTGGAGAACCTCTTCTCAAAGAAGATTTAACACCGACTAAAGAATATGATATGGGAATTTTTGAGGATGTGGATGGCAGTTTCTATATTGTATTTGGAATATGGGATTACTATATTGCTAAGTTAAATGATGATATGATATCCTTAGCTGAAGCTCCAAAAAAAATTACTATTAGTAATCCAAGGGGGCCATATAACCTATGTGGAACAAGGAAAGAAAAGACAACAGATGACAAACCATTCATACACTATTATAATAAAAAATATTATCTATCATGGGGATGTTTTTATGCAATTTCAGATAATGTATATGGTTCATATGACTATAAAGGGTCTATAATTGAAAGTAAAAGTTTTGCTCATGGTTATGATTCGCCAACATGGCCAAATGGATTTAGACAAGGACGTCATGGATCTTTTTTTAATTGGCATAATCAATGGTACTTCGCCTATTGTGATATGAGTCAAACAGGCAACAGATATTTCCGAGATACATTTATTAGTTATGTTAATTATAAGGAAAATGGTGAAATAGCTCTAATAAGGGTAGATGGTGTTGGAGTAGGAAATTTTGATATTAGTAAAGGTCATATTAATGCAGTAGAATATTTTAAGTCTTTTGGAGTTAAAAAAATTGAAAATACTGATGGTACATTCTCAATTTCTGAGATTGGAGACAAAGATTTTTTAGTATATAATAAAATTAAAGGTCTTAAAGGAAAAAAATATATAAAGTTTACTGGAAAATTTAATCATAATTTTAAAATTGAAGCTAGGATAGATTCTCCAACTGGAGAGTTAATTGGAACATATAATTTTGATCGTCGAAATAAAATTGGTGAACATGAATTTAAATTATTACCAATTAATCATACTATTAACTTGTGCTTACTTTTTCGTGGGGAAAAAGATAACCTTGCAGACCTAAAAAAAATCAGTTTTAGATAACTTTATTCTATTTTGGCTTAGGATCATTCTTTATTTTTGAAATTGGTATAAATCCAGTTTTTTTTATTTTTCCATCATAAACTTTATATCCTTTTGGAGGTTTTATAATTCTGTCAAAATTCTCCTTCAATTCTAATCTATCAAATAATTCTTTTCTAAAATCATCTATTTTTTCTTTAAACAAAGGGTTATAAGCCAAATTTTCAAATTCGTTAGGATCAGTTTGATGATTATATAATTCTTCAAGATTATTAGAGTAATAAAAAATATATCTGAAATCTTTGCTTCTTAAAGAATGACCGATATCTCCTGAGCTAAATTTAAAACTTGTCATTGCAGATTTTTTTCTCTCAACACGAATATTCTGTAGCTGAGGCATTAAGCTCTCCCCATCGCAATGATCGGGAGGCTCATAACCAGCGAGTTCAGCCAAAGTTGGATAAATATCTACTAGTGATACTGGCTCATCACATTGAATTCCATTCGAATTCATATTAGGAAAACTTATAAAAAGTGGAACTCTAGTTGATTCTTCCCAAAGTGAAAATTTCTCCCAATTTTCTTTTTCACCAATGTGCATCCCGTGGTCAGACCACAATATAATAATAGTGTTTTTTGAGTGTTTTGAAGTCTTAAGAGCACTCATTACTCTACCTATTTGATTATCTGCGAATGCAATTGAGGCTAGATATGCTTGGATTACCTTTTTCCACTGCATATTGTCTTCAACAAACTTATGCCACTTTCTTCTACCATGATCATATGCATCTTCAAGGTCATTTTCTTTAGTTTCTAAAGGTTTAATATTTTCTACAGGGAACATATCAAAGTATTTTTTTGGAACCTCCCAAGGCATATGTGGACGAAATAAACCAAATGCCAAAAAAAGAGGTTTTTCATGATCTTTTTTAAGTTCTGATATAACCCAATCAACAACATGGTAATCACTCATTTTATTGTCATCTAAATCGAGAGGCCCCCAAGTAAAATACTTGTGCCTTTTACCGATAAAATAGTTAGGATCAATTATTTCTTTTTTACCTCTAATTTGAAATGGAATGGGAGCATAAATATTGGGATAGTAAAAATCCCAGCCACTTGGATCAGCTTGATTTATTAATGTCCAGGGAGGAGCTAATGAATGATAAATTTTACCACCACCTAATGTTTTATACCCCCTATTTTTGAAAAATTGATCAATTGTTTCAATATTTTTCAAAGAAGGAATTTCTCTCCATTTTGGTCCATCATACCATTGATTATCTAGAACACTAGATTTATGAGGCAGTATACCAGTCATAACAGATAGACGGGATGGAGAGCATGCTGGTGAAGAACAATGAGCATTAGAAAATAAAATAGAATTTTTCGCTAGACTATCAAGACTTGGAGTTTTTGTTATTGAAAGACCTCCTAATGGACCAATCCAATCATTCATGTCATCTATTGCGATAAATAGAATATTTGGTTTGTCTTTAATCTGAGCTTTTAGATTTGAGTTTAATAACATAACTATAAAAAACCCTAAATTGAAAAGTATTTTCATATTAATGTAAATTAAAATTCATGTAGATTTATTTGAATATATTTATTAATAATTTCTAATATACCTAATTTAAATTTTTTTTTAAAGTGCATAGTGCGAGATGATTTCTAATTGTTTATTTTATTGAAATATTTTCAATATTTTTTAAGAAAGAGGTAATTACACATAAGCTCTACAAATTAATAAAAGAAAATTTGTAATTGTCTGAATAGTCTATGAATTCATATGTTATTGGTTTAGATTTTGGAACAGATTCAGTAAGAGCTTTACTAGTAGATGCTATTTCTGGAAAAGAATTAGAAGATTCGGTTTGCACATATGATAAATGGTCAAAAGGTATGTTTTGTGAACCAAAAAAAAATCAATTTAGACAACATCCTTCAGATCATTTAATTGGATTAGAGAATAGTGTAAAAGAATTAATAACTAAGTCTAAAATTAATCCTGATCAAGTAAAAGCATTAAGTATTGACACTACGGGATCGTCCCCTATTCCAGTTAACAAAGAAGGTAATGCTCTTGTATTTGATAAAGGATTTGAAAATAATCCTAATGCAATGGTCATTCTTTGGAAAGATCACTCAGCCATAAAAGAAGCAAATGAAATAAATGATTTAGTTGCCAAACAAAACCTTAAGTATCTAAAGTATTCTGGAGGAATTTATTCCTCAGAATGGTTTTGGGCTAAAATCTTACATATAATTAGAATTGATGAATCAGTTAGGGATTCTGCATATTCATGGATGGAACACTGTGATTATTTGACATTTAATTTGATAAAGGAAAGTAATTTGTCAAACTTTAAAAGAAGTAGGTGTGCTGCAGGACATAAAGCAATGTGGCACAAGTCTTGGAATGGGTTACCAAGCACAGAGTTTTTAAATTCATTAGACCCCTACCTGGGAAATTTAAGGGATAAATTATATAACGAAACATATTCATCTGACTGTGCAGCGGGAAACTTATGTGGAAAATGGGCAAAGAAACTTGGCCTTAATACCAAAACAATTATTGGTGTAGGTAATTTTGATGCTCACGCTGCTGCAATTGGGGCCAAAGTAGATAAGAACATCTTAGTTAAGGTAATGGGTACTTCAACCTGTGATATAACAATTGGTGATTCAAAACTATTAAGTAAAAAAGTAGTAAGGGGTATTTGTGGCCAGGTAGATGGATCAGTAATCCCAGGTTACTATGGATTAGAGGCGGGTCAGTCTGCATTTGGAGATTTTCTTGCTTGGTTTAAAGAAATACTTCAATGGCCACTAAAAAATACTTTAAAAAAAATTGATTCAATTGATAACATTCAAAAAAATCAAATCATATCCATTTGTGAGGAAAAGTTAATTGAAGAGTTAACTGATGCTGCATCAAAAATAAAAGATGACTCTGGAATTCCAAATTCACTTGACTGGATAAATGGTAGAAGAACGCCTGATGCTAATCAAAATTTAAAAGCAGCATTATCAAATTTAACACTTGGAAGTGGTTCACCAGAAATATTTCTTTCTTTAATATATTCAATTTGTTTCGGTTCAAAAAAAATCATTGACAGATTTGAGCTTGAGGGTGTAGAGATAAAGAAAATAATTGGTGTGGGTGGAATTGCAAGAAAATCACCATTTATAATGCAAACCCTTTCAAATGTTTTGGATTTACCTGTTAGTATATGTAAATCTGATCAAACTTCAGCTCTAGGAACAGCAATTTTTGCCGCAGTATCAAGTGGAATTTATAAGTCAATTCATGACGCCATTAAAATTATGGGAAGTAAATCTGACATAATTTATTTTCCAGAAAAAAGTGAGGTTTTAAGACTAAAAATACTTTACAAAAAATACAATCAATTTTCAAGATTTATTGAAGATCAATCAAATAACTAAAATGACTAATTTCTCAAAGTTAAAAGAAGAATGCTATCAGGCAAATATGGAGCTTAATAGGACAGGTTTAGTTTTTCATACATTTGGTAATGTAAGTGCTTCAGATCAAAAAAATAAAGTTTTTGCAATTAAACCAAGTGGAGTTAAATATGAGGAGTTAACCCCAGACAAAATGGTTATAGTAGACTATGAAAATAATATTATTGATGGTAACTTAAAACCCTCATCTGACACTAAAACCCATTCTTATCTTTATAAAATGTGGCCCAGAATTGGAGGTATTTCGCATACTCATGCACTATATTCTGTGGCATGGTCTCAAGCATTAAGAAGTATTCCTATATATGGCACTACTCATGCAGATCACCAAAAAAACGATATTCCATGTACGCCACCATTAGATGATGTCATGATTAAAGGAGATTACGAACTCAATACAGGAATACAAATTGTAAATCATTTCAGAGAGAATAATTTTGATTACAATCAAATTCAGATGGTATTGGTTGGAAATCACGGCCCATTTAGTTGGGGAGAAAATGCCTCTAAATCAGTTTTTAATTCAAGAGTACTTGAGGAGATAGCTAAAATGGCATTTCTAACTGAAAAAATTAATCCTAATGTAAAAAGATTAAAAAAATCACTTATTGATAAACACTATCAGAGAAAAAGGGGTAAAAATAAATATTATGGTCAATAAGATATGAAGTTTATCAAAAATAAAAGTATTGGATTTATTTGTGGCAGTCAGCACCTTTATGGCGATAAGCTAATTGAAAATGTTTCAAATAATGTAAAGAAGATTATTGGTAATCTTAATAATTCTAAAAGGATCCCTGTTTCGATAAATTATACTAAAGTGGTCACTACTTCTGAGGAAATATTAAAAACCTGCTCAGAGCTGAATAATGATAAAGAATGTATTGGAGTGATAATATGGATGCATACCTTTTCCCCCTCAAAAATGTGGATTTCTGGACTCAAAAAATTAACTCTTCCAATTTGTCATTTTCATACTCAATTTAATAAAGAAATTCCATGGTCAAAAATCAACATGGATTTCATGAACATTAATCAATCTGCTCATGGGGATAGAGAATTCTCCCACCTTTTATCTAGAATGAATATTTCACGAAAAATCGTCATAGGTCATTGGACTGATGAAAATGTTCATAAAGAAATTGGAGTTTGGACAAGGGCTGCTTTGGGTTGGGATGAAATTCAAAATCTTAAAGTAGCAAGATTTGGTGATAATATGAGAGATGTAGCAGTAACAGAGGGAGACAAATTAGAAGCTCAGATTAAATTTGGTTTTTCTGTTAATGGTTACGATAGTGATGATATTTTTAAAGAAATCAAAAATTTAAAAGATGTGGACATTAGTTCGATAATTGAAGAATATTTCTCTGAATATGAAATAACTAAACAATTAAAAGTTGGAGAAGTTCGCCACTCTAGCTTAGTTGATGCTGCAAAGATCGAGTTAGGAATTGAAAGATTTCTAGAAAAAGTTGGCTGTATGGCATTTACAACAACTTTTGAAAATTTGGGGAGTTTGAAACAATTGCCGGGTATATCTGTTCAAAGATTAATGAAGAAAGGTTATGGCTTCGGTGCTGAGGGCGACTGGAAAGTAGCAGCTCTTCTAAGAACTATGAAAGTAATGGCCGATGGAATTGATAGAGGAACTTCATTTATGGAGGATTACACTTATCATTTTGGGCACAAAGGAAATTCGACTTTAGGCTCTCACATGCTTGAAATTTGTCCATCAATCTCTGATTCAAAACCTAAGTGTGAAATTCACCCTTTATCAATTGGTAACAGGGAGGATCCTGTTCGCCTAGTTTTTAATTCAAAAACTGGTAAAGGAATAAATGTAAGTTTGGTTGATATGGGGAGTAGTTTTAGAGTTATCTTAAACGAAGTTGAATCAATAAAAATAAAAAACAAATTACCAAAACTTCCAGTTGCAAGGGTTTTACTAAATAGTAAACCAAATTTTATTGATGCTACTCGATCATGGATGATGGCTGGTGGTTCTCATCATACAGTTTTTTCATTGGACCTAAATTTTGACCATTTAATTGACTTTTGTGAAATAGCTAAAGTTGAATGTGTTAAAATAAGTTAGTAACTCTTATTTCCCTTTCAAGATTCTATCTTTATATTCTGGCCGTTTAATCCACTCTTTAATAAAAGGCTTATACTTATTGTCATTCATCCAAAAATGTGAAGATGGCTGTTTAAATAGTTTTCCTTCAGGATAGTCTTGCCCATTAACACTCTTTTGAACAGATTTATACCATACATTAAATTCTTTCTTCATTTTTTTAAATACACTTGGTTTTTTTATTGAGATATTTTCTGATTCGGATGGATCAGATTCAATATCATATAATTCAAACTCTTGATTCTTTAAACTAATTGCTACCAGTTTTATGTTATTATCAATTAGTGCACCTTTGTCTTTTATTTTAAATGGAATCATTTTTTTCCTATTTTTTATTTCATTGTTAAAAATTGGAAACAAACTTATCCCATCAATTGGAGCTTGCATTAATTTTTTTGGTAAATCAAGTATATCCAATATCGTTGGGAAAATATCAAGAGTTGAAGCTGGAAAACTTGTAATTCTTGGCTCAATTATACCTTTCCACTCAATAATCCCAGGAACTCTTATACCACCCTCCCATATTGATCCCTTTGTTTCCTTCAATCCACCAATATTTGCTTCATTAACTTTTCTTAATCCCCCATTATCACTACAAAACCAAAGAATAGTATTTTCTGCAATTCCTAGTTTTTTTATTTGGTCCCTTAATCGCCCCAGGCTACGATCAAATGCCACTAGCTCACCAAAATGATTTTTGGATTGCTCATCTAATCCATTAAACAAACGACGATCCTTTTCTATTGCAATAAATGGATCGTGTGGTGAACCATCCCATAGGACAGTAAAAAAAGGTTTTTTGTCAGCGATACATTTTTTTATATAATTAATTGCCTCATCAACTATAATTTCAGATGAAGTTCCTTTAAAATTCTCAAAAACCCCATTTCTACTCATTATAGGATTTAAATCAAAGAAGTTGGAAACTGTAAGCCAATAATCAAATCCAAAATTTTTCGGTCCATGAGAATCATCCTCAAAGATAGGAACACCAGGACCTTTGAGCCCATTTAAATGCCACTTACCAAAATGACCAGTTGCATAACCCTCTTTTTTTAATACTTGAGCGATAGTCCTCTCCTGTAATCTTAATGCATAACCATGAGAGAAAACTCCAGTTCTGTCATTAGATCTTCCAGTTAAAACAGTTGCTCTTGTTGGTGAACATAGAGGAGCACCAGCATAAAATCTGTCAAAACGGAGCCCATTTTTTGCCATAGAATCAATATTTGGGGTTTTTAGTATAGGGTGATTATAATAACCTGTTTGTCCCCAACCTTGATCATCTGTCATTATCAAAATAATATTAGGCTTAATATTTTTGGATTGATAAGAATTGGAACTACTGATCATTAGAAAAATAATTAAAAATATATAAGTAGATCTTTTTATTAAACTAAAGAAGTTGATAATCATATAGTACTTAACAGGCATAATTTAATATATTAAATAAATTTTAAAATGATTGGAGTTTATATTTAAACACATGCTATAGTTTCTAAAAATAATTAGGAAATTTAACCTTATCAATAATTCTAAATATAATACTTATTTGTAAATCAATATTAATGGATTAATAACTGACAAAATTTATAGTATTTTGAGGGAGGGAGTTAAATTGGAATTAAACCGATTGCGGTATAAAAGCCAAATGACTTCTAAAGTTTCACATGAAAAATATTTGAGTAGAAGTAAAATGGATGATTTACTTCACATAGCGTAGGTCACTAGTAATAAATGTTAAAAAAAACTTATTCCGTAGAGAATTGGTTAACATGAACTTTATAAAGAGTATAAGAAATTCGGGAGGTTAGACCATGTTTATTAAAAAAGTTTAACAGAATAATTTAGAAGTAATGTAATGAACTGAGCCTACCTTTTTTAAGTAACCCCGAAAAAGAAAAAACCCGTAAAAACCTATTGAAAAAGCTGTTACGGGAATTTTGTGTGGTACCTCCAGGAATCGAACCAGGGACACAAGGATTTTCAGTCCTTTGCTCTACCAACTGAGCTAAGGTACCCTTTTTAAAGTGTGCAAATATAAAATCCTTTTTCATCCCTCCCAAAGGATTTACTCTAAAAATCTTTGATTACTTTTAGCTACTAATTTAATGTGAATTGTATCTGATTGTCGATCTCGGGAATACACTGGCCAAATTTTTCTTGTACAATAAGGATCAGTGCGTTATGGAACAAAGTGTTGCTTTGGAACAATTTGATGATATGACGCAATCACTAATTATAAATTATCCGGACATTGAGGGTCTGATTTATAGTGATGTAAGCAATCAAGCGGGCAATTTTTTTGAAAAATTCTCGCCTCAATTCCCCATTATATCGGTTGATTCTCAGATGCGATTGCCTTTTGAAAATAGTTATGAAAGCCCCAACAGCTTGGGATCAGATCGAATTGTTTTGGTAGCGGCCGCCTGTAAAAGTCACCCCAATACCAACGTATTGATCATCGATTTGGGCAGTTGTATTACCTATGATTTTTTGGATGCCCACAACTGCTATCACGGTGGAGCTATATCTCCAGGTTTTGAAATGCGATACAAGTCAATGCATCACTACTCCGGAAACCTCCCCCTACTGAAGGCAAAAAAGTCCGAAAATCCAACGGGAAAAAATACGGATCAGGCAATTCATGCGGGGATTTATTTTGGAATACTGGACGAAATCAACGCCAGAATAAGATATTATGACCACAAATACGATTCTTTAACGATTATTTTAACAGGTGGAGACGCCAATAAGTTGCCTAAAACATTAAAAAATAGGATATTTGCCCATTCAAATTTTCTGGCAGAAGGAATGTTCCACTTGCTAAAACTGAATATTGATTCATGATTAGGAATACATTTAAACTTTTTGCACTTTTGATGGGTTCCTTTATTTTTTCGCAAACCGGAACCAACTCACCCTTTTCCTATGCTGGATTGGGTGAGGTAAATTTTAGGGGGACGCACGTCAACCGTTTTATGGGCGGACTCGAGGTTTATAATGACTCGATCCACGCCAACCTATCCAATCCCAGTTCTTACGCAAAACTCAAGTTGACTAATTACTCCTTGGGCTTGAATTACAAGATCAACAATATGACAGGTGCCAATGAGACCAAAAGCATCGCGTCTGCAGGTCTGGATTATATTGGAGTAGCTCTACCGACCAAATATTTTGGTTTTGGTTTTGGGATCATCCCTTTTACCTCTGTGGGATACAAGCTGTCCTATTTGGAATCCGAAAATTATGATGACGATACCCTAAATGTATTTCAAGGAGAGGGAGGAATCAATAAAGTTTTTTTCTCCGTTGGGATTAATGCGCTAAAATATTTCAGTTTTGGAGTTACTTTTAATTACAACTTTGGAAAGATCATTACCGAAACCGGAAGGTTTCAAGATGAGGTTACTTTGGGGACTGTTTTGGAAAATAAATCCAGTGTTTCTGGTCTAGATTTTAAATTTTCCTCTCAATTAGAAATTCCGATAAAGGATGATTTGGAGCTTCAAACCATGTTTTCCTATGCACCACAAGCGAATTTGACATCGACCAATTCCAGATTTTTCAACACACGTTCCTATACCAGATCTTCAAACTTTGGAGCGGATATAGAAATTGACTTGATCGATTTTGATTTAAACAAAACAGAGATTACAATACCTAACATTATGTCTTTTGGTTTAGGAGTCGGTGAAGAACGAAAATGGTTTGCCGGTGCACAATACACGCTGAATGCGTTGAGCGATTTCAGTCATGAATTCGCAAGCCTGCCCGAAGTTAGCTATCAAAATGCATATCAATTTTCATTGGGAGGCTTTTATATCCCCGATTATAGTTCCATTACCAGCTACTGGAAAAGGATTGTTTTTAGGATGGGTTTCCGACATGAGTTGACGGGGATTGTTGTAAATAATTTTGGATTAAAGGAAACTGGCATTAATTTTGGATTTGGTTTACCTTTAGCAGGCTTTTCCAATACCAATATTGGATTTGAGTATGGAAGCAGGAGAGGTAATGATAATAATTTGTTCAAAGAAAATTTTTGGTCCTTTAGGGTTGGTTTTTCACTAAATGACAAATGGTTTATAAAGAGAAAGTACAATTAAATTTAAAGTGATGAAATTTTTTAAAATATTTATTTTTTGGATGGGTGTGGTGTTGATCGACCCTATTGCAGCACAAAATAGCGAAGAGTGTATGCAGAATTTATCCATTTTCGCTGAGTATGCAAAAGTCAAGAACTACGACGAGGCTTACGAACCTTGGATGAGCGTCAGGAAAGAGTGCCCCTCGCTTAATGTTGCGGTATTTTCCTATGGGGAGCGCATCCTCAAAGACAGAATCAAAAAAGCAACCCCCGAGTCTCTTGCAACTGAAACAGCCGATTTGATGAAGCTCTACGATGAGTGGCTTGAAAACTTTCCCACCAAAAAAAATGTTAGTGTCAAGGGAGATATTATCAGCAGTAAGGCTCAAGCCATGTTGGATTACAAAACCGCAGACAAAATGCAGGTTTACAAAACTTTTGAGTTGGCCTATCAGACCGATGCCAAGAGTTTTAGTAACCCCAAAGAACTCTACAATTATTTCAAAACGCTTTATGACCTTTACAAGGAGGGAACTCACAGCGTATCGATGGAGCAATTGTTCAATAAATACGAGGAGGTTTCCGAAAAATTTGAGTTAGAATCCACCAATCTGGCCAAAAAACTAGATGTTATCCTAAAGAAACAGGAGGATGGTGTTCCATTGAACAGCCGTGATGTGAGAAGCAAAAGGGTTTATGGCATCAACAGTAATGCCATTGGGACTTTTCTTTCGAATTTAGACGCCATCATTTCCAAGGAGGCGACTTGTGTGAATTTGGTTCCCCTGTACAAAAGAAACTTTCAGGAGTTTAAATCTGATGCCATTTGGTTAAAGCGTGCTGCTTCTCGAATGGACAGTAAGGAATGTTCTGATGATCCCTTTTTCGTTACCCTTGTAGAGGCCCTACATACTTTAGATCCTTCTGCCGATTCTGCTTACTATCTGGGGATATTAAAGGACAAAGCCCAAGACAGTGATGAGGCTTTAAAATATTATGAAGAGTCTATTTCACTTCAGACAGATCCTTATAAAAAGGCTAAAATTTTATACAAAATTGCCATAAAGTTTAAGAATGCCGGTAGAAAATCTTCTGCCCGCAGTTATGCCAGAAAAGCCCTGAGTTTTCAACCTTCTTTAGGGCGTGCCTATTTGATGATATCTAATCTCTATGCCGGAAGTGCTAATGATTGTGCGGAAACCCAGTTCAACAAAAGAGCGGTTTATTGGTTGGCGGCACAAATGGCTTACAAAGCCGGTGAAGTGGATGGCTCAATCAAAAAACTGGCCTTGAAAACAGCCAGAAGCTATGAAGGTAGAGCGCCCTCCAAAACCGAAATTTTCACCGAGGGCAACCAAGGGGCTACCATCCAATTCGATTGTTGGATTAAAAGCAGTGTGAAAGTTCCGGAACTGTAAATGCAACTTTCTATACTTAAAATTTTAAAAGGGTTTTCAGCTTTTGCTGTGGCCCTCTTTTTTTCTTGTGACGACGGTAGCTCGACCCTCAAGCAAATCAATCAGTTCAACGAGAACCCCGTGGGTATAGCATACAATATACATATGACCTACACGGACTCGGCAGCGGTAAAGGCCATTTTAACGTCTCCCATAAACTTAGATTTCACCCACTTGAGTTTTAAGTACTCTGAATTTCCCGAAGGCCTGAAAATTATATTTTTCAACAATAAAAACGAGGAAAACACCCTAGTTGCCGATTATGGAATACTCTACAACCAGACTAAAATAGTTGACCTTCAAGGGAATGTGGTGCTTTTATCGCATGATGGCTCTCGGTTAGAGACCGATCAGATGTATTGGGATTCCGAAAAAGAGTGGCTTTTTACAGAACAACCCTTCACTTTCGAAAATGTGAATTACGATATGGATGCCATACGATTGGATACCAATAAAGAATTTAGTAAATTTAATACAGGAAAGCTAACCGGTTCCATGGTAGTGGAAGAACAACAAGACTCGTTAATTGTCGATGAAAAGTTATAAAATCTCTGAAATCTTATATTGGGTAATTGCGGTAGTGGCTACCTATGAATCATACAATCAATGGAGCGGCAACCGACAAAAGGCGTATATTTTTATCGGATTTGCCCTTCTTTCAGTATTTATGGCACTCTTCAGAAGACACTACAGAAAAAAGTTTAACAAAAGGGGAAATTCCTCTCAATGATTATTTCCGACTTTGTCATTCTTATTTGCCTGATTCTCTCCGCCTTTTTTTCCGGGATGGAAATCGCCTTTGTATCGGCCAACAAGATTTATTTAGAAATAGAAAAGCAGCAGACCGGTTTTAATGCCAAGTTTTTAAACTTCATTACCAAAAACCCCTCTCGATTCATTGCCACCATGTTGGTGGGTAACAATATATCATTAGTCATCTATGGAATATTTATGGGCGACCGTATTTTGCAATTGTTTTTTCCGGAGACGCTACTGGGGGGTGCCATCAGCATTCGAATTGTTTTTATTCAAACAATCATATCTACGATTATCATTTTGCTTACGGCAGAGTTTCTTCCCAAAGTTTTTTTCCAACAATTTTCTAATGGTTTGATGAAGGTTTTTGCCTTTCCCACTGCCTTCTTCTATGCTTTTTTTTCCCCCATAACTTTTATGATTATCAAGTTATCAGACTTTATTTTGATGAAGTTTTTTAAGACCAAAGGGGATCAGGTTCAATTGACTTTTTCTAAAATTGAGTTGGGCAATTATATAGAGGAGCAACTGGAGTCGACCAAAGATATGGACAGCGTAGACAGTGAGATACAGATTTTCCAAAATGCACTGGACTTTTCGGAGGTAAAAGTGCGAGAGGCCATGGTTCCAAGAACAGAAGTTGTTGCCACTGAAATTACGGCTTCACTATCCGATATAAAAAAGCTTTTCACCTCCAGTGGTTTGTCTAAAATCCCCGTTTTTGAGGATTCTATTGATGATATTTTGGGCTATATCCACGCCTTTGAGATGTTCAAAAAACCTACGAATATCAAAAAAATATTACTTCCTGTGGCTTTTGTTCCCGAGACCATGAAGATCAGTGAAGTACTAAAATTATTGACCAAACAACGCAAGAGTATTGCAGTGGTATTGGACGAATATGGTGGAACTTCGGGGATTATTACCGTCGAAGACATCATCGAAGAGCTTTTTGGTGAAATTGAAGACGAACACGATCAAATCGCCCTTTTCGAAAAACAAATTGATGAGGGCTTATTTGAGTTTTCTGCCCGATTGGAGGTTGACTACATTAACCAAAATTATGATATAAACCTGCCCGAAAACGAATTTTATGAAACACTGGGTGGATTGATCGTATATCTGAAAGAGGAAATCCCCGCCAAAGGAACACTGATTGAAATCGAAAACTACCAGTTTGAAATCAAAGACGTCTCCTCTACAAAAATTGAAAGAGTAATCCTCAAAGTCAAAGATGATCAGTAATGATTTTATGCCTGTCATGAGCAGCATATAACCTGCTGTAACTCCCTAAATAACAAAGCGATTCTTTTTCATAATCAAAAAGGAAATCGTATTTTCGCATCCGACTCAAAAAAAATGATATGGCAGTATTAGGTCAAATTAGACAGCGTTCCGTATTTCTTATTCTGGTGATAGGTATGGCATTGTTTGCATTCGTAATTTCTGGAGTTTTCGATGGGAATTCCGCAGCCGCTAGTCCCAGTGACCCAATAGCAGTTGTCAATGACGAAGAGATTGAATTGACTTTCTACAGACAATTGGTCGAGAATACCGAGAGAAACTATAATATATCAACCATGCAGGCCGTAAATTCTGTTTGGGATCAATTGGTAAGGGCGACCATTTTCAGACAAGAATTCGAGCGTTTGGGAATTGATGCCGGGAAGCAACAGATCGAAATGATTTTGATGCAGAATCAAACAATTGTCCAAGACCCCAGATTTCAAAACGAGACAGGTTTTTTTGATTTTGGAATATTTACAGACTACATCAACCAAATGCGGGTTGAAAACCCTCAGGCATATGACAACTGGAAACTTCAAGAGGAGAATATTGTCGGTATGGCCAAGGAAAAAATCTATTACGATTTGATAAAGTCCAGCACCGGATTTACGGAATTGGAAGGCAAAAACGCTTATCACATCCAAAATGACAAGGTCAATCTCAAGTTCGTCAGGATGCCCTATGGAGAAGTACCAGACAGTCTTTTTAAAATATCAGATGCCGACATCAAGCAATACATCAATAAAACAAAAGAGAATTACGAGACCGAAATGAGCAGAAGTGTTCGTTATGTGATTTTTGACGAAGTAGCATCAGAGGCTGACGAAAATCAAATTCGAGCGGATTTGGAAAAACTCAAAAACCAAAGGATTGAGTACAATGATGTGTCCAAGTTAACCGATACCATTGAGGGCTTGGCCACCACCGAAAATATAACTGATTTTATTGAGCAGTATTCTGAAACTGCTTTCGACTCCATTTACAAAACCAAAGGAATTTTAGCCAGTGAATATGCAGATATTCTATTTGGCCTTAATCCTGGTGATGTTTTTGGACCTTATAAGGACAGCAATCAATTGAAAATTTCTCGTTTTTTAGATCGTAAAAAAGGGGGTGCCATCAAAGCAAGTCATATATTGGTCGCTTTTGTAGGTGCTACAAGAGCCAACCCTGACATTACAAGAAGCAATGAGGAAGCCAAAAAGCTGGCCCAAGATTTGTATCGTAAAGCGCGAAGAAATCCCGATGACTTTGCCCAATTGGCCAGCGAAAACTCCGATGGTCCTTCAAAAACCCAAGGAGGAGATTTAGGTTTTTTCCAAGAGGGTATGATGACCGATAAGTTTTTTGATTTCTGTGACCGTTCCAGAGTTGGAAAAATCGGATTGGTGGAAACTGAGTTTGGTTTTCACGTCATCAAAGTCACCGACAAGGAAGATGTGGTTCTAACAGCCGATGTAGTCAAAGAGATTGTTCCTTCTGAGGAAACTTCCAACGGTGTTTTTCAAAAAACAACTCAGTTCGAGATGGAAAGCATCAAAACCGAACAGATGGATACGGTTGCCAATAATTATGATTATGATGTAAAGTTTGTTCAAAAAGTAAACCTTTTGGACGAAAACCTCCCCGATTTACCACGTCAAAGAAACTTGGTTCAGTGGTTGTTTAATGATGAGACTGAAGTGGGCGACATCAAAAGATTCAGTATGACCAATGGCGGCTATGTAGTCGCCCAATTGTCCGGGATTACCCCCAAAGGAACAGTCAATGTTGAGTCGGTCAAGTTTGAAGTAATCCAAGAGATGCTGAAAGAGAAAAAGGCGGCTTATTTGTTAAAAACACATGCCGACAAAAAATCTTTAGATGCTTTCGCCAGTGCTACCGATAAGGAAATTGAAACCGCTTCGGCAGTGACCCAAGAAAATACAGTTATAGCCGGTGCAGGAACCGAACCCTATGTGATTGGAACTGCTTTTGCATTGGAACTCAATAAAACTTCGGCCTTGATCAAAGGCAACAGTGGGGTATACATGATCGAAGTGATCTCCAAAGAAATTGCTGAAGAGATGGAAAGCTACAGGGCTTATGCCAACGCATTGCAAAACGAGGAGAACATGAGGATCAACAATTCGATTTATGAGGCACTTCGCTCTAGTGCAGAGATTGAAGACAACCGTCAGCTCTACTACTAGCTTAGCATTTCTTTATAATTGATCACAACATCAAAACCTTTTTTTTTGAAGTATTTCGATGTTTGCTTGTCTCCTGTGGCCAAAATAAAGTCTCCACCCCATGCTCCCAGACTTTTGATCGCTCCCCGAAAATCGGGAAATTGTTTTTCCTTGACAGGAAGTACCCCTAAAATTTTTGCGATAAAACTTTCGTGTTCGTTGAGTATTTGTTCAAACTCACCCAATGTATTGGCCTTGATTATTGCCCTTGTCAACCTTGAGGTATAAGCAATTTGTTCTTCACTGATGTTTTGTTTTTTAAACTGCGCAACGGCCTCCCTGCTGTTTTTCTTTTGGTTGAGATAGACAAAGTATAAGTTGGATTTGAAAGGGGGATCAAATTCACATGTTTCAATATGGGGGTCTGATGGGTCTTTTCGGTAGATCAGTGGACTTTTGGCGGTCGCACAGGCAATGTCATAACCACTGCCCCCAAAGCTGTTTTGGAGAAGGGTATAGGGATTGGTTTGAGACCACTGGGCCAAGTTGGAAATCAATGTTGAGGAGGTACCCAATCCCCAATGGCGGTCAAATTCCAAATGGGTTTTCACTCTTCCTCCGGTTTCCTTTAAAAAATCCTTGTTTTGAGCCCGCACGGCTTTAAAGATTTGTACCAACCTTGAGGCAATATCGGCATCGCTGGTATCCGAAATGCTAAAATTCAATATATCCAAAGAAGCGCTGAACCACAGCTGATTTTTGTGATCCCAACTTTCCCATTTAAGGGTTTTTGAATCATTGGATTCAAACTCCAATAACTGCCCCATTTTGGAAGGTATGGCCAATGCTTCAGCACCTCTCAAAACCATGTATTCTCCTGTGAGTAAGAGTTTTCCGTGGCTGTAGTATTTGGTCATGGGGATCAGGGATTGGATTTTAAAAAATCGGTTACTGCACTAAAAGTGACTGTATGTGTTTTGAAAAATTCTAAGGCTTTTTCTTTTTGATCGGCCGAGGCTTGGTGTTGATTGAGAATGTTGAGCAAGTGCATTTTCATATGGCCTTTTTGGATTCCTGAGGTGATCAAAGATCTAACGGCAGCGAAGTTTTGTGCCAAACCGGCTACAGCGACAATTTCCATCAGATTTTTGGCATTGGGGTTGCCCAACAACTCCATGGACCATTTCACCATGGGGTGCAATTGGGTAAGCCCTCCCACAGTTCCAAGAGACAGAGGTAATTTGAGTTGGAAAACAAATTCATCACCTTCCAAAAAAGCATGGCTCAGACTGGAGTAAACACCCTCCCGAGCAGCATAGGCATGTACACCTGCTTCTACTGCTCTGAAGTCATTTCCGGTAGCAATGACCACAGCATCAATACCGTTCATAATTCCTTTGTTGTGGGTCACAGCCCGATAAGGTTCTTTTTGAGCAATTTTTAGGGCTTGGATAAATTTTTGGGCAAATTGCATACCCGACATTCCGGCCGAATCTTCGAGTGTTCCTACAGCACATCGCACCTCTGCTTGCACCAAGCATTGGGGAACATAATTGGAAAGGATGCTCATAATGACCTCTAAAGTGTTTTGATCATTCAAAAACGCTTTGTGATCTGATGCCAGTGATTGTAATGTTTTGGCGATCTGTTCGAGGCAGGAATTGATGAAATTAGCACCCATGGAGTCTACCGTGTCAAAAGTGAGGTGCAATTGATAGTAGTCTTCTATTAAATTCGATTTGTCTTTGAGTTGGATATCGAGAATTCCTCCACCCCGCTGACGCATGTTGGCCGTTAGTGGGGAGGTACTGTCAATGAGTATTTGTTTTTTCTCTTCAAAAAAAGATTGCAGTTGCGTCGCTTTTCCATCAAATAAAAAGTGAATTTGTCCTATTTTTTGGGTTCCCAGAATTTGAGTTTTGAACCCTCCTCTGGAGGCCCAAAATTTTGCGGAATTGCATGCGGCAGCTATTACAGAACTCTCTTCTATGGCCATAGGGAGGGTGTATTCCTCACCGTTGATTACAAAGTTGGGGGCTACGCCCAAAGGAAGGTAATAGTTGGCAATGGGGTTTTCAATGAACTCGTCGTGACGTTTTTGAACCTTCTCATCGCTGTGATTGTAGGTAGAAAGAATCTCATTGGCTTTTTGGCTATCCTCAAAATGCATTTGGGTGATCCAATTTATTTTTTCTGCTTTGGATAGTTTGGAAAAACCCTCGACTTTCTTTGACATATTGATCTTTTCAGGAATGCCTAAAGATACATCATTCTATTTTTTTTAATTCTGGGGGTTGAGTAGGTTCCAAAATTTCACTCTCCTATAAAATGAGTAACTTTAAAACTAAAATCTTTATTGATTTATGGCTGAATCTTATCTGAATGTACCCGGTGAAAAAACCTTTTGGGGTCACCCTGCCGGATTATTTGTTTTGTTTTTTACCGAATTATGGGAACGCTTTTCCTATTATGGGATGCGGGCCTTGTTTACCATTTTTTTGGTGGCGGAGACCACAAGTCAGAATCCCGGTTTTGGATGGACGAATGAAGAGGCTTTATGGCTCTATGGTTGGTACACCATGTTGGTCTACTTAGCCGCCATCCCGGGAGGATGGATTGCAGATAATTTATTGGGTCAAAAAAAGATGGTCATGCTGGGGGGTATTTTGCTTTGCTTGGGTCATGGAATTTTGGCTTTCGACAGTGAGTTGAGCTTCTACATCGGCTGTGCATTCATCGTTATGGGAGTAGGAGGGCTCAAACCCAATATTTCCAGTATGGTAGGGGGACTATACTCCAAAGGAGATGAAAGAAGAGACCTCGGATTTTATATTTTTTATATGGGCATCAATTTGGGTGCATTTTTGGCTCCGCTATTTTGTGGCTGGGTTGGAGAAACTTACAATTGGCACTATGGCTTTGGACTTGCTGCTGTGGGGATGTTGATCGGTCAAATCACCTATTTTTTCGGTCAAAAATATCTCGTTGGGGTTGGGGAATTGAAAAAACGCTCGACGAAGGAAAAAAAGGAATTGCAACAAAAAAAATTAACCCCTATAGAAAAAGACAGGGTCAAGGTGCTGTTGATCTCATTTATGATGATTATCATTTTTTGGGGGGCCTTTGAACAGGCCGGCGGACTGATGAATTTATATGCCAAGCAGAAGACGGATCGGATGCTGATGGGCTTTGAAATTCCTGCCTCTTGGTTTCAGGCGCTCAATGCCTTTTTTATTATCACCCTTGCGGTATTTGTAGGGGGAATATGGATGCGGATCAAATCCAAAGGAAAGGAAGCTTCTGCCATTTTTAAGATAGCCGTGGGTATTATGATTATGGGATTTGGATTTTTATTCATGCGTTTTGCCGCTTCAGAATATGAGTTTATGGGTTATTCATCAATGCATTGGTTGGTGTTGGCCTATTTGTTTCATACGGTGGGCGAGTTGTGCGCTTCTCCCGTATCTTTGTCTTACATTACTAAGTTGGCTCCTGAAAAATATGCTGCCTTGATGATGGGTTTGTATTTTGCTGCTTCAGGTTTGGGAAATAAGCTGGCAGCCAATATAGGGGAGAATGCTGGAGATAATGGAGAAAAGGCAACTTTTACAGGAATCTTTGTCTTCTGTACATTGTTTGGTCTTTTGGTCATTGCTATTCTAAAACCTCTAAAACGCCTTTCGCATGGGGCAGAGGATTTAAGTGAAAAAACTGTTTGATTACCATGAATATTAGATATTTATTTGTTGTTTTTTGCCTAAGTGGTTTTTGGGTTCATGCCCAAGCCATTGAGTGGATGACTTTTGGTGAGGCCATTGAGGCACAGAGAAATAATCCCAAAAAAATCATTATCGATGTTTATACTGATTGGTGTGGGCCTTGTAAATTGATGGATAAAAAAACCTTTCAAAATCGGGATGTAGCGGCTTATATCTCCAAACATTTTTACGCCGTGAAATTCAACGCCGAGGGGGAAGAAACCATCAGTTACTTTGGGAATACTTTTACCAATCCCAATTACGACTCTAATAGAAGAGGAAGAAACGCAACCCATCAGTTCACTCAATTCCTTGGAGTCACAGGTTATCCAACGGTCATTTTTGTCAGTGAAACGGGTGATTTGATAACCCCATTGGTAGGCTATCAAAATCCGCAACAGATCGAACTTTATCTCAAAATGATCAAGCAAGGGGATTATATGATTTTTAGTAAGCCTGATGATTTTGAAAAGTATCGCAAGAACTTTAGACCTAAGTTTAGAGGTTGATCGGGTAGGCTCCATATTCTCTGAGGCTCACAAACGGAACCTTGCTTTTCTGACAACTTTTTTCCATCGTGAAACACTCCAAGGCGGGTCACTGCCTTCAGCAAACACCATTTTGGGATGAATCTGAGCCAATACACGATCCAGATTGGCCACGGGGTCATTAGATATCAAAAGATGTGATGGCTCAAAATGGGTGATGTTGTAAATGGCCTTTTCGTCCAAAATCAACAGGCGTAATTCTTTTGTGATAAAAGTATTTTTGAAAGCTTCGATTTGTAGGGTGTCTATGGGATATTCATTTTTGAAATCAATCAAAAATTGATCTTTCTCAGTAATTTTTTCCGGACTGTAGAGCGTCAGTTTTATAGGTTAGTGGTGAGCGATAATATTTAGTTGTGTTTATACAGCAACCTCAATTGATTAATTTTTGAGTTTTCCCATTGTTCAAATAAAACAATGCGTTGATGATGTGTTGTGCTGTTTTTTTACTGGCACCTCCTGCACCGAGAATGGTTCGCAGTTCTTCGTAGTCCTGCTTGAGTTTTTTCTGCCCCATTTCGGAAAGCGCGTATTCCAAGTGCTGGGCTACTTCCCTTACATTGAATTCCTTTTGAATGAGTTCTTTAACAACTTCGCGATCCAAAATAAGGTTGACCAGAGAGATGTATTTTAATTTAACGATCCATTTAGCAATTTGATAGGTCAAAAAACTACTGCGGTAGCAAACCACTTGTGGGACATTGAGCAGGGCCGTTTCTAATGTAGCCGTTCCACTAGAAACCAATGCGGCCTTGGCATGTAAAAGTAGTTCGTGGGTTTTGTTTTTGACAATTTTGATCTTTTCCTCGCCAAAGAATTCTTGATACCACTCAAGGTCGATGCCTGGAGCTCCAGCGAGGACAAATTCATGTTGAGGAAATAGGGCAGACACCTTTAAAAAAATGGGTAACATTTTTTTAATCTCTTGCTTTCTGCTCCCTGGCAATACTGCTATGAGATTGGTTTTATCTGACAATTCATTATGTTTGATAAAGTCCTTTGATTTTTTTCTTTTGGATAGGGTGTCCAGTATGGGGTGTCCCACAAACTCCACTTTGAATTGGTGTTTATTTTCAAAAAAATCTTTTTCAAAAGGAAGAATCACGTAGAGTGCATCTAGATCTTTTTTCATCTGATGGACTCTATTTTCTTTCCAAGCCCAAACTTGTGGGCTGATGTAAAAGTGATTTTTAAATCCTTGTTGTTTGGCCCATTTTGCGATTCTGAGGTTGAACCCGGGATAGTCGATATAAATGATGACGTCTGGTTGAAATTGGGAGATGTCTTTTTTACAAAATTTGATATTTTTTAAAATAGTTCCCAAATGGGTGATGACCTCCCAAAAACCCATAAAAGCTAGTATTTTGTAATGCTTCACCAACACACCACCAGCTTGTTGCATCAAGTCCCCTCCCCAGAAGCGAATTTGGGCCTTGTCATCTTTCTCTTTCAAAGCCTCCATCAATTTTGATCCGTGAAGATCACCGGAAGCTTCGCCGGCAATGATGTAATATTTCAATTTATATGATTTTAAGCGTCGCTACCATAAGGACGATAACAATGGAGGTAATCATTACACCCTTGGCAAAATTTGTTTTTCTCTTTTGCATCCCCAAAAAGAATAATGGCAAATTAATTAGCGCACCCATACTGATGAGTCCCCCTAGCTTTTTCTGTTTGAACAAAGAGTAAATGGCCTCTTCAATGGGGCCCTCTGAAAAATAGAGTAGGATAAAAATCATCGCACTTGAACTGGCAAAAAAACTTGCAATTATTCCCTGATAAAGTTCTTTATTTTTCAAAATTCCATGTATTTAATCGTTGTATGGCGTGATGAGCCGTAAGGTCAAATTCTGTTGGGACTACCGAGATATAGCCTTGACTCAGTGCCCATTCGTCGGTATCTTCTCCCTTGTCTTCATTGACGAATTTACCTGTCAGCCAGTAATAATCCAGTCCCATGGGGTTGGTTCTTTTGTCAAATTCCTCTACCCAATAGGCCTTGGCCTGTCGACAAATTTTGATGCCTTTTATATTTTTCTCGGATAGTTTCGGGAAGTTAACATTTAAAACAACATTGGAGGGGATTTTATTTTCCAAAGCACTCACTGTGATTTTCTTAACGTAGTTTCTGATGGCATCAAAATCGGCACCCCAGCGATAATCCAACAATGAGAACCCAATGGCTTGTATTCCCTTAATCCCGGCCTCGACGGCTGCGCTCATGGTTCCGGAGTAAATTACATTGATGGAGGAATTGGATCCGTGATTGATTCCAGAAACACAAAGGTCGGGTTTTCGGTCTAATATTTCATTGACCGCCAGTTTTACACAGTCTGAGGGTGTTCCCGAACAACTGTATTCTGAGTGAGTACCTTCTTTGACATCGATTTTTGTACAATGTAGTGGGGAGTTAATGGTAATGGCATGACCCATCGCTGATTGTGGACTGTCGGGAGCGACTACAATGACCTCCCCAATCTCGTTCATTACTTCAATCAATTTTCTTATACCTGGAGCTGTAATTCCATCGTCATTAGTTACGAGTATGAGGGGTTTTTTCTCCATGAATTTTTAATAGTTTGTAAATTTAAAAAATATTAACCCCTCAATGTTAATTTAGCACCAACAAAAAGTTTTTTAGGGTTTGGGCTTAATAAGGGGTTTTTAGTTAAATTTACCTTTTAATACAATTTTTATGAGGCTTGTTGGAACATTTGTCGTAGGTATATTTGCGCTCATTCTATTTGTAAGTTCTTCTGGGTATTTAGACAATCCGGATAAAGATAAATTACTAATCGAGGTCATTACTTATGTAATGCAAAGAGGTCATTATGATCCCAAAGACATTGATGATACTTTTTCAGAGCAAGTTTTTAACAACTTCATTCAGGGCATTGATGGACAACACCGATTTTTCCTTCAATCCGACATCAATAATTTCGAAAGGTATAAAGACGAAATTGATGATCAAATCAGAGTGGCTGATGTTTCGTTTTTCAATTTGACATACGACCGCTTGATTGCGCGTATGGGACAGGTAAAAGAATTTTATGGGGATTTGTTAGTTGATCCTTTTGATTTTAGTGTCAAGGATTCTATTGATCTCAATTTTGAGGAGATTCCCTATGCCAGAACCTTAAACGGTCTTAAAGAACTTTGGCGAAAAAGGTTTAAACTTTCTACTTTAGAATATTACTCAGATTTGTTAGAACAGCAAGATTTTGAAAAAGAAAAGGACAGCACCTTCCATATAAAGTCAAATATTGTATTGGAGGAAGAAGCCAGATTAAAGACAAAGGAAAACATTGAAAACTATTTTGAGATTTTCGATGAGGTTGAACGAAAGGACTGGTTTTCGATTTATGTCAATTCCATAACACTTGAGTTTGATCCCCATAGCAACTATTTTGCTCCGGACGATAAAGAGAAGTTTGATCAAAATATTTCAGGAAAGTTTGAGGGTATTGGTGCGCGATTGCAAAAGAAAGATCAGGTGGTAGAAATCGTAGAGGTCATTGCTGGAGGCCCTGTTTGGAAAGCTAAAGCGCTTGAGGTTGGTGATGTCATTCTCAAGGTGGCTCAAAAAGACGAAGATGCCGTAGAAATTGGCCCCATGCGTTTGAGTGATGCGGTTAAGTTGATTAAAGGTCCAAAGGGAACTCAGGTGTTTTTGACCGTCAGAAAAGTGAGCGGTATCATAGAGGAAGTAGTCATAAACAGGGATGTAGTAGAGTTGGAAGAGTCCTATGCCAAATCAACGATCATCCAAAAAAATAGAAAAATTTATGGCCTCATTCAGTTGCCTAAATTCTATATTGATTTCAAAGATCAAAAAAGTAGAAATGCCGCCAGCGATGTCAAAAAAGAATTACAGGCCCTCAAAAAAAGAAATGTTAGCGGCATTATAATGGACTTGAGGAACAATGGTGGAGGATCACTAAAGACCGTTGTTGATATAACTGGATTTTTTATTGATCAAGGTCCCGTAGTTCAGGTAAAAAGTACTGGCGGTGCCAAGGAGATTCTACGAGATGAAGACCCTTCCATTGTTTGGGATGGTTCATTGGTCATAATGGTCAATGAATTTTCGGCTTCGGCATCCGAAATTTTAGCGGCTGCACTTCAAGATTACAAAAGAGCTATCATTTTGGGGAGTAAACAAACTTTTGGAAAAGGAACCGTACAAAATGTGATTGACTTGAATCGAATTATTTCGGGGGGAACACATGGCGATCTGGGGGCTGTTAAAATTACAACCGATAAGTTTTACCGCATCAACGGAGGTTCTACACAATTGGAAGGTGTGCGAAGTGATATCATTCTAAAAAATCAATATTCTTATATTGATATTGGTGAAAAAAACCAAGAAAATCCTTTGACTTGGGACAGTATTGAATCTGCTTCCTACAAGCAATGGGGAAATCAAGCCAACTATCAATATGCATTGAGTCAGAGTGCCAATAGATTAAAAGACAATCCTTATATGCAGCTTATGGAGCAACAGGCCAGGAGGATAGAGGCTCAACAGGATGACTATGTCTATACCCTTAACTATGAGGATTACTTAACAGAACAGGAGACCAACAAAAAAATATCCGACAAATTTAGTGTACTCAAAGATTACAAATCAGATTTGACCTTTCAGTGGATGCCGGATTCGGGAGTTCTCACTGATGTGGTGGTCAAAGAGAGAAAGGACAGATGGGTTGAAACCTTACAAAAAGATTTTTATATCTCGGAAGCAGTGAGCATTTTGGAAGATTTGAACATCAACCTTGACAATTTTCCTGTAGCTCAGATAAAAAAGTAATATTGATGTTTTGAGGGGGACCATAGTCTACAAAAAATTTCTGAAAGACCTGTGGGCAGTTTTTAGTACCATCTATATACTTCTGTTGATTGTGGTAGCAACTTTTGCTTATCAAATTGCTCCTGACAGTACTTCCAATGCCAATCAAATGCATTTGTCTATTCATTCCAACCCTCCCGGTTTTAAGGTCGATATGTTGATACTTCCCACCGAAAATTCCCTTTCCAACCAGAAGTCTTTTTTTTTAGGTGAAGTAAATAACAGGGCTGAAATTCCAATACAAGATTACAAATTCCAAACCGATGGCATAGAGATTCAACCCTATGGTTCCCCATCGGATTACTATGAGTTTGTAGAGGCATCAAAACTCCAAACTCTCCATTCTGAATCAAGCTTTAGAAAACAATACTTAGTGGAGAAAAAATTTTTATTGGGAACAGATAAATACGGCAGAGACTTGTTGAGTCGCTTGATCATTGGGTCACGGATTTCGCTTTCTATCGGTTTTATTGCAGTATTTATTTCGTTGTTGATAGGGGTTATTCTGGGGGCCTTGGCCGGGTTTTTTGGAGGCTATTTGGATAAAGGTATTGTTTGGTTGATCAATGTTTTTTGGTCTATTCCCACCTTGTTAATGGTCATTGCTATTACATTAGCTTTAGGGCGCGGTTTTTGGCAAGTTTTTATTGCTGTGGGCTTAACCATGTGGGTGGAAGTGGCGCGGGTTGTTAGAGGTCAGGTTTTGACCCTAAAAGAGAAAACCTTTGTCAAAGCTGCTCAGACACTGGGTTATGGTAAAACACGAATCATATGGCATCATATTCTCCCATTACTTATCCCTCCTCTGATCGTTATCTCGGCGGCCAATTTTGCCAGTGCAATACTGATTGAAAGTGGATTGAGTTTTTTGGGGATAGGGGCCCAACCTCCCGTGCCCAGTTGGGGGGGGATGGTAAAAGATCACTTCAGGTATTTGCTGTTGGGGAAACCATATTTAACCTTGTTGCCCGGATTGGCCATCATGAGCTTGGTTTTGGCATTTATGACGTTGGGGAACAGCCTGAGGGATATTTTGGATGTAAAGCATTGAGCTTACCAGTCATTGAGCCGATTGGCATCGAAATTTAGATGGATAAAAACCATGATGCTGAAGGCCAATATACTCGAACCTCCATAACTGATAAAAGGCAGCGGAATGCCAATTGTGGGAATCATTCCTAAAGACATCCCGATATTGATAAAAAAATGGGTGAATATTAATCCGCCCGTCCCATAAGAGTATACCCTTCGAAACTTGTTGGTTTGTTTTTCAGCCTGTAATATGATTCTGAAAATGAGCAAACAAAAAAGAAAAATTAGAAAAAAGCTTCCTATAAAACCCCATTCCTCTCCAATGGTACTGAAGATATAGTCAGTATGTTGTGCGGGAACAAAATCTCCTTTGGTTTGTGTTCCCTCCAAAAACCCTTTACCCTTAAATCCTCCCGAACCAATCGCAATTTTGGATTGATTAATGTTATAACCCACTCCTTGTGTATCGATTTCTTTTCCCAGTACAATATTAATTCTGTCACGGTGACGCTGTTGAAACACATTGTCAAAGATGTAATCTACAGAGAATGAAAATCCGATAGAAATAATTAGGAAGATCAAAAAAGGCCAAATTTTTACTCTAGGATTCAGGTTTTTAAAAATGAAGTAGAGTAAAAATATTAACATGATTATGATTCCAATGACCATGCCAAAGTGAAAACTGAGGGTGATAAAAAACAAAGCCAATACAGAGAGGAAAATGATCAAATAGGTATAATTAAGTCCTTCTCTGAATAAGGGAAAAAAGAAGGCTCCAAAAACCAAAGCAGATCCAGGGTCGGGTTGTAAAACGATCAATAAAAAGGGGAGGAGAACATATGCTCCAATTTTAAATAAGGTTCTAGGGGTCTTGAGATCTGATTGAAACTTGCTCAAAAGGCTTGCGATGACCAATGCGGTGGTTACTTTGGCCAGCTCGGAGGGTTGAAGACTTATCCCACCAATATTGTACCAAGAAGTTGCTCCAGAAACGGTCTTGCCAAAGACAAAAAGACCGAACAACAGCAGTAGGCTTAAAAAATATCCCAATGTTGCAAATTGTTCAAAGAATTTACTGTTTATCGCAAGGATAATCATTCCAATAAAAAGGCTAAAAATCAGGAAAAAAACTTGCTTTCCTACAGCTTGGGAGACATCAAAAACACCTTCGAGTGTTTCGCTAAAGGTGGCAGAATAAACATTGACAATACCAAAAGATACTAGTATTAGGTAAATGAGTATTAACATCCAATCAAGCCGGTAAATAATATTTTTATTCATTGATTACAAAGGGTTCTCCAGAATAGGGTTTTTCGTATTCTGCCAGTAGGCTACCATTCAACATTCTGTCTTCCAGCCATTTTCTTTTGATGCTCCCATTGAGGTATTTTTCAATCATTAAGCTCGCGATAGGGGCCGCCCATCTTCCTCCCCAATAACCGTTTTCCACATAGACTGCAATTGCAATTTTAGGATCGTATTTTGGAGCAAAAGCAATGAAAATGGAGTGGTCTGTGAGTTGGGTTTTTACACCGTTTATTTTCATAAAATTTTCGACTGTACCGGTTTTTCCACAGACCTCAATTCCCTTGATTTTGGCAACTTTCGCAGTGCCTCTTTCTACTACCTGATGCATACCATCGATCACCGTTTCGAAATGAATGGAATCAATAGAGGTCTCTTTTTTTTCATATACTTTACTTAAAGAGTCATTGCTTACAGATTTGAGGAAATGAGGTTGGATAAAATACCCCCTGTTGGCAATTGCGGCAGTGAAGTTGGCCATTTGTATGGGGGTGGTCAGGAGCTCCCCTTGACCAATGGCATTGGAAACAACCGTAGCAGATTTCCAGCCCCCTTTTTTGTACCAATAGTTGTAATAATCTGCGTCTGGGATAAAACCTTTTTTTCCAACGGGTAAGTCATACCCGAGGTAATTACCCAAACCAAAACTTTTTAAATGGTTATTCCAAATGTTCATTCCTTCCTCAACATTTTCGCCTGCTCGGTCTATGATTCTTCTGTAAATATTGGCAAAATAAGTATTACAGGATCGGTAAATGCCTGAGCTTAAGTTGTTTTTTGTTCCAAGTCTGCAATGACATTCCATAAACATTCCACGAGCGTAAAAATGACCTTTTTGACATAGGTAAGCGGTTTCGTAATCGATGACCCCTTCTTGCAGTGCAATCAGTGCATTGAGTGTTTTGAATGGGGATCCGGGAGCATATTGTGCCTGAAGACCTCTGTCGAATAGGGGTTTTGCCAGAGTGTCCATTGCCAGTTTTCGAAAGTTTTTGGATCGTTTTCGACCCACCAGCATGTTGGGATCATAGCCTGGGGCGGAGACCAAAGAAAGCACCTCTCCGGTTTTGGGTTCTATGGCAACAATACCTCCCATTTTGTTTTTTAATAATTCCTCACCGTACTTTTGAAGCTCCTTGTCGATGGTCAGAACAAGATTTTGCGCACCTTCCACAGGGACATCATATTTTCCTTCTTCATAGGAACCTATGATTCGATTGAATCGGTCTTTTTGATAAAATTTCTTTCCTTTTTTTCCTCTTAAAAAGTGTTCATAATATTCCTCTATTCCCTGTCTGCCGATCAATTCCCCCAAGCGGTAGTAATCGTCTTTTTTCATATCGTTTTTGTTGACCTCACTCACATATCCCAACAAGTTAGAAGCGAGAGAAACAGGATAGTTTCTGACTGAGCTTTTTTGCAGAAAAAAACCGGGGTATTTCCAAATCTTTTCCTGAATTATGGCATTGCGTTCTTTGGAAATCTTTCCAACAATGAAGGAAGGGAGTTTTACAGAAAAAGTTCTGGCAGATTTGATTTTATCTTTAAGTTCAACTTTTGAAACAGCCAATATTTTGGAGAGTTCAAGGGTATCAAAGGCAGAGATATTTTCTGGAATGGCCATTAAGTCATAAACAGGCTGGTTGGAAACCAAGAGTTTTTGGTTGCGGTCGTAGATATAGCCTCGTTCGGGATGAATCGAATTTTCAATTACAGCATTCTCATCTGAGAGGAGTTTATAAGATGAATTGAGTAACTGCAAACTTATGAGCCTTCCTACAAAAATAAAAGCAGACAAAAGAGTTACAGCCGGTAAAAAAAAACGTCTAATCATTTTTCTTTGAATAATCCCAGGGAAATGTATGTCATAATAAAGGTAAAAAAAGATGTGAAAAGAGTGTTTTTTAGAATTGTAATGGTATTGCTAAAACTAAAGTAGATGACACTGTAGAGCACTAAATGGTGAAACACCACCATCAACAACAGATACAGTAATCTTTGGGTGAGGAGACTTCCTTTGATCATTCCCATAGGAACATCATAATTCACACCAAAAGAAAATCTAATAATCAATGGCCTCAAGAAGGCGATGGTCAATGTGGCGATGGTATGCCCTCCTGATCCTTGTGTCAATAGATCGAGCAGTAGTCCCAGAGCAAAACTCAAAATGATTAATAAAGTTGGGTTGCCATCCAAACGGTAGACTATGATGAACAAAATATAGAGATTGGGATTGATGAACCCAAAGAGATTGATGTTATTCAGCAAAAAAGACTGAAGAAACAGCAAAAGAAAAAACTGAAAAATTGATATTAAGTTATCGCGATTCATTTTTTAATTGATTGAGTTGATCCTTTTTTTTGTTCTTTAGAACATAAACGAACTCTTTTTGCGTAAGATTGCTTAACAGTTCAATTTCAATATCATAGTAGCCTTCGAGTTCGGGTTTTTCAAAACTTAAAACCTTTCCAATGGGGATGCCATGAGGAAAATAATCTGACATGCCACCTGTCACTATGGTGTCTCCTACCATCACGGAATTTAGGGTGGAAACATCATCCAATTTCATTCTTTTGGGGTGATCGCCTTGCCACGATAAAGATCCGTAAGCACCGTTCTTTTTAAAACTGGCATTGATTTTTAGATCGCGGTGTAATATGGAAATCACACTGGAAAAATCGGCAGTAACCTGATTGATAATGCCTATAACGCCATCGCTAGATATTACACCCATTTCTACATCTATTCCCTCTTCATGGCCTTGATCTATAATCAAGTAATTTCTAGCACGATTGTAACTGTTTTTGACGATTCTTGCTCCAAAAACTTCAAAACCGAAAGTGTCGATTGCACTATTTTTAGGTGATTGCTCATTGAAATGAATCAATTCGAGTGCCTTGAGCTTAATATTTTCAGCCAATAGTTTTTCGTTGATTTCAGAAAGATCCAGATAGTTAGAAATATTTTTCCCTGTCAGATTCAAGTTACTGGAAATTATAAGGGCAGCATTGCTAAAAATGGATTGGTGGTAAAAACTTCGATGGTTTAGAAAAATCAGGGAGATAATCAAAAGACCCATATATAACAGGGTGTTCTTGTACTTAAGTAGGGCATTGATGAGCTGCCGCATAAGTCATTATTTGATCAAAATGGTTTTATATCGATCGATATTTTTTAAGGTGATTCCAGTTCCTCTCACAACAGCTTGCAAGGGATCTTCGGCAATATAAACAGGGAGATCGGTTTTTCTGGAAATTCGAACGTCAAGTCCTCTCAGAAGAGCTCCGCCACCCGCCAGATATATTCCAGTGTTGTAGATATCGGCTGCCAATTCTGGAGGGGTTTGGGATAAGGCTTCCATTATTGCATCTTCGATTCTTATGATGGACTTGTCCAAAGCTTTCGCAATTTCGGTGAAGGAAATCATTGCTTGTTTGGGTGTTCCAGTCACCAAGTCTCTTCCCTGAACTGACATGTCTTCGGGAGGGTTTTCAAGATCCTCGATCACAGAACCAATCAATATTTTTATTTTTTCGGCTGTGCGCTCCCCTACGTATAGGTTGTGCTTGCTCCTCATGTAGTTAACGATGTCATTGGTAAAAACATCACCTGCAATCTTGACCGATTTGTCGCATACAATTCCAGACAGAGCGATTACTGCTATCTCAGTTGTACCTCCTCCTATGTCAACAATCATATTTCCTTTGGGCTGCATGATGTCGATTCCAATTCCAATGGCGGCTGCCATGGGCTCGTGTATCAAATAAACTTCTTTGCCATTGACTCGCTCTGCAGATTCTTTTACCGCTCTCATTTCCACTTCCGTAATTCCGGAAGGAATACAAATAACCATTCTTAGGGAAGGGGTAAAGAATTTTCTCTTGAGTGTGGGTATGCTTTTGATCAAGGTATTGATCATTTGCTCAGAGGCATTAAAGTCGGCGATCACACCATCTTTTAAAGGTCTGATGGTCTTGATGTTTTCATGTGTTTTTCCATGCATCATACTGGCCTCAGCTCCAATAGCAATAATTTTATTAGTTGTTCTATCGATAGCCACTATGGAGGGACTGTCAACCACTACCTTATCATTATGGATAATTAATGTATTTGCAGTTCCTAAATCTATTGCAATTTCCTCGGTCAGAAGACCCATAACTCATTGAGTTTAAAAATATAAAGTTATGAAAATTAATGTTTAAAATGACGCGTAGCTGTAAAGACCATGGATAAATCATTTTCGTTGCAATAATCTATGGAAAGTTGGTCTTTAATTGACCCTCCCGGCTGGAGGATACTGCTGACTCCTGTTTTGTGAGCAATCTCAACACAATCGGGGAAAGGGAAGAAAGCGTCACTTGCCATTACGGCCCCATTTAGCCCAAAATTGAAGTGCTTGGCTTTTTCAATGGCGTGGTTTAATGCATCTACTCTTGAGGTTTGTCCAGTGCCTGAGGCCAGTAATTGACCATTTTTTGCCAAAACAATGGTATTTGATTTAGTATGTTTACAAATTTTTGAAGCAAAGATCAGATCTTCAATTTCTTGCACACTGGGTTTTTTGTAAGTGATAAATTCGAGTTCCTTTGCAAGATCCGTTTTCGAATCCCTATCCTGAACCAGTATGCCGTTAAGACAACTTCTGTAGGTGGTGAAGGGTAAAGGGGTGTTTTTTTGAACCAAAAGTATTCTGTTCTTTTTCCCCTTTAGGAGCTCTAGAGCGTCTTCTTTGTAGTGAGGCGCAATCACCACCTCGCAAAACAGGCTTTTGATTTCGGTGGCCGTATTCAGGTCAATTGTTTTATTGGTAATCAAAACACCACCGAAGGCGGAGACAGGGTCACCGGCCAGTGCATCTACATAGGCTTCTTTGAGTGAAGAGCGGGTAGCAAAGCCACATGCGTTGTTGTGTTTAAGAATAGCAAAGCTGGCATCCCCCTCATAAAATTCGAGCATAAGATTGACTGCTGCATCGATGTCCAAAAGGTTGTTGTAAGAAATTTCTTTCCCATGAATTTGCTCCAGAAGGTCGGATAAAGGGCCAAAAAATTGACCTTTTTGGTGCGGGTTTTCCCCATACCGAAGGGTTTTGGCAGTCTTGACACTTAATTTGAGCACTTCCTCCTGTTGATTGAAATGGTTAAAGATGGCTGCATCGTAATGTGAAGAGGTTTGGAAAGCCTTGACGGAATACCTCTTTCTTTGTTGCAAATCCGGAGCTCCATCGGATTGGATGAGAAGGTCCAGAAAATTTTGGTAATCGTTTTTGTCGGAAACACAAAAGGTATCCTTAAAGTTTTTTGCGGCAGCTCTTATTAGGGCAATTCCCCCGATGTCTATTTTTTCGACAATTTCTTCTTCACTACCACCGGTAGCAACAGTATCCTCAAAAGGATATAAATCCACGATGACCAAATCGATTTGTGGAATTTCAAATTGCTCCAGAGCCGTTTGATCGGCTGACACTTCTTGGCGGTTCAAAATACCTCCAAAAACTTTGGGATGTAGGGTTTTTACCCGACCTCCAAGTATGGAGGGGTAGCCCGTAACGTCCTCAACAGCAGTAACTTCATAGCCAAGATCACTAATAAACTTTTCCGTCCCTCCAGTGGAGTAGAAGGTAACCCCATATGAATTCAATTGATGAATGATGGGAGCTAATCCTGTCTTATCAAAAACCGAGATGAGAGCAGATGAAATTTGTTTTTTACTCATTTATTTTTTATTTATCGATGAATCTTATTTGGGGTATTTGGTATTTTGATCTGATACAGATGTGTTTTTTCAGTATTTTTATGTAAAAAGTAGTGATGCTGATGTTGACAAAAGTATTAAAAACATTATTCTCAAAAATTCAATTTCCTTCTTATTTATTTCGTTTAATTAACCAAATAAAGCCCACTTTTCAACAATGAGACAAAATATAAAAATTTCGGGCATGACTTGCAAAGCATGTGTTTCTTCAGTAACTGAAAAATTGATCAGTTTGGATGAGGTAGAACATGTCAAAATTGATTTAGTGGGAGGAAATGTAGCGTTGCAGGTTTCAAAATCATTGACATTGGAAAAACTGTCCGTTGTATTGCTTCCAAAATTCATACCCTCATTGGAAACCCAACCGTTTGATCTGGCACCTTTAGAGCAAACCCCCCACAAGTTAAAACAGCTTTTTCCGCTATTTTTGATTTTTGTATATCTGATTTCGTGTTCTGTTTTACTTCAAAAGAACACTTTCCGCTTTACAAATTTTATGATTGATTTTATGGGGCTATTTTTTGTCGTTTTTAGCTTCTTTAAGTTTTTGGACTACAAGGGATTTTCTTCTGCATTTGCGCAATACGATCCACTTGCCAAAAGAAGTGCTTTGTATGCAAAAATTTACCCCTTTATTGAGATTTTTTTGGGCTTTATGTTATTCTTTCGATGGCAGTTGAATTTTGCCTTTACCGTCACCATTGTAATATTATCCATTACCACTGTGGGGGTGATTTATGCCCTATTGGACAAAAACAAAATCAACTGCGCCTGTTTGGGTACTGTCTTGAAGTTACCCATGACCGAAGCGACTTTGATAGAGAATGTAATCATGCTTGTGATGGCTGTTGCCATGCTATTTCACCAATTAGGATAAAAACCCTAAATTTGTAATATGAATCTAAAGAGTTTTAAAGCTGTTTTCTTTGCCTTGATTTTTTTGACTTCAAAAATAGGGCTGGCGTTGAATGTCCACTATTGTGGAGGGCATATTGAGGAAATTGCTCTGGCTTGGAATGCCGAGGGATGTGAAATGTCTGTGGAAAAAGCCCAAGACTCCCATAAAGATTTAAAGCTTACAAAAAACCACTGCTGTAAGGATCAAACTGTTTTTATCCAAAACAATGAGCCTCAAAAAACAGCAGATTATGAACTTCAGTTTGCTTTTTTCGGAATTTTACCCAACAAGTCCTTCCAGTTTGATGCCTCAAAGATCATCCTTTTAAAGACAGTTTTCACCCCCCCTAAATTTCTTGTTCCCAGGAACAAAATCTTCCTCCTACACCAAAGCCTTATTTTTTACGGTTGATTCAATTTTAAATATACTTCTTATTTAACGTTGAATCTAACCCTAAAAATCATGAAGAAATACATTTTCATTGTATGCCTTTCATGGGGCATGGTCTATTCGCAAGACCGCCTCAGTGGAGTCATAAAACACCAAGAAAATAACAAAAATTATCCCCTAATCGGCGCCAGTGTTTTTTGGAAAAACACTACCATTGGAACGGTTACGGATATGGAGGGAGCTTTCCAGTTGGAGAGAGCCCCAGCAACTGATCTATTGATTATTAGCTATATAGGTTTTATAACCGATACCTTAAAAATTGATACTTCATTCATCAGCCACCAAATGACTCAAAATCAGAAAGACGAATTGGACGAAGTCACCCTAACACAGAGCAGAAAAGCCTCTCAAAAATCTTTTATTGAGACGCAAAATATTCTCAAGTTAAGCAGCGAGGAATTACTCAAGGCTGCTTGTTGTAATCTTTCGGAGAGTTTTGAAACCAACCCAGCCATAGATGTGAATTTTGCAGATGCACTAACCGGAACCAAACAAATTAAAATGTTAGGGCTTTCGAGTCCCTACTTATTGATTTCGGAAGAAAATATTCCTATGGTTCGGGGTGCTTCGCAGGCTTATGGATTGACCTTTACACCAGGAACTTGGGTAGAAAGTATTCAAATCAGCAAAGGGGCAGGGTCGGTAACCAATGGTTTTGAAAGCATTGCAGGACAAATCAATACCGAACTGAAAAAACCGCTGACCGATATTCCCTTTTTTCTCAATCTATTTGCTTCCATCAATGGGAGGTATGAAATGAATACACATTTTAATCATAGACTCAATGATTATTGGAGCACAGGGTTTTATCTCCACGGGAACAAGAGAACCCAAAAATTTGATAACAACAATGATGGTTTTCTCGATCTTCCCGTTTCAGAGCAAATCAATTTGATGAATCGTTGGCAATACACCGATCTAGAAAATGGATGGGTCAGTTTTTTGAGTTGGAGGTATATGAATGATGAAAAATTATTGGGTACTTTAAGCTACAACCCCCAGAAAGATAGGGGAATGAAAAGTCGCTGGGGCAGTGAAATTATAACCAAACGATGGGATGCTTCCTTCAAGGTAGGATATGTTTTTCCTGAGATACCCTATCAGAGTTTTGGTTTTCAAACCGCCTACAGCAGTCACGACCAAGATTCCTATTACGGATTGCGCACCTATGACATCAATCAGCAAAGTTTATATACCAATTTGATTTTCAATTCTATTATTGGCAATACATTAAATAAATTTAAAGTAGGACTAAATTATAGTTTTGATGAATACGTTGAACAGGTCGATGGTGACCTATATAATAGGACGGATCGTAATGTAGGTAGCTTTTTTGAGTTTTCCCATGACAACAATGACAACTTCAGTTGGATCGCCGGAATCCGAGTGGATTTTCACAATAATTTTGGTAGTTTTTTAACACCAAGGATTCATGTTAGATATATTCCGCTAGAGGAGTTTGTCATCAGGCTATCGGCGGGTAGTGGCAGAAAGGCAGCCAATATTTTTGCAGAAAATCAAACACTTTTTGCAACCAACAGAGCGATCAATATTCAATCTTCTCAGGGGAAAATTTACGGTCTTAATCCTGAAAAAGCCTGGAACTACGGATTGGGTCTCTCGAAATCATTTTACATTGGCAGTCCACACAAAATGAGTCTTTCTGCCGATTATTACATTACCCGTTTTACAGATCAGGTGCTCGTAGATTGGGAATCGCCTCGTCAAATTTCTTTTTATAACTTAGAGGGACATAGCTCTGCAAAAAGCTTTCAATTGGAATTGGATTATTATTATCGAAACTTTTTGAATTTCAGAGCAGCATACAAAAATTACGATGTGCAAATGGACTATAAAAGTGGGTTCATGCAAAAACCTTTATTGGCCAAGAATCGTTTTTTTGCCAATTTGAGTTGGGAAAGCAAAATCAGCTCAATGGATAAACAATGGCGGTGGGATTTAACCTATCACTACGTGGGGGTGCAGCGATTGGTTCACAATATTGTGGATCGCCCCAGAGGTTTTTCTCCCAGCTATTCGCTTTGGAACACGCAATTGACCCGTGTTTTCTCCAAAAAATTTGAAATATATCTGGGGGGAGAGAATATAGGAAATTACAAACAATTGTCTCCCATTATTGGAGCTAATGATTCATTTGGGGCCGACTTTGATGCGGCACAGATCTACGCCCCCATTTTCGGTGGGATGTTGTACTCTGGTTTAAGACTCAAAATTTAACCTAATTATTAATTTTATACATCATGAAAAAAATTCTAATTTTATTGCTTGCTTTACCATTGGGAATGGTAGCTCAAAAGAAACAAAAAAAGAATACCAGAACACAATTTACGGTTCACGGCAACTGTGAAATGTGTGAGAAGAGAATTGAAAAAGCGGCTCTCTATATCAAAGGAGTTAAATCGGCCGATTGGGATGTTCGTTCCAATCAGATCAGTCTAATCTACAACCAAAAAAAAGTAGACTTGAAAACAGTTCATATGGGGATTGCAGCTAAAGGTCACGACACTTCAGAAGCTACAGCCAAAAAAGAAGATTATGACGAGCTGCCCAAATGTTGTCAGTACCAAAGGAAAGAATAAGGAATAAAAAAACCTGCTTGAAAAAGCAGGTTTTTTTTTAGAAAATATAGGATTACATCATTCCTGGCATTCCACCGCCGCCGCCCATAGGTGGCATGGCTGGAGCATCTTCTTTTATGTCAACCAAAGCACACTCGGTAGTTAAGATCATCCCTGCGACTGAAGCTGCATTTTCTAAGGCAACACGAGCCACTTTTTTGGGATCAATGATTCCTTCTTTGAGCATGTCTACAAAAGTACCTTCTTTGGCGTTGAAACCGAAGTTTTCTTCACCTTCAAGTACTTTAGATACGACTACTGATCCTTCTCCACCGGAGTTTTCAACGATGGTTCTCAATGGAGATTCGATGGCTTTGTGGATAATTTGAACCCCCGTACCTTCATCTGCATTGTCAGATTTTAGTTTAGAAAGATTTTTTTGGGTGCTCAAAAGAGCAACTCCACCACCGGCGACGATACCTTCTTCTACCGCTGCTCTGGTAGCGTGAAGCGCATCATCTACACGATCTTTCTTTTCTTTCATTTCAACTTCTGAGGGCGCTCCTACATAAAGCACAGCTACCCCTCCTGAGAGTTTGGCTAAACGCTCTTGAAGTTTTTCTCTGTCGTAATCAGAGGTTGTGGTCTCAATCTGTGATTTAATTTGATTGACCCTATTTTGGATCATTTTAGTCTCTCCTGCGCCATTGACCACTGTGGTATTGTCTTTATCAATGGTTACTTTTTCGGCAGAACCCAGCATGTCAATGGTTGTGTTTTCAAGTGTAAAACCTCTTTCTTCTGAAATTACCGTTCCACCGGTCAATATGGCGATATCTTCCAGCATGGCTTTTCTTCGGTCACCAAAACCAGGTGCCTTTACGGCTGCGATTTTTAATGCACCACGTAACTTATTGACAACCAGTGTAGCCAAAGCCTCTCCGTCGACATCCTCAGCGATTACGATCAAGGGTTTTCCGGATTGAGCAACGGGCTCAAGAATAGGTAATAGATCTTTCATTGCAGATATCTTTTTGTCATACAACAAGATGTGTGGAGTCTCCAAGTCGGCTTCCATTTTTTCAGAATCTGTAACAAAATAAGGGGAGAGGTATCCACGATCAAATTGCATTCCCTCTACCACATCCACGTAGGTATCTGTTCCTTTGGCTTCTTCTACAGTGATTACACCTTCTTTACCTACTTTTTCAAAAGCTTCGGTAATCAAACTTCCGATGTTTTCATCGTTATTTGCAGAAATACTGGCTACCTGCTTAATTTTTTCGGAAGCATTGCCTACTTCAACAGATTGTTTGCCTAGAGAATCTACGATGGCATTTACTGCTTTATCGATCCCCCTCTTGAGGTCTAGTGGATTGGCACCGGCAGCTACGTTTTTTAAACCTTCCTTCACAATTGCTTGTGCTAGGATGGTTGCAGTAGTGGTTCCGTCTCCAGCCAGGTCGTTGGTTTTGGAAGCAACTTCCTTAACCATTTGAGCTCCCATGTTTTCAAGGGCATCCTCTAATTCAATTTCTTTGGCGACAGTAACTCCATCTTTAGTGACTTGTGGAGCGCCAAAAGATTTGCCAATAATTACATTTCTTCCTTTAGGGCCTAGAGTAACTTTTACAGCATTTGCCAGTGCGTCAACACCGCGTTTAATACCATTACGCGCCTCTAAATCGAATTCAATTTTTTTTGCCATTTTATTTGATTTTTTCAGTTAAACAATTGCTAGTATGTCACTTTCTCTCATGATCATATAATCTGAGCCGTCATGTTGGAGTTCGGTTCCAGCATATTTGCCATAAAGTACATGATCCCCTACTTTGACAGTTACAGGGTTTTCGGTGGTTCCAGGGCCAACAGCGACAACAGTTCCTTTTTGGGGTTTTTCTTTGGCGGAATCTGGAATGATTATACCGGAAGAAGTTTTGGTTTCTGCTGCAGCAGACTCGATTAATACACGATCTGCCAAAGGTTGAATATTTATTTTACTCATTGTTAATTTTTATTTAAATTTTTATAGATATTTCACAAATCATGCCAAGCACAAATAGCATGACAATTTGTAGCGATAAACCATTAATACTGACAGCATGACACAAAAACTATTTTTGAGAATTGTCTAGAGGTACTTCAGGGATGGCTTCGGGTAATGTTTCTGGGATTACTTCTGGAATAGATTGTTCCACTGCATTGTCTTGTAAAAGACGGGAGTCGGGGAGAGTACTTCCAGTTCCAAGTGAGA
>DEYL01000012.1 GCA_002364535.1 Flavobacteriaceae bacterium UBA3159 | reverse complement strand
CCGGCTCTTCCCGTTCGTCCGATTCTGTGAATATAGCTCTCTTTGGAACTGGGAACCCTGTAATTGATGACATGGGTGATGTTGTCGATATCGATTCCTCTGGAGGCAACGTCGGTTGCAACCATGACTTGTATGCTTCCCGATTTAAATTTTTGAATGGCCTTGGAACGGTATTGTTGCGATTTGTCCCCGTGAATTTCATCCACTCTCAGTTCGAATTTCTTAAGAATGCGACACAGTTTTGAGACCTGTCTTTTGGTTTCGGAGAAAATCAAAACTTTTTTAAATTCCTTTTTTCTCAAAAGGTCAACCAACATTTGATTTTTTTCGGTATCATCTTTGGGTTTAATCACCTCTTGGTAAATGTTATCGGTATTGGCCTTACCCAGAGAAACCCTTATCTTTTCGTATTGCTTTACAAGATTATCGATGATGTTTTGTTGTTTTGGATTTTCTGTTGCTGAGAACAGTATGGTCTGATTCCTTTTGTGCATCTGATCGATAATCTTTTGCACTTCTTGAAGGAAGCCCATGTCCAACATGGTGTCAAATTCGTCCAAAACTACTTTGGAAAAATCATGCAATTTCAATGCCCTGCGATTGATCATGTCATTTATTCTTCCCGGGGTACCAATGATTACGTGATTGAGCCTTCTGAGTTTGTCAATGTCTTTATTGATGCTGGTACCTCCAATAAAACAACTACTAAAAACCTTCAATCCTTTACTAAGGCTTTTGAATTCTTGTTCTACCTGTTGTGCCAATTCTCTGGTAGGAACCAAAACGATGGTTTTGTGCTTATTTTTATTGGAAAGCAGTCGATCGATAATGGGAATCAAAAAAGCTCCAGTTTTTCCTGTACCGGTGTTGGCAATACCAATTACACTTTTTCCTTGGGATACGATTTCATAAGTTTTGTCCTGAATTTCTGTGGCCTTTTCAAAACCCTTTTTTTTGATCCTCGATTGGAGTTGTGGATTGATATCCATTTCACCAAATAATCTGGTTTGAACCTCCTTTTTGTGCTCTTTTGTTTTAATGGTTGTATTGACCATCATGCTGGGATCCAAATCAGTTTTTTTAAATTTGCCTCCCCCTGATCTGTTTCTTGATTTTGGATTTCTACTTTTGGATCTTTGGCCAAACTTTTTTCGGGCTCCCAAACTTGAGTTTTTTTTCTCCGCTGCACCAGAGGATTTTTCTCTTCCGGGGGATGAACTCTTTTTGTCTTTTGAATGGGATTCTATGGCTCGTTCCCTTTGTTCTTTATTTTTTTTTCTTGGGAGATAATTATTTCTTTTTTTTCCTCTCATCTTAGGAAAAGCTTGTAATCAGAATTCATATGGCTATTATTAGCTTTAATTGATGATGTTATTGGTTTATTTGAACCAAAAAAGGAAAGATGATTAATTAATGCGACCCTCTCTCAATTTTAGGACGTGCAAATTTAGTGTTTTAAAACGGATTCACAGGGTGTGAATCTACTTTAAGATGTTTTCTACTTCACTTATCAAAAAATACAAATTGGTTTTTACTGATGTTGGGTCAATTCTGTGAGTAAAACCTTGACTCTTTCGGCCAAGTTGCTTGGTATTTCTACCAAGTCAATAAATTGCTGTTTTCATCCACCGTAACAATCAGTTATTTTCAATCTTTGTTTTTGGTCAAACTTAGGTCCCAAATGTATTTTTAGTTTTCAATCAGTTAAATGAATTCACGGACAGCTTTTTCGCAGTGGCACTTTTATAATTTGAAAATAAACAATGCCATTAATAAATAATCATCGGATTTTTGGTTTATATCCGGTAATAGAGTAATCATGGTCATCAACTTATTCTCATTCATGATTATAGCCGGACCAACAAAAGGTTTGGAAATAGAAATTTTATCAAGGCGTTCAATTCTATTGATGATAAAACCTCTTAATCCGATACTCATATTTTTCACGTTGTAGAGAAGGTCCGGAATGTATATCCCAATATCATTATCACTTTTATCACCCGCGGGAGAAAGGTATCTGAACTGATTGTTTAGCGAAATCTTATCGGTAAAAAATATTTTTTTGTCAAATCTAAAACCCGTGTAAAGTTTTTTTTCGAAATCATTGTAGCTTAAATAACCGAATATTTTATTGGTTTTGTTGATGGTATACCCAAGAAAGGCCTCTCTTCTCATCCTACTTTTTGATATAAAATAAATGACAGGTCTGAGCCGAAGGTCAAGGTTTTCTATTCCAAAATCAGTTCTTATTTCTGCAATGACTGGAGCGGTTTGAGCAATGGACCGGTTCCAAAATAACAATACTATTATAGAAAGTAAAAATTTTCTCAAAAGTCAAAAATCGATTCGAGGATTCTCATTGATCAATACACAAAAGTAAAAAAAGAACCTGACTCTGGATTTTGCAGCATAGATGCGAAATAGGTATTCGACTGTGAAAATAGAGACGCAAAAAATTTATAAACCGTTGATGATTTCTTGAGTCCTGATGCTCAGGTTGGGCAGTGTCAGTTTTGAAAAATTAACAATGGAAAAAATAATTAAAAATTGAACAAAAAAATTGAAATAGAGCCCCATTCCACTGTTTGACTCCAAAAATGTTTTTATTTTTAATCATTATTAATCAGTACAAACCTCAATGGTTTTTTCATACAGATTGGTTATACTTAAATTTTTTGGGGCTGGGGAATTGAATAGTTATTATATCTCATTAAAATAAACTTATTTCCTTATTATATAAATTATTAAGTGAAAATTTTCTCAACCAATCGAAATGAAAAGTGTTAATCTTGATTGCGTTCGTATGAATTAGGTATTTGAAATTTTTTATTTACTGTCTTAGTTCTCTGAAGCATCAGCAGCATCAGTACTTTTTTTCGACACCCGCTAGCCAGTCTTCTGCAGACAGGAGCGCGTTTGTAGGGTGTTAATTCCGCTATTGTGCAATCACAATTTGATTTCAAAATGGTAGGTTCCTGACTGTAGTTGAGCTTGAAAAGCGTCTTTTTGGTCTTTTGAAAATTCCACCCCATCTTTATTGAGAATTTCCCCTTGATTAATGACCAAGCTTGCACCACTATTGGGAGGAATAATTACATCGTAAAAAACTTTTCCATTCTCTTTTTTCCAGCTACTGAGAATCTTGCCATGGGGTCCGTTGTGTTCAGCTTCGAATCTTTCCAGGTCTCTTACAAAGTGAGGTTCGAGTAAAATATTCTTAAAACCGGGATGATTGGGATCGGGTTTAATACCCCCCAAGGCCTTGTAAAACCAAGCACCAATTTCTCCAAACATGATGTGATTTCTGGACATGGCCCCTTTTCGTTCTTCGTCTACCTTCCAATCCTCAAAAAGTGTTGTAGCACCTTTTTTTATCCAGGCACCCCAGGAAGGGAAATTTTCTTGAGTGGCCACTTCATAGGCCAAATCGGCATGTCCGTTTTCACTCAAAGCATTGAGAATGGCTTTACTGCCTAGTAGTCCAACGTCAATATGACGATCGTCCGAAATTACTTTTTTGGCTAAGTTGTGGGCTACTTTTTCCGAATGCGCTTCAGGAACAATTCCCCAAAATAGTGCTGTGCTTAACTCAGTTTGAAAACCACTCCCGTAAGTCGCTGTTTTTGGATCAAAAAAACGGGAATTGATTTCTTCTTTAATATTCGCTGCCAGTTGGGAATATTTTTGGTAGTCGTCTTCTTTTCCAAATAATTTTGCTGTCTTCGCCAGAATGCTTGCATCCACATAATAGTAGATCGAGGAGGTGAACTGCTTGGGGGTTTTGGATTTTACGGGAACCCAGTCGCCCAATCCCCAATCGGTGATGAATCCGGGGCTGATTTCGGTGATGTGGTCCACATACCTTTTTATGTTGTCATAACAATCTGCCAAAAGCTTTTGATCTCCATAAAACAAATAGATATTCCAGGGTATGATGGCCAAACTACTGGTCCAGTCTGGTCCGTTTGCCCATTGATATCCCCAACCACTTGAAGGTATAATGGCGGGAAGCACCCCATTGGACTGTTGTTCATCCCTGTGATCGGCCAACCATTTTTCATAAACGGTAATTCCATCAAAATTGTAAAGCCCCATTTCTATGGCGATATGGGCATCTCCTGTCCACCCATTTTTTTCGCGTTGCGGGCAATCGGTAGGGTAGCCGTATAAGTTGGACAGATAGGCATTGTTGGTTGCCGCCCAAAGCTTGTTGATCAGTGGGTTGGAACTGCTTACTTTTCCTACGGAAGGTACGTCGCTGTGCATAAAAATTCCCGTCACACTTTGTGCTGTTAATTCTATGGGCTTACTGCTCAGTATCTCTATGTATTGAAAACCTTTGTAATTAAACTTGGGGGCAAAAGTTTCTGTCCCTTCACCGCTGAGGGTGTAAATATCGGTTTGAAAGGGATCCCTGTCGTCAGTAGGACGATAATGGACGATAATATTGGAGAGGTCGATCTCACCTTTCTCATCCAACAATTCCGAATGGGTTACCCTCAGTTCCGTTCCGGTTTCCCCTTTTACTTTTATTCTTGAAATTCCTGCAATATTTCTTCCCAGATCAAAGATGTATTTTTGAGGACTGATCTTTCGCATTTTTATTGGTTGTATTTCGAGGGTCTGTTTTATGGGATGCAAAGCCTGAGCTACAATATTATTTGAGGGGGCCGAGGTAACGATGCTTTTTTTCCAATTTTGGTCATCAAAACCAAAGGTGTTCCAACCTTTTTGTTCGAGTTGAGCGTTGTGGTGTTCGGCAGTATAAATGCTGTTAAAAATCAGCGAGCCTGAGGAGATTTTCCAATCGGTATCAGACGAAAAAGTTTGCTCAGAGCCATCCTCATAGGTGACCTTCAAATCCAGGCAAAACATGGGTCTTGCCCTCCAGGGGGCTTCATGAAAATACCAAACAGCTCTGGATTGGTGGTTGAACCAGCCATTGCCAAGCAGAACTCCAATGGCATTGTTTTGCTGTAAATGGGAGGTAACATCATGGGTCACATATAAATTTCTGCGATCAAAACGGGTGTAGGTGGGATCCAGTTGGTGATCCCCTATCCTTTCTCCATTCAAATACAGCTCGAAGAGTCCTGCTGTAGCGATGTACACCCTCGCTTTTTTTATTTTCTTTTCGATTTTAAATTCTTTCCTAAAGTAGGGGCTTTCTTTTTTGTTGATATTTCTGCTGTCGGAGATCCACGAGCCTTTCCAGTTTCTGGTCTCCATCATGCCCATCTCAAAGCTGGCCGGACGATCGGATTGAACTTTTTTGTCGTTTTTGTCCCAAACGGTTAAAGACCAATAATACTTTTGGAAAGCTTGCAATGCTTTTCCGGCGTAGGGAACCATTTGATGTTCAGCGTTGACTTTTCCCGTATTCCAGTGGGAACCCTTTCCGGCGGCGACTTTGGCAGAGTCTGTTCCCACGGAGATTTTGTAGGCTTTTTGAATTGCGCCCCGCCTTTGATCCTTGATCTTCCAGGTCAAGCGGGGTGTTTCGACATCCAGTCCAATGGGGTTGACCAGATACTCACTCTTTAGGTCATATACGCTGATTTCGTTTGTTTGTGAATCAACACAACTTAACAATCCCAAAAAAATGAGGATAATCAGATGGTTTATTCTCATGATTCTTCCAACCAAGATTTTGTATTTAAAAATGTATTTAGGGGAGTCAAGAATTAATTCTGGCGATAATTTTGTTTTCATTTGTATGCTGTACCAAAAAGGATATTTATATTGTTTAAATTTCTTTTAAAATTTACAAAAAATAAATGGTACACAACCGTAAATCTTTTTCATTGGAAGAATACAAAATATCCCCCTTTATGATAGGAACCATGCGATTGGGGCAGTGGGGGAGTAAGATGAATGCATCCGAGATCGAAAAATTTATTGAGGGCTGTATTGCGCTGGATCTGATCGATTTTGACCATGCCGATATTTACGGTTCCTACACTACGGAGTCTGATTTTGGAGCGGTTCTAAAAAAGAGACCGGATTTGCGAAATCAAATGAGAATTACGACAAAATGCGGGATCAGGATAGTTTCTAAAAATCGCCCCGAGCACCAAATCAAATCTTACGACCTGACCAAAGATCACATCAAACGGTCAGTAGAAAATTCCTTGCTTGCACTTCATACCGATCATATCGACACCCTGTTGTTGCATCGACCTGATTTTTTATTTGATCCACAAGAAATTGCAAGGGCTTTTACTGCCCTGGAAAAAGAGGGTAAAGTCAAAAATTTTGGGGTTTCAAATTTTTCTATAAGCCAATGCGAATTGCTCCAAGAGATTTTTCCACTCTGTACGCATCAAGTGGAGATATCATTACTGCATCGGGAGGCCTTTGAAAATGGTATTTTGGATCAATGCCAAAAGTGGGGAATCACGCCTACCGCATGGTCACCACTGGGGGGAGGGGTACTGCTCAACAGTTCGGAGGATCGCAACATTGCCGAGCTGCAAAAAAAAATCACCCTTTTGGCTGAAAAGTACCACGCTCAACCGGATCAAGTTTTACTGGCTTGGTTACGAAAACATCCTGCGGGGATCGTTTCGGTATTGGGAACTTCCAAGCTTTCAAGAATTAAAAATGCCAAAGACAGTCTAAAAATTAATTTAACACATGAGGAGTGGTATATGCTCTGGCAGGCTGCAACAGGAACTGAAATCGCATAAATTAAATCATAATGATTTAAAAAAAAACATGATGGCTAAACCAATAGAAATAAGATCAAGAGAAGTGCAAGGTGCAGAGGTTTCCTGGTTTGCTCCCATTTGTGATGGCGACGACCGCTATTTGGGCGAGCGTGATGTGAAATACAAAAGCAATTGGGAAAACACTTCCAATATCCTATTGACCGCTGATCAATTGGGTTATCGAAATATTTTGTGTCCATCCTCCTATCAAGTGGGGCAAGATACCCTTCCTTTTGTATCGGCCGTATCTCCACTGACTCAAAATATAAATATCCTGGCGGCTGTTCGCTGTGGTGAGGTTCATCCTCCCATGTTGGCCCGAACCCTCTCTACGATCGATCATATCCTTAAGGGACGGCTTACGGTGAATATCATTTCATCCAATTTGCCGGGCGAAGACCTTCCCTCCGAAGATCGGTATCAGCGCTCCAGAGAGGTCATTGAAATCCTCAAACAAGCCTGGACACAAGAAGAAATCGATTTTAGTGGCCAATTTTATAAGTTTAAACTCCCCACCAATCCGGTCAAACCCTATCAAAATGAAGGGCCATTGCTCTATTTTGGGGGCTATTCTCCGGCTGCTGTTGATCTCTGTGCCGAGCATTGTGATGTTTACCTGATGTGGCCTGAGACAGAGGGCAATTTGAGAAACTTAATGGAAAACATGAGTCAGAAAGCTGCAAAATACAACCGCAAGGTAGATTTCGGACTTCGGGTCCATGTGGTGGTGCGGGAAACAGAAGAAGAAGCCTGTGAATATGCAGAAAGTATCATCTCAAAACTTGATTTGGAGTCAGGACAAGAGTTGAGAGAACGCGCTTTGGATGCAAAATCTTATGGGGTGAGTCGTCAAAAACAAATGAGGGAGCAATCCTCTGGAGATGGCTATGTTGAGCCTCACTTATGGACGGGAATTGGAAAAGCACGCTCCGGATGTGGTGCCGCACTGGTAGGTAATCCCGATCAGATCGTTGAAAAATTAAACCGTTATATCGACATGGGTATCCGATCTTTTATTTTGTCGGGCTATCCACATATCGATGAATGCAATCGTTTTGCGGAACTCGTACTGCCGAGATTAAAAACTTTTTCCATGCCCCAACTGCAAGGGAAAACAACAAAAGAAGTCCCTTTAACCCCTTTGGCCGATGGAATTAGAGTATGATCAATGATATTTTTTCCCTCCAAGATGTTTGAGCAATGATAGATTTACTCATCGTAGCGGCTTATTTCCTATTCGTTATGCTTATTGCCATTTGGGGAAGGCAAAAAAAAGAAGTGACCAGTGAAGAATACTTTTTAAGCTCTAGAAGTTTGCGGTGGCCTTCTATTGCTTTTTCTACCATTGCAACCAATATTCAAGGCTACCAATTTTTGGGCATGATGGGCTCTGCCTACCTCTATGGTTTGGCCCAAGCAAGTTTGGAGATCAATGCTGTTCAGGGGATACTTTTGGCCTCTTTTATTTTTATTCCTTACTACCTGAAAGACAAGATTATTACCATTACTCAGTTTATAAAAAAACGCCTTGGAAAAAGGGTAGCCTTGCTTTATTCATTGGCCAATATTTCTTTGTTTTCGACCATCACCATCGGGGCAGCACTTTTTTGGGGGGCCTATGCTGCCGATGTTGTTTTTGGAGAATATTTGTCTTTACTTCACCCAGACCGAATCACAAGAATTACCCTGCTGATTGTCATGCTCGGATTATTTTCAGCGATCTATACTTATTTGGGAGGGCTGAGTGCGGTAGTTCGAACAGACATCATCCAATTCATGGTTTTGATTTCGGGTGGTCTGGTGGTAATGTTTATGGCGGTTCACCACCTTGGGGGCTGGTCAGCGTTGTACATAAAAACGCCCCAGTTGATGCATCTGCATCTTCCCTCGGATCATGAGAAGTTGCCTTGGACTCATATTTTTGGGCTGTTCTTGTTGAATATCAACTATTGGTGTGCCAATCAGTCGATTGTGCAAAGGTCTCTGGCTGCCAAAAGTCTGAGGCACGCCCAGATAGGACTGATGGTGGGTGGGCTGATGAAATATTTGATGGCTGTTATCATTGTGGTGCCCGGTATTGCTTTGGTGGGTATTTTGGGGGATAACGGACTATCGGATCCCGATATGTCTTTCACTTATCTTGTTAACACCTATTTGCCAATGGGAGCAAAAGGTTTGGTGTTGTGTGCTTTATTTGCTTCTTTGATGAGTACGGTCGATTCAACATTCAATTCCTTGGCTACATTGTGGTCTGTTGATATCTACAAAGGATACCTCCACAAGGATGCAACTGACCTGCAAATGGTGGAAGCGGGCAGACAGGCAATTTTGTTCAGTTTTGTAACGGGTGTGACCGTGGGCATCTTGCTGCTCTATCTCAAGTTTTCACACCCTAATGCTGCATTTACGCACACGCTGAATGAACTTCGGTATTATATCAATTGTGGGATTGTTGTGATTATTTGTGCTGCAGCTTTTTTGGTCGCTCCCCAATACAAGGTCACATTTGTGGCTTTTTTGGCAACCATAATCCTTCAATTTATTTTTAAGTCTTTCTTCCCGGAGATGAATTATTTTGTCAGGGCCATGTGGATCATACTGATTGGTTTTACCCTGATTTTTCTGTTTTCCAAAACACAGTTTAAAAACCCCAGGACATTGTTTCAAACCGGTTCAAAACAAATCCAAAAACTAGGCTTCGGAATGCTGATATCACTGATTTTATTGCATATCATTTTTCATTGATCAGATCAAATCAAATCAAATCAAATGGTGCTGATCTTATCCGTTGAGTTTAATTTTTATATATTTCAATAAACAATATCTCATGATAGCATTGAACAAATTTTTATTGGTGGGTTTGGGGCTCATCGCCATACAACTGATCTCTTGCGAAAATAGTAGTGCCGAACAACACTGGCATAAGGGTAATTTACATACCCATTCACTTTGGAGTGACGGTGATGATTTCCCCGAAATGATCATTCAATGGTATAAGGACAACGATTACCAATTCATTGCACTTTCCGATCACAATACCATTGGTGATTCAGAGTTTTGGTATGAAATAAAAGAGAGGGAGCGTAAACATAAAACTTTAGAGAAATATCAAAACCGATTTGGGGATTGGGTTGAAACCAAAACAGACTCCGGCAAAACATTGGTTCGACTGAAAACCTTTGAAGAGCTCCAATCCAAATTTCAGCTGCCGGATTCATTTTTGGTCATCAAATCCGAAGAGGTCACCTCTTCTTTTGAAAATAAGCCCGTTCACATTAATGTTACCAATATAGAGGAAAAAATAGATCCCATTCGTGGAACTTCGGTATTGGATGTAATGCAGAGAACCCTGGACGCCGTCCACGAGCAACGCAAAAGTTTGAACATCCCCATGTTTGCCCATATCAATCATCCCAACTTTGGTTATGGCATCAGTACGGAGGATCTTAAACAATTAAATGGAGAACGTTTTTTTGAGGTTTACAATGGCCACCCTGCCGTAAACAATGAAGGAGACGATACGCATGTTGATACCGAAACCATGTGGGATTTGATCAATATTCATTACTATAAAGAGGGAAAACCATTGATGTTTGGAGTTGCCACCGACGACAGTCACCGCTATCATACCTTTTCCTCCAAAGACAGCAATACCGGGCGAGGATGGGTGATGGTAAATTCTAAAAAATTAGCTACCGAAGATTTGATATCGGCCATGGAAAACGGTGATTTTTATGCATCTACGGGTGTTCATCTCAAAAAATTCTATACGGATCAGAATCAAATTGAAATAGAGGTTGGCCCAGAAGTTGGGGTAAATTATGAGATCATTTTTATGGGATACAAAAAAGGTGCTGAAGCAGTGGTTGCGTTAAAAAAAGTTAAAGGCACATCAGCTTCATATACTTTCCAAAAAGAGGATGTTTTTGTTCGTGTCAGTATAAATTCCGATGCAAAAAAAGAAAATCCTATTATGGTCGATGAAATTAAAAAAGCATGGACTCAACCCATTTTAGCGCCTTAGGAAATTGAATATAATCGAGAAAGCAGATTTTTAGGCCCTTGCTTCTTTAACAGCAATGGGTAGGCTTAGTTTCATGCTTACATTTAAATGGCAATTTCTCGTGTTCATCTCCCCTGATTCCCAAATCCAATTGGCTTCGGGTGCTTCCCGTCAAGTAGGTGGGACGGAGTCAGGATATACCTACCTTCATTGGAATCAATGTTTTTTGAGAAACATCTGTATCATGGCTGTAAAAAATATAACTTCTGAAATAAGCTTAATATTCATTCCAAAAGATACATTTAGGGATATTTCACTTAATGTTACAAAATGCTAAGGTCTAGAACAAGGATCATTAAATCACCTTTTTGTGTTGTTCCTCCAAGGGTATAAAGTCAATGTCTAGATAGCCTCCACTGGCATTGTCATCGGCTACTATTTGGGGTTTTCCCTTGATTACTTCAATGGAATTTCGATGTTTATGTCCTGTAAAAATACCCATCATATTGGGTGCATCAAATACTTTCTTGTAAAAATCAAAGGTGGTCTGAGTGTGTCCACTTTCTGGCCATTTTGGACGTCTTTCCAGCTCAAAGCTTCGATCTGAGGCTGCCCCCCAAAATGGATTACCACAACCAAAAGAAATATTTTTCCCCGGGGCATACATTGGAATGTGAACCAACAAAACCAGTGGTAATCCACTTGCAATTTGTGCTGACAAAAAGGCCGATTGCTCTTCGTTGATTTGATAGGTTGAGTTGTCAATGGCTAAAAAACGTATTCCTTTGATATCATATGCTGCCATCAAAGGATGGTTTCCTTGATACAGGGGAAGCAAACGTTTTTCAATCCAGGTATCACGGAGGGATTCCAAACTACCTTTCATTCCTTCGTAATGCCAGTCGTGGTTTCCAGCAACATAGATGTAGGGAATGCCTGTAGCATCCAATTTGGAGTGAACCCACTCAATTGCCGCCTCAGACGGAAAACTGAAAATGTCCCCTACCAAATTGATTACATCTGCATTGACTTCTTTAGCAAATGCCAGTGTTTGTTCAAAGGATTTTTCTGGATTGGTTTTTTCTCTTGTTTGAAAATGCGTGGTTTGGTTGTAAGCCTTTGCCATTCGATTGCTGTACTCTTGAAAAGGTACTCCCCTCTTATCATCCATAAACAAATGGGTGTCAGCGATGTGGACTACCTTAATGGACTCGTTGATGATATCGGCATAAAATGACACCTTTTGCTGATCCACAGTTGCACAGACTTTAAATGGTTGCTCAATTTTCTTCTTAATTGAAGGAGAACAAGATACAGTTGAAAGTCCAAGTCCTGCAGCAGCAGATGTTGATCCTGTGATAAATGATCGGCGTTTCATTAAGTTTTTAGGTCTAAAGTTTATTTATAGTTTAAATTTAGGATAAATCAGCTTAACTAGAGTACTTTCTTTTTTTTTATCGATTCTTTGGTTACCCATTCATTTTGCAATTCAATGATTTCTGAAATTTTAGTATCGCAATTAAATTTATATATTAGTAAGACTCATCTATAGGCACTTATGAAAAATTCGCTGATTTTACCTTTTTTGATTTTAAAAATCATTGTTTCTACTGGACAAATAAATTCAGAGTCTTTGACGGTTATCAACTCAACCCCAAAATCTACTAGGGTATATCAAGATGAAAATGGGGTTCTTAAGATTAATATTAATCAAGAACATTTAAAAATAATCAAACGAAAGGGATTTATTCGTTATAGTGATATGGGTGCACTTGGAAATGGTACTTCAGATGACTTAGCTTTTATAGTGGCTACTCATGCTTTGGCAAATCAATATGATGTTGAAGTAAAAGCGGATGATGGGGCCAATTATCTAATTGGGGGGAGGGAAATGACCGCTATCTTAGCAACCAATACGGATTTTGGAAGTGCAACTTTTATCATTGATGATACTGAGGTCGAAAATCGATTTGCCTCTATTTTTGAAGTTAAATCCCAATTAAAACCTATTTTGATTGATACTGTTAAATCCCTTAAAAAAGACCAAAAAAAGATTGGTATCACTTTAAAAGATGATTGTTTGGTTACTGTCACTGACACTATTGTCAAAAGGTATATTCGCTATGGTCTAAACCAAAATAAAGGTAGAGCTCAAACGGATATTTTCATTTTAAATAAAAATGGAAATATCGATAGTAGCACTCCTATAATCTGGAATTTTGATCATGTCTCAAATATTAGTGCCCTACCCATCGATAAAACCCCCTTGGTGATTAATGGGGGGCGTTTTGTTACGATTGCGAATAAAGCTCCATCCAAGTACACTTATTACAGTCGAAATATTTCGATTAAACGATCGAATGTTGTTGTATCAAATCTAGAACATTTAATTGATGGTGAAGGTTCTCAAGGCGCTCCTTATAGAGGTTTTATCAGTATTTCGGATTGCACCAATGTTTTGGTTAAGGATTGTGTTTTGACAGGTCATAAAACCTATCGAACGATTGGAAATGCTGGAAAACCCGTTTCAATGGGTTCTTACGATATATCGGTAACGCGATCCATTGGTGTGTCTTTTGTCAACTGTAGTCAGACTAATGATATTAATGACAACAGGTACTGGGGTATTTTTGCATCTAACTATTCCAAAAACATAAGTTTTGACAATTGTATTTTATCCAGATTCGATGCGCATATGGGTGTTTACAATGCAACTATACAGAATTCTACGCTAGGATATATGGGAGTCAACGCCATAGGATCGGGTAACTTTCTTATCGAAAATTCTACTGTTAGGGGAAGAAGTTTTATCAATTTGCGTCCTGATTATGGAAGTACTTGGGAGGGAACTTTTACCATTCGGAATTGCATTTTTGTTCCAACTCAAAGGAAGTCCCCTGTCGTCAGTCTTATCAGTGGATCAAACTCAGGTCTTCACGATTTTGGTTATACCTGTTATATGCCAAAAAATATCATTATAGATCAACTTCATATCGATGATTCAAATCAACACGATGCTTACAAAACAATTGCCGTTTTTTCAAATTTTAACTCCAAAATGATTGACGAAAGCTTTCAAGAGGAGTTTCCATATATTAAGACAGAAAAGGTAATTTTAAACAAGATTAGTGTTTCAAGTGAAAAGAAACTTTTAGTAAGCGAAAACCCATTTATGTTCAGGGATGTGAAAATTGAAAGGGACAAAACTAATTAAAAAATCCTTTTTTTGAATGGGGATTCCATTAGTACAAATAGTTGTATTCTTCCTCAAGACCAAGTATTTGTATGGCTTTTTTTGAAGGTTTTGGTTTTTTGTCTCTGTCCTTAAAATAAGGCGCATTGTCCCAATCAAATAGTTGTCCAACTTCCCTTGGATCTTTTGTTTTAACCAAATATGCATTGAGTTGATTTGACAAGTCCTCTAAGACGGGCTTGTATTCATTGACCTTTGCGAGGTTATTCAACTGAAAAGGGTCTTCTGATAGGTTGTAAAGTTCATGTTGTGGCCTTTTGGAGAAGGCCAAATCAAATAATTGTTTAACCTCCTTTGAGTCTTTGTTTTCCAACATGTAGATTTTTGTTGGAGCCTCGTAGTGCAACATATGGGCATCCACATCCCCATACAAAGGAGGATCTCCAGCAGGCCAGCGATTGGGTTCGTAATTTTTGATGTACAGATAATCAGCTGTTCTGATTGCTCGGCCGGGATAACCCAGGCCTCCTCTTCTAACAAAAGCATGTCGTTCTCTTGCCATGATGACATGATCTCTTTTTGGATCGATTTTACCTTGTTTATTTGAGGTGAGTATATCGACAAAACTCTGGGCATTCATCTCTTCAGGTATGAGGATATTTGCGAGTTCCAGAAGAGTAGGAGCAAAATCCTTAATGTTGATAAAGTCATCCACTTCTCGTCCTGGTGGGAAAAATTTTGGCCAAGAAATGATCAGTGGAATTTTAGTGCCAAAATCGTATAAATTGGCTAAACCTCTTGGCATTTGCCAACCATTATCACTACAAACAATAATTACTGTATTTTCCAGTTGCGCCATTTCTTTGAGCAAAGCTATGTAAGAACCTACTTCTTCGTCAAATCTTTGAATTTCATTGTAATAATCGGCAATGTCTTTTCTCACCTCAATATTATCGGGGAGGTAGGGCGGTACATGTATGGAATCGAGATGGATACCCGAATTTTTCCATCCCCCTTTTTTATAGGGTCGATGTGGATCCCTGCTGCTGTACCAATACATCCATGGTTGACCTTTTTCTGTTTCATTAAAAAACTCCTCAAAAGAACCATACCTCGCTCCCCCGGGATTTTGATCCCAACCTGTTACAGTTTCATCTCCAGGCCCCCAGCCTTTTCCATCAATCCCTACATGATACCCAGATTCCTCCATTAATTTGGAATAAACCTTAACTCTAGGGAAACTGCTCCAAAGATTAGCCGCCTCTCCTAGGTTCCAAATGTCTTGACCGGTGAGCATAGAAGCCCTGGCGGGCGAACACGATGGGGCCGAACAAAAGGCGTTTTTAAAAATCAATCCCTTTTTTGCAAGTTTGTCGATATGGGGCGTTTTGATGGATGCATCACCGTAGCAACCCAAATGTTCCGCAGATTGATTATCGGACATCAATAGAAGTATGTTGGGTCTTTTGGTCTGAATTTTATTTGAAGTTGTTTTATTGGGAACCAATTCACATGATGACTGAAAGGATAAAACCATCACAATCATGAGAACAATAGAAATATTGAAAGTTTTTTTCATCACCCTAAGTTATTGAACAAAATTGAATTTATTAAAATATCCTTAAATTTGATAAATTTTTATTGCGATTTGAGAAACCGTCTCCATCGAATTTTTTATTTTTAAGGTATCTTGTGTGTAATATTTTTCCTGATTAAAACCATCCAACTTAATTTTTTTATTACAAATAATCAGTTTAAATTCGAGAAAAGTATCAAGAGTTTTAAGGCTATTTATTGCAAAATGCTAAAAATTGTTACCAATAATAAAATTTCAATTAAATCAAATATTTATGTTTTTTTTCTTTTACAAGCAGATTTTTCCTTTGATTAAAATATAGAAGTAAATACAAATACAAGCTCTCAATATTTAATTAATCATTACTATAACAAATACATATGGGTTATGATTATATTGTTTAACATAACTTCAGATAAATATTTAAGAATTTAAACTTTTATGGAAAAAATGGAAAAAATCTTCAATCATGTTGACTACTTGTGGGACGAAGCTAAGGCCAAGTCATTTGGAAATGATCAACTAGCCCTCTTTTTATATCGTTCCAATATTCTTGGTGCAGACTTAAGGATTACAAACTATGGAGGGGGAAACACAAGTTGTAGAACTATTGAAACGGATCCGTTAACCAACAAAAAAGTTGAAGTCATGTGGATAAAAGGTTCTGGCGGAGATATTGGAACTTTAACAAGAGCAGGGGTTGCAGGTCTTTATACCGAACGACTTAGAAATCTAAAAAACGTTTATGGAGGTTTGGAAGACGAAGACCGAATGGTAGGCCTCTTCAATCATTGTATCTATGATTTGGATAGTAAAGCACCATCCATAGATACGCCCTTGCATGGCTTGTTGCCATTCAAACATATTGACCACTTGCACCCCGATGCTTTGATTGCGGTTGCAGCAGCTAAAGACAGTGAAAAAGTTACAAAAGAAATTTGGGGAGATACCATGGGATGGGTGCCATGGCAGCGCCCGGGATTTGATCTAGCACTCCAGTTAGAAAAATGCTTAAATGACAATCCCAATATCAGAGGTATCGTTCTTGGGAGTCATGGATTGTTTACTTGGGGTGACACTTCATATGATTGTTACATTAACAGTTTAGAAGTCATCGAAATGGCCTCAGAATTTATTGCCAATAAAATTGAAGAAAAAGGAAGTGTTTTTGGAGGCCAAAAAATTGAAAGCCTGCCCCAGGAAAAGCGCTTAGATAAAGCTGCACATTTAATGCCGATTCTTCGGGGATTGTGTTCTTCAGAAAACAGAATGATTGGGCATTTCAGTGATTCGGATGTTGTTATGGACTATATCAATAGCAATGATTTAGAGCGATTGGCTCCCTTGGGAACTTCATGCCCAGACCACTTCTTGAGGACAAAAATACAGCCCTTAGTTCTGCCGCTGGATAAAGATGAAGATTTATCTGACACTAATTCTGTTTTAGCCAAGCTTCAGCCTGCTTTTGAAGCATTTAAGGCAGACTATTTAGAATACTACAACACCTGTAAAAACGATAATAGCCCTGTTATTCGTGATGCCAACCCTGTCATCATCATTTACCCGGGTGTCGGGATGTTTAGCTTTGCAAAAAATAAACAAACTACCCGTGTAGCAAGTGAGTTCTACATCAACGCCATCAATGTAATGCGTGGAGCTGAGGCCATTACAGAGTACACTTCTCTGCCAAGACAAGAGGCTTTTGATATTGAATACTGGCTGCTCGAAGAAGCTAAACTCCAACGTATGCCTAAAGAGCAAACTTTGTCCAGAAAAGTTGCCTTGGTAACAGGAGCTGCCGGAGGTATTGGTAAAGCCATTGCTGACAAGCTTGTCGCAGAGGGGGCGAATGTTGTTTTGACAGACATCGATGAGCAGAGTTTGCTTGAGGCAAACGCGACCTATGGAAGAGATATTTCTTCCTATTCCGTTTGTAATGTAACCGATTCAAATTCTATTGCTGCTGCCTTCAGGAAAGCTTGTTTAGAGTTTGGAGGTGTTGATATAATTGTCCACAGTGCAGGTCTTGCCATCTCAAAACCACTCGAAGAAACAACCCATAAAGATTGGAGTATTCTTCAAGATGTATTAGTTAAGGGACAATTTGATATGGCAAAACAAGGTGTAGAAATCATGCGAAAGCAAAAACTTGGAGGTGATTACATTGCTATTGCGAGTAAAAATGGTTTGGTTTCAGGGCCTAATAATGTGGCTTATGGAACTGCCAAGGCTGCCCAACAACACATGACAAGACTATTGGCAGCTGAACTTGGAAATGACCATATCAGAGTGAATACCGTCAATCCGGACGGTGTTATCGTCGGAAGTAAGATCTGGGAAGGTGACTGGGCCGCCGGGAGAGCTAAAGCATATGGAATTGCAGTCGAGGAACTACCTAATCATTACGCTAAAAGAAATTTACTGAATGAAATTATTTATCCCGACGACATTGCCAATGGAGTTTTTGCTTTAGTAGGAGTGTTGGAAAAAACAACAGGGAATATTATCAATGTTGATGGGGGGATGGCAAATGCATTTGTAAGATAGTTTTAAATTATAATAGAAAAACCAAATAGAATTCAATCTTTGAAAACTACTTATGAGACTTACAAAAAATCAAATAACCGATCAAAACAAGTCAGGTCTTGATTCACACCAAGATAGCTTTGATTTTTTATCTGAGAAACTAGCCAAGAACCACCATGATATAGATCAAATTTTAACAAAAATCAACGCCTTTCAGGTAGCCATTCCAAGTTGGGCACTCGGTGCTGGTGGTACTCGTTTTGGTCGTTTTTCTTTCTTTGGAGAACCTTCAAGTATTGAGCAAAAGATTGACGACATTGGAGTAATTCACAGTTTGACACAAACTGCCGGAGCTATATCATTGCACATTCCTTGGGATAAACCTTCTGATTACACTGCGATTAAACAAAAAGCAGATGAATTAAACATCAAGTTTGACGCAGTCAACTCAAATACTTTTCAGGATCAAAAAGATGCTAAAAAGAGCTACAAATACGGTTCTTTGAGTAATGTTAATCAAGCTGTTAGAGAACAAGCCATCCAACACAATATCGATGTTATTGGTATCGGAGATAAGTTGGGCTCTGAGAGTTTAACAGTTTGGTTAGCAGATGGTTCTTGTTTTCCCGGTCAAAACAATTTTCAAACAGCACTACAAAACACCCAAGACAGTTTAAAAGAAATTTACAAAAGTCTTCCCTCAGATTGGAGTATGCTGATTGAATATAAGCCCTATGAACCCAATTTCTACAGCACGGTAATTCAAGATTGGGGTACTTCCTTTATGCTTGCCAACGCTTGTGGTGACAGGGCATTTACTCTGGTAGATCTCGGGCATCACTTGCCCAACACCAATATAGAGCAAATTGTTTCTATCTTAATGTTGAAAGGCAAACTGGGAGGCTTCCACTTTAATGATAGTAAATTCGGCGACGACGACTTGACCGTAGGAAGCATTAAGCCTTATGCCTTGTTTTTGATTTTTAATGAATTGGTTTATGGCATGCAGAACAACCCCCAGAATCCGGATTTGGCATGGATGATTGACGCCAGTCATAACCTAAAAGATCCATTAGAAGACTTAATTCAATCTTTGGAAGCCATTCAGGAAGCTTATGCAAAAGCCCTGCTTGTCGATCAACAAACCTTGAGAACTGCACAATTAGAAAACGATGTCGTTTCATGTCAAGAGATTTTGCAAGGCGCTTACAGAACAGACGTGCGTCCACTACTTGAAAAGGCGCGATTGCTTTCCGGGGGTGCACTAAACCCTATTGAAGCCTATCGCAAGCTCGACGTCAGGGGAAAACTCATTGATGAAAGGGGAAAAAATACTACAGCCACTGGTCTATAAAGTATCGGGCATGAAAAAAATCAAAGTAACTGCGGTTTTTGATATTGGTAAAACCAATAAGAAGTTTTTTTTGTTTGATAAACATTTTCGAGAAGTATTCAAAGAATACATTCGCTTTGACGAGTTAGTGGATGAAGATGGGCATCCAACCGAAAATTTACCTGCCCTGCAAAAATGGCTTAAAGATGTTTTTCATCGTATTCTCGATGCCAATGAATTCGATGTCAAAGCCATGAATTTTTCAACCTATGGAGCGAGTTTGGTTCATCTAGATGAAAATGGTAATCCTTTAACCCCTTTATACAATTACACCAAAGCACTTCCCAAAGAAATAATCACTTTTTTTTTAAATCAATACGGTCCAAAAGAGGCCTTTCTTAAAACCACTGGCTGTGCAGATTTGAGTATGCTCAATTCAGGACTTCAATTGTATTGGATCAAAAAAACCAAACCTGAATTGTTCAGTAAAATTGAGTATTCACTTCACCTACCTCAATATCTGAGCTATATATTTACAGGGGTTGCCGTAAGTGAATATACGAGTATTGGATGCCATACAGCCCTTTGGGATTTCGAAAAGAAAGATTATCACCACTGGGTTTATAAGGAAGGCATCAACTCAAAGCTACCTCCTATTACCTCTACAGAAAGGAGCATCGACATGATCTATAACGGTAAGCGTTTTAAAATTGGTGTTGGTATTCACGATAGTTCCTCTGCGTTGCTTCCATATGTGAGGAGTATAAAAAAGAAGTTTTTACTTATCTCTACAGGGACTTGGAGTATTTCGTTAAACCCGTTTACGGAAAAGCCAATTTCAGATGACTCTGATGATAGCGCTTCCATGAATTATATGCGAATCAATGGAAAGGTGGTGAAGGTTTCCAGATTGTTTTTAGGCAACGAATACAATTTGCAAATAGAAAAGCTTAGTAAACGTTTTGGTGTTAGTAGTGATTATCACAAATCAGTAGCTTTCAATCATGAGGTGTACAATAAGGTGAGTGAAGATTTCAAATACCATTTTAATTGGGAATGCCTGGAAGATGAACATATGCCAAACCAAACTAATTTTGATTTTGATGATTACGATCATGCCTATCATCAACTCATGATAGAGCTTGTGTTGTTGCAAATAAAGTCTATGAATAAAGCCATTGGAGATGACAAAATTAAAAGACTTTACATAGATGGCGGTTTTAGTGATAACGATATTTATATCAAATTATTAACTCATCATTTTCCGGAAAAAAAATTACGAACAACAGATGCTTCATTAGGCTCAGCTCTGGGGGCAGCCATTGCCATTTCGGATATAAAACTAAACTCAAAATTTTTAAAAGAGAACTATGCATTGAAAAAGCATGTTCCTGTGATTTTAAAGTAAATAAGTCTTTTGGATATAAAAATTAATAGTTATGGAAAAAACCACAAATAATGATATTGCTATAGAGGAACTGGATGGTGGGGAATTCGAGAGAAGTCCTGTTCCAAAATCGAAACTAAAAAACTGGAGGAGTTTTATAGGAATGTATGCAGGAGAACACGCTGCAGGCACCGAATTTATGATAGGCCCCCTATTTCTTACAGCTGGTGTAAGCGCCTTCGATCTGATTATAGGGCTTCTTCTTGGAAATCTTCTCGCTGTATTGAGTTGGCGTTTCTTAACAGCCGAAATAGCGGTTAAAAATAGATTTACGCTATACTTTCAACTTGAAAAAATATGTGGTAAAAAATTAGTTACCGGATACAATTTAGCCAATGGAATTTTATTCTGTTTTTTGGCAGGCTCAATGATTACCGTATCCGCAACAGCAGTGGGAATACCTTTCGATATGCCCATGCCAAAGCTAACGGATACCTTACCCAATGGCTCGACTTGGGTCGTGATTGTGCTTTTGATAGGTATGGCCATTTCGGTAATTGCAGCAAAGGGATACGATACCGTTACAAAGGCCGCAAACTGGATGTCTCCCATTATTGTTTTATCCTTTTTGGCTTGTGGAGTGGTTGCACTGGGACAATTGGGTGTTTCTAGCTTCTCCGATTTCTGGAATATTTGGGCCGAGGGTTCAGAACCATTTCCCGGACAAATAAAATATACCTTTTGGCACGTCACAATCTGGTCTTGGTTTGCCAATGCAGCAATGCACATTGGGATGTCTGATTTGTCAGTTTTCCGATATGCCAAAAAACCCAAAGCGGGATGGGCAACCGCAGCAGGAATGTATGTAGGGCACTATATGGCTTGGATAGCAGCAGCACTGCTCTATGCGGTTTACTTAAAATCTCCCGAAGCTCAGGCGATGTTAAATAATGGAGAAGCCCCTCCAGTAGCCCCCGGCCCTTTGGCAAATAATGCCATTGGTATCTTTGGAATTATTGCAGTATTGCTTGCAGGTTGGACAACCGCCAACCCGACCATATATCGTGCGGGATTGGCCTTTCAAGCCATACTTCCAAAACTATCAACTGCAAAGGTTACAATATTGGCAGGATCATTGGCAACAGTTGCAGGATTGTTCCCGGCATTTGCAATGAAATTACTCGGTTTTGTAGCCCTTTACGGCTTTATTTTGGCGCCTTTTGGGGCAGTCATTGTCTTTGAACACTTTTTCCACAAGCAAACTGGAATTGTAAAAAATTATGCTGAAAAAGCGAATTTATCGTTTAACAATTCGGTCTTCTTTGCCTGGCTTATAAGCTTTGGATTGTTCTACTTTGTCTCAGTGGAATTCGATGTTTTCTTGTCATTTGTTACATTACCGGCTTGGCTGTTGTGTGGAATACTGTTTTTAGTGTTTAGCAAGTCTTCTCAGAAAAAGAACTAAAGGAGCTTATAGATTTTTTTTTTGAATATTCAGGCCAAAAAATTGAATGATTGATTTTTAATACTTTAAATTAACTTATACCCATAAAAAAACGGGATTAAGCAAATTCAAAAAATAGTATATTTGATTTTATGGATTAGGTAATCAAATAATTAGAATTATAAAATAGTGATTTTTAAAAATTAAAAATACATATAATGATAAAGACATCCTTTTCGATTATAACAATTTGCATAGCTCTTGCACTTTCACATACTTTGATGTCCCAGTCAGACTATAATCATCATACACATGGAAATGGACCGGGGCACGATCACCTAAGAGATTCTAATCTGGGTACAGCTGAAAAATTAAAACTAGTAACTGGACAAGGAGATTTTGTTTTTTCATGGGATAAGGTTCTTACTGACGCATTTCCAAGAGATGCCATTCAGTTCGAGCCAAGAATGCATGGAGGTTTTAACGAGGATCCTGAAACAGGAATAGTTTACACGGGAATACCCGGATATGGTCTTTGCTCAATTAGTCCCGACTTAACTAAGTGGACAACTATTGGAACTGATGAAAGATTAAAAGATAATATTCATGGGATCGTTTTCTTTGTTCATAAAGGAGTAAAATTACTTGCGGTTGCCCAGGAGGGAAAAAGAGTACTCGTATTAAATCTGGAAGGCAAAATTGTTAGTGAAATTTTGAAGCCTACCGGAAATGAATTCAAGTTTGATAAGGCGAACAAATTTTTTGCATTAGAAGACAGCAATTTTGGTGTTACTGATGTGACATATTTAGATGGAATAATTTATGCGGCTCATGGATATTCCAAGGGAGATTTTATACTCACGATTAAGGAGAATAATGGTGTATGGAGTTGGAGTGACCTTGCATGGGGAGGAAAAGGAGATTTGCCGGGTCAGTTCCAAACCGCCCATGGTGTTTATGCTCACGAAAACCATATTCTTGTTGCAAGTCGAGCAGCGGGACAGGTTGTTAAGTTTACGAAGAATGGAGTTTATGTCGATATTTTTGATAATATCCCTGAGGGGAGCCTGGTTTGCAATGTTTCATATAAGTCAGAGCATTATTTTATGAATGCCTTAAAAGCAATGGGAGACCAAAAATCAGCACCTATCTATGTTCATACAAGCAAGCAACTTAAATCGGTTATTGTTCCCGGAGATCTTGGAATTCCTGACTTGACCAATATACATCAGGTTTGGCCTCATGTTATAACTGCTCCGGATGGTTCGAAACAAATGTATCTATTGGTACATGGGTGGAACAAAGGCAAGTATGCAGTTTTAAAATTGGATATATAACATTTTATTGCACTACAGTATGAGATTGCGAATAATGCAAAAAGGGAATGGGCATTTGGAAAAAGCTATTTGAGTAAGTTTTAATATTTTTATTTTATTAGAAATAATTTGAACTTAATTCGCTCTTTTTCGTCAGGGATAACATTTGTTTTACTGATTATTTCCTTGATATTTATTAAGAGATAAGTTCAATCCTTTTCCTATATTTTGACTAGAGCATCTCTCTCATTATAAAAGTGCCATTAAATATGAATCCTAAACTT
>DEYL01000046.1:62236-62460 GCA_002364535.1 Flavobacteriaceae bacterium UBA3159 | reverse complement strand
AATTGCTCACAAACGCAATCGGTGAGAAGCACAAGGCTTTATTTCTTGTAGAACAAACCAACACCTCCACTAACAAGAATTAGTAAATGTATAATTGTTTCCCAAGAGAAACCCATTTGCATATAGTCATAAATAGAATAACCTATAAGAACAACAAGTGAAGCAGTCCATAGCCATTTCAGTGATTTCATAAACTAAAGATAATATAACTATCTGGTGAGTAG
>DEYL01000046.1:0-61849 GCA_002364535.1 Flavobacteriaceae bacterium UBA3159 | reverse complement strand
ACAAAGGAAAAAGTTACAACAGAAAGAAATGAAACTGTATGGAATAACCTCCACCATAAGTGATTTTTTGTAAGTATTTTGTCGTTTATTTATCGTAAAAAGGTTTTTACCAATATATAAAGTACTGTTAGAGAAGTTGAATTAGTCGAGGGTAAATCCCAAAAAAAAAATCTTTGTTATATTAAAAGGTGCTATATTGAAGTTATGAAATCTGCCAGGAGTAAGTCGTGTCAGATATCCCGCGAGGACTTCAATAATTATGAGTAAGGTTTAAAAAAGAGGAAACATTCTGAGTAAACGATATTTCACTATGAAAAATATTTTCATATTTCTTTTTTGTTTTTCTTTTTTTTTAATTAATGCTCAAATTAACAAACATCAAACCTCTACAATTGATGAAACTAAAGAAATATATGTTTTTCAAAATAAAGAAGGAAATTTGGTTTATCATGAGGATAAGAAAGGAAATAAAATTCCCGATTTTTCATACGTAGGTTATCACTCTGGAGAAAAACCAATTCCAAATGTTCCAACTGTAATAACTCTAGGGCCTTTACCAGGAGATAATACTAAATCTATTCAAAAGGCAATAGACAAACTTGGTCAATTTTCGATAGACAAAAATGGCTTTAGAGGAGCCATTTTATTAAAAAAAGGTACTTATAAAGTTAATGGGTCACTTTCTCTCTCAAAATCGGGCATTGTGCTTAGAGGAGAAGGTAATAGTGATCATGGAACAATCATTGTCGCAACGGGGTATGATGATATTAAATTTAGAAGAACATTAATTTCAATTGGACCAGGTTCTTATTCTTTTTCAGGGAGACATAAATATGCTGAGGAAACTGAAAGTGGGATAATTGTCAATCAGAAAAGTGGAACAAATATAATTGATGAATACGTGCCAATTGGTGCTAAATCTTTTAAAGTAAGCTCTCCAAGTAATTACAATGTTGGAGATAAAATAATTGTTTTTAGACCATCAACAAAAGAATGGATATCATATATAGGTTGTGATAATTTAAAAGCTAAGTGGGACCCCATTAAAAATATTAGATGGGTTAAAGAAGGCAAAAATAAGGGTTTATATTATTTAAGGTCTGGGGGTTCTACAAGTGAATATAAAATTCTAAAAAACAAAAACGAAGGTTGGGAAGAATTTAAAAATAGATTACCGTTTTCCTCCGACGGTAAAAAATTAAATATTACTCGTCAATGGCAAACGGGAGCATATGATTTTTATTTTGAAAGAAAAATAGTCAATATTGTAACAGATAAAATATTCATTGATATTCCAATTGTTCACCCTATAGAAAAAAGATTTGGTGGAGGTAAAATATATCATTATTCGAACCCTGAAAGAGTGACTGAAGTGGGTATTGAAAATCTTAGATTAGTATCTGAGTTTTCAAAACCGACAAAAGAAAATCCATATGGTGACCCAGAAAAAATTAATACCGCTGAGTTACACGCATGGAATGGAATTCATATTAAGCCAAACTCAGAAAATATTTGGATAAAAAATATTATTGGAAATTATTTTGGTTGGTCATTGGTTTCAGCTTCTGGTAAAAAAGCAACAATTCAAGATTGTATTAATCTTGGGCATGCATCTGAAATTACTGGAGGAAGACGCTACTCTTTTATGATTAATGGTCAGCTTAATCTCGTTCAAAGATGTGCCACGAATGCTGGAAGACACGAGTTTGTTACACAACAAAAAACTGCTGGTCCAAATGTATTTGTTGACTGTATAGGTTATAACTCTAAATCACTTTCTGGACCCCATCATCGTTACTCGGTTGGAACTCTATTTGATAATGTAAAATCTGAAAAACCTATGGAATCTCGATTTCGAGGAAATTCCGGAACTGGTCATGGATGGGCAGGCAGCCAAACTTGTTTTTATAATTGTCGAGCACCAAAATTTATAGTAGAATCTCCTCCAGGAGGAATTTCATGGGTAATTAGATCAGCTGATAATGAAGACAGGAAATTAAATCCAGTGAGTTTATATTATAAGCAAGTTCAAGAGAGATTGGGGAATGAAGTTCTAACAAGATTAATTGAGAAAAAATATTTTGATAATATTGGAAAATATAAATGGGTTAAAATAAATTTAAAAGATGAAAAAGAACATACTAAATTATTTGGTTATTAAGTAATTTAAATGCGCCTTATCTGAACTTTATTCAATTTAGAGTTTGGGTTATATATAAAATCAAGAGCCATAACCTCCAAAGAAAAACCATTACACAAAACCCACCCCACTCTTATCCGTAAAAAGTACATCAAAAGTTTTTATAAAAACAGTTATTAGGAGGAGTTTGAGCCGTCCTTAATGGGAGGGTTTATTGATTTAAAAAATGTTTGTGATTCAGAAAATAGGGTTTTTTAAAAGATTCAAAATGAAAAAACTGATAAGTTGATTTTGCAGTTGCACCCTGTTCAAGAAAGGAGTCTCTGAGCTTCATTAAAGGACTTGTTTTTATTTTATTACCGCCTGCTATGATACTACCCCCCCTCCACTGGATTTATTAATATCAAGAGGTAATTAAATTTATAGTAATTTAGTATTAATGTCTATCATTTAAAATAAATCCAAGGGTTTGTCTGAATATCAAAGCCAATCGAGTGATTCAGTATCCGAGAGAACTTCCTCGGAAACTAAATCAAGTGAAAGAAGTTCTACTGAGGAAGCCATTGAGAATGATCTAGGCCATGGTGATGCGTCATTAAAAAAAATACAATCCTTAGCTGACAAAAGTAATCGTTCATTAAGTTTGGATCAATTACAATTAAAGGCAGATCACTATGTTGCAAATCATTCAAATAAAATTATTGATTTACAAACCATTGCAAACAAAAATGGCAATAATCAGTTGAATATTGTTCAGAGGAATGAAATATGGGAAACTCCAAAGGATGAAGATGAGGGTGAAAGTGCCTTTAATCTTCACGAATTTTTTGATTTATTTTTTGATGGGGATATAGATGCTTCAATCCTGTCCGATGATAAGGAGCCTGTGCAAGAAATTACTGAAGATGAGGTTCCCGTTGATCTTTCTTTTTTAGATGACATTGACGAGGAAAATCAAAATGAGCAAGTAGCAGATGAACAGAGTCTTGATAGAGAGGATGAGGTTATTTTTGATTCTTTAGAGGAAGTCTTAGAAAGTTTAGTTGCTGATGGAATCGAACAGCCCCTGCTTAATGATTCGACTGATCCGCTAGTGGATACAACAAATGAGGGTACTAATGTGCAAAATATAGACGAAGAGACTGTTGAAAAGAAAAATAAGCAAGATTACAATGTGGAAGGCGTATATCAAGATATGGTAGCCAACGGAGCAGAGCAGCCCAATCTCCCCACTGTGATTAATCAAACCGATCAACTAATAAATGGCGGAGTCAATTCAGATTCACTAAATATCGCTGCAGGCAGCAGAGATCAAACAGAATTCAATCAATTTTTTGATGTTCGTGGTGAAACACCTCAATCAGGCGAGCAAGAATCTATGGCTCCAGAAGGAATTGATTCAGCCTCATTGGGTATAGCAAGTGCAATTGTAAGTGGAGGGATGGCTGCTCGTAATTTTTATCAATCGCAAAATACTGAAAACACTAGTGTTCAAAAATCATATTATAAGGAAAAGGGGAAAGATAATTTAAAAGATATTGCAATGCAGGCTGGTTATGTTTTTATTCCTCAAGTTGCAGCGACTATCGCTGCTGCTAGATCACTAAATGATACAAAAGATGCCGTGAAGCATGTTTTGAAATTAAAAAAAGCAAAAAAAGATATGGAGGCTGCCTTTGAAAAAAATCCAAATCCTGAGCTTTTGGACGATTATAATAAATTTATAAACTTGGCTGATTGGCTAATCAATAAAAAAGAGAGAAGGGTGATCAAAAGAGGGATAGATACCACTGCGGCATCAGCAACTGCTGCCGCATCATTTGGTGAAGTTTCAGGAGTATCTGCCGGAGTAGCTGTTTTTTCAGGAGGATCTGTAGCTGGATGGAGAACTGTCAGAGGAGTTTGGAAAAAATTTGTAAGACCAGGAAAAAGAAAAACGATGGCTAGAAATCTTATTGAAATGTATAAAAATACCAACAAAGAAGATGCTAAAAAAATAATGGAAGTTTTTGGAATTTCAGAGGATCAAATTTCCGATCCAGAGGTAGGTTTATCAATTGTGATGGAGGCATTTAAATCTTAAGATTTGATAAATACCCCCTATATTATATTATAATAATATTCCCTAATATAAGCATTAATAGTATATATAATGTGTTACCAATTAAATATTATCGTAAATTTGTATAAACTAAATGAACAAATAACACCAAAATTAATTTGGCTGTTTTTTATGAAATCAAATTTTAATTATGCCGAAGATTCATTCTAAATATCAAAATAATTTAAGAGTTAGAACGTCTGACAAAATGTTAATGTTAATCAATAATGCCAGACTGTCTATTGAAGCTCGTCAGGAATTTGGTGTAATACCTAATCAATCTGAATTCATTAGGGGAGCGATTTATTACTGGATTCGAAAAAATGTACCAGAAATTCTTGAAATTTATAGAGAAACTCCTGAGATATTGGAGCACAAAAATCTCAAAAATAATCAAAGTAAAAAAATTAAAAGGAGTTTAAAATATAATCAAGAGTATATTGAAAAAAGACAAAAGGAAAAAGAAAGAGAAAGAGAAAGGTTTTTAGCTTGGGCAAAATCAACTGAAGATTAAATCTAAAGAAAGATATCAAGTCCAAAAAATTAGTTAATTCACTATTTTACATTACCATTTTTATCGAAACATTTTTTGAAATAGTCAAAGTATCCATTTAATTCAGAACATTCTATTTTCCCATTTCTATAAAATGTTTCTTCTAAAATTTCAGAATCAATATCCCATGTTCCATCAGGATATTTAATAATACCTTTTTCTTCTATTCTTTTTTTGCGAATAGCCAATCCATCCTCATAATATTCTATAATACTACTTGGGTAGTCAAAAATAATTGGACTACCATCATGGGGGTTTTTATCCTTAACAATTTTATAAAACTCTTCTTTTTTCTTAAAACCTGATTCTGAGTAATAAATCCAAGTACCCTGCTTTAACAATTTAGACTTTTCTTCTAAAAAACCATCAAAAATATATCCTACTGACGACAGTTTTACTTTCGGGTTTTTAGTAGTGCCGTTATAAAGGTCATCACCAAGATAATATATAGTTGAGCTAGCAATCATATGTTCGGTAATTGAATCATCGAAATCCTCAGTTTTGTAATTAATAATTTTTATCCATTCACCTTTATTATTTTTTTTCTTTCCTGTTTTTTTATCAGTATCAATTATTGTCAATTTAATACCTGTTTTAGATTCCAAATATACTTGCTGACCATAATTGAGTTTAAATTTGATATTAGATTTTACATTAGGAGATTCTCTGACGTTTAAGCCGTTTTTTGCAGAAACCTTATATTCTGTATATTCCTCATAATATTTCTCAGGTTTATAATTGAGCGTATTTCCTCTTCCAATGTAGCTCAAGCTCAATAATTCATCACTATAATCAATTATATAATATTCTAAAGTATTAGAGTTATTTGTTAGCGTCAGATATTCAAGAATTTTATTTTCTGTATCTGATACCATTACGTTTTCTCCTCGTATTTTAAAATCATAAATACTAGAAGATTCCGTTTCCAAACCTTTATAAAACATAATCCATTTATCGTTTCTAATTTCAATTCCAGAAAGAGAGTCTGTTGTACTTATCCAACGTCCGTTTTTAAAATCTGTAAGTTTGATGATAGGATTTTGTCGCAGTTCAATTCCATTTTTTTGTTGGCTACCATCATTTTTATTATTCCCACACCCTGAATAAACAAAAGGAAAAGTAAGTAAAAGAAGTATCATCTTTTTCACAGAAATTGATTTACATCACAATATACCAATTTCTTAAAATACGATAGAGTCTTAAAATTCAAGAAAATGCTTAAGTTCTTTAAAATCATAAAAAGTTAGGCTTTGGGGTGATTTTTTAAAGTTTTTGGTAATCAAATTGATATTAGTCAAAAGTCCCGCGTCCTACCTTCAAGGGGAAGGGACACTACTGATTAAGCCACAAAATGAACTAGTACTTATTGAGAAATTTAACTGGAACGGCAATTATTTCTTATTGAATAGACCTCCTTCAAAGAAGATAAGAGCTAATCCTACTGCAATTAACTCTGCTTTGATTCTACTTTCAAAATAGTCATAAATAAAATTTCATATAATAGCGAAGAGTCAATTAAAATATAATTATTTAAAAATCTAATAAACTAAATTTATAAAAAAGGTTTGAATAGTAGGAGTTTCCTGTTAAATATAACCTTGGTAATCTTGAATAAGGATTAAGCCCACAGCATATTGTTAGTTTTTAATTGCAAAGCGTAGTAATTTTATTATATCATTTAATATAGTGTTTGGTTTTTTTATTAATAAAATCATTCTATTGTTTTGTATTATTTTGAAATAAATTCAAGGGATCAATAAGGAATTATTTTGCAGTATAATGGATAAAGATGGCCAATGCTATAATCTCTAAGATGTCAAAAGCAGTGATTTATTTAATGTTTTTTTTATTCATTTGTTTAAAATAACATTTCTGTGGGAATAGATAGTAAAAGCAAACCCGATAATCACACTATATTCTGAAGGATATTGAATGAGAATTAAGAAAATAACACCTAAAGAATCTTATATAGTTAGGCACCCTGTACTACGATCTGGTAGGCCTATTCTGGATTGTGCTTTCGAATCCGACGATCATCCATCATCTATTCATCTAGGGTTGGAAGTGGAAGGAAAGATTATTTCTGTAATTTCAGCACTACCAATTCGGTGTGAAAACTTCCCCAAATTAGTAGCAATGAGACTTAGGGGAATAGCAACCCTTGAATCATATCAGAGACAGGGATACGGGACTAAATTGATTAATGCGATTGAAAAAAGACTTATTAAAAACAAAGGCATTGAACTTATGTGGCTCAATGCCCGGATCAATGCGTCGGAGTTCTACAGAAAAATGGGCTTTAAAACCATTGGAGATCATTTCACTATCAAAGGGATTGGCCCCCATCAGCAGTATTTTAAAATGATAAACAGATAACTTATTCTTCTTGTAAAAAGGTTTAAAAAAATTTATATATTGCTTTATACCTGTTTCTATAATAAATAAATCTAACTAAGATGATACCAATCAAACATTTAATGCATATCAACGTTAAAATAGAAGAAGTTTTTAGTGCCATTTCAGATGAAAATAAATTAAAAGAATGGTATACAACCGGTGTAGTTGGAAATTTTGAAAAGAATAAAATAGTTTCTTTTGAATTTGTGAACTTTGCCACTTTCAAATTTAAAATAATTGCTTTTGAGCCAAATCAATCAATTCACTTTGAATGTATTGAATCCGAGTGGGACAATATAGGGCATGTAATGAAATACGATTTAGATGAAAATGACGGAAAAACCCGTGTCAGATATTCCTATGAGGGATTTTCTGAAATGGATGATTCGTATTCTAATATGAATTTTAGTTCGGGGAAATATCTGGAAAGTTTAAGGCAATATTGCCAAACTGGCGTTGGAGAGGCTTTTGGTTCTCCTAACTACAGATCTTAATTTACTATGTTATGCAATTATTCTAATTAAATCTGAGTTAAATTATAAAACACCAATAAGGCATTGGCTTTTTAATTAATCAAACTCTTATTTAATTTTGGAGAATATAGAGCAAAAAAACCCTCAAATGTAGAGGGCTTTTTTTATAAGGAATGGTTTACTACTGGTCAATCTCTAATAGTCTGGTATTTCGAAATCAGGGTCTTGTGAGAACAAAAACATAGTAACTTCTTTGTTGTACCACTCATCAGAAAAATAACCTGCTAAACGAATTATTTTTATAGTTGATAATGTTAAAATTAATCATTAATACTAAACCATTCAAGACTGTGATAAATTAAACATTTAGTTTTTCATATCTAGAAAGTGTTCCAATATATTATAGCTCGAATTCTTCTATTAAAAAATTTTTAATTACAATTTTCTTTTAAGAATTTTTGAGCAGTGGCTGGGGACATAAAGTTTTTAAAACTTAATGCTTTTTTGATATCATCACATCCATCATTTTGATTAATTGAATATTTAGTCAATCCTCGCATAAAATATGACGGATAATAATTGGGGTCTAGTTCTATAGACTTGTCAAAGTATTCAATTGCTTTTAATTTGTCAGGATTAAAATCGTTGTATTCTGGCACATTATACATGCCATCTCGAGATATCGTATTAATCATACCAAGATGATAAAAATCTGATGCAGATATTGGATCTACAACAGGCGTCTTTTCATAAATTAAATGACGTTTTTCGTCCTCCATTTCATCAAATTCATAATCTAATTCTTCAGCTAATCTCTGATTATAATCGTCTTGATCTTTTTTCTCTTTAAAAACTTCATTACTTTTTTTATTAAACTCAATAATATTTTCTAAATAGGTTGGATCAGAATTTAAGGGAATCCATTTGGTTTTTAATTCACTTACTTCACCCTCACCATTTATATACTCCTCAGTATAGTATAGTTCATCATTAATTAAAGTAAAAGAATGTGTCTCTTGGGTGCTATCGCCGAAATCTCCTTGAAAACCCTTTACAATTACCACTTTACCTCTACTTTTTTCTTTAATAAACTGAGATTCACACATATGACATTCCAAATTTAACTTTTGATTAACTTCCATATTATCCATTGAAAATCCATTTGAAGGATAATAAGTTTCAACTTCTACCCAATTCCCTTTGATTTTAATAACATCTCCAGTTTTTTTATCAATATCATTTATGGTTAATGATTTATCTGTTTTGTTTAGGATATTCAAAAGAACACCGTTTGCTAATTTGCCAATTATTTTTCCGGACGTGCTTGGATTATCTCTTACATTCAAACCACTTTCAGCATTTACACTTATAATATTCTTTTGATTTTCAACACTGTCAAACCAAATAAAATACCCTTTATCATTATGTAGATTGAAATTTTTATAATCTTTATTTAAAAAACCATCAAATACATATCCCCTTAATTTGGTATCATCATTTACTTTAATTTTCTTCTTGGTTTGTATATGGACTGTTGAAAATCCATTTGTCCAAATTGAGTTATTTATATTACTTTGAGATGACGAAGAGAGTTCTTCAGAATAAAAGATATCAATGATTATATTAAATAATTCTAAAAACTGCTTTGAGGTACCATCATAATCTCTTCTGATCCAAAATAAGGTTTCATTTGAGATTTCATCACAATTATTTTCTATACCAAAGTAGATTTCAAATAAGATCTCTTTAATGTCATCTTTATTTTTGATTCTTTCAAGAATATGCCTATTGCAATCAGAGGTAAAATGATATTCAATTTGATTTTCCATTAACTTTCTTAATGGAGTATCAAATTTTTCAAAATAAAGGGGCATAAGAACTGTTTTTAATTTTGGTGATATAGACTTAACAGTTTTAGTCAACTCCGCTAGAAATGATGGGTTATAGTATCCAAACTCTCCTTCTACCGGGTTACAATTAAAACAAAAATATCCGTTTAATTCATGTCCTGATTTAAAGACAGTCATTCCAAAAATATTTTCAGCCAGCTTCACAATGCCGTTATAATCAATCCAAGCTCCCTTAAAAAATGATTTGACTGGACCTCCAAAAGCTGGTTTTGCTATTAGTTCTTTGAAAGGGTCAATATTATCCGCCATAGAGTTTTGTCCAAAAGAAAGATGCGGGACAAACAGCAATAGAAATATTAGCTTTTTCATAGAATTGATTTATATCACAATATATCATATTATAAAATACTTTATCTTTTTTAAATTTTAAATTTTACAGATCACTGATCTTCACAAAGGATTGTTTTACTCGATTTTGGTGTAATAAATGAGTTAATTATTCTTAAAATATTCTTTATATGTTGCTAGCTATTGATTTGGTAAACCTGTCTGTCACAAACAGGTCCTGGTCCATGATAAAGTTTAAGTTATTTAATTGCATTTTGAATTTTATTTTATAGGTTTACTAAAAACCATAAATTATTTAAAATGAAAAAATCATTAACTCTTTTTTTTGCACTCTCAATTTTTTTACACGTTTTTGGTCAGGCCGATGAAGAAGTAATCAATTGGCCAGATGAGCCACTGCCCATTTATCAAGTAATTGAGATTGTTCCTAAACCTGAGTATATATTAGAATTCATTAATGCTGTCAAAGCTCACAATGACAAATTTCACAATAAAGGCAATAAGACCAAAGCATACATGAGAAGAGTCATTGCAGGAGAAAAATCTGATACTTTTTATTGGATTCAGGGTCCTATGACCGCAGAATATTTTGACAAAAAAGAAGAATCACCCGAACGTGAGCAAGGATGGAATAAAAACATAGGGAAATATATTGACCATTTCGGCGAGTCTAATTTCTACAGAGAAGGAACTCCTTTTACCACAAAACCAAAATACAATGGGCTTCCAAAATATGCTAAAGTATGGACCATGTCATTTAAAGAAGTTGATGACGCGATCGGTAAAACCTTCAAGTTGGCCATCAAAATAAAAAAGGCCAGAGAAGCGGCCGGATTAACATATGCCCTTTATTGGGGATCTGAAATGATAGATAAGGGATGGAGAATATTTATCGTGGAAACTTCAAACTCCCTTGGTGAGTTATACGATTCAAATGTCGATTTAAAAGGCGCTTTCGAAAAAATATACGGTGCAGATTCTTTTTCAAAATTTTGGGAAAATTGGGACCAACTGGTAGAGCTTGAAAGTACCGAACTTAGAGTTTTAGTGAACTAATCATCTATAATTCGGACACTTACAAAAAAATCAAGGACTACAGTATTAATCCATTTGAGGCCTTTGTATGGAGGGAAGGTTTTCAGCGATAATCTGTTTAAATTTTAAACTGGATCAAAGCAATATGTGTTTATCGCGAATCAACGGGCCTCAGTTAGGAAATGAACTAAGCCATAAGACAGTGATATTGAGAAGTTAGATATGTGGAAAGAGCTCCTTACTAAAATAAAAGTTAGGACATGTATTTCTATATCGATAATTTATCGGACTGTTAGAATTTTTTCTAGTTTGTAAAAACTAATTTGCAGTCTCAAATTCATCACAGGTATATTTTTCACTTACCTCAATTTGATGTATGCCACATCGGTTAAGTGTTTGATTCAAGTTTTCACAGTTAACACAACTATTACTTATTTTTAAATTTTCCATCTTATTATTATTTATTCATAAAATTATTTAAAGTTTTTACAAAATCCAACCGTTTGAAGAAATACAGAATTAGATTAATTTTAAATAATCATTAAAGCAGACCTTTAATTCATTACGTAAATCAATTTTTCTGAATTGATTTCAATTAAACGTTTTTTATCAACTTAGTTAAAGATAACGTTTGATTATTTAGGTTTAGGTTTACATCTTAAAAACTGTATTTAGCTTTATGACTAAAAAAAAACCATGAGTACTAACGCCAAGAAAAAAGAAGAAAACCTAGATGACGCATCCAATCACTTAAATACATCGAGTGAAGCAGATGCTTCTCTGGTAAATCCCGACTATCGATCTATGGTGGTTTCCCAAATAAAACCTCAAGAAATAGTAAATAATTTTTCAAAAGTAAAGTAGTTAAAAGTTTATCAGCAAATAACCTATGACCATAGCGAAACTCAAAAAAAACTTTTAATGTTGAAGTCACACATATAATGGGGTTGTAGTTAAAAAAAATGACCATACCGGAAAAACTATTTACAAACTTTCACTGGTTCCTAGAAGAAGGTGATTCTCACGATAAAGCCTCCGAGCTTGCAAATAAAAAAATAGATGGGGACGGTGGGTTAGTCTAAAAAATTATTTAACTACTGAAGTTCTATTGGAACTACCACTGCTACCTTATCCCATTCCATAGTCATTGTTGCATTTGAACCCATTTTTTTTAGTGATATGGTAAATTGCTCTACCGGAGTGGTGCTTGAACTAAGATCTATTGAAACAGTAATAACATCAAAGGAAGGATCAGGTCGTTCAAAACCGGATGAGCTAATTTGTGAGTTTAAAGTAATATCCCAATAATTTTTGTAAGGAACTGCATACATAGAATAATTACCAGATTTTAAAACTTTACCCGCAAATTTGATATCCTTGTCAATGAATATCTTGGTACGAGCATTGGCACCCAACCTCCAATATTTGCCATAAGTTAACAATGGCTCTTGATCCTCCGTTCCAAAAATCAAACGTCCTCTTTTTAACGGGCTTGAATAGCGGACTTCGATTTTTAATTCCTCAACTTGAAGCGACGCTTTTGCTCTTGGACTCTTGGGATTTATCCAAATGGGATAGATAAAGTAAAAACCCACGGAGATGACTATAACGATTGCGCTGATGATTATTTTTTTCATTTGAGTTTATTTTATTTTGATAAAGCTATTCATAAACGTGTTTAAACTTATTCACACAACAAAGTTTAAACTGAAACTCCAGCCCTACTGAAGGAGATTGGTCAACTATTTTTTCTTACTTCTGTTGACGTAATTATCATACGAGGCCCTTTTGTGAAGTAATGAGCAGCCAGTGATGGAATGCAAAAACAGCCCAACTAAAAAGAAAACAAATATTTTTTTTGTCATAATTTGATTACTAATATATTCATTTTAAAAAAACATATCCAAGGATATTTTTATTTTAGCTTTGAATTAATAGATTTATTAGGATAAAATCAAAACTTTAAAAATTATAGTTTGAAGGTTAGCATAAAACAACACGAATTAATGGCTGAGCAAGCAGCTCAATCTGTTGAAAAACAAATCACTGGTGCGATCAATACTAAAGGGGTTGCCAACATCATCTTGGCCACAGGGAGTTCACAATTGATCTTTTTAAAAGCATTGAGAGAAAGATCTATTTCTTGGGAAAAGGTCGTCATTTTCCATTTGGACGAATACATCGGACTGGAAGAAAGCCATCCTGCTAGTTTTAGGCATTATCTAAAAGAAAACATAATCCAACACATAAATCCCAAAAAGTTTTATCCTATCGATGGTGACATTTCTCGTTTAAAAGAAACGATGGATAATTACGCACAACTACTGGAAAAACACCCCATTGACCTGGCTTGTATTGGAATTGGAGAAAACGGCCATTTGGCGTTCAATGATCCAGGAGTAGCCGATTTTAATGACAGTAAATTGATAAAAGCAGTTGCTTTGGATCAAGAATGTAGAAGACAACAATTTGACGAGGGCTGGTTTGAAAGCATTGATACCGTTCCCAAAACAGCACTTACTTTGACTATCCCAACCATTATGAGTGCAAAGCACATCAGTTGCTTTGTTCCCGAAAAGCGAAAAGCCCATGCAGTAAAAAATGCATTGGAGGGTGCGATTGATGAATCCTGCCCTGCCTCGATTTTGAGAGAACATGCCTCGGTCGACTTATATCTTGATCCGCCGTCTGCCAAACTTCTAAAGCATCTATAGGAATCTTTTCTAGGCTTTCCAAGTACCTCCATATTTGTAACTAGAGTTGTTAGGTTTTACTTCATTCAAGCAATCATCACATAGAAAAACCCATTCCTTTTGGGCGTAATGAAGGGATAAATGCCTGACCCTAAAAGCAGTTGTAATTTCATCTTTACACTGATCACATTTCTTTTTGGCCATTAAATCTGATATTTAAAGAAGGGTAAAAAATAATTTTAGAATATCAGATAAGCACACGCTTTCCAACTTGTTTCACCGATTTAAAAATAGCATCGATAATTTTCATATCTCTCAAGCCCTCTTCTCCGCAAACATTAAGATCAGGTACAGCATTCATAAGTGTATTTGAAATGCCATCCATATGTAACGCTTGCTGATTGACTTGAGGGAAATCAAACTTGTATTTTCGTGTATGACCTCCAATTCCACTATAGCCATAGGCGGGGCTCACTCTAATAAATCCTTTTTCAGAAGCAACATACAAATGGTTTGTCGAGGCAGAAAATGTAGTGGTGCAATTGGCCACAACACCCTTGGGAAATTCCATCTGCCAAGTAATCAATTCATCCACTTCTTTGAATTTAACCGCATCGGTTTTAAACTCCCGAGCCGAGACAGCAATGGGTTCTTGTCCTATGGTGTACCTGGCTCCCTGGATAACATAAATCCCTACGTCCATCAAAGCTCCACCACCATACTCCTTTTTCAATCGCCATTGATTTGGATTTCCAATTCGGAAACCAAAACCTCCCTCAAAAAATTTTATTTTTCCAAAAGCTTCCGTTTGGCAGAGCCGAATGGCTTCACGGTGGTGGGGTTCATAATGCAAACGATAACCTACAAAAAGCTGTCGATTTGCTTTTTTTCCTGCTGCTACCATTTCTGCTGCCTCTTGAGCGTTCATAGCCAAGGGTTTTTCACATATTACATGCTTACCCGCCTGAAAAGCCCTCAGGGTATATTCTTTGTGCATATTATTGGGTAGAACCACGTAGACAATGTCTATTTTGTCATTGTTGGCAATACTGTCAAAATTATCGTAATTGTAAATTTGATGATCCTCAAGATCATAGGTCTTTTTCCACTGATCAATCTTAGAAGGAGTGCCCGTAACGATTCCCTTCAACTCACACATGTGCGTCTCAAGCAATGCCGGAGCCAACTGACGCGAGGCATAGTTTCCAAGACCAACCAAGGCAATGCCCAGTTTGTTCTTGCTATTGCATAGGGGGTGGGGGCCGATACCGCGGGCAAGACTAATGCCGGCAATTGAAGTAGTCAAGGATTGGGTAAACTTTCTACGTTCCATATGTGTTATAATTAAGGTGTTTAAAACACCAATCAGTTTCGTAGATGAAAACGTTCAATCCCACATTTTGGTGTTTAAATGATAAAGTTACCATAGCTTTAAAAACTTACTGATGGTGTTTTATTTTTATTATTTATATAAATATAGAAAAATGTAGAAAATTTAATTTGTAATGTTGTTTTGGTTTTTTGGTTAAATTCACGACGATAAATAAATAAACAATGAAAATTAAGTGGATGATTTATTCGATATTTGGATTACTTGTGTTTGGAATGGGATTGTCAATTTTGGGAGAGGCAATCATCTTAAAGTACAAACAGAGCGATAATTGGTTTGTATGGGGAACCCTGGCTTTGATCACAACCAATTCGGGTTTGTGTTTGTTTGGACAAGCGGTCATTGAAAAAATCAAATTGAACCTACAAACTAAAAATTCGTGATCAAAGGGGCTATTAAAGACAATAAAAGAAGGTACCAGCTTTGGCGAATATGGGACAAGGATCAACCACTGCTACTGTACATCCTTCTCAATCCCTCCTATGCCGACGCAAACGCTGATGACAGAACTGTTTTGAAACTGATCAACTTTACCAAAAAGTATGGTTATGGAGGTTTTTATTTGGGAAATCTTCACTCCTATATCACCCCCTACCCCAATATCCTGAAGGACAAAATATTTGCTAAAGATACCACCAATGTAAAACATCTAAATAAAATGAAAAAAAAGTGCAAAAAAGTTGTTTTTGCATGGGGAAATGATGGCTATTTACCCAAGTGGCTTATAGAGATGGTCGAAAGCCCAATGTGTTTTAAACGCAACAAAAATGGATCCCCCAAACACCCACTTTATCTATCCTATAAGACAAACCTAATCCCCTTCGACTGCTATTCTAAGAACTTACCAAAAACACAAGAATCCTACCTATAGCAAATTGGGAGTCTCTAAGGAGTGAAAGGAAGGTTTTCTAAGAAAAAATAGAGCCGAGAAGGTAACCGACAACTAGGGAGAGGACAACCAAAATTTTATACCCCCCAACTTGATCTGCAACACGGTCTAAAAATCTTTCAAATTTCTCAATCAATTTCACAAAAGTAAATTTTTCGAAGGATCAAATCAATCCCACAGGTTTGGTACTTCAGTCTTACAAAAAGGCAAATACCGTAACACCTGAGTTTAAGGCATAAGCAACAAACAAATCCCCATAAAAACGTAGACTATGAGTGTAAGAATGATTCCAATTCTAGGCATAAATGGTTATTTTGAACGTAAATTTAAAAAATTTGTTCATCAAACAAATATGAATCGATTTATTTATTTTGATGATTCAAATAGTAGCTGCTAAGATCTTATTTAATTTGTGTTTCTTTTCTTGTCAAAATTTTGTTTATTTAATGGTCACAAAATCTCTAAAGATGAATTTAATTCATTCAGAAAAAAATCAATATGATGCCATAGTAGTAGGGTCAGGAATTAGTGGAGGTTGGGCGGCCAAAGAACTTTGTGAGGCCGGTTTAAAAACCTTAGTGCTGGAGAGGGGACGAATGGTCAAACACGTCGAAGACTATCCCACCATGCACAATGATCCTTGGGATCTGCCCCACGGCGGTAAAACTCCAAGTGAGATCGTTGAAAAACACTACTCAAAACAAAAACGTTGGGGGTTTGATGAAAACAACCGACATTTTTACAATAAAGATTCAGAGCACGATTATGATGAAGTAAAACCTTTCGACTGGATCAGAGGAAAACAAGTGGGGGGACGTTCTTTGATATGGGGAAGGCAATCCTACCGATGGAGTGATCTGGACTTTGAGGCCAACGCAACAGACGGGTATGGTGTTGACTGGCCTATCCGATACAAAGATATTGCACCCTGGTATTCTCATGTAGAAAAATTTATAGGAGTGAGTGGCGAAGTACTAAATCTACCTCAACTTCCTGACAGTGAATTTTTGCCTCCTATGGAGCTTAACTGCTTGGAAGAACACCTTAAGGATTCACTGTCAAAAAATTACCACGACCGAGTAATGACCATAGGCAGGGTGGCCCACGTGACCAAAGGGAATAAAGAGGGAGCAGGAAGATCAGCTTGTCAATATCGCAATAGATGCTCAAGAGGCTGCCCTTTTGGGGGTTATTTCAGTTCCAACTCTTCGACACTGCCCTATGCAGAAGCGACTGGAAATCTAACCCTTAGACCGAATTCCATTGTATCAGAGGTAATCTATGACCCCAAAACTCAAAAAGCAAACGGGGTAAGGGTTATTGATGCATTAACCAAAGAACTAATAGAATTTAAATCCAAAATTGTATTTCTATGTGCCTCTGCAATGGCATCCACCGCTATACTGATGCAATCCAAAAGCGACCGTTTTCCCAATGGAATGGGAAATGGTTCGGGTGAATTGGGGCACAATATCATGGACCACCAATTGGGAAGTGGTGCCAGTGGAAGATACGACGGCTTTGAAGATCGTTACTATACGGGCAGAAGACCCAACGGATTTTACATTCCACGTTTCAGAAACTTGGGTTCAGATTCAAAAAAAGTTGATTTCCTAAGAGGCTATGGTTACCAAGGGGGAGCTAGCAGAGGGGATTGGTCTCAAGCGATCGCAGAGCACTCCTACGGAAAGTCACTCAAAAAAGAAATCATCCATGCCGGAAACTGGAGGATTGGTATGGGTGGATTTGGTGAGGTACTCCCTTATCACGAAAATAAAATGATCTTGGATTATGACAAACCGGATCAATACGGACTGCCTACCATTACTTTTGATGCTGAATTCAAGGAAAATGAGAAAAAAATGAAGGAAGATTGGAAGATTCAGGCAGCCGAAATGCTGGAAGCCGCGGGATGTAAAGATGTAAATATTTTCGATTCCAACGCCCCCATTGGAAAAGGAATACACGAGATGGGAACAGCAAGAATGGGACGTGATCCCAAAACCTCGGTACTGAATAAGTTCAATCAAATCCATGAGATTCCCAACGTATTTGTGACCGATGGTGCTTGTATGACCTCTGCTGCCAATCAAAACCCCTCATTGACCTATATGGCACTAACAGCAAGAGCAGCTAACCACGCCATTGAAGAACTTAAAAAAATGAACCTTTAATTCGTTTTGGCTTAACAATCATCATCAGCAAATGAAAATAATTAGGATATTGGGTTGTTTACTTTTAATTACCATTAGTTATGCCTGTAAAAAGAATCAAGACTCAGACTGTATCAACTCCAAAAAAATAGACCTTGCAAAAGCCTGTATAGAAATATACCAACCCGTTTGTGGATGTGATCAAAAAACCTATTCCAACTATTGTTTTGCGGAAATCAATGGTTTAAATAGCTGGACTGAAGGGGCCTGCAAATGATCAACAATAACAAAAGCGGAGGCAGTGACTGGTTTTTGACCATTATTCTATTATTGGTATCGGTACTCCTCACCTATTTAACTAAGGTATGGTTTTTATTCCTTTTGTTTCCTTTGGGTATATTTGCACTTAAAAAGAAAAATGAGGATTAAGCATTTTTATATCACATTTTTATGCCTTATTCATCTTCGAATGACAGGGCAAATCATCCCCAACAATATTGAGATTGTTAGAGATGCGTATGGGGTTCCTCATATTTTTACAAAAACAGATGCAGAGCTGGCCTATGGACTGGCATGGGCACATGCGGAAGATGATTTTGAGACCATCCAACAAGCCTATTTGGCAGGCAATGCCCTATTAAGTGTTGTGCTAGGCAAAAAAGGTTATGGTATTGATTTTGTCACCCAATTCATTGGTAGTGAACGTCTTTTTGATGAAAAGTATAAAAAAGATATTAGCCCGGAATACAAATTGGTACTGGAGGCCTACAGTCAGGGTTTGAACCGTTACGCACAGTTACATCCAAAAAAAGTTTTAAGTAAAAAACTTTTTCCCGTCACTCCAAAAAAAATGTTTCTCTATGCTCAATTACAACTCTTTGTATCTTCGGGAGGGGACTATTGGATAAAAAAAATTTTAGGGAATAAATTAATCTACAAGCCCGTAGATGAAGATGAAAAAGGCTCCAACACTTTCGGTTTTAACAGCTCCAAAACCAAAGACGGCAACACCTATTTGGCAATTAACACCCACCAACCTTTGGACGGTCCCACCTCTTGGTATGAAGTTCACCTTTGCAGTGAAGAAGGAACCGATATCATCGGGGCCTTATTTGCAGGAAGTCCGAGCATATTGATCGGAGCCAATAAAAACATCGCTTGGGCCCATACGGTCAACAAACCCGATAAAACAGATGTTTTTAAATTGGAAATGCATCCCAAAAAAAAGTGGTATTATAGAGTGGACGGTCAGTACCTCAAACTGAAAAAACACAAAGCAAAACTAATCGTTAAATTGTTGGGGATTCCCCTAAAAATCAACAAGAAGTATTTTGAAAGTATCTATGGTCCAACCCTAAAAAACGATTCCGGATATTATGCCGTAAGAACACCCTCTTTGTTTGAAGCAAAAGCCTTGGAACAGTGGTGGCGTATGAACAAAGCTAAGAATTTCAGTGAATTTTACAGTATTTTAAAAATGAAAGGCTTACCAGGCTATAGCATTGGCTACGCCGATAAAAACGATACCCTTTTTTATATCTCAAACGGTCTAATCCCTAAGCGAGCTCCAGGTTATGATTGGGCCAATGTGGTTCCCGGAAATACCAAAAAAACGCTTTGGACAACCACCTATGATATAGAAGAATTACCTCAGGTGATTCAACCCCGTTCCGGATATTTTTACAACGCCAACCATTCCCCTTTTAGATCCTCTGATTCACTCGACAATCCCATTGAGGCTTTGTTTTCTAAAGACATGGACTTTGAAACCTATGACAATAACCGTTCTATACGCCTCAAACAACTAATAGATCAACATGAAAAAGTTGATTATGATGATTTTAAAGAAATTAAATACGACCACCAATTCCCGAAACCCTTTCGTTACAGCTGGATGAATATCGATTCTCTTTTCGAGATGGATCCCGAAAACTATCCCAAAGTCGAGTCCATTTTGAAACAAATTCAAAACTGGGATCGTAGTGCTTCTGCAGACTCATACGGAGCAGGAGCTTATGGGATTCTGTATTTCAAACTGCGTAAATACTACAGAGAATTGCCCGAACCCAAAGTTTTTACAAAAAATATTCTTTACAATGCCCTTCTGGAAACCCAAGACCATATGATTGAACACTTTGGTATAACCGAAGTCAAATTAGGTACCTATCAAAAATTGGTCAGAGGTGATAAGGAGTTAGCCGTTTTCGGACTACCGGATGTGATCACCTCCATGGGATCGGTTCCCTATAAAGACGGCAAATCAAAAGTGATCAAAGGGGAGTCATACATAGAATTGGTCAAGTTCACTCCCGAGGGCGTAGAAATAGAATCCGTTATTTCTTATGGAAGTTCTGATGATCCGGATTCAAAGCACTACTCGGATCAAATGGAGCTTTACACCCGGTTTAAAACCAAAAAAATGACTTTTGATAAAAAAAGCATTTATAAAAATGCAAAGCATATTTATAACCCTAAGTAGGATATCTTCGCTGCCAGCAATGATTTATATCGATTGATCTTACTCTTGCCCAAGCTTACCCTAAGCTCAGAATCCAGAACATCTGGACTGGATTTTTCCCATTTTAAAGCTACTAAGCGATGATCTTTGGATGAAGTGGAGATGTAAGTTTATTTGTTTTTATTTTGATAATCTTGGGGAAGGTTTGTTTTTATTGACTTAATCTATATTTTATTTAAATAACTCAGAATTTGGAACATCACCCCGCTAGCGCTTGTTTATAAAGAGTACTTAAGCACAAAACCCATGAAAAAAAATCACTTTTCCGAGACAGTTAATTATTTTAGTTAATCAAAGAAAATGTTTTAAAACTGACACTGTTCATAGATGAGCGTCCCAGGGTAGTAGATTCTGTCATCCGGAATAAGGTTTTTTTGCTTCCCTGTAAAGGTATTCATAATGAGAGATCACTTTTTCGATATCGAATTTTTTTGAAGACTCATAGGCCTGGTGTTTAAACAGTTTATGCCGCTCCGAGTCCTCCAAAATATAAATGGCTTTTTCTGCCATCACATTGACGTCGCCCAAAGGGCAAAGAAATCCTGAGAAACCATTTTTAATAACTTCCGGCAAGCCTCCCACATCAGAGCAAACCACGGGAACCCGGTGAACCATGGCTTCGAGTGCAGCCAACCCAAAGCTTTCCTGTTCTGAAGGCAAAAGGAACAGATCAGAAAAACACAATATCTCATCTATTTGATTACTCTTTCCTAAAAACAAAACAGCATCTTCCATATTATGGGACTTACAATAACGCATGGCTCGCTCCTTCTCCGGACCGTCTCCGACCATCAACAATTTGACATTCAATTGCTCATTTACAATTTTAAAGGTTTTAAGAACATCGATTACCCTTTTGAGTGGTCTAAAATTACTGATATGGGTAATGACCAATTGATCGCCAGGAGCAATTTGTCCTTTTTCGCAGGGAACAGTTTTAAATTTAAATTTTTCAACATCTATAAAATTGGGGATAACCTTGATTTCGGTAGTAATGTCAAAAAGACGCTCAGTATCATCTTTTAGACTTTGAGAAACTGCCGTAACATATTCGGAATGATTGATACTAAACTGAACCGCTTTTTTATAAAAAGGATGGCTTCCCACCAGCGTAATGTCTGTACCGTGAAGCGTGGTGATCATCGGAATTTGAATCCCTTCATCTTCCAACATTTTTTTACCCATATAGGCCGCATAAGCATGGGGAATGGCATAATGAACATGCAGCATATCAATTTTATATTTTTTGACAACATCAACAATCTTACTGGACAAGGCCAACTCATAGGGCTGGTACTTAAACAAATCGTAGGTGGGTACATGAACTTCGTGGAAGTGTAAACCTTTGGTTAAGTTTTGGATTCGCACCGGTTGCTTGTAGGTGATAAAATGGATTTCATATCCTTTTTTGACCAAATAAAGTCCTAACTCGGTTGCGACCACACCACTCCCCCCAAAGGTAGGATAACATACAATTACAATTTTCAAATGTTTATGTTTTAGTGAATTAAAGCTTTGTAGACCATTGCTTGCATTCTTGTTCTTATGTTATTTTTTCCCAGTAAATTATTTGACATACTGGGATAGGTTCTGTTCGATAAAAATACAAAAATCAATTCTTGATCGGGATCGGCCCATGCGTAAGTTCCCGTAAAACCCATATGACCAAAGCTGATCTCCGAAACACAACCGCAGGTAGAACCTTCTCCCTCCAGCTGTGGTTTATCAAACCCTATCCCTCTCCTATTACCTTTGTCACAGTAATAACAATGGTTGAAGTCATCAAAGGTTTTGGGATTAAAAAATTTAAGTCCTTTACCACTACCTTTTTGAAGGTAAATTTGCATAATTCTATACACTTCCTCCGCGTTCGAAAACAACCCGGAATGACCACCTACACCTCCTTGCATGGCAGCACCCATATCGTGAACATAGCCCCGTAACTCCCGTTGTCTGAAATAATTGTCTATTTCCGAAGGTACAATTTCATCTTTTGGCACTACTTTCCAGGGATTGTAAAGGGTACGTTTCAGCCCTAGAGGTTCATATAAAAACTCATGGGCCAAATCATCGAGTGATTTATTGTATTTTCTTTCCAAATAATTCTTAAAAAGATAATAAGGCAAGTCAGAATATCTGTAGTAAAGTGAATCCAAAATAGGGCTTTCTATGATCTGTTTTTTTATTTTATTAATAAAATTAGATCTGAGGTAAAGTTGATGGGCCACAGGAATGTCAAATCGATAATTGTCTTGGTTACGGTAAAATTTCCTTAATTGTTGGCCTTTCTTGTTCAGTGTTTCTTTATAAAAGGGAATCCACGGGGTGAGCCCGGCATAATGCGACAGTACTTCTTTTACACTCAGATTGGCTTTATTCGATCCCTCCAACTCAGGCATAAAGTCTTTAAGGGAACTCTCTAAAGTAAAGTTGTTGTTGTCCACCTCCCTGATGATCAGGGGAAGCGTAGCGATTATCTTGGTCAGTGAGGCCAGATCATAGAGGTGATGGTTTTCCACCTTGATTTTTTTTTCATAAGTATGGTGACCAAAACTTTTGTGGTATACGATTTCTCCTCTTTTGGCTACTAAAATTTGCATCCCAGGAGTCATAGCAGAATCAATTACCCGCTGAGCAAAATGATCTATTTCGGCCAATCGATCCGGATCAAAACCCTTTTCGATCAAAACTGTCCTTTTGTTATTCTCTTTGGGCTCAAAACTGATTCCTGTTCCCACCGGAAATTGATCAGAAATACCAACGGGTAATGTCCCCATAAATTCACCTTGACCGTTCATCAAACCGGCACTGATTTCTTGAGAAATGGGACTGTTTTGATAACTCACAACCAAAGCCTCTACCGAAGAAAGATTACCCAAATCAATCAGTGGATAAGGGTTTACGAAAAGGTTTAAAACAAGTTTGTGTTTCTCGGCTATTGCCTGAATCAGTTCTATTTCTTTTTTTGAAAAATCAGGAGATAAAAAAGGGGAACTATTGGAACGATGATAACTGATGATGACTTTTTTAAAATCTTTTAGCGCCGCCAAAGTTTCATCAAGCGTTGATGGATTTACACTTTTGATGTTGACATATTCTCTCAGCTGTCTTTCAAAAATATCACTTTGGTCATCACCCAACTTAATATGGGCATAGGTAGTTTGTGAATCTAAAGGGAGCAATTGGTCATCGTTTTTTAGCAGTGTAATACTTTTGGCATAAGCTTCTTCAATGAGGAGGGTATCTTTTCGAGTATTGAGTCGTTTGTAGAGACTTTGAACATCAACTTTGGATTTTTGGGTCAGTCCAACTTTATATTTGGCTTTGAGTATTTTTTTGACGGATTCCTCAACTCTTCCTTTTACAGCAGGAAGGTTATGGTAAGCAATTTTTATTTTTTCGACACCCAGTGAAATATCTTTGGAAATTAAAAGCACATCATTTCCTGCCAAAAGGGCCAACAAATCCATATTGCTTTCAGGATTATTCGGTTCTGCTCCTTTCATATTGAGTGCATCGGTAACTGCCAAACCGTTAAATCCAATATTTTGTTTCAAGAGCTGAGTCACTACTGCATGAGAAAGCGAAGTAGGATCATCGGAAAGGGTTAATGCAGGCACATTCAGGTGTGCGATCATAACCGAGCTTAAACCCTGTTCTATGGCTTTTTTAAACGGTAGCATTTCAGTTTTTTCGAGTCGGGAAAGATCAAACCCAACCGTTGGAAGCGTTTTATGAGAATCTTTGGCCGTATCACCATGTCCCGGAAAGTGCTTTCCCGACGTCAGTATTCCTGCATCGTGGTGTCCCAGCATCAAAGCCAAACCTTTTTCGGCTACTCTTTTGGGATCTTCTCCAAAAGATCGGTTCCCAATTATGGGGTTTTGTGGATTGGTATTGATATCAAGTACGGGAGCATAGCTCATATGGACTCCAAGAATCTTCTCTTGTATACCCATTCTTTGACCAATTTTTCTAACGATGGTATTGTCTTTTATAGCACCTAGGGTCATACTCCAAGGAAAGGCTACGACTGAATCCAATCGCATGGCTACCCCCCACTCAGCATCCATACTGATCAATAAAGGAACTTTGGATGTGTCTTGAAATTCGTTCAACCAATGAGACTGTTTGACCGGACCTCCTAAAGAAAAAACAAGACCACCAATATGGTATTTTTCAATTAAATTTTTGATTTCATCAAAATGCTCATCTCTTTTTTTTGAAAAAACCATGGAGGTAAATAGCTGTCCGACTTTTTGATCCAAACTCATCGATTGATAAACACTGTCCACCCATTTTTGCTGAAGCTTGGGATTCGACGAAAGTAAGGGATCGGGTTGCTGTGCCAAACAAAAGGTCCCAAAAAGGACAAAAAATGAAAATAAAACGCGCATATCAATTAAAAATATCGGGCATGCCAACTCGAAGAAGCAGGAACTTCCCAGAGGGAATCATATTCCATTTTATTCAAAACTATATTATTAAAAACAATCACATCGGAATTGACTTGTTTCTTTTTTGCTTTGGTTCGAAATTCTTTGAGTGGAATATGGTTAATGGTGTTTTCATTTCTGTAGGTAACATTCATTTTATCCAAAAGGGTAATATCGAATGTCTGCTCCAAAGCTTGAATAAAACGAACAGAAGAATCTATAGAGCAACCCGAGGCAGACTGGACGGACTCATTGAGTCCCAAGACAATAAAGCGATCATAAGGCAGATCAATTCCAGCCTGAAGCTCAGCACCATGTGCAGTCCACTGTTCCAGGAAAGCTTTAGCTTTTTCGCGAATAATGGCCAGTTCTTGATTACTAAACGAACGACTGGATGGGTAAATCCAAACGCGAGCGTGATCGGGAAGCTGATTAAAGGGAACAAACATTGTTTATAGATCCTCGGCTTTAGAAATCAGTTCTGCTATGTCCTGTACACGGACATGTTCCTCTTGTTCTTTGTTTTTGATACCGTCAGACATCATGGTGTTGCAAAAAGGACAGCCCGCAGCGATAATTTGAGGTTGGGTTTCTAAAGCCTGTTCGGTTCTTTCAATATTGATATCTTTATTGCCTTTTTCGGGTTCCTTGAACATCTGGGCACCTCCTGCTCCACAACAAAGGCCTTTAGACTTGCAATTCTTCATTTCTACCAACTCTGCGTCCAATTTTTTGATCAGGTCTCTGGGAGCTTGGTAGACTTGGTTAGCGCGGCCCAAATAGCATGGATCGTGATAGGTGATTCGCTTTCCTTTGTACTCAGAACCGGAAATGGTAAACCTTTCTTCTTTAATCAGGGTATTGATAAAAGTAGTGTGGTGCATCACTTGGTATTTGCCCCCCAAGGAAGGATATTCATTTTTTAAGGTATTAAAACAGTGCGGACATGTGGTAACGATTCGCGTAACCTGATAGGTGTTCATTACCTCTATGTTCGCCATGGCCTGCATTTGGAAAAGAAACTCATTCCCTGATCTTTTGGCAGGATCGCCGGTACAACTTTCTTCTGTTCCCAAAACGGCGAAAGATACGCCTGCCTTGTGAAGGATCTTAACAAAGGATTTTGATATTTTTTTGGCGCGCTCATCAAAACTACCGGCACAACCCACCCAAAATAAAACTTCGGGTTTTTTTCCTTCTGCTGTTAATTCTGCAAGGGTAGGAACATGCATATTGAGTGATTTAATGGTTTTTTCCATCGTCAAAAACCTCGATAGTTACCTCTTTTTCAATTAAATCTGTAAATTTTCCATTATATTGGGTGGCTTTTACCAAGTGGTTGTCGATCCAGTGATAGTTTCCTCCTCTAGGCTTACCCATCAGAAGGCTGTGGTATTTGAAACCATTGGATTTTAACCATTGCTCAGTGACCTCTCTGTGGGCCTCTACCCTTGAAGTAAAGAAACATATCAAATGACCTTCGTCATACCACTTGTTGAGGGTTTCCAGGGCATCGGGGTAAATGTTGGCCATTGCCATTCGTTCAGGTTCTTCATTGGGAATGTCATCACAAATTGTTCCATCAATATCAATCAAATAATTTTTGATACCATCGGGTAGAACAGGGCTGACAATTTCGCCATTTTCAACTTTTTTGTGTAAGTAGCTTTCTGCTTCCTCTTTTTCCATAATTCAGATTAAATTAATTTTCCTCGGCCCAGAGCATTCGATCTTGATTGTTAAAAGGCCATGGTGCACCGTTGTTTTCTATATTACTCATCATATTATTCAAATCACTTGGGGCGGCAGATTGTTCCATCACCAGATATTGTCGCATATCCATGATAATCGAAAGCGGGTCAATACCGATAGGACAAAATTCTACACAGGCATTGCAAGAAGTACAAGCCCACAATTCTTCCTTGGAAATGTAATCATCCAGTAATTGCTTTCCATCCTCTTGGTAACTAACATTTTTATCGATGTTTCTCCCTACTTCTTCAAGTCGGTCTCGGGTATCCATCATGATCTTACGGGGTGACAATAATTTTCCGGTTTGATTGGCAGGGCATTGATCCGTACATCGACCACATTCAGTACATGTATAAGCATTCATCAATTGTACCCAATTGAGATCGGTTACGTCCGAAGCTCCAAACTTTTCATGAACAGCATCCTCAGCAGGGGCTGAATAGGAATCAGCACTGGGGTCCATCATTAGTTTTACTTCTTTGGCGACAGTCTCATTGTTCTTAAAAGCCCCTATGGGGTTTAGATTCTGAAAATAGGTATTGGGAAATGCCAAAAGAATATGCAAATGTTTGGAGTAGTAGAGATAATTGAGGAAAATGAGAATTCCAGTTATGTGCAACCACCAAAAACTTCTTTCCAGCATGACCAATTTTGTTGTTGAAAAAGAAGAAAAGAGGGGGGTCATAAACTGAGAAACAGGGAATAAACCGGCTTGGGTATAATGCGGGTCACCCAACTCTTGGAGCAACTGATCTGTAGCGTTCATCGACAGAAAAAGTGTCATAAGCACGATCTCAAAATAGAGGATATAATCCGCATCTCTCTTTGGCCAGCCCTTCATTTCGGATTTCCAAAAACGTTTTATTTTAAGTGCATTTCGGCGGAGCCAAAACAATATTACACTCACCAAAACCAATGATGCTAAAATTTCAAATGAAGCAATGAGAAAATTGTATACTCCACCCATATATGGGGCAAACAAGCGATGGGTTCCCAATAAGCCATCCAAAACAATTTCAACAAGCTCAATGTTGATGACGATAAAACCTAAATATACAATTATATGGAGGATCCCAGCAATGGGTCTATTGACCATTTTGGATTGTCCCAAAGCAATTCGAAGCATGTTGGACCACCGCTCTGATGAACGGTCTGATCTGTCAATGGCCTGTCCTAATAGAATATTTCTTTTAATAAAAAGGATATTTCGCCTAAAAAAGAAGATAGCAATAGCCAAAACTAAAGCAAAAATGATATTAGATATGTATGCCATTTTTTTATTTTAATTTTCTTCTTTGGCGTAAGGTTTTTCTTTTTTTCCAAAAAGGGAAAAATGTACATATCGCTTGGGGTGGTTCTTTAGATCACTCAAAAGACTTTCCAATTCTCTTGAAGCGTCCGTTAAGTTTTGATATAAGGTTTCGTCATTAATTAACTTTCCGGCGGTTCCTCGACCCGATTCAATGGTAGAAACAATTTTATTGAGCCCTTCAACTGACTTGGTGAAAGATCTGATGGTGTGGCTAAGTTGGGCATTTGAGATGGAATCGGTAATCGATCTTAGATTATCCGAAGTATCCTTAATATTACTAAAAGTAGCATTGAGTTGTTTTTGGTTGGTATCCAAAATTTCGACAGCAGCCAAAGATGCTTTATTTAGATTATTGGTTGTAATGGAGAGGTTTTCGAGGGTTTTTTTTAGGTTGACTTGGGTATCATTGTCTAAAACATTACTAACACCTGCAAACAGAGAATCGGCACTGCTGAGCATACTTTCAATTTTTATCTGTAAGGGCTCTATCTGACGGTTAATGAGTTCAGTCAGACCGGGTTTTACGCTAGTTTGTAAGGTATCACTATCTTTAACAACACTTTTAGTATCAAAAATAGGAACTATGGCGATGGCTTTTCCTCCAATGAGTCCTGTCTCATATAGCATTGCAGTACTCTTATTGGAAAAATTCAATTCCTCACGCACGTCCATGGTCACCAAAATTTTAGTAGTATTGGGAAGGAAATCAATTTTGGATATTTTGCCAACACTAAGACCATTGATAGTCACTTTGGCTCCGGAGATGAGACCTTCAACTTCTTGATAGATCGCATAAATAGTTTTGGTGTCCTTGAAAATGGCATTACCCTTTAAAAAACTGTATCCATATATGAACAGAGCAACGCCTCCTAGGACCAATATTGCAGTTTTAATTTCTCTGGTGATTTTCAAATTAATGTTGCTTTACAAGACATACAAATTTAATATTTTTTTTATGGATTTAACTTATTTCAAAGCATCTAATGCCTCGAATAATTTGATTTTTTGATTTCCCCTGAATGATACAATAAAGGCGGATTTGAAACCTGCTCTGCGGGCTTTCCTCTGTTCTTTTTGGATTTGTTTATAGTTCTTAGAACTACCAAAATAATATTTATAGAAAGCCCCTTCTTTATTTCTGATGACATTTTTCAAACCCTTAAAGTTGTATGGTTTTGCATCAATGGGTTTTTTACTTGCGGCCAATTGAACCATAAAACGAATTACGTTACTATCATTTGATATTATTTTGGATGGGTTTTTGGGTATTTCTTTCTCTTCAAACACTTGTTGATTCACCATCCTTTTCTCCAATGTATTTTTATAATTCATTATGGCTTTGGCGATGGCTCCGGAAATTTCATTTTGACCTTTTTTAGAGTTGAGATAGACCCCTTCTCTTTTGTTAGTCAAAAAACCGGTTTCCACCAGGACACTTGGCATATAGGTGTATTTTAAAACTACAAAACCCGCTTGCTTTACCGTTCTGTCTTTTCTGTCCAAATTATCCACAAAACTTTTCTGGATGGTTGCGGCAGCTTCAATACTCTGGTTGGAATAGGTTTCCTGCATCAGAGTAAGGCTGATAACAGACTCGGGATTATTGGGATCAAAACCATCATATTTTTTTTCATAATCTTCCTCATAAAAAATTACAGAATTTTCCCTTTTAGCAATTTCAAAATTTCTTTGAGTGGCATGAAGTCCCAAAACAAAGGTACCTGCTCCATAAGCTTTGGAAGAAGTAAAAGAATCACAATGAATGGAAACGAATAGATCAGCATCGGCCTTATTGGCAATTCCAGCTCGTTCCTTTAATCCCACATACACATCAGATTTACGTGTATATATTACCTTGATATTATTATACTTTTCAAGTAATTTCCCAATTTTCAAGGTAATATTCAAAGCTATTTTCTTTTCAAAAAAACCGTAATTATTGCAATTTGGATCACAACCGGGGTCATGACCTCCATGTCCCGCATCCAGGACCACAGTAAAAGTTTTGTTTGATAAAGATTGACCATTCAAAGGATTTGATAAGAATCCAAAGTACAAACAGACAATCAAATGGAAGGTTAAAAAACGCATGTATATTGATTTAATGAACATTGAATTAAAAGTTAATTCTGCAACCAACAATAAAAATATCATTAATTTTGATCACCAAACATTTAACGAATCACAAATTTAGGACTATTCGGTTTGCAAACAAAGTCAATTTATACAGTAGGTTTGTTAATATTTTTTTACCTCAACCACTTGCAATCACAGATATCTGCTGATTCTCTTACTCTTCCTCTTACTACCCCAGCTGAAATCGAAAAAAACACACTGAAAGATTCCATTCCCCAAAAAGAGCCCACCCTGCTGGATAAGGTAAAATACAACGCCATGGAGTATGTAAGAATCAATCGGAAAGAAAGCAAGCTCTACTTGTACAACCAAGCCGAGCTGTATTATCAAGACATGGAGCTCAAAGCTGGAATCATTGTATTGGATTATTCAAAAAATGAGGTTACTGCAGGGAGAATTCCAGACAGTGTGGGTGTTTTGATTCAAAATCCATTTTTCAAACAAATAAATAACGAAATTCGACCTGATTCTTTAAGGTTCAATTTTGACACCCAAAAAGCTTTAATCTGGAATTCCAAATCTGCCCAAAACGGAATGAACGTTTATGCTGCCTTCACTAAAAAAGAAAATGATTCTGTCTATTATATCAAAGATGCCAAAGTAACTACTGCCGGTGAATTGGAGGACTCAGATTATTACTTTAGAATACGAAAAGGTAAAATGGTTCCGCAGGGAAAAATAGTAACAGGTTTTACCAATATGTACATTGCAGACGTGCCTACTCCTCTGGCCCTCCCATTTGCCTACTTTCCATCATCTCAAAAACAACAATCAGGCTTTTTATTTCCTACTATTGGAGAAAGTAACAATCGCGGCTATTATCTTCAAAATGGGGGATACTATCTTGCACTATCACAATACTTTGACCTTGCAATGACCGGAGATTATTACAGCAATGGAAGTTATGGATTCCGAGCAGACTCCAAATACCGGTTGATGTACAATTTTAATGGAAGTCTTAGCATGAGGTTTGAAAACCTCATCAATGGTGAAAAAGGTATACCTGGTTATTCAAAATCTACTGTTTTTAATGTGCGCTGGAACCACTCTAAAGATCCCAAATCTAGTCCCAATTCCAACTTTTCTGCCTCTGTTAATTTTGGAACCAGTGATTATTTTAGGGAATCGGTCAATCAACTGAACAGTCCCAATTTTCTTAACAACACCTTGAGTTCCTCCGTTGCTTATTCCAAAAGAATTCCAGGCAGCCCCAGCGTTAATATGTCCATTAATGCTAATATGTCTCAAAACTCTAATACTAAAAATGTCAACCTCACCCTTCCAACTTTTCAAGCTAGTTTGGATCGTATATTTCCTTTTGCTCCCAAGGACAGACCCAAAAAGGGCCTGTTTCAAAACATCAATTTACAATACAGTACCCGAGCCGAAAACCGAATCCTAACAACAGAGGAAAACCTCTTTACCAGTAAAATGTTTGACAACGCAAGATCAGGCATGCAACATTCGATTCCTTTAAGTACAAATTTTAAAATCTTAAAACATTTTAATTTGGCAGCCAGTGCCAATTATAGAGAGGTTTGGCAACCAAACACCGTCAAATATAATGACTATGACCTGGTTAACGACGGTGTAAAGAAAGATACTATTAGTGGGATTAGCGCTTTTAGAACCTATAGCTTTGGACTAAGTATGGATACTGCAATTTATGGAACTGTAAATTTTAATGAGGATAAAAAGATAAGATCCATAAGACATACGATTCGTCCCTCGATTTCATTCAGCTCTGCCCCAAGTTTTGACCAATACTATGACGAGTACATCATTGACGCAGATGGAAACACAAGAGATTATACCCGTTTTGAGGGGGGGCTATATGGATCACCATCAAGAGGTATATCTAAAAGTATGGGGATTTCAGTAAGCAATAATTTTGAAGCAAAAATTGTAGATCCCGACACTACAAAGACCGAATTAAAAAAGGTTCAATTAATAAAAAACTTAAACCTTAGCACCAACTATAATATGGTTAGCGAAGAATTTAAATGGAGTCCTGTTCGTGTAACTAGTGGAATTGATTTATTTGATAGAAAAATTTCAATTAATTTAGGAGCAACTATGGATATGTATGCTTTAAATAATCAAAATCAAAGAATTAATGAATTCAATATAAGTAAAGGAGGTGGACTTTTACGTGTAACCAGCGCCAATTTAAATACAGGCTATAGGCTCTCCAATGCAACTTTTTCAAAAGACAAGAAAAAGGAGGAGGAGGAGGAAGAAGAGGAAGAGGATCCATTGAATTTCTTCGAAAATGCCTCGGGTGGTGGAAGGCCAGATGATCTATTTGGAGATACTATTGGTATGAATAATGAATCAAATAGAGATGAAGAAAATGAGGAAAGAACAAAGTATCCCTCATACAGAGCAGAAATACCCTGGAATATTCAATTAAGATACTCATTAACGTACAACAATTCTAGAAATCAAAATGACTTTTCAAATAACTCACTAATGTTTTCCGGGGACATAGAACTGACTCCTAAATGGAATATTGGTGGGTCCTCAGGTTTCGATTTTAAAAATCATGGGTTTACCTATACGCAACTGCGATTTAATAGAGATCTAGACAGTTGGCGACTAGATTTTAGTTGGGTGCCTTTCAGTGATCGTGCTTCATGGAATTTCTTTATTGGAATTAAATCCGGACTTTTGAGTGATATTAAATATGAAAAAAATAGAGAACCAGACAGACGTTTAAGATAAGACCATGAAAAAAATAATCACAACACTCAATGCTCCTGCTCCAATTGGCCCATACAATCAAGCGGTATTTGTCAATGATACATTATACCTTTCGGGTCAAATTGGCCTAAACCCCCACTCTATGGAATTGGTAGAGGGAGGTGTTAAAAATGAGGCCGAACAGGTAATGGTGAATTTAAAATCAGTCTTAGAGGCTGCAGAAATGAATTTTGATCAGGTGATCAAAAGTTCCATTTTTCTGTCAGATATGGCCGATTTTGGCCTAGTCAATGAGGTTTATGGAAGTTACTTCAACAATGAAACCGCTCCGGCTAGGGAAACAATAGCGGTAAAAACACTGCCCAAAAATGTGAGGGTAGAAATATCAATGATAGCAATCAAATAATCAAACTAGTGGCTCGACTGATTAATTTAAAAGCTTCTGGTGGTGCTCCACCAATCCATCTATAGGACGTTTGACAACATTACCCAAACGTAAACCATTTTTTTTCAAGGCTGTATCAATTTCGTCCTGAAGATAGTGTGCAATAGAACCTATAAAATGAATGGGAACGTCTTTGGCATCTTCAAATTGTAAAATCTGATGAGAAATAAACCTTTGTAAGCCGTCTTCTATTATGGTTTTCATTTCAGTTACCTGTTTGTGATCAATTATAAATTTAGCAAATTTTGCCAGATAAGTATTTGGGTTTTCCCTCCGATAGACGTTCTCCTTAATGGAATCTGGGGATAAGTCGTATTGATCCCCAAATTTTTTGGCCAAAGCTTCCGGCATGGTTTTAAAGTAATAGGCACGGATCAATTGTTTTCCATAAAAATTCCCACTTGCCTCATCCATCAAAACATAACCCAGCGAGGAAATCCTTTGTTCTATCTCTTTCCCATCAAAGTAAGTACAATTGGAACCCGTACCCATGATGCATACAATGGCAGGATCGTTTGGTTTAGTAGCAGCATATACCGCAGCGTAGGTGTCTTCTAAAATGGAAAAATTGCACTGAGTGAAGATTTCAGTAAAAACCTTTTCAATCCTTCTTGCAGGAGATTCTACACCACAGCCTGCTCCATAAAAATGTACATGAGAAACTTTTTCTCTATTTTGATACAAATCGTAGTTGTTAATGATTCGTTCGGTGAGAATTGCACTGGGAAGAACTTGAGGATTTAACCCCAAGGTTTGGGTCGAAAAAAGGACTTGACCCGAATCATCCAAGGCAATCCAGTCGGTCTTCGTAGAACCACTATCAACTATAAAGATCATTTACAGCAAATTATAATTGATGAATATGCTTAGCCAAGTCAATCAATTTATTGGAATATCCACACTCATTGTCATACCAGGAGATAATTTTGTAAAAACTGGAGTTAAGCTCCATCCCAGCATCCACATCAAAAATGGAAGTTCTGATGTCACCAACGAAATCCTGAGAAACCAAAGGATCTTCGGAATATCCCAAAACACCTTTCATTTCATTCTCAGAAGCAGCTTTCATGGCGGCTTTAATTTCTTCGTAGGAGGTTTCTTTTTTGAGTTTTACTGTCAAATCTACTACAGAAACATTGGCAGTAGGAACCCTAAAAGCCATACCAGTTAGTTTCCCAGCTAGGGCAGGAATTACTTTGGTAACTGCTTTGGCAGCACCGGTTGAGGCCGGCATAATATTTAGAAGTGCACTTCTTCCGCCTCTAAAATCTTTTTTGGAAGGGCCATCGACTGTAAATTGAGTCGCAGTGGTGGCATGAACCGTGGTCATTAAGCCTTCAACGATTTCAAAGTTGTCATGGAGTACTTTAGAAATAGGTGCCAAACAGTTGGTCGTACAAGAGGCATTTGACACAATGGTTTGATCAGCAGTAGCTTCAAGATGATTAACTCCCATAACAAACATCGGGGCATTGGCAGAAGGAGCTGAAATTACCACTTTTTTGGAACCGCCATCAATATGAGCTTGAGCCTTTTCTAACGTGGTGAAAATCCCTGTACATTCAGCTACAATTTCCACACCCATATCACCCCAACCTATATCGGCAGGATTACGTTCGGCAGTAATCTGAATTTCTTCACCATCAACCAATAAGTTGTTTCCTTTTACGGATACTTCACCGTCATATGATCCGTGAACTGAATCATACTTTAAGAGATATGCCAAATGGTTTACATCCAAAAGGTCATTGACTGCCACAATTGAAACATCAGACTGCTTCATAGCGGAGCGAAAAACGAGTCTTCCTATTCTTCCAAAACCATTAATTCCAATTTTTAAAGCCATTCTATTTGTGTTTTAATTTAATTTGTATTTATATAGATAATATGTCTGAAACTCTAATGAGATTATTATTTATTTGGGATTTTCCTTTGATGGCATCCTCCAGTGGGGTCAGGGTTATGGTTTCGTCGATGATTCCAACCATTTTATTAGAATTTCCCTCCAACAGACTTTCCACCGCAAAGACCCCCATACGTGAGGCCAATACCCTATCAAAGCAAGAAGGGGTTCCACCCCTTTGCATGTGCCCCAATACCGATACCCTTACCTCGTAATAAGGGAGGTTTTTTTCAATATATGAAGCTATTTCGAAAACATTTTCTCCGGTTTTATCACCTTCAGCTACTACGACTATACTAGATGATTTTCCTGATTTTTCACTTCTTTTAAGGGATTCCAACAAACGTTCTAGTCCCATATCCTCCTCGGGAATGAGTATTTCCTCAGCACCTGCTCCAATACCTGCGTTAAGTGCTATATGGCCTGCATCCCTTCCCATTACTTCGACAAAAAACAAGCGATTATGGGAACTTGCCGTATCTCTAATTTTATCAATGGCATCTATAACAGTGTTCAAAGCCGTATCATATCCCAAGGTGTATCTTGTCCCTTGAATGTCATTGTCAATGGTTCCGGGAATTCCTACAACAGGAAAAGAAAATTCTTTTTGAAATATCATGGCTCCGGTAAAAGAACCATCTCCACCAATAACTACAAGACCATCAATTTTATTTTTTTTGAGATTCTCGTGAGCAATTTTTCTCCCTTCAGGGGTCCTGAACTCGAGGCATCTTGCTGATTTAAGAATGGTACCACCTTTATTAATGATGTCTTTTACACTTCGGGCATTCATAGGTTCCATATTGTTATCAATTAATCCTTGATAACCCTGATAAATCCCAAAACATCCCAAATTGTGAAAAGCACAAGTCCTAACTACAGCCCTAACGGCAGCATTCATTCCTGGGGAATCTCCTCCAGAGGTTAGAACACCTATATTGATTATTTTGGTTGGCATCGGCAAAATAAAAGGCAAATTTAATTATTAATACAAAGTAAACTCATCAGAAGGTCTCTTTTTTAGTTAATTTTTATTGATAAAATTTACACCCACATCAGAAGGTTCCGAAAAGAGGGACTCCTCTTGAGAGGCTTGGCTTAACTGATTTCCTTTGATGATTTTGTTAATGAGCTCTCTAAAAGTTTCAAAATCAACTTGATAAGATAATCCAACCCCCTGAGTGTATCCCAGTTCGTCACCAATGTACCTAAACTCATTTTCCTTGTTAAAAACCTTGGCTTTTAAACTGCCCTCTTCATTCAGTATAAAATCTATCTGTAAATCGCCGACGATAAGGGTTTCTTCAATCCCATCCACCGGAACACCAATTTTTCCATTGAGTAAAATCTTGTCCGTGATCTGTGTAGAAAGTGTCAGCCCCAACCGATCTTCAGAATTGATGTCCAAAACCCTGCTTTTATCACCTTGCAAATAATTGAGTCCAACTTGTAGTTTTCCCTCATCGTCACCCATTATATTACTAAAAAGATCAGAGGCTTTTTCATATAAATTGTTGGTAATTCCTTGCACACTTAAAGATACCTCATTGATAAATATTCCTTGCGACAACAATGATATGGATTGCAATTGACTGATTTGAGGATCTGCCAAGCGATAGTTTATTTCGGAGGTAACCACTGCACTGGTATTGGGAAAATCAATTTCAAAAATTGGGTCATCGGGTTTGAGCAGGTTTCCTTGAAGTCTGATTAAAACCTCTGTGGGGATTTTCCTGTTAAAGTTAGGGTTGTCCAATAATATGGCAGGGTTTGCGCCACCGGGTACTTGGTAAACTGCTTCCAAATCCATTTGAGCACCCAGAGGATCACCCTCCCAAACAATGGTTCCTCCTTGCTTGAGATTGAATTTCTTGTCAATGACACTTAAGTTTTTAAAATTGTAAATCCCATCATATGTAATAAAATCTCCCCACATATTGAATTTTCCATTGGTATCAATTTCCATCAAAATATTCCCTGCTCCATGGCCACTCAAAAAACTGCCGGATTCTTTATCAATCACAACTTTAATTTCTGCATTATTATTCACATCCAATTCAAAGTTCATTTGCAAGCCTGAGAAACTGTAGGATTTGTCATTGCTTTGCTGCTGCGTTTTATTGACTTTTTTCTTGTCAACAAACTTCATAAAAGACTTATCTGCCAATCCATAGTCTTCGGCCCAGGGAATTTTGATACTTGTTCCTTCCCCTGTAACTCCAACCACATCTATAGTTAAATTCTTTGAAGGGCCATGCAGGTGAACCTTACCGCCCAAAAAACCATCTCCAAAAAAAACCTCATCCACATCCTCCGGAATATTGAGCATTAGAATTCTGTCTGATGATATATTGAGATCAAAATCCCAATCTGAAAAATTTAAATGATTAATTTGCCCATTCAATTCAGCCTGAGTGCCAAATCGGGTATCATTAATTGTGGTCTTCTCAAAATTGAAACTTTGATCTACTAAAGTAACTTTTGTACCGTTTGAAATTTTGTACTCGGTATTGATGTCTGGTACACTAATTCCCCCCTCATTTAGAATCAATTGTCCATTGTGTTTGGGAGCATCTATGGGTCCCCACAGATTTATAATACCCGACACCATTCCTGTGATATCATCAATATCCCCTGCTCCTACGGGAGTGAGAAAAGAGAGATCAAAATCATCAAAATTAAAATTCAGATCAAGTCGGGGTGATTGATCAAAACCCAGAATACTTCCCTCGGCCGACATGGTGGTATTTCCTCGATGGGACAACAACAAGTTAATTTCATAGGAGTTTAATTGGGTATTTCCCGAAGTAAAAAACCGCAACGAACCCATTTCAAGTTCGTTTAAAACAAAATCATCTATAGACCCATTAAATTCTAGGGTGTTATCGGAAGTTGAGCGTTGAATGTCTAGATTCATATCGATTGATCCTTTAAAATCAAAATCTTCACTGGAAAGGGCTAAATTTTGAAGGGATACACTATCTAAATTCAGTGAAAGTCCAAAATTTTCTGAAGAGAAATAATTTCCCTTAATTTCAATACGTTCATCTCCCGATCGGGCTTCTAAGAAATTCAACATAACCCTTTGGCTGGCAATGTCATATGATATTAAATGTTGTTGATCCAATTTGGGGTTAATGCTCCAAATATTATGCCCTAATTGAATGGTTGAAGGCTTAAGTAAAATCTCAGATTTAGACGCGTCAACTGAGAGTACGTAATTCAGTTTATAAACATCATTTTTATCATTTCCTCCATAAAATTCAGTCCTGAAATTGAGGGTATCTCCTATTTTAACCCCTAGGGTATTAAATTCTGAAATTTCATAAGCATCATTTTTTATATTTCCAACCGACATAAAAGTGTTAAACAGTGGATTTTGGTTGTCTAAATGTAACGCTATGTTTTCTGCATTGAAATCTTTAAAAGAGATCTTGGGGATGTTCAAGGTCATTTTAGAGATATTGTCCTCGGTGGATAAAACGCCTCTGAAAATAGCTTTTTTATCAATGACTAAATTGGGGAAAACAGCATTCAGATGGTCGGTTTGTACACTGATGTCGTAAACCAATTCTTGGGTTTTATCAATCTTTTTCTTTGGAACAAAAGGAAAGGCCTCAGCAATGGCATTGGAAAAAAGAGAATTTATCCTACTCAATTGAAATTTACCTTCTACATTAATATTCATAATATCGGAATTAATGGTTCTGATAACTCTTTTTTGATTGGAAAGGCTGGTTTCAAGAATAAAATCATTGAAGGAATAAACTTGAATTCGATTTTCGAATTGGATATTTTTAAACAGTAGATTCCCTTGAATATCGTCAAAAGTATCTCCCACCAAAAAGAGATTTAAATCTCCGGAGTAAATGGCCTTACCCTCTCCCAGTTCCCCATCCAAAAGATGAAGATTGAGTTGGTCTAAATTTAGGTCAAATTGATATTTACGCTGATCTTCTCCCCAAGAATAGGCTATGGCGGAGGTCGCCTTTATGTACTCATCTGCTACTGTAAAATCAACTGTTAATTCCTCCTCTTTTAATTCACCCTCTACATTAATACTATTGATTTCTTTATCATCTAGAAGTATTTCATCAACATCAACATCAAAATTGAGGTTAAAATTACCCGCATCTCTCCTATTCCCGGAAATCATAAATTTTGATGTTACCCATCCTAAGTTTGGATGCCATGGAGATAAATCCATTTTTTTTATCTCTGAAACACCTTCAAAACGAATCAGTTTAAATTTCCATTGATCCCGCGCTAAATTAAAGAGACTTCGGTTTACAATATGAGTATCACCATTTGACAGTTGTATATCTGTTCTCAATTGATTTTCTTCAAATGAGAAAGTCCCACTACCCAAAAAAGATTCATAATTGAGAAGGGGTTTTGGTATTTGATCATGATAGGAATCCGGAATGATTTGGGTCAATTTGGAGCTAATAATTTTGAAATCCTCAAGATCAATGAAAGCCATTACAGGAGTGAGCGAAAAAGCCTCTTTGATGTCGATCTTCGCCTTGAGTTGTATTGCCTCTTGATTAACTTCAAAATTGAAAAATTCAAAGTCATTGAGGTTTCCCCTTGCAGAAAGCTTGATTTCTAAAGGCTGGAAATCTTCGGGTAAATCAATAAAATTCTCGAGCTGCAGCCCTGAAAAGACACCGTTGAGGTTCATATTAATCTGGGCTGTATCAAAAAATTCCTGGAAATTTCCATTGGGGAGTAAAAGGCTGATATTGCCCTGTAGATGAGTATCTCCAGACAATAATCGAAACGAACGGATGTCAATCGCACAAGTGTTATAATAAAAATCTGCTTCTTTTAAATTGAATTTACCGTAATCTTTAGAATCAAATTTTAGATTTTTTAAAGCCACTTCCACACCATCGTTTACCACGAAAAAATCATTTGCATTAAGGTTGATGTTTTCAAACTGCAATGGTTTATCAGAGCTATTTTGATCAACCATCAAAAAACGGCCTTCGGTAACGTTTAGATCGTCTATCCTAACAAAAACAGGGCGATCACTTTGGAGTTCAGCGTGGGCCAAAAGCTTTTCTGTAAACTGAAAAAGAGCATTGTTTTCTTCCCCCTCATATTGGGTGATCTTTAAAAAAACATCTTCAAATTCAGTGGTTGAAAAAAATAAATTACCATTGACCCACTGGCCTAGACTGTAAAGGTCCGTTTTAAATTTTTTGGAGTAAAACAGAGTATCAGAATGATGGTCTGCGATAAAAAAAGAGGACAAGTTTACTTCACCGTCAAATCCAATAGCAACACCTTCAACTTTCATCTCTGTCTGAAAATTTTGATTGATTTTTTGGGTCAATCGATTGGCCAAATGGGTCTGAACAGCCGGAATACTGATCACTAATAAGCTCACCAATGATAGAAAAATGATCATCAGTACTAGTATGGGAGCAAATTTGTATAACTTTTTGATGGTAAACCTTTATTTTTGTTGCCGTTGGGCAAATTGATATGAAAAAAACAAGTTACATTTTAGGAATAGAATCTTCTTGCGACGATACTGCTGCTGCCATTCTGAAAGACAATCTGGTTCTTTCGAATTGTATTGCCAACCAAAAAATCCATAGGTCCTATGGTGGAGTGGTCCCTGAATTGGCTTCAAGGGCACATCAAGCCAACATCGTTCCTGTCGTTCAACAAGCTCTTTCCATTGCAAATATCGATAAAAAAGAGCTTTCTGCAATTGCCTATACTAGAGGTCCGGGTTTATTGGGATCCCTATTGGTTGGAAGTGCTTTTGCAAAGTCGCTTGCCCTAAGTCTGGACATACCCTTGATTGCGGTCAATCACATGCAGGCTCACCTGCTTTGTCACTTTATTAAAAATGAAGATCAGCCTGCACCTAAATTCCCATTTCTGGGAGTAACCCTATCCGGTGGACATACCCAGTTAGTTTTGGTAAAAAGTCATTTTGAGATGAAGGAAATAGGGAAAACCCTTGACGATGCCATAGGAGAAGCCTTTGACAAATGCGGAAAGATCATGGGTTTGAATTATCCTGCTGGCCCCGAAATTGACCTATTTGCCAAAGAGGGCAACCCTCAGGCCTTCGATTTTCCTATCCCTAAGGTGGATGGCTTGGACGTTTCATATAGTGGACTTAAAACCGCCTTTATCAATTTGGTCCATAAAAACTGCATGAAAAATCCAAGCTTTATTGAAGAAAACCTAAACGATCTTTGTGCCTCTATTCAAAAAACATTGGTGACAGTAATCATGAATAAAATAATCATTGCCAAGGAAAAATATGACCTCAACAGCGTAGTCATTGGCGGAGGGGTGGCTGCAAACTCCGAAATAAGAAGGCTATTGGGTCAAAAAGCCAATTTAGATCAATGGGAAGTATTTCTACCCCCCTTTCAATACACTACAGACAATGCTGCCATGATCGGGATCGTAGGTTATTATAAATTTTTGAACCATCAATTTGGGTCAATGAACCAATCGGTAAGTGCAAGATTATCCCTCTAATCATGGAACTATTTTATAATGAAAATCTAAGTGCAAATGACGAATCCCTAATCTTTGGTTCGGAGGAAAGTCGACACATGAGCAAGGTATTACGAAAAAAAGTAGGCGAATTGATCTATGTGACCAATGGTAAAGGATTGGAATGGAAAGGACAAATTACCAGTAATGACAGCCGTAATGCAGCCGCCAAAAAAACGGAAGCCACATTGCACCAAAATAAAATCGTTCCCTTACACATCGCTATTGCTCCAACCAAAAGTATCGATCGTTTGGAATGGTTTTTGGAAAAAGCGACTGAAATAGGGGTTACCGAAATTACTCCCATGCTTTGCGACCACTCCGAAAGAAAAACCCTTAAACCCGAAAGGATGAAAAAAATATTGGTGGGAGCACTTAAACAATCTGCGCAATATCTCTTGCCGCAACTCAATCCCATGATTTCATTTGAGGCATTGATGAAATTTGATCAACCACAAACCAAGTTGATTGCGCATTGTCAAAACGGAAACAGGATCCCCTTACACCAAATTGGAGATTTAAACAATGAAATATTGATCATGATTGGCCCGGAAGGCGATTTTTCTATACGGGAGATCAAAACCGCTCAAAATCATTCTTTTAAGGCAATCACATTGAGTTCACAAAGATTGAGAACCGAAACAGCAGCCATCGTGGCCTGTAGCCAAGTGGCTATTCTTCGTGATATTTCAAAATCGAAATCCTTATAAATAGATAAGCTATCGCTTCTACCCTGACTGCTGACAGCCAGGCGTATGAAATCAAAGATTCGATGAAGTCAATTTTTTGTGTGGGAAAATGTTTTTTTTGTGTCCATTGTGAAAATCATTGTGTTTTTTGTGGTTAGCACTGGTTTTGGATTCTAAATTTCTTTTTTAATAACAAGGTTTACAAAGTTTTGAAAGGGGTTCAGAGAGTACCCCCTTACCCTCCCTGTCTAACCACAGTCCTATGAAGAGTGTCCAATTTAAAAGGTTCTTTGATAAAACAAAATAGTTTCCTTTCTGGGAAAGTAATTTGTTTTTTTTTGAATGTTTTTTATGCACAAATAGTTATTGTAAAAGGGAGCTAAAATGGAGTACTCCTGATGAAATTTTAAATATAAAATCAAGCTTAATTTTTGCATATCTTTAGCATATGGAAACTAAAAATATTTCCCAAGGTATTATCAATGCAATTCTCAAGCTAGGATTGATTTCATTGGGAATATTTCTACTGATGGAATTAAAGGTTTTGCTGATATATCTCGTCGTTGCTGCCATCATCTCCTTGATCGGCCGTCCCATCGTATTGTTCCTTAAAAACAAACTCAAGTTTAACAATTTACTGGCCGCTAGTTTTTCCCTTTTGGTATTGGTAGGCGTTCTTTTCGGAATCATCTCCCTATTCATTCCATTGGTGATCCAACAAGGTGAAAACTTATCATTGCTCAGTGTCGATGAGTTGGAGTACAAATTTGAAAAATTGATGAATGAAATCAGTCTGTTTATTAATTTAGATCCTACAAACATAGCACAGTATTCTTCTCTGAAAAATATCATTAACACGGATAACCTTGGAGCGATTCCTGAGTTTTTAAATCATTTATTGAGCATACTGGGTAGTTTTACCATCGGTTTGTTTTCGGTTACCTTCATTTCGTTTTTTTTATTAAAAGACAGCCATATTTTAGAAAATGCTATTTTGGTTTTTGTCAATGACAAAAGTGAGGGACGAATGAAAAAGTCTTTCGAAAAAATTAAAAATTTACTCTCCAGTTATTTTTTGGGGCTGTTGCTTCAAATCAGTATACTTCTGGTCATGTACAGCATTATTCTGCTGATCTTCGGGATCAAAAATGCAATTGTCATCGCATTTTTGTGTGCCTTGCTCAACCTGATCCCCTACATAGGTCCTTTGATTGGTGCCGTTTTGATGATGTTCCTTACCATGACTAGTAATGTGGAAGCTGATTTTAGCGCTGTGATCTTGCCCAAGACAGTCTATGTAATGATCGGTTTCTTTATCGGACAATTGATCGATAACTTTTTCAGTCAACCTTTTATTTTTTCCAACAGCGTCAAATCACATCCACTGGAAATTTTTATTATGATTATCGCCGGAGGAACCCTGATGGGCACTACGGGAATGATCGTTGCCATTCCCATATACACAGCACTAAAGGTCATTTTTAAAACCTTTATGTCAGAAAATAAGATTGTAAGATCGCTAACACAAGACCTTTAGGCAAGGGTCATTGATAGTGCTTTAATAACTCTTGTTGTAGTTGAATTGCGTTGAGAAATTCAGATTTTAATTTCCCAATTAAAGATGAAATACTCAGAGTATCATTAATTGTTGATACGCCTTGACCGGCAGACCAAATGGTTTTCCAAGCTTTTGCTTCTTCGCTTATTGCATCTGATTCCGTTCCAAAATCGATTTTTTTAGTTTCTTTCCAGTGCGCTTCGGTGATGCCCATTGCCTCTAGGCTGGGTCGTAAAAAATTGGCATTAACCCCAGAAACGGCTGCTGTATAAACAATGTCTTCTGCTCCACTGTCCATGATCATTTTTTGATAAGCCTCATCAGCCATACTTTCTTCAACATTGATAAAGCGGGTACCCATATAGGCCATATCAGCTCCCATCTGGAGTGCACTGGCAATGTCATTACCAGTACTCAGGCAACCCGATAAAACGATCTTTTTATCAAAAACCTTTTTAACCTCATTGATCAGGGGGATCGGATGGAGGGTTCCAGCATGACCTCCAGCTCCTGCGGCAACAACGATCAAGCCATCAACTCCGGCATCGGCTGCCTTTTCAGCATGTCTTTTTTTTATGATATCGTGATAGACCAAACCTCCATACCCATGCACCACATTGACCAGATCGGCAATGGCACCCAAAGAGGTGATCACTAGTGGTACTTTGTGCTTTACACAAATGTCCAAATCTGCTTTTACTCTAATGTTGGTGGGATGAACAATCAAATTAACCCCAAAAGGAGCGGCTTTTTTACCGGTTTCTTTTTCGAAAGTAGCAAGGGCTTCCTTGATTTGGATGACCCATTGTTCAAAACCCTCAGAGGTTCTTTGGTTGAGAGCAGGAAGAGTACCTACAATTCCGTTTTTGCAACATTCAATCACCAGCTCGGGACCTGAAATGAGGAACATAGGAGCAGCAATTAGAGGTAAGTCTAATGACTTGTAAAAATCTTGATTCATTTTGATTTCTTTTTTAATGACCATTCAAATTCAAATTCGGAGACGATGTCTCCGGTGGGGTCGGTTCCTACTGATTTTAATTTTACAGTGATGGGCTTACCATTGGAAATGGCTTTTTGTACTGCTTCAACAGCCTTTTTTCCTTGGGTACAATGAAACTTGATCAACCCTTTAGCCTTTTTTTTAAATACCGCTTGATTATTTAATACTAACATGGAAACAGCCTGCTTAGATTTCCTGATGGTATACATTAAGAAAACAGCAGTCGATAGTTCTGCCGCCATACCTTGAACCGCCCAAAACATGGAACCAAAAGGGTTTTGATTAACCCAACGATACTTTACAGAAACCACTGCCTGGGTATCATCAAGTTTTGTAAGCCTGACACCTGTCCACCAAGCAGACGGAAGCTTAAAAAAAGTATAAGTGTTAAAAGAGGAAAGTTCAGACCTACGCAAATTGAAATAGATTGATTTTTAGCTTTTTGTAAGTTATTATTTATTCTATAATTTTATGCATATAAACCCAATTTACTATGAAATATTTTAACAAAACAAGTACAATAAACAAAATATTACAGACAAAGAAGTAATCAAACAACTCAAGAAAGAATCTGAATTACTAAACAAAATTCTTTGTCAACTTTATTTCCGAATAACAACTCCAACTATCTGTAAATCAATTATAAATATATGAATTGACCAACATCATTGTCATTTAGGGTCGGTGCTTAAAGCTTTATTTTGTTTTTAAGAATAAATACTTGATTTGACGAAAATTTACGATCGCTCGATATTAATCATTGAGAATGAAAACACATCAGTAGAAGCGTTTGAAAGAAAAATAGGCGTGGGTAAAAATTCTTTATCTTCTGCCCTTAGAAATAAGTCTTCCATTGGTAACACTTTACTGATCAAGATCTGTAAACATTACCCTCAATCTTCAATTTATAGGATCGTATACCTTAAAGAGTCTCCAAATACCCAAGTCATTACACTACTGATCAAAATGAAAAAACTTTTTAAAGCCTGGTACGTCAAAGATTGGGAAAGAATTTCATTCGATAAGGCTGTTTTCAAACAACCTAAAATTGAACTGTGAACGCGACAGGATTCGAACCTGTGACCGTCTGCTTAGAAGGCAGATGCTCTATCCAGCTGAGCTACGCGTCCTTTTTTACTGTTTAGAAGGTTTTTGAAAGATAATATTACTACCTAAAAAAGGAAATTTGCATATATATTTACATATTTTGTCAAAACACCAACTTTCAAAGAACTATGATTTTGATGCCAAAAATAATCTTTTTCTACAATATAGGGACAAAAAAACCCTCCCGTTAAGGAGGGTGAAATCAATTAAACGTTATTATGAAACATCAACAGAGGTTAATATAACTAAGACCATTTTAAACATAAAACACTTAGTCACTTTCTCATAAATATTTGTTAAAGAAAAAACCCCCACTTTCGTGAGGGCCAAAGTCAACCTATGAAGAAAAGAATGCTGTCCAGTCAGCCATAGTAATTAATGATTAAAATGTTCTCTCCAAACCAAGTTGAATTGTAAATGCTTCCATAGCCATTTTGATTAACTGTTAGTTCCACAGAATTTGTAACTTTATGATATTAAATTTTTTAGATATGTGTTCATGTGATTGTAATCCCTGTATTGAAGAGCAAAATTGTTCAGAATGTATTTGTGAACCATGTGCTTGCTCTAGCTGCGACTGTTAATTTATTATCCATATCTCATTACCCTTGTCTTCATAGATAATATGCAGCTCCCTATTGTAATAGTGATATTCCCTAGCCTCTGAGATGACTTCAGCGAATAAACCATAAGGGTCGCTAGAGGCAACAATGACTTGTCTATGGTTATTAAATAAGCTGTCACGACCATCATAATTCGGGACTTGTTTGTTTTTTGCCTTCTCCTCGATAGGCTTTACAATTCCATAGTTAATCGGTTCCAAATGTACTGCGGTGTCTTTGACGAGTTACTTGGTATCGTAGTCAATCATTAATGCCTTGCTTTCTTTGGAATTGTTGTTCATAATCATAAAGTTGTTTATTAAATATTATAGGTGTTTTTTTAATAAAAATGTTTGGTTTTATTATATTAGTTTGGTAATCAATAACTAATGAATCGAAAAACATTTATAAAAAATACGGCAATGATGGGAGTGGGTGGCATGTTTCTACCCGGTCTCAAAAGCTATGCACTTTCAAAATCAACCCAAAACATTTCAGCCAATGATCAAATCAATATTGGAAGTATCGGTATTAACGGTATGGGCTGGGCAAATACATTGAAAGCCATTGAAGTTCCCGGAGTAAACCTTGTGGCGGTATGTGATGTAGATCAAAATGTGATCCGAAAAAAATTAAACAACAAAGCCGTTGCACCCATAAAAGACAAAATCAAGGTTTACGATGACTACCGAAAAATGCTGGAACAAAAAGACATTGATGTAGTCTATATAGGCACTCCCGACCATTGGCACGCCTTGATGATGATCGATGCAGCAGCAGCTGGAAAACACGTATATGTTGAAAAACCCATCGGGAACTCCATAGCAGAATGTAAAGCAATGGTCGCAGCCCAAAAAAAATATGGAAGTATCATTCAGGTAGGTCAATGGCAAAGAAGCACCACTCATTTTCAGGAGGCCATGGCATTTTTACACAGTGGTAAGCTGGGTCCAATCAGAACTGTTAAAGTAGGTTGTTATCAGGGATGGATGCGCCCTCAACCCAAAATAGCAAACAGTGAATCTCCCAAAGGGGTGGACTATGACGCTTGGTTAGGGCCTGCTCCCAAAAAACCTTTTAATGCCAGTAGATTTCATTTCCATTTCAGATGGTTTTGGGATTATGCCGGAGGATTGATGACCGATTGGGGGGTGCATCTGCTGGACTATGCATTGATAGGTATGAAGGCGAGCGTTCCCAAAACCATAGTGGGTTTGGGAGGAAAATTTGCTTATCCCGATTTGAGTCAGGAAACTCCCGATACCCTGACAACACTTTACGAATTCGACCAGTTCAACTTGGTATGGGACTCTGCCATGGCCATTGACAATGGCCCTTATAGGAGAGATCATTGCATTGCTTTTATTGGAAACAATGGAACTTTGGTTCTCGACAGAGGGGGTTGGGAAGTCATTGAGGAAAAAAGAAGTAAAAACAAGGTGTTGATCCCCTTACAAAAGAAATCAAACAATGGCCACAAAGAACATCAGATCAATTTCATACAAGCCATTAGAGAAAATAAACCTGAAATATTAAATTGTAATGTCGAGGATGCTGCACATGTTGCTTTAGTAGCTCAAATGGGAAACATCTCGTTCAGAGCCAATCAAAAATTAAGTTGGTTGGCCGAAAAAAATCAATTCGACGACCCAAAAATAAATAATGCTTACCTTACTAAAGAATATTTCAACGGTTATCAACTACCCAAATTTGACTGATCTTCTCAATGAAAAAAATATTATCCACAGCACCCGGTAGGGTATGTCTGTTTGGAGACCACCAGGACTATCTCGAACTCCCAGTTATTGCTAGTGCCATAGATCGAATGATGCAAATCGATGCCGAAGAAAACGGAAAAGATCACTTTGAGATCGACATGCCTGATATGGCTCAAAAAAGGACCATTCCCCTACTACAAGACATTGATGAAATTGAAAGAGGTGATTTTCTGAAAATTGCACTCAAAGTCCTTCAGAAAAGACAGATTTTCCCCACCAAAGGGTATCGTTTGACCATCACTAGTGAGATTCCCATCAATGCCGGTTTATCAAGCTCTTCGGCATTAACCATTGCATGGATTCAGTTTCTTATTGCTGCTTTTTCGGATCAATCGTTTTCTCCCAAAGAATTGGCACTTCTTGCCTATGAGACCGAAGTGATCGAACCTGGGTCCTCCGGAGGAAAAATGGATCAGTTTACCATTGCCATTGGCGATACTATTTTTCTAGATACCCATACAGATCGTGTACAGAAATTTAATGATATAGACCTGGATTTGGTTGTAGGCGTATCTGGTTTATCCAAAGATACTTTTGGAACGCTATCTCATCTAAAAAGCAATGCATGGAAGGCCATCGATCAAGTCAAAGCCCAAATCCCGGAATTTGATATTGCCTTGACAACCGTTAATGAACTCAATAAAAATCTGACATTGGTCGAAACTTCACTCAAGCCATTTTTCTATGCAGCAGTTTGTAATCATGATATTACCCAAAGGGCATTAAAAATATTGGAACAGGAGCAGATTAATACTCAACTTTTGGGCGAATTAATGAACAAGCACCACCACCTGCTCAAATCCTACCTCAAAATCACTCCTCCTTTGATGGATAAAATGATTGATGCAGCCAATGACTCTGGTGCTTTGGGAAGTAAAATTGTAGGATCGGGCGGAGGCGGTTGTATGGTTGCCATTGTCAAGGATCAATACCAAAAACAAATCATTGAAGCCATCAAAGCCTCAGGGGCGGAAGATGCTTTCGCCGTAAACATTACAAAAGGAGCTACTTTTAAATAAATCTCTAATGACTGAAAACATAATCATTTTAGCAGGAGGAGCTTCCTCTCGAATGAAAAAATCCGTAGATCAAAATCTCTCACCCGAAAAGGTTGCCCAAGCCAACCAACTCAGTAAAGGCCTAATTGAATTGGGGGGGAAACCCTTTTTGAGCTATTTAATGGATAACATTTTACAAGCAGGATTCAAAAATATTTACATCATCACCGGAGAGAATTCCCAAATGTTTCGTCGGGCTTTTGAAAACAATCCCGACTTTGTGGATCTCAACATACAATTTGCTACCCAATACATCCCAGAGGGACGCGAGAAACCCTATGGAACTGCAGATGCTTTGTACCAATGTATTGAGCAATATGCCAATCTGAAAGAAGATACATTTTGTGTCTGCAACAGCGATAATCTGTACTCATTGAACGCCTTAAAAAATCTTAAAAATGCTAATTCACACCATGCAATTTTGGCCTATGATATCGACCACCTAAAATATCCTAAAGATAGAATCTCACGTTTTGCAGTGATGAAGTTTGATAATAATTATAATCTGACAACCATAGTAGAAAAGCCAGAACCAGATAAAATAGTCAATTACACCGATGAGTATCAGAAAATCAGGGTGAGCATGAATATATTTTTGTTCGATGGAAAATCATTTTTCAAATACCTGGAAAGTTGCCCAGCTCATCCCGTTAGAGACGAAAAAGAACTACCCACCGCTTTGATGAATATGATCGAGGACAACATCAAGGTTGTTGGAATTACAATTGCTGAACATGTTCCGGATTTAACCTCCAAAAATGACATTGCCCTATTGGAAAACTATTTTAGCGGCAGCTAAATTACTTTCTGAAGATTCGGTAGAAATTATAATGATTGTGCTACTGTAAAAGGTATTTTTAAGGGAAATTAAACCCAGTTAATGGATGTAAAAGTTCACTTGGATACCAAAATAAAAACCAAAAGTTTGGAATTGTTAGCCCAGGACTCAGAAGCCATAGAAACCCATCAAAGCAGTATCCAAAACAGCTACAGAAGGAACTTGGAAATGATTCAACAACAAAAACAACAGTAGATCCTTTATTACTTTAGTGGTTCTTTAACAATTTATAATTTTAAAGTAAAATCATTTCAAGCTATATTTGTTTGAATAACGTCTATTTCAGACATTAAATAATACACCAATGGCCAACCACTTATCCTTAAGATCAGGAAATCCTGTACTTACCAAAACCACTTTTTCAAACACTTCAAAGATTTCAGAAACCATGACCATCAATGGAACAGTCAACAAAACTGCCATTAGTTTACTGTTGTTGATAGGTACAGGTTATCTTACCTTTAACACCATCAATCCCGGCATATTGGTCGCCTGTGGCATTGGAGGTTTTATTACAGCCATAGTCACTGTTTTCAAAAAGGAATGGGCACCCATCACCGTTCCATTATATGCCATATTGGAAGGTGCTTTATTGGGTGGAATATCGTTTATGTATAACAGTCTTTATGACGGTATCGTAACCGATGCGATTTTTCTTACCGTAGGTATCCTACTATCACTTCTGGTTGCCTATCGTTCGGGTTATATCAAGCCTACTGAAAATTTTAAATTAGGGATTTTTGCCGCCACAGGTGGCATTGCCATCGTCTATTTGGTTAATTTTGTAATGGGGTTTTTTGGATCGAGTATGGGAATCATGCAAATCGACAACGCCTCTCCAATGAGTATAGGTTTCAGTGTAGTTGTAGTGATCATTGCTGCACTCAATCTGGTTTTAGACTTTGACTTTATCGAAGAAGGCGCTGAAAAAGGAGCTCCCAAATACATGGAATGGTATGGTGCTTTTGGCCTTTTAGTTACGCTGATCTGGCTTTATCTTGAGATCCTTAGACTCTTGGCCAAACTCAATTCCAGAAGATAGTATTCTAATTATATAGGCCCTAATTTTAAATTGTCTCCCTGATTGCTAAAAAATTTACTGAGTAACAATTTCTTGTTTTAAATTTATAGTTCATTCATCCATTAGAATGAAAAACTATGTAACACTGCTCTACTTATGGGTCATTATAATTATTCTATCCTGAGATATACATTAATCACAACAATTTTCAAGCGACCACCAGAATTTTAGAAAATCCCAATAACGAAGCTCCCCAAAGCGCCTTCATCAGTTTCAAATCCAATCATCCTGTATATTCTGTAATTGCTAAAATCAATGATGGGGAAAGAGAAAAAATACTAAAATATCACAAGAGGGATAAAACCAAATACAGGTGCTTTCTGAAGTACATCAAAACTCAAAAAAAACTCAACATCTCTCTTCATCTCAAGGACAAATTTGAAAAAATTTTTAATGTCGACCAAAAATCATCATTTAGCGCACCGACACTTCCTCAAAAGGATTTTCTTTTCCCAAAACTTGTAATTACCAAAAAAGGGACTGAACTGGCATCAACATTTTCACAGATATACCCAATCGGGTAACTTGTTGTTCTTTAACAATAACAATTTTCAATCCAAGCCTTTTGAAAAATCAAAGGAGATCTTTGAAGGCCCAAGTTATGTTGTTGAATATAAAATTGATGAAATCAACAAAAAAGGAACCAAATTATGAAGCAATGAGAACGATGGAGAGGGAAAGGTTTACAGAATTGCTATGGCTAGGGTGAGCAAACTCAAGGAGAGTGGTAATATTTTGACTAGTTATGGGGCACTACTAAATACCGAATATTTTGATAAATGACTTGGTGGAACAGAATTCAATACCCCCAATGTACCATGGTAAGATAATATACCAAAATAAAAAAACCCAAGGTAATCTAGGAAATGAAATTGCTAACTTTAACCCCAAATAGTAAAATAGATTGGACCCTTTTTTGTTACATAGAGAATAGAATAAAAAGCCGATGTTGAAACTTAGATATTTTATAAATGTGTGCCTGCACGAATTCTATTAGAATTTGTAAATTTACTTTGACTAAGATACTTTAGGTTTATATGTTGAATTTGATTAAACAAACCATAAAATTTACCCACATATTTATCTTCGGATTAATTTTATTTAGCTTTAGTCATAGGGGGTTAGCACAAGAAACTTACCCAAACATGAATGTTAAATTCACTTCATCTGCCATCACCATTGATGGAAATGATCTGGAGGAGGCTTGGAAAACTGCAGACTCAACCTACACAGGCTGGACGCACTTTCCCAATGAATCAACAGAATTTAAAAACCCAACACAACTCAAATTGCTTTACGATGACAAAAACATATACCTTATGTGTAAAGCGTTTTCGGCCTCCGATGATTATGTAATCCCCTCACTAAAATGGGATTTCAGTGGAAAGGCATCAGATAAAATAAACTTTATATTCGACACCTTTAGTGATGGTAATATTGCCTATATGTTTGGCTCCAACATGGCTGGAGTAAAAAGTGATATTTTGATTTCCAATGGGGGAGTTAGCACCCCTAGAAATGACATCAACAGAACTTGGGATGCCAAATTTGATGTGGAGGGACAAATATTTCCAGGCTACTATATTGTCGAAATGAGGATTCCACTGTCAACACTCAGTTTTCCCAAAGGATCTACCTCTTGGCGTTTCAACTTTTTCAGATTCGATACCACAGAATATCAAAGAACTACTTGGGCCAGAATTCCTCAAGAGTTCAAAGATTACAACTTGGCTTTTATGGGCAAGATTCACTTCGAAAAACCTTTGGGTAAATCAAATGCCAATATCTCTGTGATCCCTTTTATTAATGCCATTACAATAAACAACTTTGAAAACGACACCGCTCTCAAAGATCTTTCTATTGGGGGAGATATTAAAGTTCCGATTGGAAACGGACTGAATTTGGATCTGACATATAATCCCGATTTTTCTCAAGTCGAAGTCGACGACGAAATAGTAAACCTTAGAAGGTTTGAAATCAAACTGCCTGAAAAAAGACAATTTTTCCTCCAAAACAGTGATCTTTTTTCAAATTTCGGTGCCATCAGAACCATTACGCCTTTCTTTACTAGAAGAATAGGCCTAGCCAGAGATGCCCAAGGCAATCTGGTCGAAAATGACATCATAGGGGGTATTCGATTGAGTGGTAAAATTTCTAATGGTTTAAAAATAGGTTTGTTGAGCATGCTCACCAATGATGATGTGGCTAATGAGATTCCCTCCAATCTGAATACCGTACTCTCCCTAAATCAAAAAGTATTCAACCGCTCAGCACTCAAGTTTCTGTTCATCAACAGAGAGACAACTAAAGATTATGATTTCGTTGATCAAAATGACACATTCAATCGTCTGATCGGTTTGGAATATGATCTAAACTCCATTGATAATGTGTGGAATGGTAGATTTTTCACCTACAACTCATTCAGTCCGCTCAAATACGAAAATGGTTTTAGCGGTGGAGTCAGAGTAAAAAAAGAAACTCGCAAGCAAGAAATCAGTTTTGAATATTCCTATTTGGGAGATGATTTTCGATCTGACCTGGGAATTTTGAGAAGAATTGGAGTCTCAAAATTCAGCCCTTATTACGCTCACAAGTTTTACCCAAAAAAAGGAAAGGTTAATTACTACAGACTGGCCTATTATCATTGGCTGTGGTTTAAATTAAATTCTTCTACGGAAAGCATTCTTGAAAATAATTTTCTTGCAAGTTTTAAAGCCATATATACCAACCAAAGTGAACTTGAATTAAGGGTTTATAACGCAAACGAATATTTCCCCAATGACTTTGACCCAACCGGAATAAATAGTGAAACGCCTCTTATCGGAGGAAATACTTACCACACCAACATCTTTGAAATAAGTTATTCCTCCAATCCTGCAAAGGATTTTTATTTTATTGCTGCACAGAACTATGGAAAATTCTATGATGGAACAAAATATTCTTTTGAAAACAGTATTTTCTTCAGGTTCCAACCAAAGCTATTGGCCAGCGTAAAGTTAAACTACGATGCTATCAAATTAAACCACCTTGAGAAGACAGCACAACTTTGGCTGGTGGGTCCAAAATTTGATTTTTCTTTTACCAAAAAACTCTACTGGGCCACCTTGATACAATTCAACTCACAGTCCGAAAACTTCGGTGTCAACTCACGCTTACAGTGGAGATTTAATGGGCTCTCCAACCTTTTTCTCGTTTACAATGACAATTACCAAGTCAGAGAAATCGGTCCCATATCTCCACGTATGAGAAGTCTAAACTTAAAAATAACCTATTGGTTTTAGGTCTTAGTTAATGCTAGGGTTTAAAAAAATCATCTTCCTCAATGACCATGAAGTTCCCTTCCATGGATGCGTCATAGAAGAAGGTAAAGGTGTGACGTTCCCCGAAATTGATGACTGTTTTTTGAAGGTCTTCAAAGTAAAACTCCTTTGATTTGTACTGTAAATAAACTCTGGAAATGGGCAATCCGGTAAACAAATATTCCTCATTGTTACGGATATAAACGTGGTTCAAGTATTTTTTGTACTGATCTCGAACACAAACAATGATATCGTGATCTACAGTATTTTTAACCAACAAAAAGGTATTGGATATGGGAGCGACTACATCCGGAGGAAATCGACCTCCAAAGGTTTTGTCCCCAGTTTCACCTCTTTGAGCTTGAATAGCAAAGGGCAAAGCGAGTAAAATTCCCAAAAAAGTATATTTAAAACAAAAATTCATTTTGAAAAAACTATTTAACTAAAGTTAAGAATTTATCTAATAATTATAAAGTCTAATAATCAAAAATGAATATATATCCATTAATTTATCAAAAAATCAAAGATTTCATCGATCACCCTATCATCTCTTAAAATCCTTCGGTGACCTAGCCCCTTGGTAATTATCAATCTCCCTTTTTTGAGATTTTTGTCAATATTGACAGCATTGAAAAGCGCTACCTCCCTATCATTTTCATCATGAATCACTAGAGTATTGGCTTGAATTGAACGGGCAGAAAAAGCAGTTGAAAATTCTGAAATATTTTTGTTTGTTTTTTGGAAAAAATAATCAAGCATCAACTTTCTGGCTTTTTGTCCCAATCCAATCAAATCAAAATAATTTTCAAATAGGTCAATTGACCTATCAAAAGGGCTGATCAATATTAATTTTTTGATTTCGGGATGGTTAGCACAAACATGAGCGCTCGAAAATCCGCCCCCGGAATGCCCTAGAACAGCTTCAAAAGGCCCCCAATAATTTAATAATGTATCCAAAGTGAGAATAAACTCGGGGAGATTGGTGGTTACGCCACGAGATTTTCCGTGGGCAGGGGCATCAAAGGCATAAATGTCGCAATTCAAAAGCATTAATTTTTCTATTATTTTAAAAAAGTTAGTCGCTCTACCGCTCCACCCATGCATGAGCATGATCTTGCGACCCTTTCCCTGCCAATGATAACAAAAAACACTTTTATCCACTCCCTGTATGTGTACAGACGATTTTTGTGCCTTTGATAATACAGGAGTTTCTCGTTCCTGAAATTGATACCTAAAAGGTTTGGCAAAGAAAAAAGCGGCCAATCGCATCGCCAAGTAGGGGTGCAAGAACTCAAGCATCCTCAATGTGTATTTAAATGCGAAGGGAAGTACGATCCCCTGATTGTCATTTCTGGTCTTGTCCATGAATTAAATGCTGACTAATAAAACTCCTTTAAAAATTACCATAGGCGAAAGTAAATCATGAAATCATATTATGATTCCGTTGAGGTATTTGTATCAGACCTATGTTTTTATAACTCCTATCGATGATGATCAATTTGGAAAAAGGTGGAAATATATTACAATTGATTTAAAAATTATTGGAATATTGAGAATTTGAATGAAAGATTTTTAATAGTAAAGTAAAACCCTATATTATATGATTTTTACTAAAATTTCATAAATTCACGGTAATATTAACCGATACTTTAATTATGAAAATCTTTAAAACTTCAACACTCCTTCTTATTGCTTACCTACTCTTTTCCTGCCAGCCTCCCTTAGAGTCTGCACCGGAAATTGATTTAACAACTTATAATCTCAATTTAGCTACCGCTAAAAAACTCTTCGCCTCTTTTTCGACCGAAGATATCGAAAGTCAAAAACCACTCTTATGTCCCGGTATCACTCATTATTCTCCCTTTTATGGAAGTGAACCCTCTAAAAAGGAAGGTTTCCTTGCATCAAGTAAAGCATGGATGGACAATTTTGATGAAATAACTTATAACGATCCAAAATGGTTCCCTGGAACAGATGAGTCAGGAAAGCCCGACGGTTCTGTGATGACCATGGGAAAATGGACGGCCAAAAATACAGCTACAGGCAATGTCATCAACATCAATGCCTTTCATACTTTTGAATTCAATAAAAAGAATCAAATTCATGAAACAAGAGACTTTTTTGATGCCTCCGGTGTAATGGCAGCTGCGATGAAAGTTGAGTAAAAACTTATCCGTCTTTTTATTATAAAGCTCTTCTTTTGAGAAGGGCTTTTTTTATCTCCTCGATACCATTTAATATATTTGAGTTGGAAAGCCTTCTTTTATGAAAAAAAAAATTCTAAAACTGTCAATTGTTTCAATGGTTGTAATGGGCTTAACTTCGGTTACGACCTCGGTTCAACAACCAATACAAACTATAAACAATTCTTTAAATTCAAATACAAACTTTGAAAAAGAAAAACCCAATATTCTTTTCATCGCGGTAGACGACATGAACGATTGGGTAGGCTATCTAAACGGGCATGGCCGAATGAAAATCCATACCCCAAACATAGACATACTGGCACGTGCTTCGATGGTTTTTACCAATGCTCATACCCCATCTCCTGCATGCGCGCCGGCTCGTGCAGCCATACTTACTGGGGTCCATCATGCCCGATCCGGCATTCAAAACACCCACTGGGGAGATGGCCCCAAATGGAGAAAGTTCCCCCATCTAAAAAATGTAGAAACACTGGAGCAATTTTTTAAAACCAGAGGCTATAAGACCCTTGGAGCAGGGAAAATTTATCACAGTCAGGCTCCTCCATGGACTCCCACCAGTCAGGTGGAACCCGAAAACTGGGATTTTTATTACCCTAGCCCCTACATCTCCCACCCCTATCAAATTCGTGCACCTGATGAAGTCATATATCCCAAAGAAGTAGATAACAAGAGTAGACCCGGAGAATCCGATGGAAGCGATAAAAGTAGTTGGTGGACATGGGGGCCCCTGGCTGTCAAAGATCAAAAAATGGCCGACTATCATATAATAGATTGGGCCAACCATCAACTCAAATTAGATCATAAGCAACCTTTTTTTCTTGCAGTAGGAACTTGGAAACCGCACGACCCTTGGGAAGTACCACAAAAGTATTTTGACTTATATCCATTGGAAGACATCGTTTTACCCATCCATAAAGAAAATGACCTATTGGACGCTTTTGACCACGGCAGACGCTGGATTCACAAATGGGTGGAAGATAATAAACAGTGGAAAAAAGTGGTACAATCCTATGCGGCAGCCATCACCTTCACCGATACCATGATCGGTAGGTTGTTGGATCAACTGAAAGAATCAAAATATGCTGACAATACAATCATTGTTCTATGGTCAGATCATGGAATGCATATGGGAGAAAAGGAAAATATCGAAAAATTTACACTTTGGGAGAGATCCACACGTGTGCCATTAATAATATCCTATCCAGGGGTAATACAAGCAAAGACAAGCTGCGACCAACCCGTTAGTCTGATGGATATTTACCCTACCCTGGTAGAACTCTCCGGTTTTGAAAAGCCAGCACATTTGGACGGTCACAGTCTGCTTCCTCAAATCAAAAATCCAAATGCTTCAACTACTCCTGTCATTAGCAGTTATCAGTTTACCTGGACAGAAAAACCTTTTGCCGGTCATGCAGTAAGAAGCAAAAACTATCGTTACATCTTCTACCCCGACATAGGTCTTGAAGAATTATACGATCATCAATCTGATCCCAACGAATGGAATAATATTGCGTACAAAAAAGAAAATAAAAAAATCATTAAAAGTCACAGAAAAGTCCTCTTGGAAATCTTGCCACAACTCCAATGGAAATCGGAAACTCCTGAGGGTTATATGATAGACCCCAATGGGAACATAAGTTTTTTGAACTAAATGAATTGTTAAAAAAAAAGAAATCAAAAGAATCTAAAGATCCTCAATCCCTATTTAGAGGTCTTATCCGATGGTTATTCACTTGGAAAGATGAAACATAATTTTTAATTTTAATAATAGAAATATAAGCATCCTTTGAAAACCGTTAACGTCAGTTCATCATGAATCGCATTTTGCTTATAGCAATTACTTTTACTTTAGTTTTATTTGGGCTGCTTCTCATTCCTCTGGATGGGAATGTAGACAACACTTTTGTGTTTTTTATTGGGAGGTTCCATCCCATCATTCTCCATTTGCCCATTGGTGCGTTGGTGGTTCTTTTTTTAATGGAAATCATTAACAGGCTCCGTCCAGAACTAAATTTGGATGCTGCCTGTAATATTTTGCTGTTGTTTTCTGTAGGGAGTATCATTCCAACCATCACCTTAGGTTTTTTTTTGGCATCGAGTGGCAGTTATGAAGATGAATTGTTAAACTTACACAAATGGCTGGGTTGGTTTACGGCTTTAATTTGTATTTGGCTGGTCGTATTGCGTCAAAAAAAATCTTCTGCCCAACCCAATGGCATATCGCACATTTATTACCTCTTTTTATCTTCAAGTGTGGTGCTGCTGTCATTGGCCGGTCACTATGGTGGCCATTTAACCCATGGGGAAGACTATTTGACAAGATACATGCCCACTGGAATAAAAACTCTTTTGGATATTGACAATGATGAGGATGAGTATTTGGTCATCAACACTCCGACTGATTCTACCTCAAAAGAGGCATTGTATTTTAAAAATAACATCAGACCAATTGTAGAAACTTATTGCTTTGAATGCCATGGGGAAGAAAAGCAAAAAGGGGATATGCGGTTGGACACATTGAATTGGAACATGATCAACGGCCGTGATGCCGAAAGATGGCACTCCGCCCTGAATGTTATTAATCTGGGAGAAATGCCTCCGAAAAAAAAGGCACAATTAAAGGATGGAGAGCGTCGTCAACTGGTGAATTGGTTGTCAGATAATCTAAAAAAAGCTGCCATCGCCAAGCAAAAGGATAATAAAAATGTGATGCGAAGGCTGACAAAAGTTCAATATACCAATAGTTTAAATGAATTGCTTGGAGTGTCTGTCAATTTTGGGGATGCGCTGCCCGACGATGGAAAATCGAAAATGGGATTCAGCAACAATGGAAACATCCTCCAAACCTCAGCCCTCCACATAGATTATTATCAAAAAATAGCCCGGGAGGCTATGGACAAAGCTATTGTTTTTGGATCTAAACCCAAGTCAAAACGATATAAAGTTACAATGGGAAAAGACTTAGGAGATGGGATTTCAGCTGCTGAATTTGGAGGCTATCAAACAGCCCCGGTCAACAATGAGGATTTAGTGGTAGAAATCTTAAACGGTCAAGGAAAACCCATTCAAAATTTACCCGAATCAGAAGGCGATTCCTTAATCAAAATTATAAACAATATAGGAATTGGCATGAGAGGCTCTGCCAGTAATCGCTACAGTGTTGTTAAAGAGGGCATGGTGTTGAATTCGGCATTACCCGCCAAAGAGGTTACTCCAAAGTCGTGGCAAGGGCCCTCCCCCAACCTGAAGTTATTGATCAAACAAGATTTCCCAAGGTCAGGAGATTTCGCTTTCAGGGTTGAAGCCTCCAGAGGCTATCACTCTATGGCCATTGAACGACTTATTGATCTGAGAAATGATCAACCGGCAACGGCATCCTCAAAAACGATTCATATCGCCGCTAAAGACGTCAAATACAACAATGATTTTGTTTTAAAAAAAAATCATTGGTTAATGCCCAAAGATGTTGCAAAAAATGTCGAGGCCAAATACACCTACCATGTTCCCATATCCGGTTTATACCAGATAGATTTGATCCACCCCTACGTTTCAGATGATGCAATGCCGTCTTATCAAATAAGTCTGCTGGGACGAAAAAAAGAAGGCATAGTGGGAAAACGTCTCAACATGGATATATCGCAAAAAAACCAAAAAAAAATCACAACCCCCATAACATTGGTCTACCTATCCGAGGGAGAACATCAAGGTACTATAGGAGGGAAATTTTTCGTTGGTTTTAGCCATATAGTGATCCACCCCTTGCCGGAGGATGATCCACTGCATAAGATACTTGAAAAAGAGGCCATCAAAGACAATTCAAAATATGCTAATGTCAATCCATCCATTCAGGTATTTGCAGGTTCTAGAACAGATGATGGAATGGATTATAAACCCTTTTCAAAATCTGTTGAAGTTACTGCGCCAATGGGGGAAATTCAAAAATTTGAGTTTACCTCCAGACTAGAAAATTTACCCATTCCTTTGGGCAGCGATGATGTCAGTGGAGAATTGGCCAACATCTTTACGGTAGGGCTTTGGAACAATCATTTGGTAAAGGAAAGTAGTCTTAAGGGCCCTCCCCTGCTTATAAAATCGGTAGAATTTGAAGCACCCTATTATCCCGTTTGGCCGCCAGAAAGTCATACCTCTATATTTTTCGATTCTCCCAATAAAGCCATCGCCAAAACCTACGTAAAGGAAGTCATCAGTCGATTCATGCAACGCGCCTTCAGGAGACCTCTTAATCCCGGCGAATTGAACCGCTATATGGATTTTTGGGAAAATATAAAAGACGATTTTGACCGTTTCGAAGACGGGGTCAAGGAAGTACTCATCGCAGTGCTGTGTTCTCCCAATTTCATCTACCTGTTTGAACCCGAAATTCCCGAATTGGAAGATTCGGAAGATCAATTTTATCTGGCTTCGCAATTGTCCTACTTCCTTTGGAACTCACCCCCCGATGAAACATTAACTGCTTTGGCCGCCGAAGGTGATCTATACTATGAATTGTCCGAGCAGATTGATCGTATGATTGACAGTCCTAAAATTGCTCAATTGGTCAATTCCTTTAGCTATGAATGGCTGCGTTTGGATCGGCACAAAAGCATGGACGTAGATGTGCAAGAATATGAAGATTTTACGCGATTTGTAAAAGAAGACATGTTCAAGGAAACCTACAATTTTGTCCACCATGTCCTAAAAAATAATTTGAGTATACTGAATTTTATAGATTCAGATTTTGCCATGCTCAATCAGAACCTTGCCGAGTTCTATGGTATTGAAGGTGTGAAGGGAAATGAATTTCGCCCGGTGACCCTCACAGAAAATCAAGAGAGAGGCGGTTTGCTTTCCCAAGGGTCTTTTCTGAGTGG
>DEYL01000026.1 GCA_002364535.1 Flavobacteriaceae bacterium UBA3159 | reverse complement strand
TAAAATCAATCCCAGAATGAAAGTCAATGGAAAGCCATTGATCATTCATGCAGCCATCCACGACAAAGCAGAAATGATTTTATTATTGGCCACCTACGGAGCCATGTTGATTGAACCCATTTGTGATGAAGGAAAAGACATTATGGAACATGCTTTAGAAAATAATGCCCTACATGCTCAAGCTCAGATTATCGTTATAAAAGCGTAATCAGCAAATAAGCAGTTGAATTTTTAAATAAGATACTTTTATAAGTAAAGTTTACAATAAATGTCATAAAAAACCTCTATTTAAAATAGAGGTTTTTTTGTGCGGGTGAAGGGACTCGAACCCCCACGCTGTGAAGCACTAGATCCTAAATCTAGCGTGTCTACCAATTTCACCACACCCGCATGGTAAAATGAGCACAAATATAATCAAGTTTTCTTAAAATAATTTTCAACAAAAAGAAAAAGAATCAATGTTTTGTACATTTATAGTGTTATAAAAGCTCATGAAAAAAATCCTTCAAAATCAAAAAGAAAATTTTATTGATCAACTCATAGAATTGCTCAAAATTCCATCCATAAGCGCAGATCCTTCCCACAAAGAGGATGTAAAAAAAACTGCTAAATGGATAGAAAACGCACTCAATGAAATAGGGTGTTCCACGGTTCAAATTTATGAAACAGCGGGACATCCAGTGGTTTATGGAGAAATTTTGGTCTCGGAAAATGCCCCCACTGTATTGGTTTACGGTCACTATGACATTCAACCACCCGATCCTCTGGAGCTATGGGAGAGCCCCCCTTTTGAACCAGTAATTAAAAAAACTGACTTGCACCCCAAGGGTGCCATTTTTGCAAGAGGCGCCTGTGATGATAAAGGACAAATGTTTATGCATCTGAAAGCCGTTGAAATTTTGATGCAAAACAACGCACTCAAAAATAACATAAAGTTTGTCATTGAAGGGGAGGAAGAAGTGGGCAGTGATCACTTGGAAAAATTTATAAGAGATCACAAAAGTATGTTACAATCGGATATCATACTCATTTCAGATACGGGAATTAACAGTATTGAAAACCCAGCGATCACCGTGGGTTTGAGAGGGTTAAGCTATATGGAGGTTACCGTAACAGGGCCCAATAGAGATTTACATTCCGGTTTATATGGAGGAACTGTCGCCAATCCCATTAATGTTTTGTGCGATATAATTGCTTCCCTGCACGATGAGAATAAAAAGGTAAATATTCCAGGATTCTATGATCAAGTGGAAGAAATTTCTGAATCGGAGCGGAAGAAAATGAATGAGAATGGTCTGAATGAAAAGAGTTTTAAAGACTCTATCGGAATCGATGCTGTGATGGGAGAAAAAGGATACACTACATTAGATCGCAGATCAATTCGTCCCACACTGGACGTGAATGGAATTTGGGGAGGTTATACGGGAGAAGGAGCAAAAACAGTCATCACCAGTCAAGCCCACGCCAAAATTTCAATGCGCTTGGTTCCCCATCAAGAATGGAAGAAAATCAGTGAACTGTTTGAGCAATATTTTAAAGCAATGGCACCAAAAGGTGTAAAGGTTGAAGTTACCACCCATCATGGCGGTAATGCCTATGTAACTCCTACCGACTCTTTGGCCTATAAGGCAGCCGAAAAAGCCTATAATGATGTTTTTGGGGTAGTCCCTCACGCCAAGAGAGATGGAGGGAGTATTCCCATAGTCCCGATGTTTGAAAAAGTTTTGGGCACCAAAACTTTACTGATGGGATTTGGTTTTGACAGCGATGCAATTCATTCCCCCAATGAACATTATGGGATTGACAACTTCCTGAAGGGTATCAAAACCATTGCTCTTTTTCACCCTTATTTTTCCGAATTATACGGGAATCATCAATAAATCTTTAATTCTTAAGCAAAAAAAGGTCTGAGGCGATGCCATCTGTGAGGAATTTGGCACTCTTTGAAACTTTCAGTGTATCTCCATCCCAATAAAGTCTTTGATCAATCAGATGGCTTTCTACCTGCTTTTCGAGGTAGTTGGAATAATGACCCCCAAAGGTTTGGTTTATTTTTTGCAGGGAAACTCCCCAGGTGGTTCTTAAAGCTGTCATCAAATACTCATTAAAAGCCTCATGAGTATTTAAATTTTCAAATTGGGCGGGTAAAATACCCTGTTGAATGGATTTTAAATATTTTATATTGTTGGATATATTCCAACTTCTTTTTCTTTTTCCATCAAAGCTATGGGCTGCGGGGCCAATCCCCATATAGGCTTTTCCCTTCCAATAATTTGCATTATTCACGGAATTAAACCCGGGCTTGCTAAAATTTGAAAATTCATAATTTTCATAACCTGCTTCCTCCATAGTATCAACCATCCAATCGTATTGAATCCTAACCAACTCATCATCCAGGAGTCGCACCTCTTTGTTTGTTACCTTATGCGCCAATACAGTCTTGGGCTCTACCGTGAGAACATAACTCGAGAGATGGGGCACATCAAAAGACAAAGCTTGATTCAAATTATTTTTCCAGCTGAAAAGATCATTAGAGGGAGTCCCATATATTAAATCAATAGAAAAGTTATTAAAAAGCTGTACCGTCCAATCAAGAGTTTTCATTCCTTGATCTGCATTGTGAATCCTGTTCATAAGTCTTAAGTCTGCATCAGAAAACGACTGAATACCGATGCTCACACGATTGATACCGGAGGATTTCAAAGCTTTTAAGTAGTCGTAAGAAACATCATCAGGGTTGACCTCGATGGTAATTTCAATGTTTTCGTGGGATTTAAATTTTTTAATCACCACACTGATCATGTGTTCAACCGACTTTGGACATAATAATGAGGGAGAACCTCCACCAAAATAAATACTTTCCAATTCAACGGTTAATTCATCAGCCCTCAGTTCAATCTCCTTCTCAAATGCTTTAAGCATTTCATCTTGATACTTCAATTGAGTGGAGAAGTGAAAATTACAGTAATGACAGGCTTGACGGCAAAAAGGAAAATGAAAATAAATACCAGCCATTAAACTGATTTAACTTTTTTGGGATTTTGATTGACATAGGCCTGCCACCCGGTATAGGTCTTTGTTTTTTCGGGTCGACCATGATTAAAAAAATGGCAGACCGCCGCGGCCAAGCCATCGGTAGCATCGAGATTCTTGGGTAATTCCTTAATTTTAAAGAGGCTTTGCAACATTTTGGCAACTTGCTCCTTGGAGGCGTTACCATTGCCAGTAATGGCCATTTTAATTTTTTTGGGGGAATACTCTGTAATTGGAACTTCTCGATAAAGTCCTGCAGCCATAGCGACACCTTGCGCCCTACCCAATTTCAGCATAGACTGTACATTTTTACCAAAAAAAGGTGCTTCGATTGCTATTTGATCAGGATGGTATTCTTCAATAAGCCCCAAGGTTCTCGCAAAAATTTGATGAAGTTTTAAATAATGATTGTCGTACTTTTTTAATTGGAGCTCATGCATTTGAATGAGCTTCATTTGCCCTTTATCTACCTTGATCAAACCAAAACCCATGATGGTGGTTCCGGGATCAATTCCCAAAATAATTTGATCTTCTAAATTCATTCAGTTGGCTGAGCCCTGATTTGGATCGGCAGAGTAAATTGGGTGTCAACATAGACCCCTACATTGGTCTTGGTAGCAGGAAGTGCTTGAGGTAAGTTGACTACTGCTTCATTGAGCGTTGATTCCAAATAAGGCAATGCTTCTAAAACGCTATTGGGAATTTCAGCTTCCACCAGACTAAAAGCACCGGTTTTATCTACTTTTAGGGTTAGGACAACGTTTTCATCCAATGGAGTAATGGCCACCATATTGGCATCGGAGATGGACATCATCAGGTGTTCTGAGATGATATTATGAAAACAGTCCTGTTGTTCGTCTTTTTCAATGGACTCACACTCAGGATAGCTGGGTGCTTGGTCTTTTTTTGACCAGCTTGAGGCTTTTTTGATTTCCTTACTGGATAAAGTTGTCGATTCGAATAGCTCACAGGAAGACATCTGAATGACCAGGAATGGAGCCAAGAGGTACGTTATAATTTTTTTTGTTTCCATGGATAGGTAATTTTATGGATTATTAAAAATACAAACTTTTAAACTATTTAATTATTTAAACATTTTTATTTTTAGAAATAAAATAATTATAAACCTCAGATTTAATTATGGATTTATCACTTATAATCATTGGAATTTTACTAATTATTATCGGGTTAATTGGAAGTTTTGTTCCCGTGATACCCGGGCCCATCACAGCCTGGGTGGCGTTATTGATTTTACATCAGACTTCTTTTGTGTCTCCAGATTTCCCATTTTTAGCAACTACATTTTCAGTCGCTATTGGGGTTTTTATTTTAGATTATTTTATACCCATCATCGGTACCAAAAAATTTGGAGGAACAAAATCTGGCATCATTGGTGCTACCCTAGGTTTGTTGATAGGGCTTATATTTATGGGCCCTCTGGGTATTTTTTTAGGTACTTTCCTCGGTGTATTAGTGGGAGAGCTGGTCAACAACCCAAATAACAAACGCTCTGCTCTCAAGGCAGCTACAGGATCATTAATAGGTTTTTTAATGGGAGCATTTTTGAAGTTTTCTGTGACTGTAATTTTTGGCTATTATTTTTTTGAGATTTTGTTGGAAAGTCGCTATTGCTTCTGATTAATTATCAGTATACCCCTAACTTTAAAAATTCAATAAAACCACAATACTATATTTATTTAATAAAATTGTAATGTTGTTGGAGAATTAGGGCACTAGCTAATCCTCTATTCTTTAAGTTATGGCGGATCACATTATAAAATTAATTTTTAAGTATTTGAGAAATACTTTTATTCGGTATACATTGTAATATCTCCTGTAGGACTTATTTCTGCTTTGATAGGGTTGTGTGTCGTCCAGCCTATTTTTTTTAACCAAAGGTGTTGATCCTAATATAATTGGGGTATTATGTAACATCCTACCAATACATTGAAGTGTGATAAGGGTGCAAAATGATTTCGGTCAATTTTCGCCCACGAAAGCCCTTTTCAGGATAAAGAGTTAAATTTGGAAAAAATTATATGATTTTGGATTTTTTGATGTAATACTCGGTAAAATCTCAGAATTAACACATGTGCGTAAATTCCTACAAATTAATAAGTAGAGCCAGTCAATGTCGGGGACGATTATTTTTGCTAATTTTACAAAATATATGAAGCTTTTCCTTATCACTTTTACTTTATTGGCGATTGCTTTTGCAGGGATTGCAATCAAAATATGGGCAAAAAAAGGAGGTGAGTTTGGCGGTACTTGTGCCAGTCAAAGTCCTTTTCTGAAAAAGGACAATGAAAGCTGCAGCTATTGCGGAAAATTGCCTTCGGAACAAAATTGCCGCACCAACCCGCAGCACAATTAATCCACTATCTTCTATATTGATATGAAGAATGTCAAACTTGTAATTGAAAAGGCGCAAGAACAAGACCAAAAAGCATTCAATGAGTTGTTAAATTACCATTGGGGATACCTGTATAATTTTCAATTGAAAAAAACCAGAAATAAGGATTTGGCCGAAGAAATTTCGATCATAACATTTGCTCGAGCCTTTGATCGCATCTCAACTTTCAACGATCAATTCGAATTCAAAACCTGGCTCTTGACCATTTCAAAAAATATTTACAATGATTTATTGAGGAAGGAAAACAATAAGATAAGCCTTGAGACCCTCTCCTACCCTAATGATTTAGAAGAATTCACCGATCAAGATCATCCTTCACCCGAGGAAATTTTGATCACCAACGAAAAATTAGAATCTTTGCTCAATAAGATAAAGTCACTCAAAAATGATTATCGAAAAATTCTACAGCTTCGATTTTTTGATGGACTTTCTTACAAAGAAATCAGTAAAAAAATGGATCAACCCATCAACACCATAAAAGTCAAGCTATTAAGGGCTAAAAATTTACTGAACCAAAAAATTGAGGAAGATGCTGACTAGACTCAAAAAATTAGGGCCAGGCTTGCTATTTGCAGGGGCAGCGATTGGAGTATCCCACTTAGTACAATCTACCCGTGCTGGGGCTGATTTCGGATGGGGACTATTGTGGGCACTGCTCTTGGTCAATCTATTTAAATATCCTTTTTTTCAGTTTGGACCACGATATGCTTTGGCTACCGGGGAAAGTTTACTGGATGGATATTACAAACTTGGAAAAATTTATTTGTGGCTCTATTTTTTTCTCAATATAGCCACCATGTTTACCATCCAAACTGCTGTTACTATTGTCACAGCTGGCTTAGCTTCTAATCTCTTCGACATCACCTCTAACATGATTTATTGGAGTATAGGAGTTACTGCAATATGCTACAGCATACTGATGATTGGTCGATACCAATTGTTGGATAAAGTGATCAAGAACATTGTCCTTGTCCTTTCGATAAGCAGTATACTGGCATTAGTGATTGCATTTTCAAAAGGAAATACTTCGTTGGAGTATGGTCAACTATTTCCCAAAGGAGCCGGTTTGTTATTTTTGATCGCTTTTATGGGTTGGATGCCTGCACCTATGGACATTTCCATTTGGCACTCTATATGGGTTTTGGAAAAAAAGAACGACTTGAAAAATAAATTATCCCTTAAAGAGGGACTTTTTGATTTTAATGTTGGCTATTTGACGACCGTGGTTTTAGGCATTTGTTTTGTGGGCTTGGGAGCCTTAGTAATGTTTGGTTCTGGAATTGAATTTTCTAATAAAGGAAATGAGTTTGCCGGACAATTGATAGATCTTTACACCTCCAACCTGGGAGATTCTTGGTATGGTGTTATTGCCATTGCGGCCCTGACCACCATGATCAGTACCAGCATTACCACTTTGGACGCCTCCCCAAGAGCGATGTCCAAAACTGTTCAAATACTATTTAAGCAGAAAAATAAAGATTTTTACATGCTTTGGATTACCATTTTGGCCATAGGCACCTGTTTGATTTTTCTTTTTTTACTTTCCGAAATGGGAATTTTGGTTCAAATTGCAACTGTTTTATCATTTATCACAGCACCTTTTTACGCCATCTTAAATTATCGTTTGATTACCAGCAATCATATGCCCATCAAAGATCGTCCCTCTCAAAAAATTAAAATACTGAGTATTTTGGGGATCATTTTCCTAACCGGCTTCACTTGGGTCTACCTTTTGAGTCTCTGAATTTAGTTTGTATCTTTGAAAAAAAAGTTTTGGAAATAGCAGAGAGAGAAAATAAGGGTGTTGGTAAACCAAAATGGATTAGAGTAAAACTTCCTACAGGAAAAAAATACACTGAACTTAGAGGGCTTGTAGATCAGTATAAACTCAATACGATTTGTACTTCGGGCAGTTGTCCCAATATTGGAGAATGTTGGACTGAAGGTACTGCTACCTTTATGATATTGGGAAATATCTGTACCCGTTCATGTGGATTTTGTGGTGTCAAAACAGGAAGACCTGGAAATGTAGACTGGGAAGAACCCGAGAAGGTGGCACAGTCCATTAAGATCATGAAAATTAAACATGCCGTAATAACATCCGTTGACCGCGATGATCTCACGGACATGGGCTCTATCATCTGGAACGAAACCATCAAAGCTGTCCGAAGGTTGAATCCCGGCACCACTTTAGAAACCCTTATTCCCGATTTTCAAGGAAATAAAACCAATATTGATCGTATTATAGAAGCTGCTCCCGAAGTAGTTTCACACAATCTCGAAACCGTCAGAAGATTGACCAGAGAGGTGAGGGTTCAAGCCAAATATGACCAGAGTTTGGAAGTTTTGAAATACCTCAAACAAATGGGGGTTAATCGCACCAAGTCTGGAGTTATGCTGGGACTCGGAGAGAAGGAAGAAGAAGTCTACGAGACGTTGCACGATCTCAGAAAGGCAGAGGTAGAAGTGGTCACCATTGGTCAATACCTTCAACCCAGCAAAAAGCACTTGCCCGTAAAATCTTTTATATCACCGCAAACCTTTAAGCAGTATGAAACGGTTGCCAAAGATTTGGGTTTTAGACATGTGGAAAGTGGACCATTGGTTCGGTCTTCATACAAGGCACACAAACACCTTCACTAGAGCGCTCTTATCGTCTTTTCAAAAATACTTCGTTCTTCCTCAAAGACAAAATCAAGTTCTATTGTAAGGCAATACAATCTGTTATTGTTGAGGTTTTGTGCCAATTTTGCGAAATCTTTTTCAGTCGTTAATATTATTTTTTCTCCAGCACGATCATTGATCAACCGAGCATCACTAGAATTATAGGAATGATGATCTTGAAACTCAAGATGTTCAAATTCCCCATACAGTTTTTTTAAATAAGTAACCAAATGATGGGTGTCAGCGATTCCTGTTACTAACAAAAAATCATCCATAGACAATACACTGGAATCAATGGTTTTATTATCTTGGGTTAGCACATCTGCATAACAGATCTTGGTAAAAAAGACTGGGACATTGACCTTGATGTTTTTTAGAAAAGTTTCTTTTTGATCCACTGACAAATCCTCTGGTGCTCTTGTGATCAATAAAATATCGGCCCGTTTGACCCCCGATCTGAATTCTCTCAATTTCCCGGCAGGAAAAATAAAATCTCTGAAATAGGGGTGTTGAAATGAAGAGGTCATGATCATCAATTGAGGGCTTACCCAACGATGTTGCATCACATCATCCAAGACCACCAAATTTGGTCGAGGGAGCATTTTCTCTAGGGCTTCTATCCCGAGCATTCTTTTTTCGGAAACAACTACGGTCGTCTCAGGATAGCGATTGAAAAATTGATAGGGTTCATCGCCCAGGCTGGAGTGATTGTCTTTGGGACCCGCAATGATCAAACCAGTAGTTTTTCTTCCATAACCTCTACTCAGTGTGGCCGTAGGATAATCTTTAAGCATTTTTATAAGATGCATAACCACTACGGATTTACCGGTACCCCCCATCGATAGGTTTCCCACACCAATGGATTTGATCGAGGTGTTCTTAGAGGCCAATACTCCTAAATCAAATAGCGTATTCCTTATGGCCATGATACAACCATAAAGGATTCCAAATGGGAAAAGAAGTAAGCGTGCTTTTTTCAAATTATCTATAACTCTGTCAAATTTAGGAAAACCCGGAAAGGAATTTTCAAAACGGTGGTTTTCCTGGCCCAGAAAGATAATATTATATTTGCAATGAATAGCATCGAAATGAAGATTCAGGAAATCATACCAATACTGGAACAATGGGCTCCTACAGCCTATGCAGAAGATTTTGACAATGTGGGTTTACTGCTTGGAGAGGCAGAAGCTGAATGCACGGGAATACTGATTACACACGACGTGTTGGAAAATGTAATCGATGAGGCAATAGCCAAAAAATTCAATTTCATCGTATGCTTTCACCCCATTATTTTTTCGGGTTTAAAAAAATTGACGGGAAAAACATATGTGGAACGGGTTGTGGCCAAAGCCATTAAGAATGACATTGCCCTGTATGCAATACATACGGCACTGGACAACCTTAAGGAAGGCGTAAGCCACACTTTGGGCTTTGCATTGGGCTTAAAAAATATCCAAGTGCTGGTTCCTCAGCAAAATACGCTAAAACAGTTGACCACCTATGTCCCTAAAGAAAACTCAAATACACTTTTAGTAGCTCTTTATCAGGCGGGTGCGGGTGCTTTAGGTGATTATGACGAATGTAGTTTTATCACCGAGGGAACCGGATCATTTAGAGGAAATGAAAATTCTCAGCCCCATTTGGGAAAGCAAATGATACGGGAAGAAGTTGAAGAAGTTCAATTAAATTTAATTTTCCAAAAACACCTGGAAGAAAAAATACTTCAAACCCTTTTTAAAAACCACCCCTATGAGCATGTTGCCTTCCAAGTGTATCCACTGGACAACACAAATCAAGAAATTGGTATAGGCAGTGTGGGTATATTAGACAATGAAATGACGGAAGAAGATTTTTTGAAATGGGTAGGGCAAAAACTGGAGACATTGTTCCTACGCCACTCTTCCCTTAGCAATCGAAAAATCAAAAAAGTAGCGGTTCTTGGGGGATCGGGAAGTTTTGCCATCCACACCGCAAAAGAAATAAAAGCCGATGCATTGGTTACAGCTGACCTGAAATACCACGATTTTTTTCAAGCAGAAAACCAGATACTTTTGGTCGATGGGGGTCATTATGAAACAGAACGTTTTACAAAAAAATTGATACACGACCATCTTATCGAAAAATTGCCTAATTTTGCAATCGCTTTATCTAAATCAATAACCAACCCAGTAAAGTATTTTTCCAATGGCAAAAAAGAATGAGGTAACCGTAGAAGACAAACTGAGAGCCCTTTACGATTTGCAACTTATTGATTCTCGCGTAGATGAAATCCGCAATGTAAGAGGGGAATTACCTCTCGAAGTCGAAGATCTTGAAAACGAGATTGCAGGTTTGGAAAAAAGGTTAGAAAACTTCAATCAAGAAGTAAGTGATTTTGATTTTCAAACCAAAGAACAAAAAAACAGCATAGAGGTTGCAAAGGAGGAATTCAAAAAATATGAGGAAAACTTAAAAAATGTTCGAAACAATAGAGAATACAATTCTATTGTAAAAGAACAAGAGTATCAAGAGCTTGAAATTCAGTTGGCCGAAAAGCGCATCAAAGAGTTTGCTGCCAAAAAAGAGCTCAAGCTTGAAGCCATTGGTCAACTCGATGAAAAATTAAATGAGCGTAAAAAACATTTAAAAGCCAAAAAAGAAGAATTAGACGAAATCCTTAAGGAAACTGAAAAGGAAGAAAGTCTATTGGGTAAAAAAGCCTCAGAATATCAAGTTAAAATTGAATCCCAGCTTTTTGAAGCATATCAAAAAATAAGAAAAAACGTTAAAAACGGGTTGGCCATCGTTGCTATAGAAAGAGGTGCTTCAGGCGGATCTTACTTCACCATACCTCCCCAGATTCAGATGGAAATCGCTTCCCGTCAAAAAATAATTACAGACGAACACAGCGGTAGAATTCTTGTTGACCCTGAATTAGCT
>DEYL01000029.1 GCA_002364535.1 Flavobacteriaceae bacterium UBA3159 | reverse complement strand
AGAAAATAAGTTCGATTACCTGAATTGATCAATCGACGCGAAACGATGGAACGTTCCTCAATTTTGTATTGGATGATCGACTCGTGATTCAACTTGTCCTTAACCACCAAAATCAATGGATAATTCTCCTTAAAGAATTGGGGACGATATACCGATAGTTTCCCCTCAAAACATTGTTGGTCAAAATCTATGGCCCTAATCTTGTAGATCACATGATCGAAATCGTGAATGGGAATCACCACGTAATTGTAGGCCCGCATATCTCCCAGCAATCGTACCATACATCGCTCATTGAACTTCACGTACTCTTTGGCAATTTGAGCTTTTTCAGCTGAGCTACAATGGGGTAGGTACTCCTTGATAAATACATCCCCTGGAATGCCTGCAATATGTTCCTCAATCAAAGTATCGTGATTGACCATATAATTGAGGTTATAGGGCGAAAGGGTATGTTCAAACTCCAAACCGTATACCCGGGAAGCATCGGTTTTCTTTACATAGAAATAGGTAAAGTTATCGTTCAGAACATTTCGAATTTTAATCCGAAAAGGTTTTGAATTGCCAAAGGTACAGTAGTCTATGGCGTCAATATTTAGATCCGGTAAAGAGGAATCACCACCATCGGAATGCAGTTGGGTGTAAATCGTTTTTAGAGCGAAATCTATTTCCTCCCGATCAGAATCGGAATAGTAAACCCTTACCCATAGGGTATCCTGATCATATTTGTCATAAACGATCACGGAGCCAGAAAATCGCAACAAGTCCTCATAACAGATCGAAGACTCCATCCAACGATCGTACTTTTTTAAAAAATGCATCAAATCGTCGGATATGGGAAAAAAAGGCTTTTTTTTGGAAATTAATTTCTCCTCCACTCTACTGTTTTTATCAAAAATACCTCTTTTTCCGCATTGTGTTTCTATAATCGCTTAATAAGGTAAAACAATGGTATAAAATTGGGGAACGGTGATTTAAGCTTTAATTTTGTAAAATGGAATTCAAACTGGAGTCCCCCTTTTCTCCCACCGGAGACCAACCGGAAGCCATCCGTCAGATCGCCACGGGTTTTTCCCAAGGGGAAAAATACGTCACCCTGCAAGGGGTTACTGGCTCAGGTAAAACCTTTACAGTAGCCAATGCAGTGCAGGAATTACAACGTCCTACATTGGTCTTGGCCCACAATAAAACTTTAGCCGCTCAGCTCTATTCCGAGTTCAAACAGTTTTTCCCCAACAATGCTGTTGAATATTTTGTTTCCTATTATGACTACTACCAACCCGAAGCCTATATCCCAACCAGTGGCTTGTATATTGAAAAGGACTTGTCAATCAATGAGGAAATTGAAAAGCTGCGTTTGAGTACCACCTCCTCCCTCCTCTCCGGAAGAAGGGATGTATTGGTGGTCGCCTCTGTATCCTGTTTGTATGGAATTGGAAATCCGGTAGAATTTCAAAAAAATGTTATAACTATTGAAAAAGGAGAGGTCATTTCGAGAACCCAACTGTTGCACCGATTGGTACAAAGCCTTTACTCACGTACAACGGGTGAATTTAACCGAGGGAATTTCAGGGTTAACGGTGACATCATTGACATCTTCCCGGGCTATGCAGATGTGGCCTTTAAAATCCATTTTTTTGGCGATGAAATCGAAGAAATTGAATCCTTTGACCCCATAGAAAACCAACATTTGGAAAAATTTGATCGGGTGACCCTTTTCCCCGCCAATATGTTTGTTACTTCACCGGACATCCTCCAAAACGCCATCACTCAAATTCAAGATGACTTGGTAAAACAGGTCGACTATTTCAATGCCAACGGTAGTTTTTTGGAAGCCAAGCGATTACATGAACGCACGGAGTTTGACTTAGAGATGATTCGTGAATTGGGCTATTGTTCCGGAATTGAGAATTATTCTCGCTATCTTGACGGCAGAGATCCCGGAACACGACCTTTCTGTTTGCTTGATTATTTCCCTGACGATTTTCTGATGGTGGTGGACGAAAGTCATGTAACCATTTCTCAGGTTCATGCCATGTATGGAGGGGACCGAAGTCGAAAGGAAAACCTAGTCAATTACGGGTTCCGTTTACCGGCTGCCATGGACAACCGACCCTTAAAATTTGAGGAGTTTGAAGCCTTGCAAAATCAAGTACTCTACGTCAGTGCTACTCCGGCAGACTATGAACTCAAACAAACCGAAGGGGTTTTTGTGGAACAGATCATTCGACCCACCGGATTGCTGGATCCTGAAATAGAGATTCGATCCAGTTTGAATCAAATCGACGATCTGATAGAGGAAATACAAGTCAGAGTGGAAAAAGACGAACGCACGCTGGTGACCACACTTACCAAAAGAATGGCGGAAGAGTTGACCAAATATTTTGCTCGAGTCAACATTCGTTGTCGATACATCCACAGTGATGTGGACACCTTGGAACGGGTGGAAATCATGCAAGACCTGCGCAAAGGATTATTTGACGTATTGGTAGGGGTCAACCTATTGAGGGAGGGCTTGGACCTACCGGAAGTTTCTTTGGTGGCCATTTTGGATGCAGACAAAGAGGGTTTTTTAAGAAGTCACCGTTCTTTAACGCAAACCGTAGGTCGGGCAGCTCGAAATGTCAATGGAAAGGCCATCATGTATGCCGACAACATCACCAAAAGTATGCAAAAAACAATCGATGAAACCCTTTACCGCAGGGACAAACAACAGACATACAACCTAAAAAACAATCTTACTCCCAAGGCTCTTAACAAGTCATTAGACAATGCTTTATCCAAAAATTCGGTAGCCACCTATGCCCAGGAGTTGAGTGATCGAAAAGCCGCCGAAGCCAAAAACCGCTATTTGAGTAAAGAGGAAGTAGAAAAGAAAATTCGGGATTCGCGAAAGGCCATGGAAGCTGCCGCCAAAGACTTGGACTTTATTGAGGCTGCAAGACTGAGAGACGAGATCAAATCTTTACAGAACCAACTGCAATAAAAAAAGACTCGATCGACCACCGAGCCTTTTTGCACTAAAATAAAATTAATTAATTTACTTAATGGAAATCAATTTTTTAGGTTGAGGTAAGGCCTCTGCTTTTTTGGGGAGACTGACCGTCAAAATCCCTTCTTTGTAATTCGCAGTGATCTTATCAGCAGATACGGTTTCCGGAATGTTGAATGACCTCTTAAAAGAGCTGTAACCAAATTCCTTACAGGTAAAGCTGCCTTCTTTTTCGGTAGATTTAGTCTCGGTTTCAGAGGAGATGGTCAATACACCCTCATCCAACTCGATTATAAAATCACTTTTTTTCTTTCCCGGAGCAGCCAATTCAATGTCGAAATGATCATCGGCTTCGATGATGTTGGCGGCAGGAACATTAGCACTAATTTGGTTCCAATCTTGATTGATAAACAGATCATCTATCAAAGAGTTGAATACGGGATTTTGTCTTTTAATTAAATTCATAATGTTAAGATTTAAATTAAACATTTTTTTAAAAGTTTACTTCAAATCCCATACCATCACAAAAAAGTGACAATATGTCGGTAAATTACTAAAAATTCATGTCAAGATGACAATAACAGGGCTTCTTGTACCTTTTGCGCGGCTTCTTCAAAGGCTATAGCAGACAATACATTAAGTCCGGAATCATCGATTAATTTCTTGGCAATGTCGGCGTTTGTTCCTTGCAAACGAACAATAATGGGGACCTTGATGGCGTCTCCCATATTTTTATAAGCATCCACGATTCCTTGAGCTACCCGGTCGCAACGTACGATCCCTCCAAAGATATTGACCAAAATAGCAGCCACATTGGGATCCTTTAAGATCAATCGAAAAGCCGTCTCAACACGCGCAGCATCGGCGGTACCTCCTACGTCTAAAAAGTTGGCCGGAGATCCACCGGACTGTTTGATCAAATCCATGGTCGCCATGGCTAATCCGGCTCCGTTGACCATACATCCTACATTTCCATCCAGTGCCACATAGTTAAGTCCAACCTCACGCGCTTCTACTTCAGTAGGGTTTTCCTCCGACAGGTCTCTGAGTTCTGCGTATTCCTTGTGTCGGAACAGGGCATTGTCGTCCAAAGTCACCTTGGCATCTACGGCAATGATCTTTTCATCGGAAGTTTTTAAAACGGGATTGATCTCAAAAAGAGAAGCATCGGCACCCACATATGCATCGTACAATGCGGTAATGAATTTTACCATTCCTTTAAAAGCTACACCACTCAAACCTAAATTAAAAGCCACATTTCGGGCTTGAAAACTTTGAAATCCATGGGCTGGATCAATTTCTTCTGTAAAAATCAACTCGGGCGTTTTTTCAGCAACCGCTTCAATGTCCATTCCTCCTTCAGTAGAATACATGATCATGTTGTTCCCGGTAGATCGGTTGAGCAAAACCGAAACATAAAATTCTTTGGGCTCTGAATCTCCCGGGTAATAAACATCTTCAGCGATCAGTACCTTATTGACTTTTTTTCCCTCCGGGGGGGTTTGAGGCGTGATCAGTTGCATCCCAATGATCTGACCTGATATGGATTTTACCTCATCCAAACTCTTGGCCAATTTGACCCCTCCGCCTTTACCGCGACCTCCGGCGTGGATTTGTGCTTTGATCACATGCCAAGAGGTTCCCGTATCTGCCGTAAGCTTTTCCGCAGCGGATACCGCCTCATCAATATTGTTGGCTACAATACCGTTTTGAACGGCTACGCCAAAGCTGGCTAAAATCTTTTTGCCCTGATATTCGTGTAGATTCATTCTTTGATTTTTATGTCTCAAAAATAGTAAATCACCACTGAATAATATACCATTAGTGGAAAAGTATAATGTTACATATAAAACAATAAGTTTGATTTTTATAACATCTGATGTTTTAGGGCGGTGATTTGATTTTTGGGATTAATTTTGCCATCAATTAAATAGCACAAAAGTGACTAACAATGAATTATTGGACATTGCCTCGGAGTTAGGCAATCCACTCTATGTTTATGACGCAGCAAAAATAGCCTCTCAATACCAAAGATTAACTTCTACTTTCAGTAGAATAGGAGATCTGAGGATCAATTACGCCGCTAAGGCATTGTCTAATCTCTCTATCTTAAAACTGATGCGACAATTGGGCTCAGGACTGGATACGGTTTCTATCCAAGAGGTACAACTGGGCTTGGCAGCGGGTTTTGAACCTCAGGCCATCATTTATACCCCCAACGGGGTTTCCCTAAAAGAAATAGAAGAGGTTGCCAAAATGGAGGTTCAAATCAATATTGACAACCTTTCGTTACTGGAGCAATTCGGTACCCGACATCCCAAAACACCCGTTTGTATCCGCATCAACCCCCATGTAATGGCTGGCGGCAACAGCAACATCTCCGTGGGACATATCGACTCCAAATTCGGTATTTCCATTCATCAGATCCCACATTTACTCCGTATTGTAGAAAACACCGCCATGAACATCAATGGCATCCACATGCATACGGGCAGCGATATTTTGGATATTGACGTTTTCCTCCATGCGGCCGAAATTTTATTCGACACCGCAAAACATTTTAAAAACCTGGAGTTTTTAGATTTTGGAAGCGGTTTTAAAGTGCCCTATCAACAAAATGATATAGAGACCAATATCGAAGAGCTGGGCGAAAAATTATCCAAAAGATTCATTGATTTTTGTAAGGAGTATGGACGAGACTTACAATTGATCTTTGAACCCGGAAAATTTTTGGTTAGCCAGGCAGGACATTTTGTGACTCAGGTCAATGTGGTCAAACAAACCACTTCTACCGTTTTTGCTCAGGTGGACAGTGGCTTTAACCACCTGATCCGCCCCATGCTCTACGGTTCCTATCATCATATAGAAAACCTCTCCAATCCCAAGGGGAAAGAGCGCTTTTATTCCGTAGTCGGGTATATTTGCGAAACAGATACCTTTGGCAGCAACAGAAAAATAGCAGAGATCACCGAAGGAGACCTATTGGTATTTAGAAACTGCGGCGCCTATTGCTTTTCTATGGCCAGCAATTACAATTCCCGATATCGCCCTGCAGAGGTACTATGGCATGAGGGCAAAGCCCATTTGATTCGTAAAAGAGAGACTTTTGAGGACATTCTCCACAATCAGGTAGAAATGGAGTATTTTAAAGAAAGTACTGAGCAAAAAGCCTAGGCAATCACCCCTGATCCCAACAACTCGGAATCCTTGTACCAAGCCACAAACTGCCCGGAAGTAATGGCGGATTGTGGTTGATCAAACAACACATAAAAGGCATCGGCTTGAGGGATAAGGGTCGCTTTTTGTAGAGGTTGACGGTATCGTATTCGCGCCATCACCTCCATCGGTTCCCCTTGAATCGTTTTTAAATCCTCACGTACCCAATGAACATCTGCAAAATTGATTTGAAGGGCTTGGCGGAACAAACCAGGATGATATTTACCCTGACCTACATAGACAACATTTTCAACCACATCGATATCAATCACAAATAGAGGTTCGGGGGTTCCGCCTACGGCCAGCCCTTTGCGTTGACCAATTGTAAAAAAGTGCGCGCCCTGGTGGGTTCCCACGACTTTTCCATCGGTGATTTGATAGCGGGTTTTTTGAGATTGAGTGGTTAAGGTTTTCGGATGTTGTTTACCATTATAAAAAACCTCGGGTATTTCAATAATGTTACCTGTTGTGGGTTGCAATTGTTGTTGTAAAAAATCAGGCAAACTCACTTTTCCGATAAAGCAAAGCCCCTGTGAGTCTTTTTTTTCGGCGGTGACCAAATTCAATTCCCGGGCAATTTTACGTACCGCTGATTTTTGCAG
>DEYL01000036.1 GCA_002364535.1 Flavobacteriaceae bacterium UBA3159 | reverse complement strand
CATTGAGAACATTTTTAGGAAATACGTCACCACCCCCATCAATGACATGAACCGTGAGCAGGCTAACTTACCTTCCAAGGCCTTGATCCTTCACAACCAATTCGGCACCGCAGCGGGAATGTGGTTTATGGATCAGGGACAGGTATTTATTTCCCTACCCGGTGTACCTTATGAGATGGAGGCATTGGTAAAAAATGAGGTTTTACCCAAAATTCAACAACAATTTATTCTCCCTGCCCTACACCACAAAACCATTTTAACCTACGGTCTGGGGGAAAGTGTCATTGCCGAAAGAATTGCAGATTGGGAAAACAATCTTCCCGAACCCATCAAATTGGCTTATTTGCCCAGTTTGGGGAGGGTACGATTGAGACTCTCGGCCAAGGGGGCTGAACTTGAAGCCTTGAAAATACAAGTGAATACCCAGATTGAAAAGGTCATTCCATTGATTAAGGACATCTATTTTGGTACAGAAGAAGATCAATCCATCGAATTTTTAATTGCCGAAAAATTGAATCAATTGGGGAAAACACTATCCTGTGCTGAGAGTTGTACGGGTGGTGCCATTTCCACAAGGTTTACCGCTCATCTGGGGGCTTCTTCTTTTTTCAAAGGCAGTGCAGTTACCTATGCTTTAGATTCAAAAACCAGCCTACTGGGGGTAGAAAGCAGTATGATTGACCAATACGGCGTGGTCAGTGGTCCCGTGGCATCCGCTATGGCTTTGGGGGCTCAAAAAAAGTACAAGTCCGATTTTGCACTTGCCACTACAGGAAATGCAGGACCTACCAAGGGGGACTTGGGGCAAGAAGTAGGTACTGTTTTTATTGGATTGGCCACGCCCGATGGCGTTGAAAGCTTTCAATTTAATATGGGAAACAACCGTACCCGTGTGATCCACAAAACCGTTAATCAGGCCTTTGAAATGCTGTATAGATCATTGTTGATGTAATGTTTTTTATTCTTCTAAAAATTTTTTGAAACTATCTAAAAAAGTGTAAATTTGCAACCTGTTAAAAAAGAACAATCACCATGTCTAGAGTTTGCGATATTACGGGAAAGCGGGTAATGTTTGGAAACAATGTTTCCCACGCCATGAATAAAACCAGAAGACGCTTTGACATCAACTTGATCAAAAAACGTTTTTACATTCCCGAGGAAGACAAATGGATTACCTTAAAAATCAAAGCTTCCGTGTTGAAAACCATCAACAAGAAAGGAATCAGTGCTGTGATTAAAGAGGCAAAAGCTCAAGGTATTTTATAGATATTAGCATGGCCAAGAAAGGAAACAGAGTTCAGGTGATATTAGAGTGTACAGAACACAAAGAATCCGGTAAACCCGGAACTTCTCGTTATATCACAACTAAAAATAAAAAGAATACGCCCGACCGATTGGAGATCAAAAAATTCAATCCCATTCTCAAGCGTATGACCCTTCACAAAGAAATTAAGTAGTTATGGCAAAGAAATCAGTAGCAACCCTGCAAACGGGATCAAAAAAATTGACAAAAGCCATCAAGATGGTCAAGAAAAATAATTCTAATTCTTATTCATTCGTTGAAACCATTATCAATCCCGATCTCGCTAACGAATGGTTGAGTAAGCAATAATTTTTTACATCTCTCCAAAATATAAGCTACTTTTACGGTAGCTTTTTTTATTGGTATACCTATGAATTTTTTAAAATCCATTTTTAGTCTGGAAAAAAAAGAGCAATTGGACAAGGGCCTTTCTGCTAGCAAAAAGTCCTTTTTCTCCAAATTGGGAACTGCCGTTGCCGGAAAGTCAAAGATCGATGCAGACCTACTCGACGAATTGGAGGAGGTGTTGATTCGATCCGATGTAGGGGTAGCCACTACGCTCAAGATCATCGATGCCCTGGAGGCAAGAGTGGCCAAAGACAAGTATTTGGGGACTTCGGAACTGGCTCAAATCTTACGTGAGGAAATTACCACCCTTCTCAAGCAACACCAACAAGAGGAGGTAAAGGGTTTTGACGCAGCTTTGCAGAACCATCCACAAGTGATCATGGTGGTGGGTGTCAATGGAGTGGGCAAAACAACCACTATAGGTAAGTTGGCGCATCACTACAAGGCCGGAGGAAAAAAGGTAATGTTGGGTGCAGCGGATACTTTTAGGGCCGGTGCCATTGATCAATTGCAGATCTGGGCAGATCGTGTGGGTGTGTACATTGTCAAGCAAGAAATGGGCAGTGATCCTGCTTCTGTTGCTTTTGACACATTACAGTCGGCTGTAGCTCAAAAAAGTGATTTGGTCATCATTGACACTGCAGGGCGATTGCACAACAAAATTAACCTAATGAATGAATTGACCAAAGTCAAAAAAGTAATGGATAAAGTGGTTCCCAATGCGCCCCACGAGGTACTGTTGGTATTGGACGGATCTACCGGTCAAAACGCCTTTGAGCAAGCCAAACACTTTACCGCAGCCACAGAAGTAAATGCATTGGCCATTACCAAACTCGATGGGACGGCCAAAGGTGGCGTTGTTATGGGAATCTCCGATCAATTCAAAATTCCCGTCAAGTACATTGGAGTTGGGGAAGGATTGGAGGACCTGCAGTTGTTTCATGCAGGAACTTTTGTAGGGAGTTTTTTCAGTTAATCCAGATCAATGAAAATAATAGAAAACACATTATTTGTAATCTCGGTTCTTTTTGGACTTTTTTTTTTAGGGCCGGAAGTAGAGGCTCCCGATTTGGAACTGCCACAGCCTGAAATTTCACTTTCCCTTTCCGAACTTAAAGACTGGATCGACACCAAAGAGTCTGCTTTAGATAACATCAAACCGGACAACGCCTCTCAATTGGAGTTTTATGATTCCATCCCTCAAAAAACAGCTTATAGTATATTATACTTGCACGGTTTTTCTGCCAGTACGGAAGAAGGTGATCCCGTACACCGCAATATTTCCCGTGCTTTAAAAGCCAACCTCTACCTGCCCCGCCTGAGTGACCACGGATTGATTGAACAAGAGCCCATGTTGAATTTTACGGGTCAAAAATATCTTGATAGTGCAACAGAGGCATTGGCCGTTGCCAAAAAAATTGGCGAAAAGGTAATCGTTATTTCCAGTTCCACCGGAGGGACGCTGTCCTTGATTTTGGGTAATGATCCACAAATCGCCGCTTTGTTACTTTTTGGCCCCAATGTCGAAATTTACGATCCCAAATCCAAACTGTTGACTTTGCCCTGGGGACTTCAAATTGCCGAATGGGTACTGGGGAGTAAATACCACAATATGAACAAGATTACGGAGGAAAAAAAGAACTACTGGACGATCCGTTACCGCTTAGAGTCCACTGTTGAATTGCAAAAACTGTTGGAAACGGGGATGCGTCCCGAGATTTTTCAAAGGATTACCGCTCCTGTCTTTATGGGATATTATTATAAAAATGAGGAGGAACAGGACAAGGTAGTCTCCATACCTGCCATGTTGCGGATGTTTGACCAGCTTGGCACCCCCGGAGATAAAAAACAAAAAGTCGCTTTTCCCGAAGTAGGAGATCATGTGATCATTTCTCATTTGAGTACACCCAATTACCAACAAGCTGAACTGGCCGCGCTGGCATTTCTACAAAAACAATTAGATGTTGAATGGAATTAAATAAAAGCTGTTGAGAACCAAAAGTAGAAAGCAAAACAAGATCAATGTCATCACCATGGGCTGTTCCAAAAACCTCTATGATTCGGAGGTATTGATGGGGCAGTTAAAAGCCAATGACAAAAATGTGGTTCACGAGGAAGAAGGAAATATTGTGGTTGTCAACACCTGTGGCTTTATCGACAATGCCAAAGAGGAATCCGTCAATACCATTTTGGAGCAAATTCAAAAAAAGCAATCTGGCGATATCGATCAGCTTTTTGTCACCGGCTGTTTGAGTGAGCGTTACAAACCGGATTTGGAAAAGGAGATGCCACAAGTGGATGCCTATTTCGGCACTACCGATTTACCCCAATTGCTCAAGGCCTTAGGGGCGAATTACAAACACGAATTGTTGGGAGAACGCCAGACGACAACCCCCAAAAATTACGCTTACTTTAAAGTTTCTGAAGGTTGCGACCGACCCTGTTCTTTTTGTGCCATTCCCCTGATGCGTGGTAAACACCGTTCTACTCCCATAGAGGAATTGGTTCAAAGGGCCGAAAAACTAGCACAAAATGGAGTCAAAGAACTGCTGTTGATCGCACAAGATTTGACCTATTACGGTCTGGACCTCTACAAAAAAAGGCGATTGGCCGATTTACTTCGGGCTTTGGCTAAGGTGTCGGGGATACAATGGATACGAATGCACTATACCTTTCCTGCCGGTTTTCCCATGGAGGTTATAGAGGTGATGAAGAATGAGCCTAAGATTTGTAATTATTTAGACATACCGTTACAGCACATTTCTGATCCCATTCTTAAATCCATGCGCAGGGGTACGACTCAAAAAAAGACAACGGATTTGATTGAAAATATCCGGAAAATACTGCCTGAAATCGGATTGAGAACAACACTGATTGTAGGTTATCCCGGTGAAACAGATGCTGATTTTAAAACCCTCAAGCAATGGGTAAAAGCCGTGCGATTTGAGCGTTTAGGCTGCTTTACCTACAGCCATGAAGAAAACACCCATGCCCATCAATTGGAGGACAATGTACCTCAGGAGATCAAGCAGGAGCGTGCCAACGAGATCATGAAAATTCAATCCGAAATCTCTTGGGAACAGAATCAAAAAAAGGTCGGTAAAATCTACCAATGCGTGATTGATCGAAAACAAGGGGATTACTTTGTAGGCAGAACCGAAATCGACTCTCCAGATGTGGATAACGAAGTGTTGATCGATGCAAAAAAGTATTACCTCAAGCTTGGTGATTTTACAGATGTTGAGATCACAGATTCAACCGATTTTGACCTTTATGGCATTCCGATAAAAACCAACCCGCTTGGAGATTAAAAAAACACTCCTATCTTTAAGCTAAAATGGTCATGAAAGCGCATCACATTCCCTTTATCGATACCGGATATTTTTCCGAATTGATGTGCGATTATCTAAACGATAAAAAGGAATTACAGTCATTTCACATTGGTGTCCCCAGCTTTGAAAATCTTTACCAACAAGCATTAAAAAAAAAGAAAGATTTTTCTCCAAAGATCAGAAAAACGCTTTGTGAGACGCTGAACCAACAGTACCGTGTTATAGAGATTTCCTCCTCGGTAGCTGAGAACCTCCAACTGCTCGAAAATGAGAATACTCTGACGGTTACCACCGGACATCAGTTGTGTTTGATGACAGGACCGCTCTATTTTATCTACAAAATTGTGAATACCATTAAACTATGCCGGCAACTCAAAGAGCAATCTCCTGACTTGAATTTTGTCCCCATTTATTGGATGGCGACCGAAGACCATGACTTTGAGGAAATCAGCGCCTTTATTTTCCGGGGTAAAAAATTCCAATGGAATACCGAGTCGGGTGGCGCTGTGGGAAAAATAAAAACCCGGAGTTTAAAGCCGCTTTTGGATTTATTCAAACAAGAACTGGGCAGCAGTATCAATGCCAATGCATTAAAAACTTTAATTAAAAAAAGCTATGAGACCGGAGGTGATTTGTCTCATGCGACCAGGATCTTTGTGCATTCCCTTTTTGAGGCCTTTGGGCTGTTGATTATCGATGGGGATGATAAGGCACTAAAAAAACACTTTGTACCTTATCTAAAAGAAGAATTACAAAAACAAAGTTGTGCGCAAAGTGTGCTTTCCCAAATTGAAAACCTAAAAAAGGATTACAATCCTCATTACAAGCCTCAAGTCAATCCGCGAGATCTGCATTTGTTTTTTTTGGAAAACGGCAAAAGACATCGGTTAATAAAAAATGAAAATGGTTTCTCGTGGGAGGGAAAAGAGGAAAGTATTGATGCATCAGAAATGATGGATTGGGTTGAGCAATCCCCAGAAAAGTTTTCCCCCAATGTCCTAATGCGTCCCCTCTATCAGGAGGTCATCTTACCCAATATTGCTTATTTTGGCGGCGGTGGGGAGCTGGCCTATTGGCTGGAGTTGAAATCTTTTTTTGACGCCCAAAAGGTTCCTTTTCCGCTTTTGATTTTACGAAATTCGGCCTTGGTGATCAGTGAAAAAAATATCCGTAAAATCAGTAAGTTTAAACTGGAATTAAAAGATCTCTTTCTCAAAAGAAATGCGTTGATCAACAAAAAAGTCAGGCAGATAAGCAACATTGATTTGGATTTGTCATCTTTTAAAAAGCTCTTAGAGGAACAGTTTGAACATTTAGAGTCACTGATCCTAAAAACGGACGCCTCCTTTGAGGGAGCGGTCCAAGCTCAAAAGTCTAAGCAATTTAAGGGGATTGACCGTTTGGAGGATCGCCTGCTCAAAGCCCAAAAAATAAAGTTGAAAGATCACGTGGAGCGTTTGGTACTTTTACAGGAACAACTTTTTCCCGGAGGACAACTACAAGAAAGGGTGGAAAACTTTAGTGATTTTTATCTCCAACACGGCGGTGAATTTATCGATTTTCTGATGGAAACTTTTGAGCCTCTATCTGCTGAATTTTCTGTAATTGAGGGCTGAGATTTACCAATATTTTTTTAATAAAATCCTTTTTTGGCCAATAAAAAACAACTGAATATATCGTACTTTTGATAGATGCAAGACAAAGTATTGATTCTTGATTTTGGGTCACAATACACCCAATTGATCGCCAGACGTGTTAGAGAACTGTTTATCTATTGTGAAATCCATCCCTTTAACAATCCACCAAAGAATACCGAGGAGTTCAATGCCGTCATACTTTCCGGCTCTCCCTATTCAGTTCGATCCGAGGAGGCCCCTCATCCCGACCTTTCTACCATAAGAGGTAAATTACCTTTGTTGGCGGTTTGTTACGGTGCGCAGTATTTGGCTTATTTCTCCGGAGGGGCAGTCAAACCGTCCAACACCCGTGAATACGGCAGGGCAAATCTATCTTTTATTCAATCCGGGGAAACCTTTTTTGAAGGAATTGATAAAGGCAGTCAAGTATGGATGAGCCATAGCGATACGATCGACCAATTGCCTGATAGAGGCATCTTACTGGCCAGCACCGAAGATGTCAAAAACGCCGCCTATTGTATTGAGGGGGAAACTACTTTTGGAATTCAGTTTCACCCGGAGGTTTATCATACTACCGATGGAAAAAAGCTTTTGGAAAACTTTTTGATCAAAATTGCTGGAGTTCAACAAGATTGGACTCCCGATTCTTTTGTGGAAATGACCGTAAAAGAAATTCGGGAAACCGTAGGTGACCAAAAAGTGATTTTGGGATTATCGGGTGGCGTTGACTCCACAGTGGCAGCGGTTTTACTTCACAAAGCCATTGGCCCAGATCTGCAATGTATTTTTGTCAATAACGGTTTGTTGAGAAAAAATGAGTTTGAGAGTGTGCTGAATCAATACGAAGGGATGGGATTGAACGTCAAAGGGGTTGATGCCACTGATCAATTCCTAAAAGCTCTGACAGGAGAAACCGATCCAGAGAAAAAAAGAAAAATCATCGGGAATACTTTTATTGATGTTTTTGATGATGAGTCTAAGAAAACAGCAGGGGTAAGTTGGTTGGCTCAAGGAACAATTTATCCCGATGTAATCGAATCCATTTCTGTCAATGGCCCCTCTGCAACCATCAAATCTCATCACAATGTGGGTGGATTGCCGGATTATATGAAGCTCAAGCTGGTAGAGCCGCTGAAGATGTTATTTAAAGACGAAGTAAGGCGGGTAGGTGCCAGTATCGGTATCGATCCTGAACTCCTGGGCCGTCATCCTTTTCCGGGACCCGGATTGGGCATCAGAATTTTGGGTGACATTACCGCAGAGAAGGTAAGTATGTTACAAGAGGTCGATGCCATTTTTATCAATGGATTAAAATCTTGGAATCTTTACGATCAGGTTTGGCAAGCAGGTGCAATGCTCTTGCCCGTCAACAGTGTTGGGGTGATGGGTGATGAACGAACCTATGAAAAGTGCGTTGTCCTGCGTGCCGTCCAATCTACTGACGGAATGACAGCAGACTGGGTAGATTTACCCTATGCTTTTTTGCAAAAAATGTCCAATGAGATCATCAATAAGGTAAAAGGGGTCAATCGGGTGGTGTATGACATCAGTTCCAAACCTCCCGCTACCATTGAATGGGAATAGACTTGAAGAAAAAATAAATTGAAAAAAAATATAACTCTTTTCATTGTTCTTCTATTATGCGGAATCCTCTTTTCCACTGCGCAGGAGATGCCTGAGAAGTTTCTTTCTCACAAGGTTAAGAAAAAAGAGACCGTCTTTGTGATTACCCGAAAGTATAATATCACAGAATCACAGCTGTATGAGTACAACCCCCTTTTAAAGAAAATAGGGTTGAGAAAGCGTATGGTTTTGCGCATTCCTTTATATCCGGAAGTGGTTGAGGAAGTACCTGATCCACCACTTGAGGTAGATCAAAATACCCAAGCTTATGTCGTAAAACCCAAAGAGACTAAATGGCGCATCGCCTATAATTTTCAGATGACCATTCCTGAATTGGAGGCCTTAAATCCTCAGATCAAAAAAGGACTTAAGGAAGGTCAGGAAATTCGTGTTCCGATTGTGGCTTCAACAACCGAAAGTGAAACCATTGATCCGACTTGGGACAGTAATTATAACTATTACAAAGTGCTCCCCAAGGAAGGTTATTATCGCATCGAAAAAAAAATAGGGGTAACCCAAAAGGTATTAGATTCCCTCAATCCTAACCTGTCAGCGTCGGGATTACAAGCAGGGATGATATTGAGGGTTCCGGGCGATGCCAAGGGTGAATTAAAGATTCAGGATGACCTGCTGGTTGGGCGGCTTTCTCTGTTGGATTCCCTCAAAGAAGCTCATGAAATTGAGCTGGCCCTTTTGTTGCCTTTTAAGGCTAAAACCATAGAATACGATTCTATTGAAGATACCCGAAGGTTGTTGCAAAGCCGGAATTTACATACCCTTTCTACAGATTTTTATTCAGGTGTTTTGCTTGCATTAGATACCTTGAGTCACTATGGAGTTTCCGTAAAGCTCAATGTCTTTGATACTCAAAACAGTATCTCCAGGGTTAATGAAATTGTCGATAACCACGATTTTTCTGATACTGACGCCTTAATTGGCCCGTTGATTCCCTCCAATTTTGATTATCTTTCCACCAAGTCTCAGGTGCGCAAGACTCCCAAAGTAGCTCCCCTTTCGACCAACCCCGTTGCTTTGAGGGAGGCAGTCTATCAATCGGTAACCTCCAAAAATTTTCTTAGAAAAAGAATGTTTGAGTATTTGGATAAGACTCTGAATCGTGAAGACAATATTGTATTGGTGGTTGATTCTTTGAGCCGGCCGGTGGAAAAAGAGCTTTTGGAATTGTTCCCAAAGGCAACCGTTTTGCGTCCCGAAAAGAGCAATTATTTGTTACCTGATTTGGTTGATTCCCTTTTGGTGGATACACTTCCCAACAAGGTAATCCTCGAAAGCCAAGACTTTTCGTTGATCTCCAGTGCCAGTTCTCAGATGAGTGCCCAGCAGTCTGAAATCAGAGCGGTTCAATTGTTTACCACCTATCGGGGTAATGCATATGAAAACCCCAATTTGTCGCTAAAAAAACTGGGAGATTTAAAGTTTACCTATACCACGGATCGATTGCCTTTAAAGTTGGGAGAATACAATCATTTTCAAGATCACTACATCAGCGCCTTTGGTAAACCCCCCAACCGAACCGCCATCCGTGCCTATGATCTTACGATGGATTTGATCTTGAGAAAAGCCTACTTAGGCCATTTCAAATCCATTGACAGGATAGGGGAGACCGATTATCAGGAGCACCGATTCTTCTATCAAAAACAAAATAAGAGTTTTGAAAACACAGGCTATTTTTTACTGCAACACAAAGATTATGAAATCATTGAGCTTAAGAAATAGCAGAAATGCCACAAAAGTAAGTCGGGATTTTGTAAATTTGAGCCCGGTTAGTAATCATATAAAATAAACCGGATGCCGGATGTAAAGTATATTTTTGTTACTGGAGGGGTTACTTCCTCCCTCGGTAAAGGAATCGTAGCGGCATCCTTGGCAAAGTTACTTCAAGCCCAAAGTTTTAAGGTTACCATTCAAAAATTCGATCCCTACATCAACGTTGACCCCGGTACGCTCAATCCCTATGAACACGGTGAATGTTATGTTACCGATGATGGAGCGGAGACGGATTTGGACTTAGGTCATTACGAAAGATTTTTGAATATCAATACCTCTCAGGCCAACAATGTAACTACCGGAAGGGTCTATCAAAGTGTGATCGAAAAAGAACGTCGCGGAGAGTTTTTGGGGAAAACCGTACAGGTTGTTCCCCACATCACCAACGAGATCAAAGAGCGAATGCAATTGCTGGGAAATAGTGGGGAATTTGACATAGTGATCACTGAGATTGGCGGAACGGTAGGTGATATCGAATCCCTGCCCTACATCGAATCCGTTCGACAGCTGATCTACGAATTGGGAGAGGAGAATGCCATGGTCATTCACCTGACGTTGATCCCCTATCTATCTGCTGCAGGAGAGCTGAAAACAAAGCCCACACAACATTCGGTCAAAACTTTGATGGAAAGTGGGATCAAAGCCGATGTTTTGGTCTGTAGAACAGAACACAAATTGTCCGAAGACCTTCGTAAAAAATTGGCCCTTTTTTGCAATGTAAGACCCGAGGCAGTCATTCAATCCATAGACGTAGATACCATCTACGATGTTCCATTGAAGATGTTGGAAGAAGGTTTGGATAGTGTGGTTTTGGATAAGTTAAAATTGACCGCCAAATCCGAATTAAATTTGGATCATTGGAAATCCTTTTTGGAAAAATACAAAAACCCCAAACGAAAAGTAAAAATCGGTTTGGTTGGAAAATATGTCGAGTTACAAGATTCCTATAAATCTATATTGGAGTCTATTATTCACGCTGGAGCAATCAATGAGGCGGAGGTTGAGGTGGTAAGCATCCACTCTGAATTTTTGAATCAGATTAACGCTCAAGAACAGCTAAAGGAGCTTCACGGTCTTATAGTCGCTCCCGGTTTTGGAGGCAGGGGGATCGAAGGTAAAATAGATGCCATTAGCTATGTCAGGGAAAAAAACATTCCCTTTTTTGGGATCTGCCTGGGCATGCAAATGGCAGTTATAGAATACGCCAGAAATGTATTGATGCATCCCAATGCCAACTCTACCGAGATCGACAAAAATACCGATTACCCTGTCATCGACTTGATGGAAAGTCAAAAAGGAGTGGTCAACAAAGGCGGTACCATGCGTTTGGGAACATGGAATTGTGATCTTACACAAGGCAGTAAAGTTGCAGAGGTATACGGAAAGGAGCAGATAACAGAGCGACACCGCCACCGTTTTGAGTTTAACAACCAATATAAAATAGAGGTATTTGAAAAGGGTGCCCTAAAAGTCTCCGGTGTCAATCCGGAAACCAGCTTGGTAGAAATTGTCGAAAACCAAGACCACCGGTGGTTTATCGGTGTACAGTTTCACCCAGAGTACAAAAGCACCGTTTCAAATCCACACCCCTTATTTGTCGCCTTTATAAAAGCCAGTATTGACTATCTTAGCCAACAGCAACCGAACTAAAACCCATGGAAGAAAGAAGATTTGATCCCTACCAATTTATCGGATTCGTACTCATTGCGATGATCCTTACATGGATGCTGTATGTTAATAAGCCTGAAGAGGGAACCAGTCCGGCAGTTGAACCCGAAAAAACCAAAGTTGCCAGTCAACCCAAGGAGGTAGCCCCACCGATTCAGTTAAACGACTCTCTTCAAAAAGTAAACCTCCAAAGTACTTTTGGGATTTTCAGTAATTGGATGACCGATCAGGGAGCTGCTACCCAAATATTGGAAAACAAAGATCTTTTGATAAAAGTCAGTCCGAAGGGAGGTCTTCTTGAGCTGGTTCGACTAAAAGATTATACCGATTACCTTGATCAACCTCTGGATTTAGTCAAAGAAGGAAACACCCGATTCAATGTTCAGTTTTCCACCAAAGACGGTCGAAGACTCAACACTAAAGATTTTTATTTTTTCCCTCAACTAAATTCCAAAAACGGGAAACAAACACTATCTCTAAAAGCAGCCATTGCTCCCAACCAGTATTTGGAATTTGTTTATGCAATTGATGCGAAGCGTTTTTTGGTGGATTTTAGCATTCAATCTTCGGGAATTTCTGCCCTGTTGGACAGCAGTGAGCCAGCGGTATTATCCTGGGAAACCAGTGCTTACCGCAATTCCAAAAGTATTGATTATGAAGGGCGCTACACCGAGCTTACCTATGGCTACGAGGGCGATAAAATAGATTATCTATCCCTAAGTGGAAGTGATGAGGAATCCCCAGAGCAAGTGCGATGGATTTCTTTTAGACAACACTTTTTTAGTGCTATTTTGATCCCCGAAAAGCCGGTAGATCAACTCACGGTTACCACCGATAACTTGGCAGATGATAAATCTTTGGGAGAGGTCTTTACCAAAAAATTTGGGGCGCAAATCCCTTTAACTTTTCGTTCCGGTGAGTTTGGAAGTCGGTTTGAGTACTATTTTGGAACGACCGATTATCAAACGTTAAAATCCTACGATAGAGATTTGGAATCCTCTATTCCCTTGGGCTGGGGAATTTTTGGATGGCTCAACCGTTTTATCTTTTTGCCGTTATTTGGATTCTTATCCTCCTTTTTACCCCACGGTATCGCCATTATTTTGATGACCATTATTGTTCGTTTGGCCATGTCTCCGGTTACCTATAAGTCCTATGTCTCCCAGATTAAAATGAAAGTTTTGCGCCCTGAGATTGAGGAGTTGAATAAGAAATATAAAGACAATTCAGTTAGGCGTCAACAGGAGACCATGAGCCTCTACAACCGTGCTGGAGCCAATCCAATGGCGGGTTGTATCCCGGCTTTGTTGCAGCTGCCTGTATTCTATGCTCTTTTCACTTTTTTCCCCGTCGCTTTTGAACTGCGTAAAAAGAGTTTCCTTTGGGCAGACGATCTATCTTCCTATGACTCGATCCTAGACTTAGGATTTAACATTCCATTCTATGGCGACCACGTTAGTTTATTTCCCATTTTAGCCTCTATAGCCATCTTCTTTTATACCCAGATGACTACCGGCCAGCAGACCATGCCCCAGCAACCCGGGATGCCCAATATGAAGATCATCATGTACCTGATGCCGCTGATGATGTTGTTCTTCTTTAACAATTATGCCAGTGGATTGAGTTTATACTATTTCGTTTCCAACCTATTGACCATCTTTTTGATGTTGGTGATCAAGAATTATATTATTGACGATCAAAAAATCCACGCCCAAATTGAGGAGAATAAAAAGAAACCTAAGAAAGCGGGAGGTTTTTCTGCACGTTTGCAAAAAGCAATGGAAGAGGCCGAAAAGCAAAAAAAAGCCCGCGGGAAATAGGCCCTGTCTTAAGGATCGGAATTTAATTTCTTGGTGTAACTTTGCCTAATGAAAAAGAAAAGGGTTATTGTAGGATTGTCCGGTGGGGTGGACTCCAGTGTTGCAGCTTATCTTCTTAAAGAAGCCGGACATGATGTCAT
>DEYL01000037.1 GCA_002364535.1 Flavobacteriaceae bacterium UBA3159 | reverse complement strand
GAAAAATAAGTGTGTTCTTTCTCTAATTCAAATCGGGATCCCATTTTGCTGTTTAAAAATTTAACAACTTGAAGTTTGTTTTCAACAACCAAAATAGAACAAGTGGCATAGACCAGATACCCTCCTTCTTTGACTAAAGGTGCATAGGTTTGAAGTATTCTTTGCTGTGTTTCCAATATAGTTGTCAAACGCTCGGGAATCATGTTCCACTTGGCATCGGGATTTCTTTTTAGAACTCCTATACCACTGCAAGGAGCATCAATTAAAATACCATCCGCATTTGGTTCTAAGGTTTTTAAAATTTCCTTGTCTTCAACATTTAAAGTTTGAACGGATTGTATCTTGTTTCTGTAACATCTTTTCCGCAGTTCATACAGTTTGGCAGGATAAATATCTAAGGCCACAATCCTGGCAGCATCTTTTGTGAGATCGGCTAAGTGTAAACTTTTTCCTCCGGCTCCGGCACAAGCATCAATGTAATATTTTCCCGATTCAGCTTTTAACCAAGGGGCGATTTTCTGAGAATTGGCATCTTGAACCTCGAACCAACCTTCGCGGTATTCCTTTATAGCTTGTAGTGATTGTTTTTTTTCAAAAAGCAATGCATGGGGATAGTCGGGAACAATTTTTGTAATGATGTTATATTTTTTTTCCAGCTTTTCTTTTAGCTTTTCCACACTAGTCTCAAGGGTATTGACCCTGACGATCAAATGGGCAGGAGTGTAAAGTGATGCGATTTCCTTTTTCCAAGTGGCCTCTCCAAAGTCTTTCACACCCATTTGATCCAACCAGTCGGGAATAGAATATTTGTATTTTCTGTCTTGAGACAAAACTGGGGCTTTTGTTCTTATCGCTTCGGTATCGATATTGTTGAATTCTTCCCATTTCGGGAGCGAGAATTCATTTAGTACCATCCAACACCCCAGTAGATTCCAAAGATTTATGTCAGCACTTTCTTTAGCTGTAAGGGTATGAAAAAATCTTTTTTGACGGATGATATCGTAGAAAGCTTGGGCAATGGTTCGACGGTCTCTAGACCCCCAACTGGAGTTGCTTTTGAGCAGCCTTTTGATGACATCTGCTGCCGGGCGTTTATCGATCAGTGACTTCTCCAACCCAGATACAATCCCCAGGGCAATGTTGCGGTGTAATTTCATGATGGCTACAAAACTAACCCGATATCACTCATTTTTATGATGGTCTTTTCTTTTTCTCATTTTGTAAACCATCTCGCGGTTAAAATGGTACTCTGCATGATGCATTTTTAGGATGATGTTGGCTGAGAATTTTTCGAGTAGCAATTTGTCTCTTTTTCCTCTAAGCTCTAAGGCATAACGCTCCATCTCATTAATTTTTTGAATCACTTCTAAAGCCTCCTCATTACTGATGCTGTCTTGAGATTTCATATAACTCTTTCTCAGATTTTTAATCTTTTTTCTACAATCGACAAAGATTTTTTCCTCGTATTGATCGTAGATTTCCCAAAAGACAGATTCTTCTGCTTCGGTCAATCCTATTTTTTCAGTTATAAAACTCATTTTAAGAGCTTTGAGTCTTTCAAAGCTCATTTTACTTTTTTGCCCGTAGCTAATGTTTAATGTCAGCAACATCAATATTATTAATAATCTATTCATCATCAAACAAGTTTAAATTTGTCGGGGTTTCCCCATATAATCTAATTTCCATGGCGTCATCAATGGCAATGGACTCATAATTTTCAATAAAATTCCCAACTTCAAAGGAATAATCAGAATGTTCGGCAATTTCGTAGGTGGTATTGACCATTAGATAATCTTCCATAAAAAAATCTGCAAGTTCGTTCTGATCAAGGGCGGTTTTTTCGTTTACTAAAAAGAGGACTACTACACTGGCTACAGCCATTGCTTTCCAAATATAATTTGAATAAAAGGGGGGGGCTTCTTTGTAGTAATCAACTTGATCAAGTATTCGATTTTCAATTTTTTGAAAATAATCAGCAGGAGTTCTAAAACCACTATTTGGTTCAATGGAGTCAATTTTTTGGGCTATTTTTTGATTAAAATCATTAAAATAGCTTTTGGGTACCCTAAAATGTGATTCTTTATCTATACCACCCATTGATTTTATTTTTAATTTTTTTCACGGCATGGTGATAGGAAGCTTTTAAACCCCCTACCGATGTATCTAAAATCTCAGACATTTTCTCGTATTTCATCTCCTCAAAATACCTCATATTAAACACCAGGCGTTGTTTTTCCGGCAGTGTCGCTATTGCTTTTTGTAATTTTAACTGCATCTCATCTCCGTCAAAATAAACATCCGATTCGAGTTTAGCAGTTTGTTTTTCGATCCATTCTTCATTAGATATGCCCAGTTGTTTCGATTTTTTACCCAAAAAATTCAATGATTCATTGGTCGCTATTTTATACATCCAAGTGTAAATGTTGCTATTTCCCTTGAATTTATCAATGTTTTCAAAAACCTTAATGAAGGTATTTTGCAAGACATCATCGGCATCATCATGCTCTATTACAATTTTTCTAATATGCCAGTAGAGCCGTTCCTTATAATCAGCAAGCAATTTTTTAAAAGCAAACTCCTGTGTCTCAGGAAATTTCAATGCCTTAATAAATTGATTCTGCTGTTCCAAAGTATTTTATTCTTTGATGTGATTTAATAAAAAAAGTTTAATGAAGTACTATAAAGTTTGCAACTCAACCAGTTTTTTGTAGACAGAATTTTTCGCTAAAAGTTCTTTGTGTGTTCCTGTTTCGTCGATTTTACCCTGGTTGAGTACCACAATCAAGTCTGCTTTTTGGATGGTGGAAAGTCTGTGGGCAATGACCAGTGAGGTTCTGTTTTTCATCAAGTTTTCCAATGCTTGCTGTACCATTTTCTCCGAGCCGGTATCCAATGCAGAGGTTGCCTCATCCAGTATTAAAATATCGGGATCTTTTAAAATGGCGCGGGCGATAGACAATCTTTGTTTTTGACCTCCCGATAGTTTGTTTCCTCCCTCACCGATGATACTGTCATAGCCTTGTTCCAATTTTTCTATAAATTCAGTGGCATTCGCAATTTTGGCTGCCTCCTTGATTTGGTCAAGCGTGGCGTTGGGATTTCCCAAAGCAATATTATTTTTCACGCTATCATTGAATAAAATGGAGTCTTGGGTTACCATTCCGGTGAGTTGGTACAAAGATTTCTTCTTGACCACATCTATAGGAGTTCCATCCACAGTCAAACTGCCTTTGTCAACGTCATAAAACCGATTGATCAAATTGGCCAAAGTGGTTTTTCCACTTCCCGATGGCCCGACAAGAGCGACGGTTTGTCCTTTTTTGATTTGGAGTGAAAAATTTTCTAACACTTGATTTTGCTCATAAGAAAAGGAGACATTATCAAATTTAATTTCCTTTTTCAGTGATTTAATCTCAATGGCATTATCCACATCCTCCATGTCGTCTTTGGCTTCGAGAATTTCCAGAACCCGCATAGCAGCAGCATCTCCTTTTTTGATGCTGTAGTAGGCCTTGCTGATGCCTTTTGCTGGAGTCAAAATATTATAAGCTAACCCCAAATAGGACAAAAAGATGGCCCCGTTCAGGGTCTGATCAATCAATACCATTTTCCCACCATACCAAAGCAACACACTGATGACCACAATCCCCAAAAACTCACTGATAGGGGAGGCGAGGTTTTGTCGGTTTAAAAGTTTGTTCGAAAAATCAAAAAAGCGGCCTGTGGAATGTTTGAATTTTTTGACAAACGCATTTTCTGCATTAAAGGCTTTAATGATTTTTATTCCTCCAATGGTTTCCTCCAATAGGGATAAAAACTCTCCTTGTTCTTTTTGAACACGATCGGATTTTCGCTTAAGAGACTTACCAATTTGAGAGATGATGGCTCCGGATAAGGGAATAAATATCAACACAAAAAGGGTGAGCTTTACACTGAAACTGAACATGACGATAAGGGAAAAAATAATGGTCAGTGGGTCTCTGATGATCAATTCTAAAATGGATAAAAAAGAATGTTGAAGCTCCAAAACATCAGAGGAAATTCGGGCCATGAGATCCCCCTTTTTCTTCTCTGAGAAAAAGTATAAGGGCAGCGTAGTGGTTTTATGATACAAGTCATTCCGCAAATCCATTAGCACGCCATTTCTGAGGAAAGTGATGAAAAACATGGCCAAATAGTTGAAAATGTTTTTAAGGAAAAACAGGCTAATGATGATCCCAATGACAAAAAGTAGTGCTTTCCCACTGTCTTGTCCCATGTATTGGGTGATTTTGTAATTGAAAAATCCTTCGAGGTAGTTTTTTATTTGGCCAATGCCCTCATAGGTTGGAGCGACATTTGTTTTTGGGGTGGTTCCAAAAAGGATTTGCATCATGGGGATCATAGACACATAAGCCAATGCGCTGAAAATCGCATAGAGTATATTGAAAAGTATATTCAAAAAGGCGAACCTTTTATAGGGTAAACCAAACCTAAGTATTTTGAAAAAATAATTCATTTACAGTCCAATTCCATTAACTATATTTCCTATTTTTTGATCCAGTTGAAGTTCCATAGTTTCCCAATCTTCATTTTCATCAAGCGTATCATTTACACTAAAGTAAAATTTTATTTTGGGTTCGGTACCGCTGGGTCTTATGGCAATTTTAGAATGATCTTCCAATAAAAAGATTAAAACATTAGCCACAGGCAAATTTATTTCCTCCGATCGGTTCTCCAAAATAAAAGCCCGTTCACTTTTGAGATAATCTTCTGATTGAGTTACCTTGATACCACCAATTTCTTTTGGAGGATTATTTCTGTATTCTTCCATCATACCCTTTATTTTGTCCGCTCCTTCTTTTCCCTTTTGGGTAAAAGAGATAAGTTTTTCCTTATAAGCTCCAAATTTTCTGTAACATTCAACCAGAATTTCATAGAAACTTTGGTTTTTGTTTTTGGCAAAAGTTCCTATCTCGCAGGCCAACAGTGTGGCTGTAACAGCGTCTTTATCTCGAATGGCATCCCCTACGAGATAACCAAAACTTTCTTCTCCGCCCCCAATAAAGTTTAGCGCAGGGAAATCTTTGATGAGTTTACCAATCCATTTAAATCCGGTAAGGGTCTCTTTGTATTGCACCCCATAGGCTTGGGCCATTTTTTGAATTAAAGGAGTAGAGACAATGGTTGTGGCCACAAATTGTTTTCCGTCCAGACGGTTGCTTTTTTTCCATTGTTCCAAAAGAAAATAAGTCATGACCACCATGGTTTGGTTTCCGTTGATTAAACGGAAATCGTTGTTTTGATCTCTAACGGCAATCCCCAAACGGTCACTGTCAGGATCCGTTCCAACCACCATGTCAGCCCCAATAGCTTTTGCCTGATCCAAGGCCATTTGCAGGGCCTCCGGCTCTTCGGGGTTGGGTGATTTTACGGTAGGAAAGTTCCCATCGGGTGAGGACTGGGCCTCGACCAAATGAACATCTGTATAGCCTGCCAGAGCCAGTACCTGAGGAACAGCAGTGATGGAGGTACCATGTAAAGGGGTGAAAACGATTTTAAATTGTTTACGTCCGATTAATTCGAACCTTCCCAATTGAACCGATTTGTTATAAAAGGCTTGGTCTGTATCTTGATCAATCCACTCAATTAATTCCTCCTTGGCATTGAATTTTATGTCAGAAAACTGAGTTTGATTAATTTGTTCGATGATCTGTTTGTCTTGTGGAGGAACAATTTGTCCACCGTCTTTCCAGTAAACTTTATAGCCGTTGTACTCAGGGGGGTTGTGTGAGGCGGTCAATACAATCCCACATTGGGCTTCCAGATGTTTTACAGCAAAAGAAAGTTCCGGGGTAGTCCTCAAGTCAGAAAAGAAGAAAACTTTGATGTCATTGGCTGAAAAAACTTCAGCAACTTTTAGGGCCAAACTTTTACTGTTGTTTCTGCAGTCATAGGCAATTACTACTTTTGTGGGCTCTTTTTCAAAAACACTTTTGAGATAATCACAAAGTCCTTGGGTGCTTTTTCCCAAGGTGTAGGTATTGATTCGATTGGTGCCAATACCCATTATCCCTCGCATGCCTCCTGTGCCGAACTCTAAATCTTTGTAAAAAGCATCCTCAAGTTGATCGGGATTTTGTTTTAACACTTCAAGTTGTGCAATGGTTTCTTTATCGAAGGGAGGTTGGGACCATTCTTCAATTTTGGCACTTAGTGCTTTATTCATAGGTTGTTTTAGTAATGTTGTATCTTTTGATATTCTTGTTGTGGCGGATCAAGATTTCCCCCAAAAAACCAGCGATAAAAGATTGGGCTCCCAAAATCATGGTGGTCAAAGCGACATAAAATTCGGGCCTTTGGGTAATCAACCGACTTTGAGTATTGAAATAAAGCTTGTCAATGCCCAGATAAATAGTAAAGCCAAAACCTACCAATAGCATCAAAGTTCCCCAAAATCCAAAGAAATGCATGGGTCTTTTTCCAAAACCATTGATGAACCATAGGGTAACCAAGTCCAAAAAACCATTGAGAAATCGATCGGCGCCGAACTTGGTTTTACCGAATTTTCTGGCTTGGTGTTTGACGATTCTTTCATCGATTTTGTCAAATCCTTCGTGGGCTGCGATCACAGGGATATAGCGGTGCATTTCTCCAAATACTTGGATGTTTTTGATCACTTCTTTTTTATAAACCTTCAGTCCACAATTGAAATCATGGAGTTTGATGCCGGAGACCCTTCTTGCTGCCCAATTAAAGAGCTTGGAAGGTAAATTTTTGAAAAGAATGGAATCGTAGCGTTTTTTCTTCCAGCCGGAGATGAGGTCAAGATTTTTCTCTTTTATTATGGCAATCATGGAAGGAATTTCCTCGGGTGAATCTTGTAAATCTGCATCCATGGTCACCACAAAATCTCCTTTTGCCTTGATAAAGCCTGCATGCAAAGCTTGAGATTTTCCAAAGTTCCTGCAAAACTGAATTCCATGTGTGTGGGTATGTTGTTTGGACAAACCTGAAATCACCTCCCAAGATCGGTCTGAACTCCCATCATCTATAAAAATGATCTCGAAGCTGTTTTTTTCTTTTTCGAGCGACTTAATGATCCAACCGTGAAGCGGTGCCAATGAGTCACTTTCGTTCAGGAGTGGAATTACTATGGAAATGTCCATATAAGAATGGTTTCACCGCAAAAATATGAAAATTGTGCTATTCAGGTTTAGATTTTTTAACGATAAGGCCAACAATCAATGAAATGATAAAACCAAAAAATAAATTGAGAATAATGATAAATCCGGAAATTATGAATGGCCCTGAGAATTCTTTTTGCATGTCAAACATTTTGTTCACGCTTTCCACAGAGATTTCGGGATTTTCTTGCAGCATTTTTTGTTTTTGATATTCGATGGATTTGTCTAAAAATTCAGGATCGAGGTATTGGATCATAACAATTGTATAGATGCAGACTATTATTGCTGAGATGAGGGCAGTACCCACTCCTGTTTTTAGGGCCTCGGAAAGACTTATGTAACCATCGTTATTTTTTTTAAAATGCATGATTGCCCAGAGAATAAGACCTATCAAAAGGGCATATCCGATCAGATAGGTGGCCGTCTCTCCCTGATAATGCATGTCTAAGAAGAAAAGCATGAGACTGTACACAAGGCTGACCCCTCCTAAAATGAAACCAAAATTGAGGGCTGTTTTGGCGGTGGTGATTTTTTGATTTTCCATAACTGATTTGTTTTGGTAAGTTAATTTTGGTTTTTTAAATATCCAATTCTTGTAAATTTATCTAAAAAGATTAAATTTGCAGACTTTTAATACATAGATAGTTATGAAAACGGGAATACATCCAGAAAATTACAGACTTGTAGCATTCAAAGATATGTCCAATGAAGACATATTTATCACCAAGTCAACCGTTGAAACAAAAGAGACCATTGAACACGATGGTGTTAAGTATCCATTGGTAAAGCTAGAGATTTCCCGAACCTCTCATCCCTATTACACTGGAAAATCAAAGTTGGTTGATACTGCCGGACGTATTGACAAGTTTAAAAATAAGTATTCGAAATTCAAAAAATAACCCTCTATAACTTGTGTGATTGCAAAAACCGTCACACTCATAATGGTTTTTTTGTTTTCCGAACTTTTTTAAGTTTAAGAACATTGATAGGATTAAGGGTAAGCCCTTTCACTTCTTTTTGGGTAAATCGTACGACTTGATCGTAGTAAAGCGGGATCAAAGGATTCTTGCTCATGGCCAATGAATCCATGGTTTGATAGAGTTTACTTCGTTGATGAGCATCGTTGACCTCAAAACTCTTTTCATAGAAAGAATCAAACGTAAGGCTATAAAAATGGGTGTAATTAGGTCCTGCAGGGCTAAAATTTTTAGAATAGAAAAGAGACAGGTAGTTTTCGGCATCGGGATAATCGGCGATCCAATTGGATCGAAACATTTCCAATTTTCCTTGGGAGCGTGCTTGTTTAAGGGTTGCAGGAGGCATCACATCCACTTTGATCGAAATGCCTATTTTTTGTAATTCCCTTTGAATATACTCACATAGGTCGATGTAGCCAGCATCTGTGGCCAGATTGATCTTCGCTTTTAGTCCCGTTTGTTCTTCAAAGCTCCTGACCAATGCGGCTGCTCGTTCGGGTTGATATTCTTGAAGTTGATTTTTGGAGTGCCCCGGTAAACCCTTGGGTATAAACCCTTTGTTTCCCTTAAAACCAATATTATTTCTCAAGTATACCATCATTTTTTTGCGATCAAAACCAATGTTAATGGCTTCTCTGATCATTGGGGATTTTATGACTGGCGAGGGACTGTCCAAATAAAATCCCAAGTATTCTGTATTGAGGTAAGGCCCTTTCTGAAGGTTGATTTTATCTTTATATTTTTTAGGAAGTTTACCTTCCAAGGTCAGTAATTCATCTTTGTAGGAATTGTCTAATGAATTCAATAAATCTAATTTTCCTTGTAGGAAAAGCATGAATTCACTTTGTTTGTCTGGCACAAAAGTGATGGCGATTGACTCAAGATAGGGTAGGGCATTGCCTGTATTGTCCCTTTCAAAATAAAGAGGGTTTTTTCTCAAAACTAACTTTACATCTTCTTCCCAATTTTTAAAAGCAAAGGGTCCTGTGCCAATGGGATTTCTTCTAAAATCTCCTCCTTCTTGACTTACTATTTCATGGGGAATAACCGAGCAATAGCGCATACTGAGCAGCCCCAAAAATGCAGGAAAGGGTTGTTTGAGTGTGATGGTCAATTGTTGGTTGTTTTTTGCTTCGATATTTGCTACATTTTGCAATACCCAGCCTCCCGGTGATGCGAGTTGTGGGTCTAAAAGCCGCTTTAGGCTGAACACAAAATCGGATGCAATCACTTTACGGGTTTTTTTATCTCCAAAATTAGGGTGCTTGTGAAAGTAAACATCCTCCCTGATTTCAAATTCGTAAACCAAACCATCGGCCGATACCGTCCATCGCTCAGCGATATCGGGGATGACTTCCATATTGTCATTCAGTTGAACCAATCCATTGAACAAATGTGTGGTGGCCCAAATATTCTCTATGTTTCTTGTGAAAGCAGGATCCAAAGAAGTGATGTTGCCATCTTCATTGTACCGAAAGACCAAATGCGACTGATCTTCCCTTAGCTCGAGCGAACATGAAAGAGAACAAAACAAGAATAGCAGGACACCTAAACGTTTCATTGTGAGGATATAGTGCTGTTGAACTGACAAGTCTAAAGGTTGTATATTTGCAGCAAAATACAACTTTTTAATCCAATTCGATGATGGGGTATGCTGAGGAAATAACGCAAAAAGTATCAAAACCTAGGGTGGCTTTTTACACTTTGGGCTGTAAGCTTAATTTTTCAGAAACGGCAACCATTTCCAGGGACTTTGATTCCGATCGTTATGAGCATGTTGCTTTTGACGCTCGGGCCGAGGCTTATGTTATCAATACCTGTTCCGTAACAGAAAATGCAGATAAAAAATTCAAAGGCTTGGTGAAAAAAGCCTTGAAACAAAATCCCAATGCATTTATCGCCGCCATTGGTTGCTATGCTCAACTTCAACCCAAGGCACTGGCAGAAATTGATGGTGTTGATCTGGTTTTGGGGGCTACAGAAAAGTTTAAGTTGATTGACTATCTGGGGGATTTGACTAAAAAACCTTATGGAAGGGTTCACTCTTGTGAAATTGTCGAGGCCAACTATTACGAAAGTTCCTATTCTCTCGATGATCGCACCCGTGCTTTTCTCAAAGTTCAGGATGGGTGTGATTACAAATGTACCTATTGTACCATACCCAGAGCTCGGGGTATTTCTAGAAGTGATTCTTTGGAAAATATAATCAAGCAGGCATTGGAAATCACCCAAAGGGGGATCAAGGAGATTGTCTTGACGGGGGTAAACATTGGAGACTTTGGAAAAGGTGAGTTTGGTAATAAAAAACACCAGCATACCTTTTTGGATTTGATTGCTGCTTTGGATGAAATTGAGGCATTGAAGCGAATCAGAATTTCCTCTATTGAGCCAAATTTATTGACCAATAAAATCATAGATTTTGTGGCTCAGAGCCGGGCTTTTGTTCCTCATTTTCATGTGCCTTTGCAAAGTGGGAATGACGAGGTTTTGAAAAAAATGAAAAGAAGGTATTTAACTGATCTATACAGAGATCGATTGATGCAAATAAAAAGTTTGATACCACAGGCTTGTGTTGGTGGAGATGTAATTGTTGGATTTCCTGGCGAGACTGATTCCAGATTTATAGATACCTATACTTTTTTAGCTGATTTGGATATTTCTTATCTGCATGTTTTTTCCTATTCTGAAAGGCCCAATACCGGGGCCATCAGCATGCCGGATTTGGTTTCACCGGTCGTACGCAATAAGAGGAGTAAAATGTTGAGAGGCTTGTCTGCTAAAAAAAGACGTGCGTTTTATGAAAGTCAATTGGGAGCGACAGTAGATGTCCTTTTCGAAAATGAAAACAAAAGGGGTTACATTACCGGTTTAAGTGAAAATTATGTAAAGGTCAGAGCCCCATGGAACCCTAAATTGGCCAATAGGATAGAAAGAGTTACCCTCCAATCAATAGATCAGGAGGGATTTGTGAGGTTTGAAAAACAGCTATAGTTTAATCCCCACCGGTAATAGAGATTTGTATGACTTATTGCGTCTCACAAACCCGGCAATTTTTGGTGAAGTGGGTACCACTCTTAAGTTTTTTTCTGAAATAAATTCTAAAACACTTTTAATGAAATTCTCTTCAAATTCAACATCATTAACATCTCCAGGGATAACGAGTTTGGTGAGGAAAATTTTTCTTTCTTGCTCGGCGTATTCAATTCTGGCCAGCGAGCCATTGACAAAGGTTTCGAACTGTCTCAAGAATTCATTGTTATGTAATTCAACTGGATACATTACGATGCTTACTAATTTGGTTTAATTAATAAATAATAAAAATTCTGTCAATTAATTGAAAAGGGGAATGCAAAACTAAAGATTTTTTGAGTAATTGACAATAATAAATAGTAAAAGATAATGATAGAATCAGTATATCTTATGCCAGGAATGGGTGCAAATCTAAGAATATTTGAGTTTATTTCTTTGCCTGAGCGCTTTGATGTCAATTTTCTTTCGTGGATAGCTCCTCAAAATAATGAATCTTTAGAGCACTATGCCATGCGCATGTGTCAGAGGGTTAAACATCAAAATCCAATTCTTATAGGAGTCTCTTTTGGAGGTGTTTTGGTTCAAGAAATGGCCAGACAGATGGATTGCAAAAAAATCATCATTATTTCCAGTGTAAAATCCAATCAAGAAATGCCAAAGCACATTAAATTGGCTCAAGTAACCAATGCCCACAGACTGCTTCCCACCCAATGGATCAAAAATCTTGAGACTCTTGCACTATTTGTCTTTGGTAATGGAATTCAACGCCGTCTTGATCACTACAAGAGGTACCTGTCTGAAAGAGACCCTGAATATCTTAGTTGGGCCATAGATCGATTGGTAAAATGGAATCGCAATTCACCTCACAAGGGTATCATTCATATTCACGGTGCTCAGGATTCTATTTTTCCAGTGAAAAATATTCAAGATCCATTCATAAAAATAGATGGTGATCATGCCATCATTCTCACCAAAAGCGATTGGTTTAATAAAAATCTACCTAAAATTTTGACAGAAAATTTGGTAGATTTAACATATTTAAAATAATTTAACCATATGAAAAACAAAATTATTCCCCTGCTATGGGGTGGCCTCGCTTTCTTCGTTTTAATTTTGGTTACAGGGTTTGTATTTAAAATCGATGGTTTTACTGCTTTAAAAAGTTATGGAGAAGAGCCTACTTACAAAGTTTATGCACTAGAATTACCAGATACTTTGAGCTTTGCCGGGGAAAAAGTTTCTCTGGATTCCCCCGACTTGAGGGAAAGATTGGACAGGGAGTTGTTGGTGAACACCTATTGGCAATCCAATATGATGTTGTTGCTCAAACGCGCCAACAAGTATTTTCCTACCATTGAAAAAATTTTGAATGAAGAAGGAGTTCCTGGCGATCTAAAATATTTATCGGTCATCGAAAGCGGACTGGAAAATGTTATCTCCCCCGCAGGAGCCAGAGGTTTTTGGCAAATCATGAGAACCACCGGCAGGGAGTATGGTCTGGAGGTTAACATTAATGTAGATGAGCGATACCATGTAGCATTCTCTACCCGAATGGCTGCTCAATACCTCAAAAAGGCCAAACAAAAGTTTGGGTCTTGGACTCTTGCTGCAGCTTCCTATAACAGAGGGATGTCGGGCATACAGCAAAATTTGAATACCCAAAGGGTGGAAAGTTATTTTGATTTGCGCTTGGGGCAGGAAACCAGTCGTTATGTATTTAGGGTGTTGGCGGTTAAAGAAATCATCGAAAACCCTTCAAAATACGGCTATGTTTTTGACAATACAGACTTGTATTATTCTGTGCCGGTTCGCCTTCACGGACTGGATACAGCCATTTCAAACCTTACTGCTTTTGCAGAGAAAATGGGGGTGAATTACAAAATACTCAAAATCCACAATCCTTGGTTGTTGCAAAATCACCTCAACAACAGGTCCAGAAAGTATTACGAGATTGCCATTCCCGAAAGAGGATACTACTAAATGCGTTTCATTTGCTGTTGCATCATTTTGACTTGATCGGTCAACATGCCATGTTTGTCTAATTTTTTGGCTTCAGCCAATAGGGCAGTAGCTTCTCTTTTTCTTCTTTTTTGCATCATGATCCCAGCTAAGCTCATTTTTGCCATGGCCAGGTCATGAGTCATCGAAAGCCCCAATTGGATGGCTTTTTTAAAGTGTTTTTCTGCCACAGTGAGATTGTTTTGGGATTGTATGATTCCATGCAGATAGTAAAAATAGCCTTGTTGCTTTCTAACCAAAGAGCCTTCAGGGTTTTTAATCTTTTTAAGCCATCGCTCTGTACCGGGAAAGTCTTGTTTTCTCAACCTTAGAAAAGCGAGGAAAATCATTTCATTTTTAAAATATAGCAATATCATTATCCCAGACATAAGGGTCATGAAGATACCATTGCCAATATAGCTTTCATAAAATTCGTAACCTCCATACAAAAGAAAGGCTAAGGCCAAAATGAGTTTAATTATTTTAGGAAACATAAGATTTATTTTGGATTCGAAGTTAATAAGAATACGTTTAAAACCATTTGTATAAGAAAAAAGATGTTGTATATTTGCCCGGCTTCAGGATAACGCATTTCAAAAATGAAAAGGACCTTTCAACCTTCCAAAAGAAAAAGAAGAAATAAACACGGATTCCGTGAAAGAATGGCGTCTGCCAATGGCAGAAAAGTATTGGCTAGTAGGCGGGCAAAAGGTAGAAAGAAAATTTCTATATCTTCCGAGCCTCGACACAAAAAATGATAATAAAAAAACAATATTTAAGGGTGTTATTCTATTTTGAATAACACCTTTTTTTTTATATTATGACAATTTTTCAAACTATTATTTATGCCGAAAAGACCTGAGATAAAGAGCATTTTAATTATTGGTTCAGGCCCTATTATTATTGGGCAAGCCTGTGAATTTGATTATTCAGGAACCCAAGCGTTGCGATCCATAAGAGAAGATGGAATTGAAACTATTTTGATCAATTCTAACCCCGCAACGATCATGACCGATCCTTCCATGGCCGATCATGTTTATTTAAAACCGTTATCAACAAAATCCATCATCGAGGTGCTGAAAATTCACAAGGTTGATGCTGTACTCCCCACCATGGGAGGACAAACTGCGCTTAACCTTTGTATTGAAGCAGATGATAAAGGGATATGGAAAGATTTTGATGTTGAAATCATAGGGGTTGACATCGACGCGATAAATATCACCGAAGACAGAGATCGTTTTAAAAAATTACTTAAAACCATCGACATACCTGTGGCTCCTGCCGAAACGGCAACCTCTTTTCTGAAGGGCAAAGAAATTGCACAAAAATTTGGTTTTCCATTGGTGATTCGTCCCTCCTTTACATTGGGGGGAACAGGTGCATCATTTGTGCATCATGCAGGAGAATTTGAAGAACTTTTGACCCGAGGTTTAGAAGCGTCTCCCATTCATGAAGTACTCATCGACAAAGCTCTTTTGGGTTGGAAAGAATACGAGTTGGAACTTTTGAGGGATAAAAATGACAATGTTGTCATCATATGTACCATTGAAAATATGGACCCCATGGGAATTCATACCGGAGACTCGATCACTGTGGCTCCTGCAATGACACTCTCAGACACTGCCTTTCAGCGGATGCGTGACATGGCCATCAAAATGATGAGAAGCATCGGTGATTTTGCAGGAGGCTGTAATGTTCAGTTTGCTGTCAGTCCCGATGAAAAAGAAGACATTATTGCCATTGAAATTAATCCCAGAGTTTCTCGTTCTTCGGCATTGGCTTCAAAAGCTACGGGTTACCCCATTGCCAAGGTGGCGGCAAAACTCGCTATAGGATATTCCTTGGATGAGTTAGAAAACCAAATTACCCAGTCGACTTCTGCCCTTTTTGAACCCACATTGGATTATGTGATTGTGAAAATTCCACGGTGGAACTTTGATAAGTTTGAAGGGTCGGATCGCAAACTCGGATTGCAGATGAAGTCTGTAGGGGAGGTTATGGGTATCGGAAGATCCTTCCAGGAAGCATTGCATAAGGCCACTCAGTCGCTGGAGATCAAGCGAAACGGTTTAGGGGCAGATGGTAAAGGCTACAACGATTACGACCAAGTTATTGAGAAACTCACCCATGCCAGTTGGGACAGGGTATTTGTGATATACGATGCCATTCAGATGGGAATCCCCATGAGCAGGATTCACGAAATCACCAAAATTGATATGTGGTTCTTGAAGCAATATCAAGAGCTGTACGAATTAGAAAAAGAAATTTCCAAGTTCAATATTGACAGCCTAGACAAGGCTTTGCTTTTGGAGGCTAAACAAAAAGGTTTTGCCGACCGTCAAATTGCTCATATGCTCGATTGTCTTGAGAGTGAGGTGAACAAGAAAAGAGCCGATATGGGCATCAAGAGGGTCTATAAACTGGTGGATACTTGCGCCGCTGAATTTTCAGCCTCTACACCTTATTATTATTCCACCTTCGAAGAAAAAATGCAACTCAAAGATGGAGAAACCTTCAGTGAAAACGAAAGTAAAGTCAGTGATCGTAAAAAAATCATTGTTTTAGGGTCGGGACCTAATAGAATAGGGCAGGGGATAGAATTTGATTACTGCTGTGTTCATGGTGTTTTGGCTTCCTCCGAATGTGACTACGAAACCATCATGATCAATTGTAATCCGGAAACGGTTTCTACCGATTTTGATATTGCCGATAAACTCTATTTTGAGCCTGTTTTTTGGGAACACATTTACGATATTATTGAACATGAAAAACCTGAAGGGGTCATTGTTCAGTTGGGGGGACAAACGGCACTTAAATTGGCTGAAAAACTGGATAGATATGGAATCAAGATCATAGGAACTAGTTTTGAATCTCTAGACTTGGCAGAGGATCGAGGAAGTTTTTCTACCCTTTTGAAAAACAACGATATTCCTTATCCTGAGTTTGGAGTGGCAGAAACTGCAGACCAAGCACTCGCTTTGGCCGATGAATTGGACTTCCCTATTTTGGTTAGACCCTCTTATGTATTAGGAGGTCAGGGCATGAAAATTGTCATTAACAAAGAGGAATTGGAAACCCATGTAGTAGACTTGCTTAGAAAGATTCCCAACAACAAGCTTTTACTGGATCATTACTTGGACGGGGCAATTGAAGCTGAAGCCGATGCCATTTGTGATGGAGAAAATATATACATCATTGGTATAATGGAACATATTGAACCCTGTGGAATTCATTCCGGGGATTCGAATGCAACCCTTCCTGTATTCAACTTGGGAGAATTTGTTTTGCAACAAATCAAAGATCATACCCATAAAATTGCGCTGGCATTGAAAACAAAAGGGTTGATCAATATCCAGTATGCCATCAAAAATGATAAGGTTTATGTGATTGAGGCCAATCCAAGGGCCTCAAGAACGGTTCCATTTATTGCTAAAGCATATAACGAACCTTATGTGAATTTTGCTACCAAAGTGATGTTGGGACACAATAAGGTTACGGACTTTAATTTTGCACCCAAATTAGAGGGATATGCCATTAAGCAACCTGTATTTTCGTTTAATAAGTTTCCCAATGTCAACAAACAACTGGGGCCAGAAATGAAAAGTACCGGGGAAAGCATCTTATTTATTGACAGCCTCAAGGAAGATGAATTTTACGATTTACATGCGCGGAGAAAAATGTATCTCACCAAATAATAGAATATTCTTTATATTTGATTGATGTTTATTGAAGTATGATTAATAAGAACGTTTTTGTAGCCTCCCTCATTTTTCTTGCGGTTTTATCGAGATTCTTGCCACACCCTCCCAACTTTACACCCATTGCTGCGATAGCTTTATTGTCTGGCAAAGGTTTTACCAACCGTTGGATAGTGTTTTTAATTCCCATTGTGAGTCTGTTTATCTCTGACTTATTTATTGGTTTGCATGCAACTATCCCTTTTGTTTACGCCTCTTTCATATTGATAGCGCTTATTGGTATGTACGTTAAAAAAATTAATTTCAGTACTGTATTGCTTTCTTCCACACTTTTCTTTTTGGTCAGCAACTTCGGTGTTTGGCTCTTAAATTATCCGATCAGTGTTGAGGGACTTGCTCAATGTTATACCCTAGCGTTGCCATTCTTTTTCAATACAGTTTTAGGTGATTTGGTTTATGGAGCCTTATTGATCTATCCATTTTATGCTTTGCAAAGAAGAAACAGGTTTGCTGTTTAAATGGATTTATAGGAATTTTCTTCCACTCTTTATAGGGTTTAATTGATGTGTCTTTTTTCTCTGAAGTTATCAAAATTATTGGCTGTATTGATCCGCATTATTGTGTTGATTTAAATTGCTTTTCATCCTCTACCCCTTGATTAATTTTTCTTAAGTTTGTCCAGTGATACGGTTTTGCATCGCAAATGAAAAGGGAAATTGGTTAAAAACCAATGCTGTACCCGCAACTGTAAGCTGAGTCCGCACTGCGGATGTTTTTTGGAAACTCCATACCACTGATTTTATCGGGAAGGTGTCCAAAAAAACGCGAGCCAGGATACCTGCCGTTCATAGTGATCTGTTACTTCGGGGATAAAGAATCAGCTTGCTGTAAGGATATTATGTCCCTTTATTATTTATTATGAAGCTATTAAATGCCCTATTGGGCATAACTCTCTCTTTCTATGCCTTGACTGCACAGAACCAGACTTTGGACAGCATCGCTGTATCAACAAATTACCTTGATGAAGTAGTGGTTACCGATTCCAGATTTGCCCTCAAGCGATCTCAATCCGGAAAAACCGTAATTAAGATTAAACAAGAGGAAATTCAACAATTTTCAGGTTTGGGATTGGGTATCCTCTTATCGACCCATTTGGGAATCGATGTGATCGGTAAAAATTTATATTCAGGGCATAACCCCAGTACGATATCAATTAGAGGAGGCCGCAACCGTCAGGTTTTGATTTTGATTGACGGGGTAAGGGTATCTGATCCCTCTAGAATCGATAACGATTTTGATATCAATGCTTTGGGCATTGAAATGATAGAATCTATTGAGATCGTTAAGGGTGCTGCCAGCAGTTTATATGGAAGTTCTGCCGCTACGGGAGTGATCAATATAACCACCAAAAAAGCCAGAGATTCTTTTCGTTTGATGGCCAAAAAAACATGGGGTACCGAACAGGTCGCCAATCAATCCTTGAATCGATTCAACGCAGGAAATCACTTGATCCATCTCAGTGGTACACAAAGCCGTATTGGTATCAATTTGGCCTTCTCAGAACGCTACAGCGACGGAATGACAGCGGTTGTAGGAAAAGAACCCGACCCTTTTAACAAAGTCAATTTTAATGTGGGACTTTCCGGTCACTTGACCCCTAAGCTTAAGTGGAAATTGGACTGGAATAAAGATGAGATCGAAGCAGATTATGACAATGGTTTCCCCTTAGAGCAGGCTGATTTTAACTATTCGACAATACTGGAACGTTTTTCCGTCAATACCAAGTACGATTACACTGGAGGGAGTTTCAACCTCAATACAGGCTTTCAGCAGAACAAAAGAGAGTTTCAAAGTTCCTACCCCTTAGTTTATGAAAGTGATAATTTGAATATTGACTTTTTCAACAAATACGTTTTCAATAATAATCTTTACACCATTGTAGGCTTTCAATACCAGAAAGCTACGATGATAGCAGATTATAATCCTGAAGTTACCCAATCTGATTTTTATCTAAATTCTGTTTATCTTGATTCCTCCGGCTTGAATCTCAATGTGGGAATACGCTATAACTATCACAATGCTTATGACGGCCACTGGACACACAGTTTGAACCCTTCCTACTCTTTTGATCTCAATGCCGATCATCAAATGAAGATTTTGACCAGTTACAGTAAAGCTTTTATTGCTCCCGGACTTTATCAGTTGTATGATCCTTTCTACGGAAATAGTGATTTATTGCCAGAGAATAACGTAAGTTTTGAATTGGGTTTCGAGATTCGTTCCAACCAAAACACACTTTCAGCTGTCTATTACAATCGCAAAGAAGATCCGACACTTATTTTTGGGCCTTCATCAGAAGGCTATCCCTATGGTCGGTATACCAATTCCGATAAAGAAATTTCTTACAGTGGGCTAGAGTTGGCCTATGATTTTCAACTTTTAGATTTGGTCAAAACTCGACTGAATTATATTTTTACGGAGACCACCGACGGCGATTTGAGGGGCATTCCTAAACATGCCATCAATGGGGTCATGGACCTTCCATTATCGGATCAAACGCACTTGAATTTGGTGGGTCAATATAAGGGGAAGCGTATTGCGAATGACAGCACAACCTTGCTGGATGCTTACTCCCTCCTTACTTTGCAGTTGAATCATCGACTAAAAAAGCCCAATGCCAATGTTTTCTTGAGTGTCTATAATCTTTTTGACACCAAATATGTGATCATCCCTCAATACGCATCGCGGGGCAGAAATGTATTGGCAGGGATTTCAATCCAATTGCAGCAGTGGTAATGTTTTGAAGGTAGTGATTGATTTATTTTTGATGAACTCAGGATCATCCACCATATTTTCCAATGGGAATACTGGGGTCTTAACCTTATACCTAGCTGCTTCCGGACTTAGATGTTTCAATGCTAAAGCCAAAAGGGGCTCAGCGCTTTCACCCAAAGTACCCATATTTTTGAGGTCTTCTTTGAGTTTTAATTCGTCGTCAGGTGCAAGACCATCGGCATAATCATAGAAATCCTCGCTATTGGCACTGAAAAATGTCATGCAGTAAATTGCATAGGTATGGTCAGGGTTTTTTGTACGATTATTATCTATGTAATCGTATTGTGCAGCGGGGCCTCCAACATTTTTTCCATAGGTGTCATCTCCCACTTGAATCACATCGATATAGGGGGATAGACCATTGATTACCAGTTCACTGGATGATGCGCTGCGTCCGGAAGTGATGATATAGACTTTGTTTAAGTTTAGGGAGTTGATGGCATCACCTTCGGCCAATTTATCGGTGAAATTTTCCCCCAACCAACTGGCGTATTGTTCTTGATTGTCATTTAAATAAGTCATTAGCTTTTTATTCCATAAATATTTGGCAAAAACTTGACCGTTAAATTGTCCTGTGATCATCCCCGCTAAGCTGGTGGCCGAACGAACCAATCCACCACCATTGTAGCGTAAATCTAGCACGAGTTCATTGATTTCTTTTGCTTTGAAATCGGAGAAAATTTCATTTAGGTCATCGTCAAAACCTTGAGCAAATTGGTTGTACATTATATAGCCTACCTTAATTTCGCCCACTTTAATGACCTTACTGATTTGTATGGGATTACTTTGGAAGTTTTCTGTTTTGGTCAGTGAAATATTTTTACCATTGGGACTGAGTAGATTGTTGTTAAGTTCAGCCATATTAAGGGTGTAGCTCAAATTATCACCGTATAGTAAGTCTGTGTAATTATTCAAGGTGAGGTTTTTACCGTCTACACCTGTAAATATGTCCCCTCTTTTGATGTCTTTGGTAGCAGCATCGGATGCTTCCAATATGTAGGTAACGACACCCAGAACACTGTCTCCGGAACCATATCTCGATAGGACGAACTCTAAGCCATTGTTTGCATCAATACCTTTAATGGAGTTTTCTAAATCTTCATAATTGGATCTTATCACACTGTATTTATCTTCTTTGTGCTTTAGAGATTCAAAAAAGGCCTCCGGTTCTGGGTAGGGATCAATAAGCTCTTTGTATCTGGATGAGCCCACCGGCTTAATTGAATCATTTAGGACAGCAACTTCTTCTTGCCATAAATAATAGTCATTGAGCGTTTCCCAGATGAACTGATGAATCCTGAAATACTTTTCCCCTGTATAGCTATCGTTGCATTCATTATTGACCTCTAATGTTAGATTGATTTCATTTTCTATGACCTCTATTTTGGTGGCAGTTCCTATGATTTCAGAACCATTCACTAAATTGAGGCTGGTGGAATCAATAATTTCATATTTTCCCCGGATGCGCTTGTCTAAGTATTTTAAATAAAATGTGTTGTCTTCAAGAAAATGAATATTTGAAGCTTTGCAATCTGTAGCTGTTTTTTCTATGTTTTGTGTGGAATTGTCCTTCGTCAAGTTCCAAGACCCCAACAAAAGGCCTGGAGATTTGTTAATGTTGGAAACAGATTGAGCAGTTATATCTGTGGTATTACCATCATTGGTCAACTCTTTGTCTCTGGAACAAGCAGTCCAGAGCAATAATAAGGCAGCAAAAAGTAATGAGCAATGGGAGGCTTTCATCTGAAATGTATATCAATTTTCAAAACTACATATTTCGTGCCAAATTCTCTATTTTTAAAAGCATTAAGAATTTTTTATCAGATTTGATCGGATGAGAAATATTCTCTAGTTTCATTTTGTATAAAACAGATTGTTTATGAGTATTTTTATATTCTCAAAAAACACAATGATGAAAAAACATTTTTTACTGGCGTTGCTGTTGGTCCTGCCGGGATTAATTTCGGGTCAATCAATTTTTGAAAAGTATCAAAACAATAAGGAGGTAACTGCAATCAGCATCAGCCCCAAAATGTTTCAATTGTTGGGTAATATGTCTCTGTCTTCCGGTGACCCTGAAGCAGATGCACTTATAGAAATGATCAAAGGGATCTCAAGCTTTAGGGCTTTGATTACTGGGAAACAATTGATCAGCGACGAAATTCATTTGTGGGTAAAGGAGGAGGCCAGTGAGAAGGGGCTCGATTTGATGATGTCAATGCAAGAGTCGGATACCGATCTCAATATATATGTTAAGAAAGGTGAATCGGAGGGCGAGTTGGAAAGTCTTTTGATGTTTTCAAAAGGAGTATCCAATGCCGTTCCGGAAACCCAACTAACAGGGAATAGTATAGAAGCTGTGGTTTTATTGATTGAGGGGAAAATCGAAATGAGTAAAATCGGCAAATTGATATCTAAAATGAATTTACCAGGAGGAGATCAATTGAAAATGTCGGGGATTTGACCCAAATTCTATTAGGCAATTCCGGTGTAGTTGGAAGGAGTTATTTCTTTGAGTTCTTGTTTTATTTTATCCTCTACCTCAAGACTTTCTATAAATTCGTGAATGACTTTTTTGTCGATAACCCCATGGGTTCTTGTTAATTCCTTCAGTGCCTCGTATGGCTTAGGGAATTTTTCCCTCCGTAAAATGGTTTGGATGGCTTCAGCCAAAATCGACCAATTTTCATTCAAGTCGGCATCGATTTTGATTGGATTAACGTTTAATTTTTTTACACCCTTGAGCATTGATTTTAAGGCGATCAACATATGTCCAAAGGGAACACCGATGTTTCTTAATACGGTACTGTCAGTTAAATCTCTCTGCAACCTTGAGATAGGCAGTTTGGTAGAGAAGAAATTCAGTAGTGCATTGGCGATTCCCAAATTACCCTCGGCATTTTCGAAATCGATGGGATTGACCTTGTGAGGCATAGCAGAGGAACCGACTTCATTTTCTTGGATAATTTGTTTGAAATAATCCATTGAGATATAAGTCCATATATCCCTGTTAAAATCGATAAAAATGGTGTTGATTCTTTTAAGCGCATCACATAGGGCAGCAATACTGTCATAGTGTTCGATTTGGGTGGTGGGAAATGAGTAATCAAGTCCCAATTGTTCTTCGACAAACTTTTTCCCAAAATTTTTCCAGTTGATTTTGGAGTAGGCTACCTGATGGGCATTAAAGTTACCAGTCGCTCCGGCAAATTTAGCGGCATTCTGTACTTGCATCAAACTGGCCTTTTGTATTTCCAATCGATGTGAAAAAACAGCAATTTCTTTACCCAATAGTGTAGGTGAGGCAGGTTGACCGTGTGTTTTGGACAACATGGGGATTTTGGAGCATGTTTCTGAAAGTTCAGATAAAGCCTCCAGAACTTCTTCCAAATGAGGAAGATATACCTTGTGCAAGACTTCTTTTATCGACAAAGGGATGGCGGTGTTATTGATGTCTTGGGAGGTTAATCCAAAATGGATGAATTCTTTGTATTTGCCTAAATCCAATTTATCGAATTCTTTTTTGATAAAATATTCAACGGCTTTAACATCGTGGTTGGTGGTTTTTTCAATTTCCTTGATCTCCTTGGCATCTTCCTCCGAAAAATGTTTGTAAATACTTCGTAAATCCTCAAAAATACTCGCGTTGAGATGTTTCAGTTGGGGGAGTGGAATTTCACATAGTGCAATAAAATACTCAATTTCGACTCTCACCCTGTATTGGATCAAAGCTTCTTCAGAAAAATATTTGGATAAACTTTTTGTCTTTCCCCGATAACGCCCGTCTATCGGTGAAGTTGCATTTAATGGACTGAGTTTCATATTGCTGTTAATCTTAGCAAAGATAAGGCTTCTTCTTTTAAAGTAAGTTTAAAACCCATTAGATTTGTTTCACTACTGACCTAAATCCTGAGCTGCTGTTGGGGAGATTTTTTTCAATAAATGCTTCTATTTTATTGACATCCAAGGTTTATAATTTCAAAAAAAGTGAAGTGTTTTTAGTGGAAAAGCCAGTGGTGCTGCTTTTTGGGATTCCAACATGTAGCCAAAACAAATTTCGACGATCCAACCAATTTGTTGACGGGATAACAGTTTTCTTCTTGTCATATTTTTCCAATATCCAGACGGCGAGTATGTTTTCCCTGTTGTATTTGGGAGCACAAGCCGGTTCCAGTAAAGAAGTAAATTATTTGGGGTGATGATTAATTAGTCTGGCACCAACTTCACGATCTACAAAAGATGAATAATATACAAAAATGAGTTCTCTAAGTTCAATGTTTTTACATTTGCAAAACACGGTATTCTTCATAACAGCCACTAATGGCTTCCAGAATTTGAAGATCATTAGATTCCTTGATAAAAGTATCAGAATAATTGCAGTTTCGGAGGATCTCATCCAGATCAAGGCGATCCAGATTTAACAATTGGGTGATTATTTCACGATCAAATTTTGATGCCAAAAGATTCTTAAGTTCGTCACTTTCTCTCATCTTCTTTAATTTTTTCATTTGGGCTCCTTTTTTACCAAAAAGGTTATGCAAAAAATCAGCGGGATTGAATAGGGCTGCAAAAGTTTTAGAAATGGCATTGGGATTTCTGTTCCCTCCCTCATATCCGGCATTTGGTAATCCTGGAATCCTATATCTTCCGGCAGAGTTGATGGGTACATTTCTGACATCTATATCCAAATAACCCGTCAATTGATAGGGGCGTAGGATGATTTCTTCGAGGGCATAGGCCAACTGTGTGATTTGAAACTTGGAATTTCCAAACTTTATCATGTCTTGGGTAACAGCAACTTTGAGTGATTTATAACCCAAATAGGAAAAATAAAGGGTGTCGTTGACTTGGGCGCGAATCTCAAAATTCCCTTTTTTATCGGTGGTTGTTCCTTCGACCATATTGAGGTTCAGTACATGTACACTCTCCATGGGGAAACCCGTAGCGTCATTTTCTACGATACCATTGAGGTGTTGTATTTGTTCTTGACCCATGACCATCACCCCATAAATTGAGAATAAAAATTGATAGAGCCGTTTTATCATCATTGTAGACACTTTGACATAATAAGGTTTAAAATTAACAAATTAGACATCAAATTGAATTTTAACTTTTTAGAAATTCTACTAATTTTTGAAAAGCTCTGGAACGATGACTTATTTTATTTTTTTCAGAGAGTATCATTTGGGCAAAGGTGCGCTCTTGTTTTTCGGGTATAAAAACTGGATCATAGCCAAAACCGTTCTGTCCAATGGGGCTTTGTGCAATTTGTCCATTAATGATGCCTTCAAAAAGGTATTCGGCTCCATTGAAAATCAGTGCAATTACCGTTCTGAACTGAGCCTGACGATCTTCAATACCCTTTAATTCATCGAGTATTTTATTAGTATTATCCTTTGCGTTTTTTTGATTTCCAGCATATCGGGCGGAATATACTCCGGGCTTTCCACCCAGAGCAAAGACCTCCAATCCACTGTCGTCTGCAAAACAGTTTTTTTTGAAGGTATCGAATATTGTCCTTGCTTTAATCAATGCATTTTCTTCTAATGTTGATCCCGATTCCTCAATTTCGTTGTTGTAGTTGAGGTCGATCAAACTTTTCACTACATATCCACAGGGTAAAAGTGTATTGATCTCTTCTGTTTTGTTGTTGTTGTGGGTTCCAAAAATGAGTTCCATTGATGCTATTTATGATGATAGGGGTCATTATTCAATAGGGTATTGGCTCGATAAAGTTGCTCTAGAAAAAAAAGCCGAACCATTTGATGGGAAAATGTCATGTTGGATAAGGCAATTTTTTCTTGACCTCTGGCATACATTTTCTGAGAAAATCCATAAGGTCCCCCTATGACGAAAACCATCCTTTTGTGTGAGCTGGATCTTTTTGCATTGATGTATTGAGAAAAACCAATGGAATTAAATGATTTGCCTTTTTCATCCAGAAGAACGACCCAATCTCCCGCTTTTAATTTTTCAATGATCAAATGTCCCTCTTTTTGTTTTTGGATTTTTACGCTCATTTTACCCTTGTTTTTTAACTCAGGTATGATTTGAATGTCCAAACGATGGTATCTGTTGATCCGTTTGGTGTAGTCTTCCATCAGTGAAATCAATCTAGAGTCGTTGTTTTTTCCGACCAGAACCAATAGTGTATGCATTTTACAAATTTACAAACACAATTAGATTTGTTTTATCTTTGGCTAAAGGAAATTTTTTTGAAAGAAAAATTAAAAACAATTCCCATTGTCAAAAATCTGGTTGGGTTTTTAGAGGCGCTGAAAATTCCTGGATATGATAGTTTTTCGTTCTTTGATCTTGCAGAGATGTACGTTTCAGGAATTGTAAAAGGGGCTTTGTCTTCTCGTGCCGGTAGTATCTCTTTTAGTTTTTTTATGGCGCTTTTCCCCTTTTTACTTTTTATTTTAAATTTGATTGCCTTTATCCCCATTGATAATTTTGATGCTGTCCTTTTTAATTTTATAGAGCTATTATTGCCTCAGGAAAGTCAAAGTTTTTTTACAGATATCTTTAACGACATACGTGAAAAACAGCGGGCAGGACTTCTCTCCTCGGTGTTTCTACTTTCCGTTTTTCTTACAGCCAATGGTGTGAGTTCAATTTTTTCAAGTTTTGAAGGTTCTTATCACGTTGAACTCTCCCGATCATTCATTCGTCAATACCTGTATTCTATGATGGTGGGTATTTTACTGGCTTTATTGCTCTTGGTAGGTGTAATGGCACTTGTGTTTTTCGAAATTTTTATTTTGAGCAATCTTGATGAATTGATTCCCAGTGAGATCAATTGGATCAGAATAGGGCAATTGTTTTTTTATGCCATCTTGATATATATTACAGTGTCCATTTTATATTATTTTGGCACCATAGAGGGTAAAAAAACACGCTTTTTCTCCCCTGGTGCTTTGATGAGTTGTTTGTTGATTCTCTTAACGACCTACCTGTTCGGTATTTATATTGAAAATTTCTCGAGATACAATCAACTATACGGTTCCATAGGGGCATTATTGATTTTTTTGTTTTACATATGGCTCAATTCAAGTTTATTGCTGCTTGGTTTTGAACTGAATGCAACCTTAAATCGACTCAAAAACTCCGAACAAGATGACTCATGATAATGAGCAAAGTTGTATTTTTAAATAATGCAGTATTTCGCTGATGTTCTTCTTCCTTTAGCACTTGGTAAACCCTACACCTATGCAGTTACGTCTGAGGATTTTGCTGTTTTAAAGCCGGGTTTCCGGGTTGCGGTTTCTTTTGGTAAATCAAAAGTTTATTCTGCGGTAGTGGTAAAACTTCACGACCAGGCACCCCATCTTTATACCCCTAAATTTATTGAGTTGATCCTAGAGGAATCCCCCAGTGTGACGCCAAAGCAGCTTGAGTTTTGGAATTGGTTATCGCATTACTACCAGAGTAAACTGGGAGATATTCTTCGTGCTGCATTGCCCACAACCTTTCTGTTAGAGAGCGAGACAGTTGTGGTAAAAAAAGAAATTTCAGAAGAAGATAAAAACGCACTGAGTGATGATGCTTTTTTGGTCTACGAAGCCCTAGAGGTTAAGGCATTAAGTGTTAAAGAAATCATTGAGATTCTGGGAAAAAAAAATGTTTTGGGTCTTATACAGGATTTATTTACCAAAGGGGTGGTGGACATTCACCAAACCTTGAGTGAAAAATACAAACCCAAACTTGTTCGATATGTCCGATTATCTCAATTGATTTTAGATACCCAAAATTTAGAGGAGGTTTTCGATTCACTGAAAAATGCACCAAAACAAAAGCAATTATTGATGGGGATTTTTGATCAAAACCCTAGGGGTGATGAATGGATAAAATCAAAGGTTTTACTCGATAAAATTAATTCAACATCGGCTGTTTTGAGGACACTGATTACTAAAGGATTGTTGGAGGAGCAATCTTTACGAGAGGATCGACTGTTGTATGATTTTACAAAAAGAGATCAAGAAAGAGCTCTGTCTAGTGAACAGCAAAAGGCACTTAACGAAATCACCAGTTCTTTCGATAATAAATCTGTGGTCTTATTTCAGGGGGTGACGGGTTCGGGTAAAACTGAAATTTATATTGAGTTGATCGCTCAGACCATTGCAAACCGAAAGCAGGTTCTATATCTTTTGCCCGAAATTTCATTGACCCCCCAAATGGTACAACGATTACAAGAGTGTTTTGGTACAGAGGTTACCGTTTACCATTCCAAGTTTTCTGTTCACGAACGTACAGAGGTTTGGAACAATATTCTTGAAAACAATGCCAAAGCAAAAATCATTGTAGGAACCCGTTCTGCACTTTTTCTGCCTTTTTACCATTTGGGTTTGGTGATAGTGGATGAGGAACATGAGTTGTCCTACAAACAGTTTGATCCTTCTCCTAGATACCATGCCAGAGACAGTGCCATAGTATTGGCTGGAATTCATCATGCCAAAGTTTTATTGGGTTCGGCGACCCCTTCTATTGAAAGTTCATTTAACCGCTTGACTGGTAAATACGGCTGGGTTCAGCTCCATCAAAGGTTTGGTAAAGTGGAATTGCCAGAGATCATTACGGTCGATTTGAAAACAGCCTACAAAAAAAAGCAAGTAAAGGGAGGTTTTACCCAAACTTTGATTCAAGAGATGGAGCAAACACTGGCCATGGACAAACAAATTATATTGTTCCAGAATCAACGGGGTTATGCTCCCGTAATTGAGTGTTTAGACTGTGGTCACATGCCCCACTGTCATCAGTGCGATGTCACCCTCACCTATCATCAATATACGGATCAACTCAAGTGTCACTATTGTGGTTATCATATCGCGGTACCGCAAAAGTGTCACGCTTGTGGCTTGCCCAATCTTTCAACAAAGGGTATGGGTACCCAACAAATACAAGAACAAGTAGCTGTTATATTTCCTGAAGTTAAGGTGGCCAGAATGGATGCGGATACGACTAAGGGGAAATGGGCTTTTGATAAATTAATTCATTCTTTTGCTGCGCAAGAAGTCAAAATTTTGGTAGGTACTCAAATGATCGTTAAGGGATTGGATTTTCAAAACGTTCATTTGGTGGGGGTTTTGAATGCGGATCATCTGATGAACTTTCCAGATTTTAGGGCCCACGAAAGAACCTATCAGATGTTAAGTCAGGTGGCCGGGAGGGCCGGAAGAAAAGAATTGAGGGGGAAAGTTTTGATCCAAACCTATCAGCCCCATCACCCCATCATTCAAAAAGTGATTGAGGGAAATTATGATCAGATGTTAAAACAGCAATTGAAAGACAGAAAAGAATATCACTACCCTCCCTACACTAGACTGATCAGGATAGTGGTCAACCACAGCGATATGGAAACGGTTAAAAAGGCAAGTCAGTGGATTGCAAATGTTTTACTACAATCGGAATACGGTCAAATATTGGGTCCTGTTTTTCCATCTATTGCTCGTCTTCGGAACCGATATCGGATGCAAATTTTGATAAAAATTTCGAGTAATCAGTCTCGGGATCAGGTAAAACAAATCATTAAAAAGTCATTGGACGGTTTTGAGTCAATTGCAATATTCAGATCTTGTAAAGTTAACTTGGACGTTGATCCCTATTGAAAATTAAGGAAATTTTCTTTGAAAATACTTTTTTGTTTGCGACTCAAAGGCAATATTTCTCCATCAGTATTGACATTTCTGGTGGTGTAATTGATTACTTTTTTGAGATTCACAATGTAGGATTTGTGAATCCTTACAAACTGGTTTTCAGGCAGTTTTTTTATAAAAGATTTCATTGTCGAGAGTACCATGTAGTTTTTGGTTTTGGTTACTACCTTAACGTAGTCCCCCATGGCTTCTATCCATCGTATATTGTTGGCCTGAAGCTTTTCGGCCTTAAAATTACATTTAAAATGAATCATATGTTCTTTCTTTTCACGAATGATCTTTAGGCACTCCAATTTGTCGTTGAGTCGATCAATTGACTTTTTGAATCGATTTTTGGAGACAGGCTTCATCAAACAATCCATAAAACCTTTTTCATAGGATTTGATGGCGTCCATTGGAGTTTTGGTAATCAAGATGATTTCAATTTCGTCTCTGAGTTGATCTACAAAATCAAAACTGGTGTAAACGGGGAGATCAGAGGAAATAACAGCAAAATCAACAGTGTTGTAATTCAGATACTCCTTGGCATTAACGGTGTCGGAAAATTCTGCCTTTAAATTGATTTCGGAAAAATGTTTTAAAACCTGAAGGAAATGCAACCGCTCTACCGGAATGGGATCAATATATATGTAGTTTAGTTTCATAATGGGGCTAAATTATTTACTATATCTATCTCAAATCTAAAAAAAAATTCCTAAAAAACAATGATTCTCTTGGTGTAATTTAATGATTCACCTATTTTTGCATTTCATAAAAAAAATAGATATGAATCATTATGAAACTGTCTTCATTCTGAATCCCGTTCTATCTGAGATACAGATAGAGGAGGCAGTAAAAAAGTACGTGTCACTTTTGGAATCTCAAAAGTGTAAAATTGTTCATAAAGAAGATTGGGGACTGAAGAAACTTGCATTCCCCATTCAAAACAAAAACAGTGGTTTTTACCATTTGATTCAGTTTGAGGGTGAGGGTGATATTATCAATGCTTTAGAAGTTGAATTTCGCAGAGACGAAAGAGTGATGCGTTATCTAACCGTCAAACTTGATATTCACGCTCAAGCGTGGGCTAAGAAAAGAAGAAAAAAAATTCAATCTAAAGTTAAAGTTTAAGTAAGATGGCAAAAATTGATGAACAATCCAGTGGTAAAAAAGAAGGGGAAATTAGATATTTAACCCCCCTTAATATTGATACCAATATCAAAAAGAAATACTGTAGATTCAAAAGATCAGGTATCAAGCATATCGATTACAAAGACCCTGATTTTCTTTTAAAATTTGTTAACGAACAAGGTAAAATCTTACCCAGGCGTCTGACAGGAACTTCCCTTAAATATCAAAGAAAAGTTTCAGTAGCAGTCAAAAGAGCTCGTCATTTGGCCTTGATGCCTTATGTAGGTGATCTTCTTAAATAAAATCTTTAAGTCATGCAAATTATATTAAAAGAAAACGTTCAAAATCTTGGCTTTAAGGACGATTTAGTAAAAGTCAAAAACGGATATGGGAGAAATTATCTCATCCCACAAGGTAAGGCTGTATTAGCCACTACTTCTGCCAAAAAAGTTTTGGCAGAAAATTTAAAGCAAAAAGCTTTTAAAGAAAAAAAGATCATTGACGACGCTAAGGCATTGGGAGAAAAGCTAATGGCTCTGGTGGTCAAGATACCCTCCAAAGTCGGTAGTGGAGACAAACTGTTTGGTTCGGTTTCTGCAGTAGATTTGGTAAAAGCTTTTGATGCACAGGAACATGAAATTGAAAAAAATGCCATTGCTGTTCCCGGTAAAACCATCAAGCGTTTGGGAAGTTATGAGGCAAAAATCAGACTTCATAGAGAGGTTTCTATTCAATTTCCTTTTGAAATCATTCCCGAGAAAAAATAATTTTACAATCATTTTCATACCCCACCTTGAGTGGGGTTTTTTTTTCATTTGATTTTATGAAATACACCCGTTTGTCCAAAGAGCAATTTGAAAGCCTACATCAGGAGTTTGCCTTATTTCTGGCGGTGCAATCCATCGATAAAACTCAATGGAATCAAATTAAATCCGATAATCTTAGTCTGACGGACGAACTGATGGATCTTTTTAGTGATATGGTTTGGGATCAGTCTCTCTACAAAATTACTTATCTCGAAAATAGAAGTGATTACCATTTGTTTTTATTCAAATGTGAAAATGCTCGTATTGATCTGATCTTGATCCGGGTGGAGAAAGACTGTCCATCATTGATGGATAAAGATTACAAGGAATGGTTGGCAAAGAATTTGTCAAACCCTAGTGTTGAAATTTTTGAATCCAGTCGGACATTTCAAGAGACCTTAAAAGAGGAAAAGTTTAAGCTTATTAATCAGGGTGCTAAGATCTCTGATGGCAAAACCTATGAGGACTTAAAAAGTTTTCTTTCAAAATAATAAGAATTGTTTGATCTTTGCTGCTGATCCATCGTATATGTCGAACTTAAAACCATCTATACCCAAAGGAACTCGTGATTTTTCTCCTGCGATTTTGTCTAAGAGAAATTATCTAAAATCCCAGCTGACGTCTGCTTTTGAAAGTTTCGGATTTCAACCCCTAGAAACACCATCATTTGAGCGCTCAGAGACATTATTGGGTAAATATGGTGAGGAGGGAGATCGGTTGATTTTTAAAATATTAAATTCAGGAGATAAGGTTAAAAAAGCCGATTTAGAGGCATTGAAAAAAGGAGATTTGGGAAAGTTTTCCGATTCATTGTCACAAAAAGCACTTCGTTATGACCTCACTGTTCCTTTTGCTCGTTATGTTGCCCAATATCAAAACGACATAGCATTTCCTTTTCGGCGGTATCAAATGCAAACAGTTTGGCGTGCCGATCGCCCTCAACACGGTAGATTTCAAGAATTTTTACAATGTGATGCAGATGTGGTGGGCGAAAGTTCTCTCTGGCAAGAAGTGGAGGGTGTATTGCTTTATGATCACGTTTTTTCTAAGCTAAACCTGAAAAGGGTTCAAATTCAACTCAACCACCGTAAAATTCTTTTAGGTATTGCGCAATGTATTGGAGCAGAGTCTCAATTGATAAATTTTACAGTGGCATTGGACAAGGTCAGTAAAATTGGTAAAGAAGGGGTCATCAAAGAACTCCAATCAAAAGGATTTTCTACCGACGCTATTATGCGTTTACAACCTTTTCTCTCTTTAAAAGGTGCTTTTGAAACCCAATTATCTGCTGTTGCTCAAGCCCTTGAAGGAATTGAAATTGCGCAAGAAGGAATTGAAGAGTTGAAATTTATCTACGGTCAATTAAATCGACAATCCCTAAAAGCTATGTCCATTTCATTTAGTGTTACATTAGCGAGAGGGTTGAATTATTATACTGGCTTGATACTGGAAGTCATGCCACCCGAGGGAATTAAAATGGGCTCGATTGGTGGAGGAGGTCGTTACGATAGGCTTACAGATTTATTTGGTCTTAAAAACACCAGTGGATTTGGTATCTCTTTTGGATTTGATCGCATCTTCTTGGTTTTAGAGGAATTGAATTTATTTCCTGCTTCATTGGATCACAAGACCAAACTGATTTTTTTAAATTTTGGAGATGATTCGGCCAGCTTTTGTTTTGACCAGCTTACAAAATTGAGAGATCAAGAGTTTCCTTGTGAGTTTTATCCCAAACCCGCTAAACTAAAAAAACAGTTAAATTATGCCAATCAACGTTCAATTCCTTATGTTGTTATTTTGGGTTCAGAAGAAATGCAAAAAAAAGTTTTTGTATTAAAAAACATGTTGACTGGAAGCCAAGAAGAACATCAGATTAACCAAATGTTTAAAGTATTACAGGGATTGAATTAGTCGAGTTGTTCCATGGTTGGCTTTTGATATTTTTCAAAAGGTTGTTTAAGCAGACTTCCAATTTTAGTGTTTTTTACCACATCGGGGAATACATCAACCCCATAGATAATTTTTTCCCTATCAAAATAGCTAAAGGTACCGAACAGCCTATCCCAAATGGAGAAGATGTTCCCGTAATTGTTATCAGTGTAGGGCAAACGGTAATGGTGGTGAATCTTGTGCATATCAGGAGAAACCAAAAAATAACTAATCCATCGATCTAACTTTACAGGTAACCTAATATTGGCATGACTGAATTGAGCGGATACCACCGACAAGGCTTGGTAGAGCATGATAATACCGATTGAAGTACCCAAGATATAAACACCCAATAGCGTAAAGGAAAATCTCACAATACTTTCGAGGGGGTGATGACGGTTTGCAGTAGTTGTGTCCACATTGGGGTCACTGTGATGAACCAGATGAATCATCCACAAGGGTTTGATACAATGTTCGGTATAGTGGGGAAGATAAGCGCCGACAAAATCCAAAAGCAAAACACCTAAAATTATTTCAGTCCAAAGGGGTAGATCTTGAATCCACTGTAACAATCCAAAACTGTTGTTGACGGTCCAATCGGATGTTCTCAACAGCAAAAAAGCCATGGATAAGTTTATAAGGATGGTGGTGAGGGTAAAAAAGAAATTGGTAAGGGCATGGTGCCATTTTTTATAATTGAATCGAACCAAAGGAAAGAGTCCCTCCAAAAACCAAAAAAAACTGATCCCCCCTACAATTAGCAGGCCGCGATGTATGGAGGGAATATTTTCAAAATAATTTACGATCTCGATCATACAACCGCTTTTTAATATAAATCTAATTATTTTTTTAATACAATATTTAATTGCTCAATTAAGAGAAACAATAGATCCATACTGAACAGTATTTTATTCCTCAGTGCTTACCTGCTCAACGTTTTTTTCAGGAGCTTCACCCAGATTGAAGCGTATAGCCAGTTCGTGCCCCTTTAGGTTGAGACCAGATAATGTCCCATTTCTATAGGTATCATAGGCATAACCAACGGATATATTCTCTCCCAAATCTACGGATGCCAGGAATGAGAAAATAGAGCCTGATCTAAAAGAAATTCCTAGATCAAATTTATTGAGATATGAAACCCAACTACCAAAATCAATCGAATTGGGAAGGCCTTTGCCTTTCCTGTACATTAGATTGGGTATGATCGAAAAATCTTCACTAATTTTTAATTGTGCTCCCCCAGCCAGGTATACGTGGATTCTATCTCTAGATTGTATTTCAATATCTTCATCTCTTTTTGTGTTGAACATTCGGGGTATCGAACCAGAGAACCAAAATCCTCTCATTCTAAATAAAAAACCTACGCCCATATTTGGATTAAATCTGCTCAAGGATTTCTGTGCCGGATCAGGAATTTCGGAAAAACCCAGTAGTGGTGTGGAGTCGGCATTATATGAGTTCCCACCTCCTTTGATTCCTAAGAATATGACGCCATCATTACTCAAAGTGAGTTTGTAAGAAAAATCAATGGTTAACATTGTTTGATTTTCTATAAAAATTTTGTCAGAGATGATGGAGATTCCAAGCCCAACGTTATTGCTTCTTGAAATTGAATAGGAGAGTCCTGTTGTTTTTGGACTGTCTTCAATGGTATTCCATTGATTTCTGGATGTAAGTGAAAAAACATGACTGCCCTCAGCTCCTGCATAAGCAGGATTAATCAAATTCATATTAAAATTGTACAAGGAGAGGTATCCATCTTGTTGGCAAAAGAGAGCTAGAGGAAATAAAATAAACAGAAAACGTAAAATCATTTATTATCTAGTTAAATAGACAATACCCTGATAATCAGGATTTCCATTCCTATTAAAATCGATTAAATAATAGTAACTTCCCTCGGGTAGCTCTTCGTTATTGAATTCTCCTGTCCAATTGTTTTGATAATTTGCTTTATTAAAGATCAATTGACCCGATCGGTTGTAAATCCAAACTTCGTTGTCTGGGTAACGCAAGAATGAGTCATCTGCCCACTCATCGTTTATGCCGTCCCCGTTGGGCGAGAAAAAGTCAGTTATTTTCAGTCCAATAGATGCATAATCCTCACAAATGCTTTGCGGATCATTGGGATCAACACCACAACTAATCTCATCAATATTTACAAACCCATCACCATCACTGTCATTGTATGGATTACAGTTTTCTGCGTCTACTTCATCAAAAACTCCGTCCTCATCACAATCTGAGACCTTGGAGTCATATGCATCGAACAGCCCATCACCATCCATATCATCATCTGCAGGGTTACCATTTAAATTTCGATCTTCGTCGATTGACTGAATTCCGTCACCGTCATCGTCTTTGTCTAGATAATTGGGTTTGCCATCTCCATCCAAATCTACTAGTCTTGCCAGAAAATCTTCAGCCTGATGATCTACCTCTAGGCGGGTCAGTATTCCGTCTCCATCATCGTCTGTATCTAAATAATCTGGTATGCCATCATAATCAGAATCTCTATAGAATCGACCGTCTCCCAATTCAAGTGAAGTTGGTACACCATCATTATCATCGTCATAATCGATATAGTCATAAATACCATCTTGGTCGGAGTCGATAGAATCATCAGGGTTTCCATCAAAATTTAGATCTGATCCCTCAAGTATGGTTAGTATACCATCACCATCGTCATCATCATCGATATAATCAGGTAGGCCGTCGCCATCAGTATCTTGGGCGTCATCAGCTCTTCTGTCACCGTTGGGGTCAGGATTTTCATATTGGGTAAACAGGCCATCATTTTCGTCATCTGGATCCAATGAGTCTACGATTCCATCACCATCAAAATCGTCAGATCTTTGTCTTCCTTCTCCTCCACGAGCAGAAAAACCATTTCCTCCAGTCAATGCTTCAAATTGGCTATCAATACCATCACCGTCATCATCCTGATCAATAGAGTTAACATATCCATCTGCATCCGTATCAGATTGAATAATATCAGGGTCTACCTCTTCTACAGGGGTTTGACTTGTTGTTAATGATATAATATCTAGAGTTGATGAATCTGAAAGACTCACATTCATAGGCGCATCTGGAATGGGTACATTCATATCCCCAAGTTCTGTATTGACATAACTAATAACAACCTCATAAACTCCGTCTTTGTTATGATCCTGAGGATTATCTGGATCAGGAGGATTTATAAATGCTAGTATACCCTCTTCTTCCTCTTCTTCTCCCTCACCGTCACCTCTTGTAACACTTGATCGTTGTGAATAATCATCATAATTTTGTTTCGCACCAGGCTCTCCGTATTTAACGGTGAACAAATGTGCATCAGCTCCTCCTGATACTTTCTTCCTTATTTTCCATTTACCCACCCCTCTAAATGGATTAGATAATCCACGTCGATTGTCAGACTCAAGTGTATCGGTAGTAGTTTTTAAATCGGTAATAGTTTTTGAGAATGAAATATCAATGGGTTGCATAATCGCCAAAAACTGTAACTCGGTGAAATCAATCACTCCATCATTATCATCATCATTATCAGCATTATTTCCAACCCCATCTCCATCAATATCGTTTACCTCTGATGCATCTGTTGGGAAGTTGTCTATAAGGTCTAACACTCCATCATTGTCATCATCAGTATCAGTGTTGTTTCCAATACCATCAAAATCAGTATCGGTATCTTCATCAGCATTGAGTGGGAAATCGTCCTCACCATCAATGGTTTGATCCCCATCTGAATCATTATTAAGAGGATTAGTGGTTAGACGAATTTCTGCTCCATCAGTAAGACCATCGTCATCAGAATCAGCTACTAACGAGTTGGTGCCATATCTGGCTTCAGTAGTATCTGATAATCCATCATTATCATCATCCAGATCATCGTCATCTCCTATCCCGTCTCCGTCAGTATCTACACTCTCATATGGATTCAATGGAAAAGAATCCAGTGGATCCGGTATTCCATCTCCATCAGTATCGCTACTTGTAAGATCCGTAGACATGGCCAGTTCAACTCCGTCATCCAGCCCATCACCATCACTATCAGTACTATTAGGGTTAGAGTTTAACTTGATTTCATCTCCATCAGAGACTCCATCTCCATCGGTGTCTGGATTAAATGGATCTGTATTCTGAGCAGCTTCTTGCTCATCTGTCAGTCCATCGTTATCATCATCAGGATCTTCTTCATCCTTAATTCCATCCCTATCATTATCATTACTTCCCTGAGCATCGAGTGGCAGCTGATCTTCACCGTCTATCGCTCCATCTCCATCAGTATCTGGATTTAGCGGATCTGTTTTTATCTCGAGCTCCTCTCCATCAGCTATTCCATCCCCATCAGTATCCGGATTTAATGGGTCAGTGCCTAGATCTTTTTCATCAAAGTCTCCAACTCCATCCCCGTCCGTATCTGCACTTTTTGGGTCTGTACCCTGAGCTGTTTCAATTGCATCCTCAATGCCATCTCCATCATCATCTGTATCTGAATTATCTCCTATGCCGTCTCCATCAGTATCTATTATTTCAGTTGAATCTAATGGAAGATCATCTTCACTATCAATGATTCCATCATCATCACTATCAACATCCCTGGGATCTGTTCCTCTTGCCAATTCCTCCCCATCATTAGATCCATCTCCATCGGTATCCGGGTTTTCAGGATTGGTTCTGATCTGTTTTTCTTTTTCATCAGAGACCCCATCACGATCAGAATCAACAGAAATATTTGGATCCAGCGGGAAGTCATCACTTCCATCGGGAGAACCATCACCGTCACTGTCAGGGTTTAGAGGATCTGTATTTGCTTGAACCTCGTCACCATCTTTTAATCCATCTCCATCAGTATCTGCTTTTAATGGATCTGTGCCTAAAGCTATTTCTTCCTCATCAGCAATATCATCATTGTCATCATCTTTATCAGATAGATCTCCTATACCGTCTTTATCAGTATCTGTAGATTCCTTATCATCCAGTGGGAAGTTGTCATCTTTATCAACAACCCCGTCACCATCGGTGTCTGGATTAAGAGGATCTGTTCTTCTATTATTTACTTCCTGGCCGTCACTCAGACCATCCTCGTCGCTATCAGGATTAAATGGATTGGTTCCGATTTGTTTCTCATCCTGGTCAGAAACCCCATCATTATCATCGTCATCATCCTGCTCATCACCGATTCCGTCACCGTCGTTATCTCTACTCTCTTCTGCATTCAGAGGAAGCTTATCAGATCCATCCTTGATTCCATCACCATCGGTATCTGAGTTATTTGGATCCGTTTCTTTTAATATCTCTACTCCATCGGTGAGTCCGTCGTCGTCTGTATCAGGGCTTAATGGATTAGTTTTATACTCAAGCTCTTCACCGTCAGTGAGTACATCACCGTCAGAGTCAGGATTTAATGGATTAGTGCCTAGACCCTTTTCATCAAAGTCGCTCAGTCCGTCCTGATCTGTATCGGGCTTCTCGGGATTTGTTCCTAAGGCCAATTCCTCTGTATCGAGTAAACCATCATTATCATCATCTGGATCTTCACCATCAGGTATGCCGTCCCCATCAGCATCATCAGCTCTATTTGGATCTAGAGGGAAGTCGTCTTCTCCGTCTAAAATACCATCTCCGTCAGTATCAGGATTTAATGGATCAGTTTCTAATTTGGCTTCATCTCCATCATTAGAGCCATCCCCGTCTGTGTCGGGGTTTAAAGGATCTGTACCGTTTGCAATCTCTTCGCTATCCAGTGAGCCATCATTATCGTCATCGGGGTCTTTATTATCACCAATTCCATCACCATCACTGTCAAAGTCCTCATCTGCATTATTGGGAAGTTTATCTTCGCCATCAGCAACCCCGTCACCATCAGTATCTGGATTAAGAGGATCAGTCCCCAGATCATTTTCCTGGTTATCAGAAAGACCGTCTTTGTCAGTATCTGAAGTTCTTGGATCTGTTCCTAATGTGACCTCCTCATAATCGGTAAGTCCATCACCATCACTATCAGCATTTTTAGGATCTGTCCTTCGTGATAGCTCCTCAATATCAGAAACACCGTCATTGTCATCATCGATATCCATATAATCTCCTAAACCGTCTCTGTCTGAATCAGTATCCTCAAATGGATCAGTAGGGAAGTGGTCAATAGGGTCAATGGTTCCATCTCCATCTGTATCAGCATTATTGGGATCTGTTTTTCTTTGTAATTCACTACCATCACTTAATCCGTCTCCATCAGTATCTGGATTATATGGATCAGTACCAATCGCATACTCAAAAGTATCATCCACATTATCATTATCATCATCTGGATCAATATCATCGGGCAGTCCGTCACGATCAAAATCGGCAATTTCAAAAGGTGAGAACGGATTTGTATCCTCTCCATCTAAAATACCATCATCATCCGTATCAGGATCATTAGGGTCAGTTCCAATAGCATTTTCTTGGCTATCATTTAAGCCGTCACTATCAGTGTCTGGATTAAGTGGATCAGTACCAAATATTTTTTCCTCTTTATCTGGAAGGCCATCATTATCATCATCAAGATCGGCATTATCTCCAATGCCGTCTTTATCA
>DEYL01000058.1 GCA_002364535.1 Flavobacteriaceae bacterium UBA3159 | reverse complement strand
CTACAATAAGACAAAAATACATCAAAATCGTTACAAACTATTGAATTTTAAATTCCCTATTGAAATCCAATGCAGAGTCGTTATATTTGTTATCAATTAAGATTAAACAACTATGGCACAGCTTTCCGAACAAGAACTTGTCCGACGCGAAAAACTTTCAAAGCTTTGTGCGTTAGGAATTAATCCTTATCCCGCCGACCTATTCCCTGTAACCCATAACAGTCTGGGTATAAAATCCAATTTTATTGAAGGAGAAAAGGTGGTTATTGCTGGACGCTTAATGCGAAAAAAAGTGCAAGGGAAGGCTGCATTCACGGAAATTCAAGACAGTGAAGGGCGCATTCAAGTCTATTTTAATAGAGATGAAATTTGTCCGGGTGAAGACAAGTCTGCCTACAATGATGTCTTTAAAAAACTTTTAGATTTAGGAGATATTATTGGAATTGAAGGAGAATTATTTATCACTCAAGTGGGCGAAAAAACAATCCTGGTCAAAAATTTTAAACTTTTGAGCAAAGCACTCAAACCGCTCCCACTTCCAAAAACAGATGCGGATGGAAATTCTTATGACGAATTCAACGATCCTGAAATGCGCTACCGTCAACGCTATGCAGACTTAGCCGTGAATCCTCATGTCAAGGCGGTCTTTGTAAAGAGAACAAAGCTATTTAATGCGATGCGAAAATTTTTTAATGATGCTGGGTATTTTGAAGTAGAGACACCTATCTTACAACCCATTCCTGGAGGCGCTGCAGCACGACCATTCGTTACCCATCACAACAGCTTGGACATTCCCTTGTACATGCGTATTGCTAATGAATTGTACCTAAAACGTCTGATTGTTGGTGGATTTGACGGGGTTTATGAATTCTCAAAAAATTTCAGAAATGAAGGCATGGACCGCACCCACAATCCTGAATTTACAGCCATGGAAATTTATGTGGCCTACAAGGACTATAATTGGATGATGGAATTTTGTGAGCAACTCTTAGAGTTTTGTGCCAATGCAGTCAATGGGACTACCAAAGTCACCTTTGGCGCCCATGAAATTGATTTCAAAGCACCCTATGCTAGAGTCACAATGACAGAAGCCATAAAAGAATTTACAGGCTATGACATTACAGGAAAGTCAGAAGAAGAACTAAGAACAGCTGCCTTAGGTATGGGGATAGAAGTTGATGAGAGTATGGGTAAAGGAAAATTAATAGATGAAATTTTTGGTGAAAAATGCGAAGGGAACTACATTCAGCCAACCTACATTACAGACTATCCAAAAGAAATGAGCCCACTTTGTAAAGAACACCGCAGCAATCCGGATTTAACCGAACGCTTTGAACTGATGGTGTGCGGAAAAGAAATCGCCAACGCTTACTCCGAGCTGAACGACCCCATAGATCAACGCCAGCGCTTTGAAGCACAATTAACATTGGCCGATCGAGGCGATGATGAAGCGACTCAATTTATTGATGAAGATTTTTTGAGAGCTTTAGAATATGGAATGCCTCCAACTTCTGGAATGGGCATTGGAATGGACCGCTTGATTATGTTTTTAACCAATAATGCATCCATCCAAGAGGTGTTGTTTTTTCCACAGATGAAACCGGAGAAAAAATCTTTGGATCTAAATGAAAATGAAAAAACTATTTTTGACATCATTCAAAACAAAAAAACAATACACCTATCCGAATTAAAAATACAAGCTGGACTCAGTAATAAGGGGTGGGATAAAGCAATGAAAAGTTTAACAAAGCAAGGATTGGCAAAAGTTGTCAAAACAGAGGATCAGCTTACAGTTAAGCTTTTGGACTAAACCCTAAAATATAAGCCTAAACTATCACTATAATTTAATTTCTTTAAGACAATGAGAACAATCTTAAAAACAACTGTTTTATTAGCCGCACTTTTGGTTCTACATTCTTGTGCAATCAGCATCAAGGCAGGCTCGGTTAAAAAAAACAAAGAAAATGCATCAAAAACCAGTACCAAGCCAAACAAGGATGGAATCAAACCCTATTCAGAAGTTATCACAAAAGATGCTGTTTCGGATGAGGGGCTTTTTAAAGTTCATAAAATTGAAACCGACTTTTATTACGAAATTCCAGATTCATTGTTTGAAAAAGAAATGCTCATGGTCAGTCGCATTGCGAAAACAGCATCTGGTATTGGATTCGGAGGTGGAAAACAAAACACCCAAGTTTTGAGATGGCAAAAAAGAGATAAAAAGGTCTTATTGAGAGTTGTGTCTCATGAAGTTTTTGCAGCAGATTCTCTGCCCGTACATGAAGCAGTTGTGAATTCAAACTTTGAGCCAGTTTTATACACCTTTCCGATTAAAGCCTACAACAATGATTCCACTGCAACTGTGATTAATGTAACGGATCTATTTAAAACGGATGTAAAAGCACTTGGATTACCGAACTATCGGAGAAAACAATACAAAATATCCCGCCTAGAAAGTAACAAGTCATTTATTGAAAGTGTCAAAAGTTATCCAAAAAATATTGAAGCCAGACATGTTAAAACCTATGCAGCATCGGAACCGCCATCAAATTCTAGCACAGGAACCATTTCAGTTGAAATCAATAATTCAATGATTTTATTGCCTCAAAACCCAATGAAGCGTCGTTATTTTGACCAACGTGTAGGTTGGTTTGCAAGGGGGCAAGTCGATTATGGATTGGAGGATCAAAGAAGTCGAGAATTGGTGTATTTAGACCGTTGGCGACTTGAAATCAAAGCGGAAGACCTAGATAAATTTGAAGCTGGAGAATTGGTGGAACCTAAAAAACCAATTATTTATTATATTGATCGTGCCACCCCTAAAAAATGGCGCAAATATATCAAACAAGGCATCGAAGATTGGCAAGTCGCTTTTGAAGCCGCTGGTTTTAAAAATGCCATCCTTGCAGCAGACCCTCCATCTCCTGAGAAAGATCCCGAATGGAGTCCAGAGGATGTTCGTTACTCTGTAGTAAGGTATTTAGCATCACCAATTCCAAATGCAAATGGACCCCATGTAAGCGACCCAAGAACAGGAGAAATTTTAGAAAGTGACATCAATTGGTACCACAATGTTATGACCTTGCTTCGTGGCTGGTTTTTTGTTCAAACAGCAGCCATCAACCCTGAAGCTCGGGGTGCTGAATTTGAAGATGAGGTTATGGGGCGCCTGATTCGGTTTGTGTCGGCACATGAAGTTGGTCACACCCTCGGTCTCCCACATAATATGGGCAGCAGTTGCGCCTATAAGGTAGAAGATTTAAGAAATGCTGAATTCACTCAAAAATATGGCACCGCGCCCTCTATTATGGATTATGCACGCTTTAATTATGTCGCACAGCCTCAAGACAAAGGGGTCGCGCTGATGCCTAACATTGGTGTTTATGATAAATATGCCATTGCTTGGGGGTACCGGCCAATACCCGGAAAAACTGCTGTAGAAGAAAAAGAAATATTAAACAGTTGGATTACAAAACATGCTGGAGATCCCATGTATCGCTTTGGACACCAGCAAGCAGGTGATGTTGTAGATCCAAGTTCCCAAACAGAAGACCTTGGAGACGATGCCGTATTGGCCAGCTCCTATGGGATTAAAAACTTGGAGCGTATTGTTCCTAATTTGATCCAATGGACAACCAAAGATGGAGAAGATTACAAAGATTTGGAAGCCATGTATGGGCAAGTGCTTTCGCAATTCAACCGCTATATGGGGCATGTTGCGAATCATATTGGAGGTGTTTACGAGCATTACAAAACAGCCGATCAAGAAGGTGCAGTTTACACCCATGTGTCTAAAGTAAAACAAGCAGAGGCTCTGGACTTTTTGGATAAAGAATTGTTTCAAACCCCCTCATGGTTGATAGACAAAACCATTTTTGAACGCATTGAGTATTCAGGGTCTGTAGAACGCATTCGCAAGTTGCAAGAGCGAACTTTGAAAAATCTATTGAGTTTGGGGAAAATGGCGCGGCTTATTGAAAATGAAACCTTGAACGGTTCAGGGGCTTTTAAACTGACAGATTTAACCACTGCATTGCGCAACAGTATATGGAGAGAACTCAAAAGAGGTCAAAAAATTGACACCTACCGCCGAAATCTTCAAAGAGCGCATATTGACCGGCTTGCTTATATAATAAACGCTAAAAATCAAAGCAAAAGATTGGGAAGCGATTATGTAAAATCAACCGCTGTAAATACAAGTCAGTCGGACATTAGAGCTGTTACTCGATTTGAATTAAATGAAATTAAGCGCATGACAAAACGGGGGCTCAATAGAACCGCAGATAGTATGACGCGCATCCATCTTCAAGATATTACGAAACGAATTGAGGCTGTTTTAAATCCGGAATAGATTTTGTACATTTAAAAACAAATTAAAAAAAGTTGCTATGAAATATATTTTAAAAATATTGGTCCTTCTTTTTAGTCTTTCAGTCTTTGCACAACAACCGCCGCGAGGCATGGATTCAGAACGTGGAAAACGGCCCAACAACCGCATGCAAGCGATGAAAGCCTTGACTCCTGAACAAGAAGCTACACTTTGGACTAAAAAAATGACTCTAGAATTAGATTTAAACCAAAACCAACAAGATCAGATGTATGCACTTATTTTAGAAAAGACAAAAAAAATAAAGTTTCGCATGGAAAATAAACCTAAAGAGCGTCCCAGCAAAGAAGAGATTTACAATATACATATCTCAAGGCTTGATGAAGCTATTGCCATGAAAGAAAGTTTAAAAAAAATCTTAAATGATGATCAGTTTGCTCAATGGGAATTGATGAAAAATAAAAAGTCTTTTAAGACAAAGGATATAAAAAAGCGTTCAAAAATGAAAAAGGAGAAACGCCGATAGATATTTTTTAGAATTGATTATATTAAATCCAAACCTAGGTTTGGATTTTTTTTAACGCAGATTTTTCGCAAACTTGTTGTGAATCCATAAAATCCCCAAACCAAAAACAATGGAAGCGATAATGAGGATGTTATTGATAAAACCTTCAACGGTAAAAGACATCCGAATGAGGATGGTTGAAATAATAAACCCAGAGTTTCGAATGACCTTGTGAAACTGATCTGTATAGAAAAAAGAAACCAACAACAACAAGACATCTACAATAATAAGGACCGCGAAGAATTCGTCAAAAAACAAACTATTAACATCTTTCAGGGCTGCCGAAATATTAGAAGGCACTGAAGAGGTAACCCAGCCACCAAAAGTAAATAATCCAATTCCTATAAAAATAGGAATGAGGGCAGATGCCATTATTTTTTTAATCTTTATGAACTGTTGTATTTGTGGACTTTCAAGGGGGTTTGCTAAATTTAGATGGTCCAAATTGTCCCTTAAATATGAAAAAAGGTAAATTAGAAAAAACAGCAATAAGGCAGTTATAATGTCATAGGTGAAAGCAATGTCATTTTTAATTTCAAACCAATTCGAAGACAATTCTAAATTGGACAGATCTTTAAAAATCCGTCGAATCACAATAAGCGTAATAATTTCATATTGTTTGGTAATGTAAGTAGTTATGGATCTTGGTAAATAAAAAATTAACAAGTAAACTTCGTAAATTAATATAAAAGAAAAAGGTGTGTAGATGGCTGCAATGGGATTATCAAAGAAATTAGATGTTTCGAATAGATCTAAAAGCCCATAGCGTTTCAAATAAATGAGAGCAAGATGAACAACAAAACTGATCATACCTATGATCAGAATTATTTTTTCAATTTTTAGTTTTACTTTTTCAGAAATTAAAAGATCATAAAACCTATCAAATACCAGTATTTTTGTCATAATTGCCTGTTATTGTACCAATTAATAGAGCAAATTTACACTTTAAGTTACAAAAAAAGATTGGCAAAGCGTTAAAGTATGTTAATATCAATTTTTGTTAATTTGCAAAACGATCTCAAACAAAAGAATTTTTTTAATGTTTTTTGAAATAAAAAATTATGGTTTTGATAGAAGTGTTTGGCTATTTTTTTGCAGTACTAATAGGAATTATTTTAGGTCTAATTGGAGGCGGAGGGTCTATTCTCGCCGTTCCTATTTTCACGTATTTATTTATGATTGACGAAAAATTAGCCACAGGATATTCGTTATTTGTGGTAGGTTGCAGCGCCTTGGTGGGTGGTTTTAAACAGCATCAAAAAGGAACTGTGAATTTTAGAATTGCCCTTATTTTTGGCCTTCCCGCCATCCTAACTGTTACAGCTGTTAGATTGTTTTTAATCCCTATAATACCGGAGGAATTGTTTGCAATAGGTGATGTTGTCATTAGTAGACGCATGGGCATATTGGGCGGATTTTCAGTAGTAATGATCCCTGCGGCCTTGAGCATGTTTAAAAGGCCAAAAAAAAATATTGAAAAAGGAAAATTAAAAATAGTTTCCTATAACTACCCCTTAATTTTTACTATAGGGATTCTAATTGGTAGCATCACAGGGCTTGTGGGTGCAGGTGGTGGGTTTTTAATCATTCCTGCCTTGATCCTTTTTGCAAATATTGATATTAAAACAGCCATTGGAACCTCACTTACAATCGTAACTTTAAAGTCACTAATCGGATTTTTACTTGGGGATGCTTTGGTTGTAACTATTGATTGGGGGTTTCTTTTGCCTTTTACATGCCTGGCTATTTTTGGAGTTTTTCTTGGAAATTACCTTGGAAGTTATTTTGACAACTTAAAACTTCGGAAAATTTTTGGTTATTTTATTTTCTTGATGGCTGGATTTATAATTTATATGGAGTTTATAGACCCTACAAATATTTTTTAAATTAGTAAGTCAACCCTATCAACCAAAAATGAATCTCGTTATAGCAGCTTCCACATGGAAATGAGAACAAAATTTCAGAAAATAAATTGCAGATTTCTTAATTATTTTCTTTTTTCTGTCAATGCAGCCTTTGTTTCTTGAGCCTTCTCTTCAGTAATGCTATAATTACGCATGATAAACATTGCGAGGATGGTTCCTCCCATTGGAAAAAAACAGAAGAAAGCATGCAACCCATCTACAGCCGCTTGTTGGTCTAGCGTTGCAAGGTCCGGATTAAAACCAACAAATGTAATGATAGTACCACTTAGGGCGCCAGCAATGGCAAAGCCCACTTTTACCATCCACCAATAAATAGCACCAAAAATTCCTTCTCTTCTTTTTCCTGTATTTAACTCATCAATATCAATAACATCTGCAGTCATTGACATCATTATTGTAAACAAACTCCCAATTCCAAAAGAAAAGAACGGCAATGCAATAATATACAGCGATGGTTTACCGGGAATGAATAAAAAATAAAGCATTATATAGCCCACCAATGAAATTGTTTGTGCCAACATAAAAGCCTTTTTCTTACCAAATTTTTTAGACATCCAAGCCACCGCTGGAATCACAATAAATGTTGTGCCTAAAGCACCCAAACATCCAAACATAGAAACCCAAATACCAGATGCACCGGCGTCTCCATTAAATAATTTATAGACAATTACAAAAAAGGTCAGTGCTGCTACTGTGTTGAAAGCATTGAATATTAAAAAGGTTGCACCGCATAATTTTCTAAATTCCTTGATTTTAAACGCTTCAATAAAACTTTCAAATATTTTTTTTAAGCTGTTCCCAACATTCGCCAAATTTAAGGGCTCATAGTCTTCATTTAATGTGGATTTACTTTTTATAAAAAAAGCAGGCACCAAAGCAAAAAGCGTACAGGGGATTGCAACCCATATGGCCAATTCTCTTACAGCAACATCCGCAGAGGGAAACCAATCTTGATCATACATAATAATCCAAAACAAAGGCGCAATGACCCAAGCCCACTGTCCAATCCATTGGGCGATGGCCATGATGTTTGTTCTTTCGTGAAAATCATCGCTCATTTCGTAACCCATGGCCACATAAGGAACACTAAAGATGGTCAGTCCCAAATAAAAAACCAAAGACCATAAAAAGAAATACCAGAAGTTATATTCTACACCATCTGTTTTATAAAGTTGCCACATAAAAATGTAAGCAAGCCCCATAACAAGCCCCCCAATAAAGACATACTGTCGGCGGCGACCCCATTTAGATTTGGTATTATCGGAGATAAAGCCCATAATAGGATCAGTTATGGCATCAAAAATTCTAGGAAAAAGAAAAATCAAAGACCACATCCAGCCAGAAAACTCCAAGTCTTCAATAAGAACAACCATAAAGATTCCCAAGATGGCAGGAAACATTTGGTTGGCCAACATTCCAAATCCAAAAGCAATTTTTTGGCCCATTGATACGCTATTTACTGTTGCATTAGATGTTTGCATAATATATTGGTTTAGTTGGTAATTAAAATTGTTTGAATGGCTTGCGGACTGATATTGATGGTCTTTTCTAGTTTTAATCCCTTTAATTGATAGGTCTTTTCTGTGAAACCTTCATTGAAAACCACCACTGCGGTAGATCCATCAGGATTATGAGCTGCAGTCACCATCAAATCTATGTCTGTTGAATCCGCTGCTATGACCTCAGCCCCTGGCCTGATAAATTTACTAAAATGGGCCATGATGTAATACAATGGTGTATAATATACTTCATCTGAATCTGGATCTACAATAACTGGAGCCACGCACCAATTTTTAAACCAATTTGGGCCGCCTTTGCGGTCCAAAACCATGTTCCAATCTACCCAGCCGTCAACCCAGTTATTGAGGCACCCAATGATGTCTCTTGCATAGCGATTTGCCGGGGCATATTTTGGATGTAAATATTTTTTGGAGGCTTCACGCCAATCATAGCCCCAATCAGTGGCTTCCTTTTTCCAGTACCAAGCATCCTCTTTCCAAACTGGAATTTCTGAATCTACACAAGCCTCAGTTTGAATCAAATATTTATTAGGGGCTTTTTGATGTGCGTATTGTAAAGCCTCTGGAAAGTAGTCATAAGTACTTTCATACCAATGTATGGCTGTACCATCAAAATATTTAGAACTCGCTTCATCTCTGTACATCATATCAACCCATTCTTTAATATCCGCTCGATTTTGATCATATCCAAGAATTATAAGATCTCCTTTACCATCACCTTCTAATTTAGGTCCCAGATAGTTTTGAACAAAATCAGTCATTTCCTCAGGTGAGAAATGCATGCTTTCCCAGTTGTTACCATTGCCCATTGGCTCGTTTTCAACAGTAAAACCCCAAATATCAATGCCCTCATCACTATAAGCATCTGCATATTTAGAGAAGAACAAAGCCCAAGTGTCATAGTATTCTGGTAATAATTTTCCACCAACCCATGCATTGTTATCCTTCATCCAGGGTGCTGCTGTCCAAGGAGATGCAAAGATTTTAAAGCCCTCCTCAGAAATTTCTAAGGCGTCTTTTATCATGGGAATCAAATCTTCGCGGTCTTCATCAATAGAAAAATGTTCCAGATTTTTATCACCAGCTAAGGGGGAATAAGAATAGTGGTCTAGTGAGAAGTCACAGGAATTCATATGCGTTCGCGCCATAGAATAAGCCGCTCCTTCCGAACTAAAATAAGCCTTCAAAATTTCGCCTCTTTTGGATGGGCTTAATTGGTTCAAAAGATGGGCAGACGCTTCTGTGAATGCACCTCCAAAACCTGAAATCGTTTGAAATTTTTGATTTATATTTAAATTAATTTCTGAACGCACTTTCAAAGGTTCAACATCCTCAATAAGCGTTAATTTGTGACCGCTTTCAGAAGTTTCATATACATTGATTGTAGGGTCAGATTGTTTGCATCCCGTAGACATAAGCAGACTTGCTAAAAAGAATATCAAAGGACCAATCCATCTGTAATCAATCATTCCTGAAGTTTTTTGTTGTTAATCGAAAAATTAGTAAACCGCTCCTTTATGGCATCAAAAGTTTGTTTTTTATTTCTTTCAATATCGACAATTCCCCAGTACTCTTCGTTTGGGGCACCATCATAGGGAACACCACTGCTATTAGGAGCCCAGCCGCCAATATCTTGTTGATCGGGGTTTCCAGCTTTCCACAAACCATCTGTAAATGAAAAAATAAGAAGTCCAGAAGTGAGATCACTGTGACTTAAAACCGCATCAATGATATTGGCATTTGCGGTCGCCTGAGCCTTTTGATTTTCACCTTTTTCAAACCCAGACTTGCTGATTTTCATATAACTGTCTGCCCCTACTTCAGAAAGATAAACAGGCTTGGAACTTATTTTCTCCCAACTTTTTAAAGCAGATTGAGGTTTATCCCAACGGTATACGTTGAGTCCCCATAGGTCTAAATTAGGATTTAAAGCTAGGACATTTTCATCTGGTACATCGCCATGAGCCGTTGATACAGGGTGGTTGGGATCCTCCTTATGAACTAAATCTATAGCTATGCTTAAGGCATTGTACCACTTTTGAATGTCACCATCAAACCATTCGGGATGGTAATTGTACTCATTTCCCAATTCCCATAATAAAATGGCTTTATGAGTTTTGTATTTTTTTATGAAATTGATAAAACTGCCAGAAGCGATGTCATAAACTCCATTTTGGTTGTAGCCAAAACCCACTATCAATTTTAAACCTGCTGCGTGAATTTTATTTAAAACTTCAATATCGTCAATTGGCTCATACAAACGAATGGTATTTATGCCCGCTTCCTTCATTAGTAATAGGTCTTGGTCTAGCGACTCAAAATTGCGCTTTGTGGCACCCCTTGGAACAGGATGGTAGCATATACCTTTTATAAAATATGGCACATCATTTACAAGTATTGAGCGCCCAGATGTTATCACCTTTTCGGAATCAGTTGATGGAATTGCAGCGCAGGCAGATAAAAAAATAAATGTTAAGAGATTTAAAGTTTTCAAAATTATTTATTTAAATGTACAATGATCTTTTCTACCTTATCAGATCTTTTGAAAATAGTTTGGGTTATTTCATAATCCAATACTTTTCCTTTTATATTATTAGTTTTTCCATCTGTAAATTCTACAGAAATACCTAACTCAGAACCCAGCTTATACACAACAGGTACCTGACAAATTGTAAAAACTAAACTTCCAGGACTGATAGATATATTTTGTTTTTCTCCTCTTACATTGTAATAATCAAAAGATTGGGTTTCAGAAAGAAATTCTGAAGGCTTTAAAATATCAGGAGAAAATCCAAGACAACCATTCTTAACATAGAAACCTAATTCTCCAAATCGACTTAATATATCTTCCTTAACTTGGCCAGTCATTCCAGGTTGCTGAGCTCCTTTTCCGCCCGGTGTGTGTGAATAGGGATCGGTTGGAAAAGCTCCATAAAGTTCTGGAGACTTGTGTGCGCCAATACCTGCATTAATTTCAAAATAGTGGTCGAATAGACGTCCTATATTATGCGAACCTGTTTCTGCAGCAATTGCCTTTTGAGTGACTTCGAGTGTCGCTAATAATAGTTTTGATACCATATGCCAATAGATTGAACCTAAGCCCTCATAACCAAAGAAAGTTCCAGAGCGACCCGTAAAGGATTTGTGGTCGAAAATTGCTTCAAAAATAGCATAGACATTTTCGGCATCTTTCATAACAAGAGGTTGATAAACTGATGGTAAATTCATCAAGGCGTCCCTTAAATAATCTACATTTTTAAAGTTTCCATTAAAATGATATTGCCCTTCAATATCTTTCGACACAATCTGCTTATTCTCATTCTCTAATAATAATTTCAGTAAATCTGAAGATTTAATTTGTTTTTCGGATATGGTATTTTTGTCGATAAATCTTGGTAGTGCTTTATTTGGATATAAAGTGTAACTGTATTGGTCGGGTCGAAATAAGGCACTGGCCTTGAGCCCGTCCAGCACTTCTAAAGCAGCTTCGGTGGATAAATAACCAGAGCTTAAAACAGCGACTTGACCTTCTAACATTTCTGGTAAATAGGATATGGAAATTGCGTTATCAACTTCGACAGTCATAAGGTTATAGGAATGGTAAAGTGCATCAGGTCGCTTGTTGGCTTCTATTGAATGTTCTAGAAATTGTAGTGCGATTTTCACAAAAGAGAGAATTACGTCGAGATGGATTGTTTCTTTTTCCCCAGAAAAACTGTCGTTATAAATAGAATGTCTGTAAATACTAGCTGCAGTCCCCAAGCCATCTAAAATTCGCTTTCGATCTATATTAGAAATGGGACCCTGTAAAAGTGATTGGTTAGTCTCAAGTGTGAATTTAACCGAATTAAAGAACAGCAAAAGTTCTGAAGAAATTGCAACTTCAGTAATTGAAACTTTACTTAAAATACCTTCAAAAAATTTCAAAAAGCGTCTTAAATAGTAAAGAGTGACCATAGAAACTCCATTTCCGACTAAAGCATTGTTTGCATCATTCCATTCAGGGCGTTGGGTATTCATCCATATCCCCCCTTCTGGTATAAAATTTGAAACTTTTGCTAACACAGTTACTAAAATCTTTTCTATAAAATTAACCTTATATATAAAAACATGGGCCTCTCGTAACAAAGCTCCGTCAGTTCCTATCTCTCCCCTTTTAATTTGAATCTTTTGTTCTGCTTCATGGTTAAATTCAATCGTATTTTTTGGATCCTTTATAATCTCTTCATAAGTTTTAATTTTATAAGGTACATTGGCGTAAACAAATAAATCTTTTGAAAAGTAATTTTCTAATTTGCCAGGATAATAACTTTCAATAAATTCTAAAAACTTCAACAAATAAATAATTTGATGGTCTCCCCAATA
>DEYL01000014.1 GCA_002364535.1 Flavobacteriaceae bacterium UBA3159 | reverse complement strand
CATTTTTGGAACCCAATACAAATCGCTTCCAGATACCGAAGTGCCTTTGGTGGCTGATATGAGTTCTGATATTTTTTCGAGATCTTTTGATTATTCAAGATTCGACATGTTTTATGCCGGAGCCCAGAAAAATATGGGGCCTTCTGGTGTTACCTTGGTTGTAATCAAAGAATCATCTTTTAGAAAAGTGAGTCGGGTCATACCCTCCATGTTAAACTACGAGGTGCAGGCCAATGCGGGAAGTATGTTCAATACACCACCCGTATTTCCAGTCTACACTGTTTTGCTTAATCTGCGTTGGATCGGCAAGAATGGAGGTTTGGAGGGTATAGGAGCTCAAAATGAAAAAAAAGCATCCCTGATATACAACGAGATTGATCGAAACCCTTTGTTTGAAGGTTTCGCCCATACCGAGGATCGAAGTAATATGAATGCTACCTTCAACCTAAAAGATGATCAGCTAGCTGAATTTTTTGATCCGCTTTGGAATCAGGCCAATATCAGTGGATTGAAAGGTCACCGCTCTGTAGGGGGCTACCGTGCTTCCATCTATAATGCATTACCCATTGAGAGCATTCAAGTTTTGGTGGACTGCATGCAAGAATTTGAAAGAAAAGCTTAATCAATAAATCTACAATGAAAATATTAGCAAACGACGGTGTTTCCCAATCCGGTATTGACGTGTTAACTGAAGCCGGTTTTGAGGTCATCACTACCAATGTCGATCAAGAACAACTGATCAATTACATCAATGAGAACAAAATTACAGTTCTTTTGGTGAGAAGTGCAACTACTGCAAGAAAAGAATTGATTGACTCCTGTCCGGGTCTTAAAATCATTGGTCGTGGCGGTGTAGGAATGGATAATATTGATGTGGAATATGCCCGCGAAAAAGGACTAAGCGTAATCAATACTCCTGCTGCCTCCTCTTCCTCAGTGGCAGAGTTGGTATTTGCCCATCTTTTTGGTGGTGTAAGGTTTCTTTACGACTCCAATCGCAATATGCCTCTTGTGGGCGAATCAAACTTTAAAGGTTTAAAAAAGGCCTATGCCAAAGGAATCGAATTGAGCGGTAAAACACTTGGAATCATTGGATTCGGAAGAATTGGCCAAGAAGTAGCTAAAATAGGTCTTGGAGTAGGCATGAATGTTATCGCCACAGATAAGTATATGGATGCTGCCGAAATAGAAGTTTCCCTATTCAACGGAGCATCACTAAAAGTTTCTATCGAAACCACCACTATGGAGAATGTTTTAGAGCAATCTGACTTTATCAGCTTACACGTTCCTGCACAGAAAGATTATGTCATCGGTAAAAAAGAGTTTGGTATGATGAAAGACGGTTCGGTCATTATCAATGCTGCGCGTGGTGGCGTAGTAGACGAAGTTTCTCTGGTAGATGCCCTGGAGACTAACAAACTGGCTTTTGCCTGTTTGGATACTTTTGAAAATGAGCCCAAACCCGAGGTGAAATTGCTGATGCATCCAAAAATATCTTTGACTCCACACATTGGAGCAGCTACCTTAGAAGCACAAGACAGAATCGGTGTTGAGCTGGGAGAGCAAATCATTTCAATCCTAGGATAAGCCCCATATGATTAAGAACCTCAAAAAAAAATGGGGAATAACATCCAATACTCAGTTGGCTGTTATTTTTATCGTTTTTGCTATCACAGGGTCTGCAAGTGCAAAACTGGCAGCCCCTGTGTTGGAATTTTTCGGGGTTCAACCTTCAGACTTTGTTGAAGTTCCGTTGGGAAGGGTAATTTATACCCTATTAAGGATATTGATCATCTTTCCCATTTATCAGATCTTGCTCATCGTCGTTGCCACAATCTTTTTTCAATTCAAATTCTTTTGGGAGTTTGAAAAAAAATTTCTAAGTAGAATGGGTTTAAAGTTCCTCTTTGAGAAAAAAAATAAAGATTAGCTCAAATTTGAGGTAATCAGTTTTAAAAACTCGTTTCGGGTATCTCTTTCCTTGAAAGATCCTCTAAAACCTGAAGTGGTGGTGGTAGAGTTCTGTTTTTGAACCCCTCTCATCATCATACACATGTGAGAAGCTTCAATGACAACACCAACTCCATCAGGCTGTAATGTTTCGTTGATGCAGTCCAGTATCTGCTCCGTGAGTCGCTCTTGAACTTGTAATCTTCTGGAAAAAACATCCACTACTCTGGGAATTTTACTCAAACCTACAATTTTACCATTGGGAATATATGCGATATGTGCTTTTCCAAAAAATGGTAACATATGGTGTTCGCAAAGTGAATAGAGTTCAATGTCTTTAACAATGACCATTTCATTGTAATCTTCGTTGAACACGGCACTTTGTAAAATTTGTTTTGGATCTTTTTCATAGCCCTCAGTGAGAAATTTCATGGCTTTTGCGGCGCGCATAGGGGTTTTCTCAAGACCTTCTCTATCGGTATTCTCCCCCAGTAGATCGATGATTTTAGAAAAGTTAATTCTAATCTCATCAGTGATGGGGAAAGTGTCGATATTGAAATTGTCATTCATTATTATATAGTGTATTGATTAAAAATTGATTCGAGCTTTTTGATCTTGGGACTGATTACAAATTGACAATAAGGTTGTTCTGTGTTTTGATTATAATAATCGTGATGTTCTATCTCGGCTTGGTAGAAAGAGCTTTCATTATTAGCTTCTGTAACAATGGGATTTTCAAAAACACCTTCTTTATCTAACCGACTGATACAATCAAAAATTTGGATTTTTTCTTCAAAATTATTGTAAAAAACAGCAGAGCGATACTGAGATCCCACATCATTCCCCTGCCGGTTGAGCGTGGTTGGATCATGGGTCATAAAAAAGATCTCGAGAAGCTCACCATAAGACACCAAATCCTGATCATATAGAATTTTTATGGTTTCTGTATGGCCGGTGTTTCCATTACAAACATCTCTGTATGTAGGATTTTTTATGTGTCCTCCCATATAACCTGGGATGACCTCTATAACACCTCTAACCCTTTGAAAAATTGATTCTGTACACCAAAAACATCCACCTGCAAAATATGCTTGTTTAATCACTTTTTTATTTTGTTTATCAAATATACAAATTTATTGAACAAAATAATTTGGGATTAAACAAAAAAGAAAATTGAAGGATTGATTAAATGGATATTGTTTTTAAAAAACTAATTTTAAAGCATGAATAAAGGAATTGCTTGCAGTGAAATTTTTAAAAGTTATGGCGATTTGTCCGTACTTAAAGGAATTGATCTTAAGATAGAATCCGGTGAGATTGTTGCTATTGTAGGCCCTTCTGGTGCGGGAAAAACAACCCTTTTACAAATATTGGGCACCCTTGACTCTGCTGATCCCAACGAAAAAACTAAGATAGAAATTGAAGGTGCAGCCATACAAAAAATGAATCCAACGCGAATGGCGGCATTCAGAAACCAACATTTGGGTTTTATATTTCAATTTCACGAACTGCTTCCAGAATTTACAGCCCTTGAAAATGTATGTATGCCTGGTTGGATAGGAAAAAATAATAGTCAAAAACTAAAACAAAAGGCCATAGGATTATTGGCTCAAATGGGGCTTTCGGATCGAATCCACCACAAACCACAAGAATTATCTGGTGGAGAACAACAGCGTGTTGCCGTTGCCCGTGCCTTAATCAATGATCCAAAGATTGTTTTTGCCGATGAACCCAGTGGTAATCTAGACTCTCAGAATGCCACCTCCTTGCATGAAGTCTTCTTCAAACTGAGGGATCAAACCGGTTGTACTTTTGTAATTGTAACACACAATGAGGCATTGGCGAACATGGCCGATCGAAAAATTATGCTAAAAGACGGGAAGATCGTTTCATGAATCCTAAAGAACTGCAATCTTTTCTGGATTTTAAAGCCCAACAATACGAATCCGTTGCATTCATAGCCCACGACCCGATTCAGATTCCTCACCAATTTTCTAAAAAAAGGGACGTAGAGGTTGCTGCTTTTCTCAGTGCTACCATAGCTTGGGGAAACCGGGTGAGTATTTTGAAAAGTGCCCGAAAGATGATGGATTTGATGGATGACTGCCCTTATGATTTTGTCCTTAATCATCAAAAAAAAGATTTTAAAAGATTTAAGGGGTTTGTTCACCGGACCTTTAACGAACAGGACTTGATTTATTTTATCAGTGCCTTGAAAAATATTTATATCAATTACGGGGGTCTGGAAAGACTTTTTTCGTCATCAAAAATCAATCTTCAAGAACGCATTCATCGGTTTAAGAAAACTTTTTTTGAACTCGATCACCTCCAAAGAACACAAAAACACGTTTCTGACCCCCAAAAAGGATCTGCTGCCAAAAGGATCAATATGTTTTTGCGTTGGATGGTGAGATCCGGTGAAAAAGGGGTTGATTTTGGGATTTGGAAAGATGTCTCAACTTCGGAATTATCCCTCCCCTTGGACGTACACACCGGAAATGTAGCCCGAAAACTGGGTCTTTTAAAAAGAAAACAGAACGATGCTAAAGCATTATTTGAACTGGATACCAAGCTTAGAAAGTTCGATAGAAAAGACCCTGTAAAATATGACTTTGCTCTCTTTGGATTGGGTGCCTTTGAAAAATTCTAAAATATTATAGGTCACCTATCAAGCTTTTTTTACTCCTGATTTTATATTTTTGTACCATAGTGGTTTGTTAATGAAGATACTTCTAAAAAATGCTACAGTTCTAAATCCTCAAAGTCCCCATCATTCTACTGATCAAGACATTTTAATTTCAGCGGGAGTCATCACCGAAATTGGTGACAATATAAAGTACGACAAAGAAACTCAAGTCTATGCATTTGAAAATCTCCACGTATCTTGTGGTTGGTTTGACAGTGGTGTCTCTTTTGGCGAACCGGGATACGAGGAAAGGGAAACGCTTTCGAATGGTTTGGAAGTAGCGGCACGATCGGGTTTCACCAAAATATTACTCAATTCCAACACTTATCCCATTCCGGATTCCAAATCCATCATTGGACATTTGATCAAAATGACCAGGGGAAATACCACATCATTATATCCCATTGGAGCACTAACGATAGAATCCAAAGGAGATCAAATGGCCTCTCTCTACGATATGTTTAATGAGGGAGCTATTGCCTTTGGGGATCACAAGCATCCGATTCAAAAGGCCAATTTACTTAAGATTGCACTTCAGTACAGTCAAAGTTTTGAGGGAATAGTGATCTCACACCCCATGAATAAAGAGTTAGCAGGTAATGGTGTGATGCACGAAGGCATCACCAGTACCCGAATTGGTATGAAAGGTATCCCTTCCATGGCCGAGTCGGTTCAAATTGCCAGAGACCTTGAAATTTTAAAATATGCCGGAGGAAAACTCCACCTGCCCAATATCAGTACCGAGGCAGGACTAGATTTGATCCGAAAATCAAAAAAACAAGGACTAAACGTTAGTTGCAGCGTTGGATTACCACAACTGATCTTTGAAGATGTAGAACTTGAAAATTTTAACCCAAATTTTAAAGTATACCCGCCCATACGATCCAAAACAGATCAACAAGCACTCAGAGCGGGATTATTGGAAGGCAGCATTGACATGATCAGCAGTATGCACGAACCCATGAATATCGAATACAAAAAACTGGAGTTTGAAAATGCGGCTGCCGGTAGTTTGGGACTGGAAAGTTGCTTTGGTATGCTCAACAAAGTTTTTCCACTTGACAAGGTTTTGAGTTTCATCACCCGTGGAGTAAAGTGTTTTGGGATTCCTAAACCTAACATTGCTGTTGGAGCAACGGCAGATTTAACCCTCTTCGATCCCGAAAAATCGTATCGCTACAGTGAGGAAGATTTAAAATCAACCTCAAAAAACAGCCCCTATCTAGGCATAGAATTGCAAGGAAAAGTTTTGGGCAGTTTTAACAATGGAGTGCTTACACTAAACGATTAATGGGCATGTTATCCTATAGAATCAGAAAAGCAACTACCGGTGTCGCTCCACACCCCTGCATATTCCTTTTACACGGCTATGGAAGCAATGCCGATGATCTTTTCTCTTTTGCAAGGTATTTACCGGAACAGCTTACTATTATTTCACTCGAAGCCCCTTTGGATACTCCTTTCGGAGGAAAAGCTTGGTATTCGATCCATTTCGATGCCGTACAGGACAAATGGTCTGACCTTAAAGAAGCCAAGAAATCACTGGTCACCATCACAGAGCAATTGGAAAATTTTATCAATGAATATGATTTAAACTCCAAAGACATAAGTTTAATGGGGTTTAGCCAGGGCGCCATATTGAGTTGGTCACTTTTGTTGGATCATCCCGATCGATTCAGAAGAGTCATATGTATGAGTGGATACATCAATACGCAACTTTTGGAAAACCCCTTAAAGGAATACCAAAATGTTTTGGCCTACGCCTCTCATGGCACCAATGACCCGACAGTTCCCTATGATTGGGCCGAGTCAAGTGTAAACGAACTAAGAATGAATAACCCCAAGGTCACATTCAACTCCTACGCTGACGCTCACAATGTATCCCCTGAAAACTTTAGAGATTTGCTGGAATGGATATCAAAAACTAATCTGGATTAGGGTACATAAAATGCTCCCTCAATTCAAAATTAAGCCCTCCGTTTTTATCAATTTGATAGGTCAAAAATATTTCTCCCCAATGGGTTCCATCCGAAAAATCCGCTATGATCCATTGGTGATTGAGCACCTTTACTTTATTGATTAAAAAAGTACGACCCATAGCAGCATAGGGGATCAGGTCGTTTTTTTCACGTAACAAGTTGGTTTCATAAAGCTGGTCTTTAACATGGCTGGCTATGTTTTGAATGCTTAGGTTTTCAAAATACCGCAAAGCATATTCATTCTCCTCCAAATTAAAATCATTTTGTTCCTCCAAGCGTATCTGCAGCTTAAATAAAGAGTCTTTTAATTCTTCGTTACGGGCTTTTGTATCGATCCATTTTCCCTCCAAATCTTCAAATACCCTATTGGAGTTGACCAATTGAAAAATGAGGATCAAAGCAGTAAATACAAAAAGATAAAGTATAATGTTTTTTTTCATTTAAGTCAATTTGAGTGAATTTCAAGCTTGTCGTAGGCCAAATATACATTTTCGGGGAGTTGTTTTGAGCATTCATCATGAAAGCCCAGTAAATGACTAATATGGGTAAAATAAGCGCGTTTGGGTTTCAGAAGATCGACCATCTGGAGTGCTTCCTCCAAATTAAAATGGGTGGGGTGAGGGTCAACTCTGAGCGCATTGAGCACCAAAACGTCGCAATCTTTTAGTTTCTTTAATTGATCTTTATCAATCGATTTAACATCTGTCAGATAGGCAAAATTGTCTATCCTAAAACCCATTACAGGAAGTTGATTGTGCATCACTTCGATGGGAACGACTTGCTTTCCCTCCAGCGAAAACACTTTGTTTTTTTGGATGGTGTGTATTTCCACCGCCGGAGTTCCGGGATATTTGTTGTCGGATTGAAAGATATAAGAAAAACGACGTGTCAGATCCACTACCACCCTGTCGGAAGCGTAGATGGGTATGTTGCCTTGTCTGAAAAAAAAAGGTCTTATATCGTCAATTCCGGAGGTATGGTCAGCATGCTCGTGGGTAAACAAAATACCGTCCAAATGATGGCAAGCTACCCTTAACATTTGTTGACGAAAATCAGGTCCACAATCGATCACATAGTTTCGATTTTTCCATTGGATCAAAACGGAGGAACGCAGTCTCTTGTCTTTAGGGTTTTCACTCAAACAAACAGGATGTTGACTCCCAATAACAGGAATTCCCTGGGAAGTTCCTGTACCTAGAAATATTATTTTAATCATATGGTAAATTCAAAAGTAAATATTTACGGAGATATAAAACAAACTTTGTAATTTTATGTCATACTATTATACCATGCCAATCACCCTTCCAGGAGACAAAGAATTTGAGAAGCGACCCTCCATCGAACGAAAAGCTTTAAAAATCAATTTAAACGACAGCATCTACGGTACTTTTGCCGAGATTGGAGCAGGTCAAGAAGTGGCTCGACATTTTTTCAGGGTCGGAGGTGCTTCGGGAACCATTGCCAAGACCATTAGTGCCTATGACAAAAATTTCAGTGACACCATCTATGGGGAGGAAGATGACGGCAGGTATGTTACCGAAACAAGGCTTCATAAAATGTTGGAAAGGGAAATCATGCTCCTGGAAACTCGAATTCCAAGAGCTAATCATCCCGATAAAATGTTTTTTGCTTTCGCCAATACAGTTGCAACCATAGATTTTGCAAAAAAATACAAAGGACACGGATGGATGGGTATTCGTTACCAAATTGCTCCCGAGCAGCCATTTAATGAAATCATGATTCACCTTCGATTTCACCATACTGAGGCAAGACTCCAACAAGAGGCGGTCGGGATCATGGGTGTTAATTTGGTCTATGGTGCTTTTTACAATCATGATGAGCCCAAAAAAATCATTAAACACCTCTATGACCATATTGATAAAACAGCCATTGAAATTGATACCATCAATTTTTCCGGACCAGTTTTTGACGGGGTTGACAACCGTCTTTTGAGTTTATTACTCCTCAAAAATGACATGACCGATGCAGTGATGTTCAATCCCGAAGGAAATAACATACTTCCTGCTCGGGTGCTGTACAAAAAAAACATCTTGGTATTGAGGGGAAGCTTTAGACCTGTTACGAAGGTCAACATTGACATGTTCAAAAAGTCCTATGATATTTTTATCAAGGAACAAAATGTTGATGAAAACAAAACCGAAGTAATTTTTGAAATTACCCTTTCCAACCTTACCTCACAGGGTGAAATTGACGAGTCGGACTTTATGGATCGCGCAAAACTATTGTGTTCTTTGGGTCATACTGTGATGATTTCAGATTTCAAAGAGTACTACAAAATGGTAGATTACCTCTCTGAATATACCAAAGAACAAATCGGATTGACCATGGGGGTAAGTAACTTTGTTGAAATTTTTGATGAACAATACTACAAAGATGTAAAGGGGGGAATCTTAGAGGCTTTTGGAAAAATGTTCCACAACAACCTCAAGGTTTACCTTTATCCCATGAAAAACCCTGAAACTGGCGAAATAGTCAACTCCAATAACCTCAAGCTTCACCCCAGGATGAAGGATTTTTATAAATTCTTCAAATACAACGGTAAAGTTGTCGATATCTTTGACTACGAAAGTGAGTACCTCTCCATATTTTCCAGAGAAATTCTCACCAATATAAAAGAAGGTAAAAATGGCTGGAGAGACCAGCTTCCTGAGGGTATCGCGGAGATGATCATGAAAAATAAAATGTTTGGCTGGAAAGATAAAAAGGTCAAAGCCTAAATTTCCTCCAATATTTGCGCCGCGTGATCTTTGGTTTTTACCTTGCTGATCACTCTTTCTACTTTTCCGTTTTCGTCGATCAAAAAAGTTGTTCTGTGAATACCGTCATAGTCTTTTCCCTGAAATTTTTTGGGCCCCCATACACCAAAGGCATTGATCACGGATTTATCCTCATCTGCGAGTAGAGGAAAAGGCAATTCATACTTGTCTGCGAAATTTTTTTGCTTTTTGGGAGCGTCCGCACTGACTCCAAACAATTGGAAGCCTTTATCTTGTAGGGCTTTGTAATTGTCCCTTAGATTACAAGCCTCAGCAGTACATCCGGGCGTGTTGGCTCTTGGGTAAAAAAACACGATGCTTTTTTTTCCAATCATGTCAGACGAACTGACAGTATTTTCATCTTGGTCAACGGTAGTAAATGGAGGAATAGCGTCTCCTGGTTGTAATGTATTCATATTAATTTTTTATTTTGAATCGAAATAACAAAAAATCTCAATGACTAAAAAGGAAAAGGTTTCGTTTGTGATGGAAGAGTTGGACAAATTATACCCCAAAATTCCAATTCCCTTGGATCACAAGGATCCCTACACCCTACTTATTGCGGTCTTGTTGTCCGCACAAAGTACAGATGTTAGGGTCAATCAAGTCACACCAATATTGTTTAAAAAAGCAGATACCCCACAGGAAATGATAAAGCTGACAGTAGCTGAAATCAGAGACATAATCAAGCCTGTTGGACTTTCCCCTATGAAATCCAAAGGCATTCATGGATTGTCTCACATACTAATCAATGAACACAAAGGTGAAGTTCCCAAAAGTTTTGAAGCTTTGGAAGCACTTCCGGCAGTAGGGCATAAAACAGCCAGTGTAGTGATGTCTCAAGCCTTTGGAGTTCCTGCTTTTCCTGTAGATACCCATATTCATCGTTTGCTGTACCGATGGGGATTATCCAACGGTAAAAATGTCGTTCAAACAGAACGAGATGCAAAACATCTTTTTCCAAAATACAAATGGAATGAACTGCATCTTCAAATCATATGGTATGGAAGGGAATACTGTCCTGCGAGGGGATGGAATATTAACAGGGACATTATTACGAGTACTATAGGTCGTAAATCAGTACTTAAAAAACAAATGAAAACCTCATAGAGGGATTTAAAACAGCTTAGATAAATTTATCAACAAAAGGAAATAATTAAACATTAACTAGTTAACATAGATTTAAACGTATGAAACTTAGTCGTCAATCTGTTTTCTCTGAGTCTTGGGTTTCTTTTTTATTCAGTTCGTAGTATTTGGAAAAAGCCAAAATACGCCGAATAACAAGTGGGCGAGGTCCGTTTTCGAGATTTTTTTTAGAGTAATTTTGCTTCATTAAATGGTATCTACCTTAATAACGAAAAGAAAGACTGAAAATTGTCTAGTGGGTCAGAAGAATTTGATTGTCCTCAATCATCTTCCTGAGGTTGATGATTGCATATCTCATCCTGCCCAAGGCAGTATTGATGCTCACCCCGGTAATTTCGGCAATTTCCTTAAAGCTCATATCCCTGTAGAGTCGCATATCTAAGACCTCCTTCTGATCTTCGGGAAGCTCGGTAATGAGGTTTTGAAGATCATTGACCACCTGATCTTTGATCAAGTTATTTTCCACATTTGGCGCATTGTCTGTGATAAATTGAAAAACATCATAGTCATCACTGGCTTCAAATTTGGGCATTCGATTGGATTTTCTAAAATGATCGATTATTAAGTTATGGGATATGCGCATTACCCAGGAAAGGAACTTTCCTTCTTCATTGTATACCCCATTTTTAAGGGTTTTAATGATCTTAATAAAAGTCTCCTGGAAGATGTCTTCTGCGGTATCACGATTAAGAACCTTAGAAAATATAAAGTTATAGATCCTAGACTTGTGCTTATAAATCAGAATTTCTAGGGACTTTTCGTCTCCAGCGATGTATTCACTTACCAAGTGGGCGTCGGTTTGTTGAAAGGGTTGCGAGGTATGCATAAACTACTATTATCAGCAGAGCTGGTTTAATTGAAACAATATGAATCAAAAGTAGTTTTGCGCTATATGAAAGTATTATTCTAAACAAATATAATCATATTTTGAAGAAAATCAACTTATCGGTTATTTCATTTGTCTAAATCTACCTTTTAAAAAGATGGAATTGACTTGCGTTAATCCTTGTTCGGTGTTCAAATTCGTATATTTTATTTATACTTTTTCGTTTGTTTCAATTAAACATAATTTTTAAACTAACTTTTTAATGCACTGATATTAGGGTTTGCAAAGATTAGTTGTAATTTTAACGTTTGATTTTTTTCAATGGAGCAAATACTTGATTTAGATACCAAAAAATATATCATCATAAAGGGGGCTCAACTCCACAACCTTAAAAATGTCGATGCTGTATTCCCTAGAAATCTGATGACGGTGGTCACTGGATTATCGGGATCGGGAAAGTCCTCTTTGGTATTTGATACGCTATATGCAGAAGGACAACGTCGTTATGTAGAAAGTCTTTCCTCCTATGCTAGACAGTTTATGGGGAAACTCAATAAACCCAAGGTTGATGAAATCAAAGGCATTGCCCCTGCCATTGCTGTTGAGCAAAAAGTTTCTTCTTCCAATCCCAGATCTACGGTAGGAACCAAAACAGAGATCTATGATTATCTGAGGTTGCTCTTCGCCAGAATTGGAAAAACCTTTTCCCCTGTTTCCGGAAAGCAAGTCAAAAGCGATAGCGTCAAAGACGTTTTGGGATGCATCAAAAATGAGTTTTCGAACGCAGATAAACTCCTCCTCCTCGCTCCCATCGATTATGATCCCGAAAACAGAAACGACCGTTTAAACATATTAAAACAACAGGGGTTTGCAAGAATATTCATCAATGGGGAAGTGCTACGCATTGGGGAACTTAGCGAGGCACCCAAAGAAAAATATGAGCTTGTCGTAGATCGGATCATCGTTCGTCATGAAGAAGATTTTTATCAGCGGGTAGCCGATGCCATAGAAATTGCATTTTATGAGGGCAAAGGAGCTTGTTCCCTTTGGTCATTGGATCAAGAGAAGAAGTTTTCTTTTTCCAACCGATTTGAATTGGACGGGATCACTTTTATTCCTCCAAACATTCACTTCTTTAGCTTTAACAATCCTTTTGGAGCATGCAAAAAGTGTGAAGGGTTTGGGGACATCATTGGAATTGACAGAGAATTGGTGGTTCCCGACACCGGTCGTTCTATTTACGATGATGCTATTGCCCCATGGCGCGGTGCAGGCATGCGGAAATTTCACAAACAGCTTATTGAGAATGCCTATAAATTCGATTTTCCAATTCACAAACCCTATTACCAACTTAGTGAAAAAGACATTAGCACCCTATGGGATGGAAACTCCTACTTTACGGGGATCAATAAGTTTTTTAAAAAAATAGAAGCTAAAAACTACAAAATTCAAAATCGTGTACTGCTGTCTCGCTACAGAGGGAAAACAGCCTGTCACGAATGCAATGGCTCACGGCTCAGGAAAGACACCAACAATGTAAAAGTAGGGGGTGAAACCCTGGCCAAACTCCTTAACTTACCCATAGACGAATTGGGTAAGTTTTTCGACCAACTACAACTGGACGTTTATGACAGCGCTGTGTCTGATCGTATACTGAAAGAGATAAAATCAAGAACACAATTCATAATAGACGTGGGATTGGGTTATCTCAACCTGAACAGAAAAGCAAATACACTGTCCGGGGGAGAATCACAACGCATTAATTTGGCCACCTCTCTTGGCAGTGCGTTGGTTGGATCGATGTATATCCTGGATGAACCTTCCATTGGTTTGCATTCTCGCGATAATGAGCGGTTGATCATGGTTTTAAAAAAGCTCAGGGATATTGGCAATACGGTCATAGTAATTGAACACGACGAGGAAATCATGAATGCAGCCGATAAAATCATTGATATGGGGCCTGAGGCAGGCAGTTATGGTGGAGAAATCGTCGCAGAAGGAAATCTAAAAGTCATCTGTGAATCTGAAAGTCTGACAGCAAAATACCTACGCAATGAAATGACCATAACGATTCCTAAACACCGGAAGAAAAGTAACTATGAAATTTCTTTGATTGGCAGTAGAGAGAATAACTTAAAAAACATTGATGTAAACTTCCCATTGGGCTGTATGACCGTGGTAACCGGCGTATCGGGCAGTGGAAAATCAACCTTAGTAAAAAAAATACTGTATCCTGCTCTACAGCGGGAAAAGGGGATCTTCAACGATAAACCCGGACAATTCGAAGCCATCAAAGCCCCTTTTGAAAAAATCAACAGCGTAGAATTTGTCGATCAAAACCCCATTGGAAGGTCTTCGCGATCCAATCCCGTGACATATATTAAGGCCTATGACGAAATCCGAAGTTTATATGCAAAACAAGCCTTGGCCAAAATCCGTGGGTATCAAGCCAAACATTTTTCTTTTAATGTAGATGGTGGCCGCTGCGATCATTGCAAAGGAGATGGGAATACTACCATAGAAATGCAATTCATGGCCGATGTTGTTTTACAATGTGAACACTGTAAGGGAAAAAGGTTTAAAAAAGAGGTTTTGGAAGTTGAATTTAGAGGCTTGTCATTGGATCAATTGCTGGAGATGAGTGTAGACAATGCCATTGACTTTTTCGAAAAAGAGAGTCAAAACAAGGTGGTTCAAAAACTCAAACCCCTTCAAGATGTAGGTTTGGGATATGTAGCACTTGGGCAGCCCTCTACCACCCTCTCCGGTGGAGAGGCCCAGAGAATTAAACTGGCTTCGTTTATCGGCAGAGGAACTACCAAAGACAAAATTGTTTTTATTTTTGATGAACCCACCACCGGACTTCATTTTCACGACATCAACAAACTACTGCTTTCTTTTAATGCCCTTATTGAGCATGGCCATACGGTCATCGTGGTAGAACATAACATGGATTTGATCAAATGTGCCGACCACCTCGTTGATTTGGGCCCCGAAGGTGGAAAAAATGGTGGCTCGCTGGTGGCGATGGGTACTCCTGAAGATGTGGCCCGAGTGAAAACTTCTTTTACAGGACAATACCTTTGCGAAAAGCTTAAGGCTTGAGATCTCTTGGCGAAAGGTAAAATTTTCCCAAAAACTGTTGAACGTCGTCCGTAAGCCTGAGCAAATAAGTCAATAGCGAGTAAGCCATTGTTATGAGCGTTGATCTCAATATCAAGGCTACGAAAGGGGTATAATCAAACGACATTCTGGAAATGGTGAGATAAAGCAAAAGAACAACTCCCAAGCTTAGGAAGGTCTTATTGCTGTATGGATTGATTTTAAACCTGAGTTGTACCAATATAATTTTCAGAAAATTAATCAGTACAATGACCATTAGAGTCGCATAAGCCGCTCCAATGATTCCATACCACTGGATTAGGTAGATATTGAGGACAACTGCCAATACTGCAGAGATAGTTGAAAACCAAAACACATAAGCGTAGTATTTTGAATTAGTGATGATGTTGTTCAAACAGCCCAAGGACATGGTGAATAATTTACCCAGAGATACGATAAGTACAACTTCCAGTGCCACAGTGTAATCCCCTAAATTGACCCAGACGTAAAAATCATTCAAATTCAAGTTGATCAGTAAAAACAGTAATCCGGAAACCAATAATAGGTTATTTGCACTTTTCTTCAATAACTTGATTAGTGTTGGAGTATCATCATCATTCAAGGCTTTTGCCACTAGTGGGCTAATGATTTGAAACATGGCTCTACCGGGTAATTCAATGACTGCAGCAATGAAAATTGCAACAGTGTAATAAGCCACATTTTCTACTGTTAAAATATTGGAAATCATGGATTTATCAATATCCAGAATCAAGCTTGCGGCAGTACCTGACATAAAAATCAAAAGACTATACCGCAGAATAGATTTAAATTCAATGGGAAGGGCAAAAGAAAATTTAGGAGTGTATTTGATCAGGCTATAGACCACTACCAAAAACAACCTGAGATAGTAACCTAATATCAAAGCCATAATAAATCCATCGAGACCTATGCCTTCAAAAGCATAAATCAGCAGTAGGGTGAAGATCAAAGCCCTAGGAAAAAATTCTTTAAGAAAATTCCCAAAAACAGAATACAATTGAATCCTAAGCCAATTGTAAAATACCTCAAATAGCGCTGTGGAAAAGGCAACGGTCAAAATCAAATACGCATACTTACCCATCTCTTGATTTTCTGAAGCGATAAAATCGATAATTTGATGATGGAAAAAAAAAGTAATGATCAAGAGCAAAATAAAAACAACAAGAGGAAGAATAAGAGAAAAACTCAAAAGTTTGTCTTTTTCTTCCTTGGTCTCGCAACTGCTGTAAAATTTAATGATGGCATATTGAACACCAAAAGAAATAAAGGGCTGAACCAAATTAGACAAGGCCAATAAGGCTACTACCAATCCCTGAAGTGCACTTCCCATGTGGGTAGGGTAAAGATAGACCGTATTGACAGCACCCAACAGAAAAGCCAGTGCAATACTTACACTGTTATAGAATGATTGTTTGGCTATTATCCCCATCGCAGTAGAAGTTAGTTAGATTTCTCTTTAAATCTTCGATATCCAAACAAGGTTAAAACCGAAATAAAAACCAAAAGCGTTATTAGTCTAATCATTCCCCCCGTCCGAATCACGGGAGGATCAAATGTAAATTCAATGGTGTGTTTTCCTGCTGGGACTCTAAGCCCTCTCAATACGTAGTTGACGGGAAAAATACTTGCCTTTTGTTTGTCTATGTTCACCGACCATCCATGGGGATAGTACATTTCTGAAAAAACTAAAAATTGATCCTCTCTGGCTTGGAAATCATATGTAAGCTTTGTGGGGTGGTTTTTAATCAATTCGATCTTATCCAACTGTTGCGCATCATATTTAACGATCATATTGTCTGGAAATTCTGACTTTAACACTACAGCTTCTCTAGAAAAATCCATACTTTTCATTGACGCCAGTACTCCGTCAGCCGTGTCTGCTACCAAAAGTGAATCGACTGCCCATGCTACACCATGCACATTGGGATTTTCGATTGGATTTTGTTCATTATTTTCTTTAACCAGAAGGTATTTCACGTTAAGCATGTCCATTACCCCGGTAATTTGATGGGTGGTAAAAAAGTCATAAAGTTCTTCGAATCGCCTTGGCTTTGCACCGTGGTAACCTCCAATGGAATTATGAAAAAAAGAGGTTCTGGCTCCCGAAAGTTTTAAGCTCGGTTCGTATACCCTAAAGCGGCTGGTATCAGCATTGATTAGTCGGTCTGCCTCTTGGGGAGTAAATAAGTTTTTTATTTGTCTTGGACTCACAAATAAATCCCTATCAATATAGCGTTGAGAAACCCCGATTAGATCACTTAGCATCAAACCAATCAACACGACAAGGGCAAGGTTTTTGGAAAGCTTTCCCTTGGTGAAATAATATACGATCGTTAAAATCAGCAAACAGAATACAACAGCTCTGATCAAATCATAATTGAAAATAGACTTACGGGCCGTAAGGATTTGATCCATCAAGACCGGACCATAAGCCTCCCTAAGATAGGCATCTACAGCCCCGGAAAAATCGAAGAAACCTCTGGATAGTAGGAGGATCAAAAGGATAAAAATAAATCCAATGGCTGGTTTTAATATTTTTTTGAACACCGATCTTTCGGGTTTTTGAAATAAATGATAAAGCCCTAAGCAAGCCAAAACAGGAAAACAAAATTCCAGAATTACCTGAATTGAACTTACGGCTCTAAATTTGTTATACAGAGGGAAATAGTCGATAAATAACTGTGTCAGTAGAGGTAAGTTTTTTCCCCATGAAAGTAGTAGCGATAAGATAATCCCTGCCAATAATCCATTGCGCAGTCGACCTTTGACAATAAACAAAGCCAAAAAGGACATAAAAATTACAGTGACCCCAACATAAGCAGGAGCTTCGAGTATGGGCTGACTTCCCCAGTAGGTGGGCACATTGGAGACAAAACTTTTGGCTTGAGAGGGTGTTAGCCCATTTTGAATCAAAAAATCATATAGCTTGGAACCTTCACCTAAATCTTCTGAGGAACCTCCCCCCTGAATTCTGGGAGCCAAAAGATTTAGACTTTCAAAAATCCCATAACTGAATTGGGTTATATAATCAGTACTGAGTCCTCCCGTATTTTGCTTAATACTTCCGTCTGGGTTTTGATTTAACTCACTTTTTCCACGGGTACTGAATTTGGAGTATTCAGAAGTGGCCAAAAGTGGAGTAGCATTTAGCCCCAAGGCCAATATCCCTGCCAATACCAGCAGTGAGAATTGACGTAAAAAATTTTTAAGGGTTTTGCTATTTAATGCGTGAACTGCATAAACGATTCCAATGATCAGCATTAACAAAAGCATATAATAGGTCATCTGATAGTGATTGGCCCTTATCTGCATGGACAGGGCAAAAACCGTTAAGATAAAGCCTCTAGAACGTTGATCGTGGAGTATCATGTACATCCCTCCAATTACCAATGGCATATAGGCCAGTGCCTGTGCTTTGGTGTTGTGTCCAACCTGTAGAATGATTAACAGATAGGTAGACAACCCGTAGGCAAATGCACCAAAAACAGCAATTGGGATGGGCATTTTAATGATTAGCAAAAAAAGGTAGGCACTCAATAGATATAGAAACAAAATCTCCGCAGGTTGTGGGATCAACTGAAAAAGTTTATGAATCGGTGTTAAAAAGTCATAGGGATAACGCGCACCTAACTGATAAGTGGGCATTCCACCAAAAGCATTGTCAATCCAATAAATTTCTTGATTGTTTGATTCCCTGTACTCCTGAATCTGTCTCGACATTCCGGTGTACTGTCTTATGTCGGACTGAATTAATTTTTTGCCCGACAAAACCGGATAGAAAAACAAAACAGAAAACAACCCAAAACTAAATATAAAGGTAAAGTGCATTAGGGTTTGTTTGTTGAAAACCTGCTCAATCAATTTCTTCATAGTCTATGTATTCCCCCATTTCCACTTTGGTTTTTTTTGCCTCTTTTTTGGGGGGTGAAGAAGAAAGGTCAGCATCAAAATACTGCATTTTTTTTGAGAGTCGATTGAGTAAATATTTAACAATAAATGGCGCAATAATTTTAAAGATATAGACGATTACCGTTAAAATCAAAAAAAACTTAAGCAGTCCGACCACAATAATTAGTTAAGTACAGATCAAAAGTAATTAAAACTTATGACTAATGTGATGTTTTTAGATAGGCCTAAGTCATAAAAATAAAATTAGATTTATCTTGCAAAAAAAATCTAAATGCTGAGGCCATATACTCTGTTTTTTCTTTTTTTGACGGTCACGATACAGGCTCAATATACAGACCAGATCAATTCCAACCGACCGGGTGCATCTATAGGTGCTTTTGCTGTAGGAAAAGGAATAATTCAGTTTGAGGGCGGTTTTGAATACCGCAAACACAAACACCAAACCTATAATAACTCTAGCGTTGATGGATCTATAATTTTCCTCGCTGCTCGATGGGGGTTTTTGTCGGAGCGTCTGGAGTTGACCTATCAAGGTTCTTATATGTTTGACAAATTGACTAATAAAATTGCAAGTCAAAACATTGTTTATAAAAGGAAAGGCCTGCTTCAGAATTTTTTGGGAATTAAATTTTTGATTTATGACCCTTTTAAAAAGGAAGAAAAAGTAAATGTTTACAGTTGGAAAGCCAACAATGGATTTAAATTAAAACACTTGATCCCAGCAGTATCAATTACCGCCGGGGGGAATTTTATTTTTGGCAAAAATCACCCCTACCCTTTCGGAGATGTTTTTGATATGCTGTATCGGCCTATTTTCTTTCAAAATTTAAATGGCTCAACGGATAAGGAACCTTTTTTTTCACTTCGATCGGTCTTGGCTACACAATCTCATTTTTTGGGAACCTGGGTTTTTGTTACCAATTTTATATTCGACCGTTATCTGACTGAACAAACAGCTAAAAGCTTCATCCTAACCCTAACACATACTTTTCATCCGCTGTGGTCCGTTTATCTGGAAAATGAAGGACTTTTCAGCGGGCGTATCAATGATCGGATTTTTAGAACTGGAGCAGCTTACCTTTTTTCGGACAACATACAGATTGAAGTCTCTTTGGGAGTCAATACCAACACCCGTCCAAGCGCTATTTCTGTCAATCTGGGTGTATCTTATCGATTGAATTTTCACAAAGACTTTATTAGTGCTGCTGAAATAGAATACAAAGAATCTAAGAAGGAAGAAAAAAAACTGAAAAAGACGATGAAGAAAAACAACAAGGCGGAAAGAAAAAGAGCCCGCAAAGCCAAAAGGATTTAATTGATGAGTAAGGAACTAATAGATGTTGTTGAAATAAGTACTAGAAAAGACCTCAGAAGGTTTGTTGATTTCACCTTTACACTATATTCTCAAAATCCTCATTGGACGCCACCAATCATCGAAGAAGAAATTGACACTTTAGACCAAACCAAAAATCCAGTCTTCAAAAATGCAAAAGCCCATTATTTTCTGGCCTTTAAAAATGAGGAAATTGTGGGTAGGATTGCAGTTATGATCAATTGGATTGAGGTAAATGAATTAAAAAAGAAAAAAGTCCGTTTTGGCTGGTTTGATGTTGTAAACGATATCAATGTGACCAAAGTCTTGATGGAAAAAGTGCATGCCATTGGGAATGAAAATGGAATGGAGTTCATCGAAGGTCCTGTTGGTTTTTCCAATATGGACAAGGCAGGCCTACTGGTTAAGGGATTTGAGGAAAGCAATACGATGATTACGTGGTACAATGACCCTTATTACCATGAACATTTTAAAAAGTTGGGTTATGACGATCTGGCCGTTTGGGTAGAATATAAGATCACTTTAAGCTCTTTCGAGGAATCACCCGAAAAGATCAAAAAGTTTTCGGATTTAATGGTCAAACGTTATCAATTGAAAATTATGGATTTTAAATCCAAAAAGCAGATCCTTCCCTATGTTGAAAAAATGTTTGTTTTACTTGAGGAAACATATGGTAAACTGCAAACTTTTGTACCCATACAAGAAGAGCAAATAAAGCAATACAAAGAAAAATATTTCCGTTATATTCATCCTCAGTTTATCAAGTGCATTGTTGATAAAAACAATGAACTGATTGCTTTTTGTATTACGATGCCCTCTTTTACCAGGGCTTTGAAAAAAGCCAACGGAAGATTGTTTCCTTTTGGATTTTTACACCTCTTAAAGGCTTTGTACTTTAATTCTCGGGCCTCTTTTTACCTCATTGGAGTGCATCCAAAATATCAAAATAAAGGGGTTACTGCTATAATCTTTAATGAAATGCAAAAAACCTTCAATAAGTTTGGATACAATATAGTGGAAACCAATCCTGAGTTGGAGGAAAACAGCTCGATTCAAAATTTGTGGAAAAATTACGAACATTGGCAGCACAAAAAGAGGCTGACGGTAACCAAAAAAATAAAAAAGGGAGCCAAGACATAGCGTCAAGAACCCCCAGGTTAATTTAATTGATTTATTATTTCACAATTAATATAAAAATTAATTTAAAAAATGCTCAACCAAGGAACCATCATTGCTAAAGCCACAGGAGCAGGTAGCTCGGCCATCTCTCTATTCCGGCTTTCGGGTAATGATGCCATTAAAATGGTTTCCAAATGCTTTCATCCAAAGTCTAAAAAAAAATTGGCTGATCAAAAAAGTCATACTGTCCATTTGGGAACACTTCACTACAAAGGGAGTCCATTGGACGAAGTATTGGTAAGTATTTTTAAAGCCCCTCACTCCTACACTGGAGAAAATGTGGTTGAAATTTCCTGCCACGGATCCAACTTTATCCAAGAGGAGGTTTTACGGCTTTTTATTTCTTTAGGAGCGAAGCCGGCGAAACCGGGAGAGTTTACACTTAGGGCTTTTTTGAATAAAAAAATGGATTTAAGTCAGGCGGAAGCTGTGGCTGATTTAATCGTAACGGAATCCCGAGCGGCTCACGAAGTAGCCATGAATCAAATGAGGGGTGGGTACACTGCAGAAATTGCTCAATTGAGACAAAAACTGTTGGATTTTGCTTCATTGATTACGTTAGAATTGGATTTTGCCGAAGAGGATGTCGCTTTTGCCGATCGGACCGCACTTAAAGATTTGCTTGGATCGCTACAATCAAAAATTAAATTACTCCTCGATTCTTTCCATTACGGCAGTGTGATCAAAAAAGGGGTTCCGGTGGCCATAGTGGGCAAACCCAATGCGGGTAAATCTTCTCTTCTAAATGCTTTACTAAATGAAGACCGTGCTATTGTATCATCAATACCAGGTACTACCAGAGATACTATAGAAGACACCTTGACCTTATCAGGTATAGAATTTAGATTTATCGATACAGCAGGCCTACGTGAAACGAATGATCGGATCGAAGCGGTAGGGGTTGCCAAAGCAAAAGAAAAGATAGATCTGGCAAAAGTGATGATCTATCTTTTTGACACCAATGACACCTCCCTATCAGAAATTACAAGCGCAATAAAAGAATTTAAAAGAGAAGACCTGATCGTGGTGTTGGTCGAAAATAAAATCGACCTGATCCAAGAGGCTGGAGAATTGTCTTTGACCAAAGTATTAAAAGAACAGTCTTCCCAGATTCCCACCCATGCGTTTTGCAGTATTTCTACTTTTGATCCCCAATCCATTGAGGAGTTAAAAAACACACTTTATAATCAAATCAAAAAGATTGCTGTTCAGGGGGATGTAGTCGTTTCCAATGTTAGACATTATGAGGCCCTCCAAAATGCATTAGGAGCAATAATTGAGATTGGTGAAGGATTGGAAAGTAAATTGACAGGTGATTTACTGAGCATTCACATCAATGAGGCCATTCATTTTCTTGGTGAAATTTCGGGAGAAATCAGTAATGATGAATTGCTAGGGAATATCTTTAGTAAGTTTTGTATTGG
>DEYL01000025.1 GCA_002364535.1 Flavobacteriaceae bacterium UBA3159 | reverse complement strand
TGGATAATGATCATTTTCTAAAGTGTAATTCATAAATGACGTTATGATCAATAACTTTTCTTTTTTTTGACTCATTTAAAGTAATATTTATTGCAAATTTACAAAAATGTTTATTTATTTTAAAAAAAACTTAAACAAAACACCATGCCAATGTGTCATGTTTTTTCCTTTGGTATTTTTTTTGACCTTGTATTAACAAATTAAAAAATAATAAAATGGCAAATGGTAAAATTAATGTTGCGGTAGAGAACATCTTCCCCCTGATTAAAAAATTCCTTTACAGCGACCATGAAATTTTTCTCAGAGAGCTGATCTCAAACGCGACAGATGCAATCAGTAAACTAAAGCATCTCAGCAGCATTGGTGAAATCAAAGGCGAAATTGGCGATCCTCATATCGAAGTTAAAGTTGACAAAGACAACAAAAAAATTCACATCATCGACCAAGGTGTGGGGATGACCGAAGACGAGGTCAATAAATACATTAATGAGGTTGCCTTTTCGGGTGCTGAGGAATTCTTGGAAAAATACAAAGACGACGCCAAAGACTCTGGCATCATTGGACACTTCGGTCTGGGATTCTATTCCGCTTTTATGGTAGCCGAAAAGGTTGAAATCATCACCCAGTCTCACCAAGACGCCCCGGCAGCACACTGGAGTTGTGATGGTTCACCCGAATACACTTTAGAGGAATCAGACAAAAAAGAACGAGGAACAGAGATCATCCTCCACATTGCAGAGGATTCTACCGAGTTTTTGGAGGAAGCCCGTATCAGAGAATTACTCAACAAGTACAACAAATTTATGCCCTTCCCCATCAAGTTTGGAACCAAGGAAGAAACCCTGCCTTTACCCGATGATGCTGAAGAAGATGCCAAACCCGAAACCCAAACGGTGGACAACATCATCAACAACACCCACCCGGCCTGGACCAAAACTCCCGCTGACCTTAAAGAGGAGGATTACAAATCTTTTTACCGGGAATTATACCCCATGCAGTTTGAGGAACCCCTGTTCAACATCCACCTAAACGTTGACTACCCCTTTAATTTGACCGGTATTCTCTATTTCCCCAAAATTCAAAACGACCTCAACCTCCAAAAAGACAAAATCCAACTCTACCAAAACCAGGTTTTTGTCACAGACAATGTAGAAGGAATTGTTCCCGAATTTTTGACCCTATTGCGTGGAGTAATTGACTCTCCCGACATTCCTCTGAACGTCTCCAGAAGTTATTTACAAGCCGATGGTGCGGTCAAAAAGATTAGTAACTACATCAGCCGTAAGGTTGCCGACAAGCTTAGTTCCCTCTTTAAAAAAGACCGCAAAGGATTTGAAGAAAAATGGAATGACATCAAAGTGGTGATCGAGTACGGTATGTTGACCGAGGATAAATTTTTTGAGAAAGCCGAACAATTCATGCTCTACCCCACCACGGAAGGAGAATACTTAACTTATCTCGAATTGGAGGCCGCCCTGAAAGACAGTCAGACCGACAAAGACGGAAAACTAATATTCCTTTATGCTTCCAATGTGGAAGAACAGCACCAATACATCGAAATTGCCAAAGACAAAGGCTATAAAGTACTGTTGTTAGACTCACCCATCATCGCTCACCTGATCCAAAAACTGGAAGGTGATAAGGACAATATCGGCTTTGCTCGAGTAGACGGTGATGCTGTGGAAAACCTCATCAAAAAAGAAGAGGCTACGGTCTCCAAAATGTCGGATGAAGAAAAAGAAAGCCTAAAACCGTTGATCGAAGCCGTAGTTCCCGGAGAAAAATACACCATTCAACTCGAAGTCATGGACAGCAATGGCCTGCCCTTTGTGTTGACCCAACCTGAGTTCATGCGACGGATGAAAGAGATGCAACAAACCGGCGGTGGTATGATGGGTGCTTTCCCGGAAATGTACACCCTTTTGGTCAATACCAATCACGAATTAGTAGGACAAATCCTACAGACCAAAACCGCCAAAAAAAGAGAACGCCTCATACAACAAGCACTCGATCTGGCACGACTTTCCCAAAACCTGTTAAAAGGAGAAGCCCTAACCGCCTTTATCAAACGCTCTGTCGATCTGATCAAATAAGATTTTGTAGAGATCAGAAATCCCTTGCTTCCCATGAGCAGGGGATTTTTTTATCTTAGTATACTGAGATAGTTTATATCCCCAAAATTCTGAGATGATCATCAGTTATAAAAAAATATCGATAAACTTCAATTTGGTTTATGGACTTTTCCAAATGGTTCTAGCTTTTATTATAATGTATTTACAGGGGGATCTTTGGGTAAGTTACTTTTGGATGGCCTTTTCTGTTCTTTACATCATTAATTATTATTTCCAAAAAAACCAACCAATACCTATGCATCGAAAATGGTATCATTAAAATAAATGAACCTTTTGGAAAAAAATTAAAACTGTCTAAAATTCAAAAGATCAAAAAAATCGCAGGGTATTATATCCTCAAAACGGATCACAAAGAATTGACCATCAACTCCCAATTCATCTAACCTAAATCCCTTATCCTTCTCAATTCCGAACTGGAAAAACTAAACGCAGTATGGTATTGAACCATACAACCTAAGGATCTCTTGATCCTTTTTCAATAAAAGCACCTTTATAAAAACTCATTTTTTTATTTTTGGGAATGCCAAAAACCACTCCACCCACTCCCAACTGGCAACCCGAACTCCCGGATGCTCAATTGCGTTATTATCAAAATTTTTTGTCGGTGGATCGGGCAAATCACTATTACAATACCTTTTTGGAAACCATCCCTTGGCAACAAGACGATGTCAAAGTCTTTGGCAAAGTTTATACCCAACCCCGCCTGACCTCATTGCACAGCAATTCGCTCAGCACCTATACCTACTCCGGTTTAACCCTCCAACCCCACCCCATGACGGAAGCGCTTTTGGAACTGTTACATCAAATTCAGACGGTAAGTCATCACGATTTTAACTGCGTTCTACTCAACCTCTACCGCAATGGGGCCGACAGTAACGGTTGGCATGCCGACAACGAAAAGGAACTGGGAAAGCATCCACAAATCGCCTCCTACAGTTTTGGTGCCCCTCGTTTTTTTCACTTTAAACACCGGAAAATAAAGTCCCAAAGGCACAAAATGGAACTCCATCACGGCAGTTTGTTGTTGATGGAAGGCTCCATGCAAGAACATTGGCTGCACCAGATTCCCAAAACCAAAAAACCACTGCAACCCAGAATTAATTTAACCTTCCGAAAGATCATTTAAATATTTCGTTCAGCTGACCAGCCAAACGCAATCCCCCTCTTTGTAACTGTATTTTAAGTAAGGGCATATATCGGGATTGGTATTCCTCTCCCAGCTTGCTGTTGGATGTGGTATTTTCGTAAATAATTTTTGCCAAAGCTTGAGATTCATTGACCCATTGCTCCAATGACTGGTTTTGAATTTCTTTTATCAATTTGGGGCTTAATTCTTCCAAGTCCCCTTGCAGTTGGGAAGCATTCATACCATAACTGTCAATCAAATGACTGTCCCACAATCGATGAAGGTTAGAGGATTGTCCCAACCATCGAAGTCGGATATCATTACCACCACGATCCTCCTTTCTCCCCACATGCATGGGCTGATGAAGGTCACCGATAAAATGAACCAATAATTTGAGATAAAAGGCACGCTCACTTTTTTGCCCTTCTCGATCTTTGACTTTGACAATACATTTTTTTATGGCCATCACCACATCGCCTTTGGGATTCTTTTTTGCATTGGCATAAGACTCGTCAAGAGGCAGGTTGATATAGTGCCAAGGCCTTAGAGCTTTGTATTTTGAATTGGACTTAATTTTATCTCCATAATTAGAAATACTGGCCAATGAAACTCCATCCAACAATCCATCGACCTCTTTTTGAGCCTTGGGAGTAAGATGTTGCTGTGCAAGTGCTCCCACTACTTGGTGGCCTGTTCTTCCCCAATCCATGGAAGAAAACATTAATAAATATAGTAAGCCTATAATTGAATAAGATCGAATCATTGCCCTCTAAAGTTAGTGCAAAACTTGATTTACAGCTCTGTAAGAGAAGGAAAATCAAAAAGGGTTCACCAACCAAAAATCTTTTTTTCTAAAAAGACAAATTCGACTACATTTGCAAAAATCTCTTCACTGTTATGTTTAGTAAAAGTCTATCCACGATCGCATTATTCAGCCTATTGATAATGATGGGTTGTGAAAGCTCCTCCAAACCCACGGGTAATACCATGCTCCTCAGTGGAACTATAGAAGGCTTGAGAAAGGGAACCCTCTATTTGCAAAAGATACAAGATTCCCTAATGGTTAATGTCGACTCGGTTGTGGTGGATGGTAGCCCCGACTTCAAATTCAAAACTGAAATTGAGAGTCCTGAGATCTATTACCTCTATTTGAACAAAGAGGACGGTGACAGCCTCAATGACAGAATTTTATTCTTTGCAGAAAAAGGAGAAATTTCCATCAATACGTTACTCAAAACCTTTGAGAGCAGTGCCAAAGTTACAGGCTCTGAAAATCAAGAACTATTACAAGAATACCGCAAACTGGCCCGACAATTCGATGGGAAAAACTTGGAATACATTCAAGCCTATTTTGAATTAGCCAAAGAAGACAACAACAGCAAAGCAGTGGACTCAATTAAAGAGGCCATGGACAATTTATTGAAAAGGAGATATCTGTATGCCCTCAACTTTGCAAGTACAAACGGAGACAATGTCATCGCTCCTTTTATTGCTTTGACAGAGGTCTATGATGCCAACATCGTATTTTTAGATACTGTGGCTTCCAAATTGACTGACAAGGTCAAAACCTCCAAATACGGTAAAGAATTTCTTGAGTTTATCGCTACTCGAAAGGCAAAAGAAGCAGTAGAATAACTATCCTAATTTTGCCAATTTTTTTTGAAGGCCATCAATAGATTTCCCCAGTTCGGCTCTTAGGTGTTTAAATCCTTCCTTACCACCCTTTCTTTTTGTAGTGTGGATTTTTTCAATCAAATCGTCAAATAAGGCAATGGCTTTATCGATTAATACCTCAGTCGTATTGAGATCGGCATCGGGATGGTTTAACTCCCAAGAGTAAACCTCCTCAATAAAACTTCCAATGCTATTGTTGATTTCTTTTTTGAATAATTTGATACTTGACATGACGGGTTTATTTTTAAAGTTATTCAGCCACTGTATTTGACAAAGTTACGAGGAGTTTCGTAAAGAACGATATCCAAAGTTTTGTCTTCATCCAAATGGGGTAAAATTTTATTGTAAATCACTACGGCTATGTTTTCGGCCGAAGGAATCAAATCTGCGAATTCCGGAACCTGCTCATTGAGGTTTTTGTGGTCAAAAGCATCTTCAACCTCCACTTTGATCAAATCCTTCAGGACTTTCATGTCCATGACATAACCCGTCACAGGGTCTATGGTTCCCGTAACATTGACGATCAACTCATAGTTGTGCCCATGGAAATAAGGATTGGAACACTTTCCAAAAATAGCCTCATTCTTGGCATCATCCCAAGATTTAACATAAAGTCGGTGGGCGGCATTAAAATGAGCTTTTCGGGATACGGTTACTCTCATAACTTTTATTGGTTTTCTATGTGTTGAGAAAAACGATCAAATATAATTGCAAACCAAACGGTATAATCTTCGGGTTTTTCATTCAATTCTTTTTTCAATGTATCAAAGGTCATCCATTTAAAATCAGCAACCTCATGGGTATTGATCTTTGGGTCCTCATCGCTGAAGCCCAACATCACATGGTCCAGTTCGTGCTCCGTTAATCCATTGTCAAAAGAGGCTTTGTAAATAAATGTAAACAATTCTTCCAATGACACGGCAATGCCCATCTCCTCCATCAAACGCCGGTTACCCGCTTCTATATTCGATTCTCCCTCCCGCTGATGACTACAACAAGTATTGGTCCACAGTCCCGGGGAATGGTATTTTCCAAACGCGCGCTGTTGAATCAGTAATTCTTTTTTGGAATTCATAACAAAAATGGAAAAGGCACGATGTAAAAGGGCTTTTTCATGGGCCTCCATCTTACCTATGGTACCGACTTGTTGATCTTTCAAATCGACCAAAACAACTTTTTCTTCCTCCATTGGATCAAAAATACCCAATATATCGCACAAAACCTATCGACAAATTTTAGCAATGGGATTTAATTAAATATTTTTGCCCAAAATGATCAATATGGAATTCCTCCAGGAAATTCAAAGAAGACGGACTTTTGGCATCATATCCCACCCAGATGCGGGAAAAACCACACTTACAGAAAAACTGTTGCTCTATGGCGGTGCCATACAAGAAGCAGGAGCGGTCAAGTCCAACAAGATCAAAAAAGGAGCAACCAGTGACTTTATGGAAATCGAACGCCAAAGAGGAATTTCGGTAGCCACTTCGGTACTCGCTTTTAACTATCAAAATAAAAAAATCAATATCCTCGACACACCTGGTCACAAGGACTTTGCCGAGGATACTTTTAGAACGCTTACTGCGGTGGACAGTGTGATTGTGGTGATCGATGTGGCTAAGGGGGTGGAAGAGCAAACCGAAAAACTGGTAGAAGTATGTCGCATGCGTAAAATTCCTATGATTGTCTTTTTCAATAAATTGGATCGAGAGGGAAAAGACGTATTTGACCTTTTGGATCAGGTAGAAATTAAATTGGGCTTGAGGGTGACCCCACTGAGTTTCCCCATTGGTATGGGATACAACTTTAAGGGCATCTATAACCTTTGGGAGAAAAACATTCAAATATTTGAATCGACCGACAAACAAAAGATCGCAAAAACCATTACCTACGATACATTGGAAAACGAAGATTTGCAAAAAGCGGTTGGAGGTGAGTCCATGACAGAACTCAAAGAATCTCTCGAATTGGTCGAAGGGGTTTATCCTGCTTTTAATCAAAAGGAATACTTAGAGGGAAATTTACAACCTGTATTTTTTGGCTCTGCACTGAATAATTTTGGAGTACAGGAACTGTTGGACTGCTTTATACAAATTGCTCCTGCTCCACTACCCAAGTCTACCGACAAGCGCATCATCCAACCCAATGAGTCAGCCTTTTCGGGTTTTATCTTTAAGATCCATGCCAATATGGACCCCAAGCACCGCGACCGTCTAGCATTCATCAAAATTGTCTCAGGAACTTTTAAACGCAATACACCTTACTTTCACGTGAGGCACAAAAAGAATCTCAAATTCTCCAGTCCTAATGCTTTTTTTGCCGAAAAAAAAGAAGTGGTGGACGAGTCATTCCCCGGAGACATTGTAGGGCTTCACGACACGGGAAATTTTAAGATAGGTGATACCCTTAGCTCGGGAGAGGAAATCCAGTTTAAGGGCATTCCCAGTTTTTCACCCGAACATTTTCGCTTTATCAACAATGCCGACCCCATGAAAGCCAAACAACTCAGTAAAGGCATTGACCAACTGATGGACGAAGGGGTGGCCCAGTTATTTACCCTCAGTCTCAACGGAAGAAAAGTGATCGGAACCGTTGGGGGCTTGCAATTTGAGGTAATACAATACCGACTGGAACACGAGTACACTGCAAAATGTAGCTTTGAAACCCTAAATGTCCACAAGGCATGCTGGATCAGTACCGAAGATGAACAAAACGAAAACTACCGGGACTTCCTAAAGGTCAAACAAAAGTTTTTGGCCTCTGACAAACAAGAACAATTGGTGTTTTTTGCCGATTCCGCTTTTTCCCTACAAATGACACAACAAAAATATCCGGAGATCACTTTTCATTTTACTTCAGAATTTTAGTGGTCTAATTTCAATTAGTTTCATTAAATTTAATTAAGTAGTCCCTAAATCTACTCTACTATCAAAGAGCCTTAACTGTGAATTCTATCGTTGAACTTTTGGAGATGTAAGTATCACGAATACGCACATACATTATTGTGTGCTTTGAATCAAAAACTGAGCCATGAAAAGAATTAGAATTTTTGGAACGACCTTTTTACTAATCCTAATCAGCGAATTTCTGCAATCAGTAAATCCGGTGACCTCTAGGAACGGTCTGGTCTTTGATTCCTGCCTATTGGGCGATTAGATTTTAAGCATGAACATTAGTCACTTGAAAAAAATAGCTAATTTCACCACAAACTAACAACCCCAACTTTCGTTAGGGTAAAAGTTTAAGCTTCTCCTGTGGGCCCAAAGTTTAAAGGAATTGGCGGTTGCTCTTTCGAATCGATCTCACCGTGGCTTTCTTCATAGCGTCGGATGTTATCGGCCAGCGCACTTTGAAACCTTTTGGCGTGTTCCGGGGTTAAAATTATCCTGGACTTTATTTTTGCCTTGGGTGTTCCGGGCATAATGGCCACAAAATCTATCACAAACTCTGATGGCGAGTGATTGATGATGGCCAAATTGGAATAAGTACCTTCAGCCGTAGCTTCATCCAATTCGATATTGATCTTTTGTTCGTTTTGCTGTTTGGGATCGCTCATGAACTATAAATTAACTTCCTCTTGTTCTTCTTCCTTGTCAATTAACAAGCTGGTGTACTCGTCTTTGGATCCAACGATGATATTGTCATACGCTCTCAGACCTGTACCAGCAGGTATTTTGTGTCCGACAATAACATTTTCCTTCAATCCTTCAAGGGAGTCGATTTTTCCATTGACCGCCGCTTCGTTAAGTACTTTGGTCGTCTCTTGGAAAGAGGCCGCAGAGATGAATGATTTGGTCTGTAGTGAAGCACGAGTAATCCCTTGTAGTTCAGGCGTAGCAGTAGCCGAAGCAGCGTCACGCGCTAACACAGGTGCTTTGTCTTCACGGATCAACAGGGAATTTTCGTCACGCAATTGACGTGCAGTGATCATTTGACCTGCTTTTAGGTTTTCAGATGCGCCTACTTCTTCAACGATTTTCTTACCGAATAAACTGTCGTTCTCGATGATAAAATCAGTTTTGTAAACCAACTGTCCTTCAAGGAAGATAGAATCTCCCGGATCTTGGATTTTAACCTTACGCATCATCTGACGCACCACTACCTCAAAGTGTTTGTCATTGATCTTCACCCCTTGCAAACGATAAACCTCCTGTACCTCATTCACCAAATATTGTTGTACTGCTGAGGGGCCTTTGATTTTAAGGATATCCGTAGGAGTTATAGAACCGTCAGAAAGTGGCATTCCGGCTTTGACAAAGTCATTTTCCTGAACCAAAATCTGATTGGATAATTTAACCAAGTATTTTTTGATGTCACCAAATTTGGACTCAACGATGATTTCGCGGTTTCCTCTTTTGATTTTACCAAAAGAAACCACACCGTCAATCTCAGACACCACAGCCGGGTTAGAAGGATTACGGGCTTCGAATAATTCTGTCACCCTTGGCAGACCTCCGGTAATATCACCGGACTTAGCAGATTTTCTTGGAATTTTGACCAAGATTTTTCCTTCTTTGATCTTTTCGCCATCATTGACAATCAAGTGCGCTCCTACGGGTAAATTGTAAGAGCGTAGAGTATTGCCTTTGGTATCATTAATGAGTAGCGTAGGAATCAATTTCTTATTTCGAGATTCAGAAATAACCTTCTCTTGGAATCCGGTTTGCTCATCAATTTCAACCTGATAAGTAACTCCTTGCTCAATGTTTTCAAAACTGATTTTTCCGGAGAATTCCGAAACAATTACACCATTAAAGGGATCCCACTGACAAATAACATCGCCTTTTTTGATTTTAGATCCTTTCTTAATGAAGATAGAAGACCCATAAGGGATGTTGTGGGTATTGAGTATATTTTTGGTCTTGGAATCAACCAATTTCAATTCAGTGGTTCTGGAGATGACGATATTGGCTTCATTGCCCTCAGCATCCTCTCCTTTAACGGTTTTCAGATCTTCAATTTCTGCAATTCCGGCAAACTTGGCTACCAATCGGTTTTCCTCAGAAATATTTCCGGCCACACCTCCTACGTGGAATGTTCTAAGTGTCAACTGTGTTCCAGGCTCTCCAATAGATTGGGCTGCAACAACACCTACCGCTTCTCCTTTTTGAACCATTTTACCCGTAGAGAGGTTTCTGCCATAACATTTGGCACATATACCTTTAAGTGCTTCACAGGTTAATGGAGATCGAACTTCAACACTGGTAATGGGTGCATTCTCGATGCGCTTAACTACGACTTCCGTAATCTGTTCTCCGGCTTCGACTAATACTTCATCTGTTCGTGGATCGACAACGGTGTGTAAAGACACACGCCCAAGTATACGCTCGCCCAAAGATTCTACGATTTCTTCATTTTTCTTTAAGGGTTGAACCTCTATTCCCCTGAGGGTACCACAATCTTCAATATTTACAATTACATCCTGAGATACATCCACCAATCTTCGGGTCAAGTAACCTGCATCGGCAGTTTTCAATGCCGTATCAGCCAGTCCTTTTCTCGCCCCGTGGGTAGAAATAAAGTATTCCAAAATGGATAATCCTTCTTTAAAGTTCGAAAGGATTGGGTTTTCAATGATCTCTCCTCCACCGACATTTGATTTTTTTGGTTTTGCCATTAATCCTCGCATTCCAGTCAATTGACGGATTTGTTCCTTGGATCCCCTGGCTCCTGAATCCAACATCATGTATACTGAGTTAAAACCCTGTTGATCTTCGCTAATGCGCTTCATGGCCAACTCGGTCAGCTTGGCATTGGTTGAAGTCCAAACATCGATAACCTGATTGTAACGTTCATTGTTGGTGATCAATCCCATATTGTAGTTTCCGGAAATACCATCAACTTGGGTATTAGCATCCTCGATCATATCGATTTTTTCATTAGGAATGATAATGTCTCCCAGGCTAAATGAGAGCCCTCCTTTAAAAGCGAATCCATAGCCCATGCTCTTGATCTTATCTAAGAAATCAGCGGTTTCAGGAACACTGGTTACTTTTAGAATTTCACCAATGATCTCTCTTAGATTCCTCTTGGTCAATACTTCGTTAAAGTATCCTGCATTTTCAGGAACAACCTCATTAAACAATATACGACCTACGGTAGATTCGATGATTTGATATACCAATTCGCCATCTTCGTTAAAGTCTTTTGCTCTGATTTTGACCATAGCATTGAGATCCACGCGCTTTTCATTGTAGGCAATATGGACTTCTTCAACAGAGTAGAAAGTCAAACCTTCTCCCTTAACGGGAACTTCTTTAGTTGATTTTCTGGCTTTGGTCATATAGTAAAGTCCCAATACCATATCCTGTGAAGGAACTGTGATGGGAGAACCGTTGGCAGGATTGAGAATGTTGTGGGAGGCCAACATCAAAAGTTGCGCTTCCAAAATGGCTTCCGGCCCTAGAGGGAGGTGAACGGCCATTTGATCCCCGTCAAAGTCGGCATTAAAGGCCGTGCATACCAGCGGGTGTAACTGAATGGCTTTTCCTTCAATCAACTTGGGTTGAAAAGCTTGAATTCCCAATCGGTGCAAGGTGGGAGCCCTGTTCAATAATACCGGGTGGCCTTTCAATACATTTTCCAAAATGTCCCAAACCACAGGTTCTTTGCGGTCGATGATCTTTTTGGCAGATTTAACGGTTTTAACAATCCCTCTTTCGATCAGTTTTCTGATGATAAAAGGCTTGTAAAGCTCCGCAGCCATGCCCTTGGGCAGTCCACATTCAAAAAGTTTTAATTCGGGTCCCACTACAATCACTGATCGTGCAGAATAATCTACCCTTTTACCCAATAGGTTTTGACGAAAACGTCCTTGCTTTCCTTTAAGGGAATCTGAAAGGGATTTAAGGGGACGATTAGAATCTGTTTTTACAGCCGATGATTTTCTGGTATTGTCGAACAATGAATCCACAGATTCCTGTAGCATTCGCTTTTCGTTTCTCAAGATCACCTCAGGGGCTTTGATTTCCACCAATCGTTTTAGACGGTTGTTTCTGATGATGACACGACGGTACAAATCATTCAAATCTGATGTGGCAAAACGTCCACCATCCAAAGGAACCAAAGGCCTCAACTCAGGTGGGATGACAGGAATGACCTTCATGATCATCCATTCGGGTAGATTTTCCCTGTTTTCGTTGGCATCTTTAAAAGCCTCTACGACCTGAAGTCTTTTAAGGGCCTCAGTTTTTCTTTGCTTAGAAGTTTCGGTATTGGCTTTGTGACGCAATTCATAGGAAAGAGCTTCGAGATCAATTCTCGACAACAATTCGATCAAACATTCGGCGCCCATTTTGGCGATAAACTTTTCGGGATCACTGTCTTCGAGGAATTGGTTTTCGGGTGGCAATTGCTCCCTGATGTTGAGGTACTCCTCCTCGGTAAGGAAATCCATCTTTTGGACGGGCTCTCCTTCCTCGTTTTTAGTATTACCTGGTTGTATGACAACATAACGTTCGTAATAAATGATCATGTCCAATTTCTTGGAAGGCAAACCTAAAAGGTATCCAATTTTGTTGGGCAGCGATCTGAAATACCAGATATGAGCCACGGGAACCACCAAGTTGATGTGCCCAACACGGTCACGTCTTACTTTTTTCTCGGTGACTTCTACTCCACATCGGTCACAAACAATTCCTTTGTATCGAATACGCTTGTATTTACCACAGGCACATTCAAAATCTTTGACCGGGCCAAAGATTCGCTCACAAAACAGACCATCACGTTCGGGTTTGTGGGTTCTGTAGTTGATCGTTTCAGGCTTGAGAATTTCGCCTCTGGAATTGCCCAAGATGACCTCCGGGGAGGACAAACCTATGGATATTTTATTGAATTTCTTTTGGGTAATGATTTCGTTATTTCTAAGCATAACTCAACTGCAATGTTTTAATTATTCTTCTAATCTGATGTCTAATCCTAATCCTTTCAGCTCGTGCATCAATACGTTGAAAGATTCCGGTAATCCGGCTTCTGGAAGGGTTTCCCCTTTCACGATGGATTCATAGGTTTTGGCACGACCAATGACATCGTCTGACTTAACGGTTAATATCTCTTGCAACGTACTGGAAGCACCATAGGCTTCCAGAGCCCACACTTCCATTTCACCAAATCGCTGACCTCCAAACTGAGCTTTACCTCCCAAAGGTTGTTGGGTGATCAAAGAGTAAGGTCCAATGGATCTTGAGTGCATTTTGTCATCAACCATATGTCCGAGTTTCAACATGTAGATCACGCCCACAGTTGCAGGTTGATCGAAACGTTCTCCTGTACCACCGTCGTATAGATAAGTGTGACCAAAGCGGGGAATTCCGGCACTATCGGTCAACTCATTGATTTCGTCAATGGTGGCTCCGTCAAAAATTGGCGTGGCATATTTTTGCCCCAAATCCAATCCGGCCCATCCAAGAACGGTTTCGTATATCTGACCGATGTTCATCCGTGAGGGGACCCCTAATGGATTCAATACGATGTCTACCGGAGTACCGTCTTCGAGGAAAGGCATTTCCTCCTCTCGGACAATTCGGGCAACAATACCTTTATTACCGTGACGTCCTGCCATTTTATCTCCAACCTTGAGTTTACGCTTTTTAGCGATGTATACCTTGGCCAGTTTTTTGACTCCGGCAGGAAGTTCATCCCCAACACTGATGGTAAATTTTTCTCTTCTGAGCGAACCTTGAAGATCATTTTCTTTGATCTTATAGTTGTGGATCAAATCCGCAATCAATTTGTTGGTCACATCTGTAGTGGTCCATGTTCCTTTGGTCAGGTGAGTATAGTCTTCAACCGCAGTCAGCATTTTAAGGGTGTATTTTTTTCCTTTAGGTAGGATTTCCTCCCCCAGGTCGTTTTGCACCCCTTGACAAGTCTTACCGTTGACAATATTAAACAGCTTTTCAATCAAAACCCCCTTTAACTCTTCAAATTTGACTTCAAATTTCTCGTCTAATAATTCAAGTTCTTGCTTGTCTTGATTTCTCTTTCTTTTGTCCTTGACCGAACGGGTAAATAATTTTTTATCGATAACTACCCCTCTAAGGGACGGGGGTGCTTTGAGAGAAGCGTCTTTAACATCTCCGGCCTTGTCTCCAAAGATGGCTCGCAAAAGCTTTTCTTCAGGAGAAGGATCGGACTCCCCTTTGGGAGTTATTTTTCCGATCAAAATATCACCGGGGTTAACCTCTGCACCTATACGGATCATACCGTTTTCGTCCAGATCCTTGGTAGCTTCTTCACTGATATTAGGAATATCGTCGGTCAATTCTTCCGTTCCGAGTTTGGTATCTCTTACATCGATAGAATATTCGTCTATGTGAATGGAAGTAAATATATCTTGTCTAACGACCCGTTCAGAGATCACGATGGCATCCTCAAAGTTATATCCTTTCCAAGGCATAAAAGCCACTTTCATATTTCTTCCAAGGGCCAATTCCCCATTTTGAGTAGCATAACCTTCGGAAAGTACCTGACCTTTTGCTACTCGATCCCCTTTTTTAACGATGGGTTTTAGGTTAATACAGGTTCCTTGGTTGGTTTTTCTGAATTTGATCAGGTCATAGGTCTTGGTGTCACCATCAAAGGTCACCAATTTTTGATCCTCTGTCATATCGTATTTGATAGTTACCTTATTGGCATCAACATACTCTACCACTCCATCTCCTTCTGCATTGATCAACACCCTTGAGTCAGAAGCAACTTGCCTTTCCAATCCGGTTCCAACAATGGGAGACTCCGGACGTAAAAGAGGAACTGCCTGACGCATCATGTTAGATCCCATTAAAGCCCTGTTGGCGTCATCGTGCTCCAAGAAAGGAATCAAAGAGGCTGAGATAGAGGCAATTTGGTTGGGAGCCACATCCGTATAGTTGATTTCGTCGGGGGTTACCACAGGAAAGTCAGCTTGATCCCGAGCAATTACTTTTTCAGAAGTAATTTTTCCACTTTTATCATATGGAATATTGGCTTGCGCAATCAATTGGTTTTCTTCTTCCTCTGCACTGAGGTAAATTGTATTGTCCAAATCAATTTTTCCGTCATTCACCGTGCGGTAAGGGGTTTCTATAAATCCAAGGTTGTTTACTTTGGCATAGACCCCCAAAGAAGAGATCAATCCAATGTTTGGCCCTTCCGGAGTTTCGATAGGACAAAGTCTGCCGTAATGGGTATAGTGGACATCACGCACCTCAAATCCTGCGCGCTCTCTTGAGAGACCACCGGGACCCAATGCTGATAATCTTCTTTTGTGGGTAATCTCAGCCAATGGATTGGTTTGATCCATAAACTGCGACAACTGGTTGGTTCCAAAAAAAGTATTGATCACCGAAGAAAGCGTTTTGGCATTGATCAGGTCAATAGGTGTAAACACCTCGTTGTCTCTAACGTTCATTCGCTCGCGAATGGTTCTGGCCATTCTGGCCAATCCAACACCAAACTGAGATGAAAGTTGTTCTCCAACAGTTCTTACCCTTCTGTTGGAAAGGTGATCAATATCATCGATCTCTGCTTTAGAGTTGATCAACTCGATCAAATACTTGACAATGGTAATGATATCTACTTTGGTCAAAACCTGCTTGTCCATCTCAACTTCAAGGTTAAGTTTTTTGTTCATTCGGTAACGTCCAACTTCTCCTAGATTGTATCGCTGATCAGAAAAGAAGAGTTTGTCAATGATTCCACGAGCGGTATCCTCATCAGGTGGCTCAGCATTCCTCAATTGTCGGTAGATGTGCTCTACAGCTTCTTTTTCAGAGTTGGTAGGATCTTTTTGAAGGGTATTGTGAATGATGGCATAGTCGGCCATATGGGCATCTTCCTTGTGCAAGAGTATGGTTTTTACATCTGCTTCAAGGATCATTTCAATGTGCTCTTTTTCCAAGAGAGTATCACGATCGATAATGATTTCGTTTCGTTCGATGGAAATCACCTCTCCCGTGTCTTCATCCACAAAATCCTCATGCCATGTTTTTAAAACACGTGCAGCGAGTTTGCGGTCAAGTACTTTCTTCAATCCGGTTTTGGAAACTTTTACCTCTTCTGCCAGATCAAATATTTCTAAAATATCTTTATCACTTTCATAACCAATCGCTCTGAAGAGTGTGGTTACAGGTAATTTTTTCTTTCTGTCAATATATGCATACATGACACTGTTGATGTCAGTGGCAAATTCAATCCATGAACCTTTGAAAGGAATGACTCTTGCCGAGTAAAGTTTGGTTCCATTAGCATGGAAAGATTGTCCAAAAAAGACACCGGGAGAACGGTGCAATTGAGATACTACAATACGCTCTGCCCCGTTGATTACAAAAGTACCACTGGGGGTCATATAAGGTATTGTACCTAAAAATACATCTTGGACGATGGTTTCGAAGTCCTCGTGCTCTGGATCGGTACAAAACAATTTTAGTCTTGCTTTGAGGGGGACAGAATAAGTCAAGCCCCTTTCGATACATTCTTGAATGGAATAACGAGGTGGATCAACGAAATAGTCGATAAACTCAAGTACAAACTGATTTCGAGTATCCGTGATCGGAAAGTTTTCTTTAAAGGTATTAAAAAGACCTTCTTCGATCCTTTCGTCAGATTTGGTTTCCAGCTGGAAAAAATCTTGGAAAGATTTGATTTGAATATCAAGGAAATCTGGGTAATTGGGTGAGTCCTTTGCGGCAGCAAAATTGACTCGAGTGGATTGTGTATTCGGCATCTAGATTAGTTTATTAGTATCCAACAATTGGGTCTATAACCCTAGGGGGCGTTATGAAACACAAAAAGGGTTTAGGCCTATGGAGGTCATCCAAAAGCCCAAACCTTGTTTGTTGTGAGATAAGAACTATTTCAGTTCGACCTCAGCTCCTGCTTCTTCAAGCGACTTTTTAAGTCCTTCAGCTTCGTCTTTTGAAACTGCTTCCTTAACGTTGCTTGGAACATTATCTACCAATTCTTTGGCTTCTTTCAAACCAAGACCGGTCAATTCTTTTACCAATTTAACAACTGCAAGTTTTGAACCACCAGCAGCAGTTAGTACTACATCGAATTCTGATTTTTCGTCTGCAGCGGCTTCTCCACCACCAGCAGCAGCGCCACCGGCAACAGCTACAGCAGCAGCAGCAGGCTCAATTCCGTACTCATCTTTTAAAATATTGGCCAATTCGTTGACTTCTTTTACCGTCAAATTAACCAGTTGTTCTGCGAATTCTTTTAAATCTGCCATTTTTTCTATTTGAATTTTCTTGTTTTAAAAATATTTGTATTTTTTTTGTTTATTCATTTGAACTATTAACGCTCGGATAATGTTTTTAGGATTCCTGAAATATTCGATCCACCTGATTGAAGAGCTGAAATAACATTTTTGGAGGGAGATTGAAGTATTGTAATCACTTCTCCAATCAACTCCTCTTTTGACTTAATGGATTCCAATACGTCAATTTGGTCGTCGCCTATGTAAATGGCCTCTTCAATATAGGCCCCTTTCAATAAAGGTTTTTCGGATTTTTTACGAAAAGTTTTGATCAATTTAGCCGGGGTATTACCCACCTCAGAAAACATCAAAGAGGTATTGCCTTTCAAAACTTCTCGCAAATCTCCAAAGTCTTTGTCAGAGGACTCCATGGCTTTGGCCAATAGGGTGTTCTTGATAACAGACAATTTGATGTTTGCCTTGAAACATGCCCTGCGCAATGCTGTCGTTTGAACTGCATCGAGACCGGCAATATCGGTCAAATAAAGATTTTTTACCGAGGACAATTTTTCGGTTAAATCTTGGATTTCTTGTGCTTTTTGCTCTTTTGTCATTCCTTAAATTTAAAGGCTAAGCCATTTTGGTTTCAATGCCAATTCCCGGACCCATGGTACTGGACATAGAAATGCTTTTGATATAAGTTCCTTTGATGGTAGTGGGTTTCAACTTGTCAATGGTCTTTAGCAATTCATTGGCATTCTCTTCGATGTTTTTGGGTTCGAAAGAGACTTTTCCAATGGAAGCGTGAACGATCCCATTTTTATCCACTTTAAAATCAATTTTTCCTCCTTTAACATCAGAAACTGCTTTTTTAATATCCATGGTTACCGTCCCGGTTTTGGGATTGGGCATTAAACCTCTGGGACCTAAAACACGTCCCAAGGGACCCAATTTACCCATCACACTGGGCATGGTAACAATTACATCTACATCTGTCCAGCCATCTTTAATTTTCTGAAGGTACTCATCCAAGCCTATGTAGTCGGCACCTGCCTCCTTTGCTTCTGCTTCTTTGTCGGGAGTAACCAAGGCCAAAACCCTGAGGGTTTTACCCGTCCCGTGAGGAAGTGTAACCACACCTCTGACCATTTGATTGGCCTTTTTGGGGTCTACACCCAAACGAATGGCCAAGTCTATTGACGCATCGAATTTTGTGGTGGTCACATCTTTGACCAAAGAAGAAGCGTCTGCAACAGTGTACAAGGACTTAGTGTCCACTTTGGATCTGGCTTCTTTTTGTTTTTTTGATAATCTTGTCATAACTAATTATTTAGGAGTTAGAAGGGAATTCTCCTTTGACAGTGAATCCCATCGAACGGGCGGTACCGGCTACCATTTTCATAGCTGATTCTACGGTAAATGCATTTAAATCCTGCATTTTATCCTCAGCAATGGTTCTGATTTGATTCCAAGTAACCGAGGCTACTTTGGTTCTATTGGGCTCGCCGGAACCCTTTTTAGCTTTGACTGCTTCCATCAATTGAACGGCCGCCGGAGGTGTCTTAATTACAAATTCAAACGATTTGTCTTTGTATACAGAAATCACAACCGGTAATACTTTTCCGGGTTTATCCTGGGTTCGAGCATTGAATTGCTTACAAAACTCCATGATATTGACTCCTGCGGCACCAAGCGCGGGTCCAACCGGTGGCGATGGATTCGCAGCGCCTCCCCGAACTTGAAGTTTAAGAACTTTATCTATTTCTTTTGCCATTATTTAATAATTAACGTTTTAGAAGTTTCAAGTGGAAGCTAAAACTTCTGGTATCAGTAACATTTATAATTTTTCTACTTGCATATAACTCAATTCCAGAGGGGTCTTTCGGCCGAAAATCTTAACCATTACCTCTAGTTTTCTCTTTTCCTCGTTAACCTTCTCAATGGTTCCGTTGAAACCGTTGAAGGGACCGTCGATAACCTTAACATTCTCTCCTCTTGTGAAAGGAATGGCGATGTGTTCTGTGGTCATGGTCAACTCGTCTACCTTACCCAACATCCTATTGACTTCAGCAATTCTCAGTGGGACAGGATCTCCTCCTTTGGTCTCTCCCAAGAATCCGATGACATTGGTTACAGATTTTATGATGTGGGGAATCTCTCCGGTCAAATTGGCTTTAATCATGATATAACCGGGGAAGTATACTTTTTCTTTATTGATCTTTTTTCCGTTTCGGATTTGAACTACTTTTTCCATAGGAACCAAAATGTCCTCTACCTGATCGGCATAGCCCAAACGGCTAATTTCGCTCATGATATAGTCTTTGATCTTAGCTTCTTGACCACTTACCGCCCTGATTACATACCAATTTTTTGTAGCGACTTCTGCCATAATTATCCGTTAATTAATTGAAAATAGAATCCTACTACTTCAGAAAGAACAGTATCAGCTCCCCAAATGGCAAGTGAAAAAATCACGGAAAACACCAAAACAATAACGACCAGTCTTTGAAGCTCAGCACGGGGTGTCCAAGATACATTGTTTCTCAGTTCCTCGAACGAATCTTTTATGTAGTCGATAACAGCTGACATACTCTTCTCTATTTTGCACGGGTTGAGAGGCTCGAACTCCCGACACCTGGTTTTGGAGACCAGTGCTCTACCAACTGAGCTAAACCCGTTTATATTTTACACAAAAGGTATCAAGCTTAACGCAAGACACCCTTAGAGTTAATTAAACTTTGTTT
>DEYL01000062.1:12002-17263 GCA_002364535.1 Flavobacteriaceae bacterium UBA3159 | reverse complement strand
GTATACAAATGTTTACAATTCCATTCATTTTAAGTGTATCTCGTTTAAGTTTGTAAATTTACAATGTTTAATATTGTAAACTTTGACTTGTTTACATTTGTAAAACATTTATTCATATGATTTCAAAAGACCGGTATCTATCCTCCCACAAATGGGATCTGATGTTAAAGGCATTGCCTTATAAACTTCCAACAACTGTTGTCGGGCATTCGGTTTTAAACCAACCTATTAATGCCCATCGTTTCGGAAATGGAGCTAAAAAAGTACTGCTATGGTCTCAAATGCATGGAAACGAATCCACGACAACCCGGGCTTTATTAGATTTATTTAACCATTTAAACACCTCAAAAGGTGAAAAATTACTGACATGTATAACGATGATGATCATTCCTCAGCTCAACCCAGACGGAGCTAAAGCTTATACGCGTGTCAATGCCAACGATGTTGACCTTAATCGAGACGCCTTAGACCTAAGTCAGCCCGAAAGCAGGGCATTAAAGGAGGTTTTCGATGCGTTCCAGCCCAATTTTTGTTTTAATCTTCACGGCCAACGGAGCATTTTTGCTGCTGGTAAAATGGGTAAGTCCGCTTCATTGTCTTTTTTGGCCCCTGCCGCTGATGCCCAGAATAACCTTAGTCCGGCACGTATTCAAGCCATGCAATTGATCGCTCATATCCATAAAAACTTACAAAAAGATATTCCAGACCAAATAGGCCGCTATGACGACACTTTTAACCCCAATTGTTTTGGAGACCGTTTTACCTCTCTTGGCGTACCTACCCTCTTGTATGAAGCTGGACACAATGGCCTAGATTATGAACGGCATTTCACCAAAAAAATGATTCTGGATGCACTTGTGTTGGGTTTGAATGCAATTGAAAATGGTGAATTCTTAAATTGTTCAATGGCAGAATACGATCAAATCCCGGAAAATAAAAAAGATTACGTAGACATTATAATAAAAAACGTTGATATAAGAACCGAAACCGGTTTTTTTAAGAAACAAGAATTGGCCGTTTATTATCAAGAAGTAAAAAAGGGGGAAAGTGTGGTCTTTAAACCTGTTTGTCACAGCTTTTCAAAAAAAATAGACCTATTAGCCCACCGTGTCCTGAATGCAGAAAAAATACTAAAATTGAGTGAGGTAGAATTTAACGAAGGAAGAACTATTGATATCTTCTAAAAAAGTCATTTTAGGTATTAAAATTGTAGCTAAATAGATATTTTATTAAATATTATTAAATTTTTTGCTTAATTTCGTGCAAAAATTTAACAATTATGAATAAGGTTAAATTAGATGAAGTCGATCATCAAATTTTAGACATCCTTATAGATAATACCCGCGTCCCTTTTACGGACATCTCTAAGCGGCTGTTTATCTCGGCAGGTACAGTTCATGTAAGAGTAAAAAAAATGGAAGAAGCTGGCATTATTAAAGGTTCATCGTTGAATCTGGATTATGTGAAATTAGGCTATTCTTTTATCGCTTACATTGGTATTTTCTTGGAAAAAACAAAAATTATTAACGATGTAATTAAAAACCTAAACGACATACCATTTGTGACAGTAGCTCACATTACAACAGGTAAGTTCAACATTTTTTGCAAAGTGAGGGCGCATGATACCAAGCATGCCAAAGAAATTATTTTTATGATTGATGACATAGAGGGCGTTTCCAGAACTGAAACCATGATTTCTCTTGAAGAAAGCATCAATGATAAAAAAAGATTAATGCACAGGATTTTTAATGAATTATAAATAATAACACACCGATAACAGCTGATGGCTCGAAAACCTAAAATCGAAAGATTTAATGAGAGTGTTCTCTCGAAATTCCAAATCTACAACAGTCTTTTTCTCACCCTTCCTTTTGATTTTATCAGAAACACATCGGTTCTGATTCCCCTTTTTGCAGATCACTGTAAGAACGGTTATGATCAGAAATTAGATCCTCGAGAAATCACCTCTAGTTTCTTTAGCAAATATCTTCCGGAATACGACAAAAAAGAACAGATTGATTTGCTTTTTCGTTTTATACAATACATTGAACGTCAGGTGGTTCTGTTTGATGCCATTGAGGATGCTGCATTTGGTTTTGTCAATAACATGCATGGCAGGGGGACCATTCGTCATATCAAAGAAGATGCTTCAGATAATCTTAAAGTCGACGAGCTTAAAGATTACCTCAACCGTTTTAAAGTCAGAATTGTGCTTACCGCACATCCGACTCAATTTTACCCGGGTAGCGTTTTGGGTATCATCAATGATTTGGCCAAAGCAATTGATGCAGGGGAGTTGGAAACTGTCAAATTATTGCTTACCCAATTGGGTAAAACCAAATTTTACAAAAAAATAAAACCCACGCCCTTTGATGAGGCCGTCAGTTTGATTTGGTATCTGGAAAATGTGTTTTATCATTCCGCCAGTACCATCTACACTTATATCAAAAGGCATATTTTTAATAAAGCAGCCTTGGACAATTCCATTTTTGACTTTGGGTTTTGGCCTGGAGGCGACCGAGATGGAAATCCATATGTTACTCCCGAAATTACACTTAAAACCGCAGAAAGTCTCAAGTTTTCTATTCTGAGAAACTATTTTAGGGAGATCAGAAAGATGAAACGCAGTCTTACTTTCAATGGCTTGGAAGAAAGGCTCGATGACCTTGAAAGTGACCTCTATGCTACTTTGTTTTCAAAGAAAAAGCCCGATTACTTTAATATTGAGTATTTCGAAAAAGCGTTGGACGAAATTTACCAGATCATAATCAATCAAACAGACGGTCTCTATGAATCTTTGATTTTGGATTTAAAACACAAAGTGAAAATATTTGGTTTTCACTTTGCAAGCCTAGACATCCGTCAGGATTCCAGAATCCACAAACAGGTATTTAATGAGATTTTTTCTCATCCCCACATCAGAAAGTATGTAGAAGGTTATCCTGAAAATTTTGATGAGTTGGATACTGCCTCTAGACACAAAGTTTTGACCACACTTAAAGGAGATGTACCTACTGATATTTTTGAAACCTCAATCACCAAGGAGACGTTGGAAAGCATTCGCGCCATGAGGGTCATTCAGCATCGCAATGGCGAACGAGGTTGTAATCGTTATATCATTAGTAATTGTCAGACAATTGACAACATCCTGGAGTTGTTTGCCCTGCACAAAATATGCAATTGGGATAACCCCACGGTCGATATCATTCCGCTTTTTGAGACCATTCCAGATTTGAAGGTTTGCGAGAAAATAATGCAGACCCTCTACGAAAATGAACAATACAGAAAACATTTGGCTTCTCGTGGAGAAAAACAAACCGTTATGTTAGGTTTTTCTGATGGTACCAAGGACGGCGGTTATTTTATGGCCAATTGGAGTATTTACAAAGCCAAAGAAGATTTAACTGCCCTATCTAACCGCTATGGCATTAGTATTGCTTTTTTTGATGGAAGAGGAGGCCCACCGGCCAGAGGTGGAGGGAACACCCACGAGTTTTATGCTTCTATGGGTAAAAAAATCCAAGCCGATGATATTCAGTTGACCATTCAGGGACAAACCATAAGTTCCAATTTTGGCACCAACGATTCCTGTCAATACAATCTAGAACAATTGCTCAGTTCAGGGATTCAAAATCAGGTATTCAACTCAGAGAGAAATGTCCTTTCTGACGAAAACCGTAAGACCATGAACCAACTGGCCGATCATAGTCACCAAATCTATCAAGATTTTAAGGCTCGGCCGGAGTTTATCCCTTATTTGGAAGAGATGACCACCCTAAAATATTACGCTAAAGCAAATATAGGAAGTCGACCCTCTAAAAGAGGTAGCTCTAAAAAACTTGAATTCTCTGACTTGAGGGCCATTCCATTTGTGGGAAGCTGGAGTCAATCCAAACAAAATGTTCCAGGATTCTATGGCGTAGGTTCCGCCCTCAAATCTTTTGAGGATATGAACCAATTCGACAAGGTTACCCAATTGTTTCAACAATCTTCTTTCTTTAGAACCTTGATTGCCAACAGTATGATGAGTTTGACTAAGTCGTTTTTTCCCTTAACGGCATACATGCAAAACGATAAACGTTTTGGGAATTTTTGGAATTTGATCCACAATGAGTTTAAGCTGACTCAGGAAATGATTCTAAAGCTTACTGGATTTGAAGAGTTGATGGAAAATGAGCCTGCCGGAAAGGCGTCTATCAAAATAAGAGAAGAGATAGTGCAGCCTTTGCTTACCATTCAGCATTCTGCCTTGATGACCATATTGGATGCCAAAAAATCAGGTGATATGTCTGACGAAACAATGGAGCTGTACGAAAAAATGGTAACACGCTCCTTGTTTGGAAACATCAACGCGAGCAGGAACTCTGCCTAATCTATTTGATAAAAATTGAATGCCTCCGAAAGCTTTTCGTATGGGACCTCAATATCGATTGCCGGTTGTCCCAGTGCATGAAGTAATACGAATTTTACGATACCGTGACTGTTCTTTTTGTCGTATCTCAATAAATCTGTGATTGCGGCTATATCTTCTGTGGTAAAACTTGTTTTGGAAAAAATTCCAAGAAATACTTTTTTGATCTCTTCAGCCACTGTCAAATCAAGCCTACAGATTTGGGTGGCCAAATAAGCCTCGGTAATCATTCCTATGGCAATGGCTTCACCGTGTAGTAAGGTTGTTTTTTTTGGGTTGTTGAGGCAATAGGTTTCAATAGCATGTCCCAGTGTATGTCCAAAATTGAGAATTTTCCTCAAATTCGACTCGTAAAGGTCTTCGCTAACCACTGTATTTTTTATTGAAACCGAGTGATGAATATAATCTTCTAAATCAATGTTTTCTGGTGACTTGTATTGAGAAAGCCTCTCGAAATAGTCCTTGTCTCGGATGATACCATGCTTTAACATTTCAGCATACCCACTCTTGTATTCGTTTTCCGGTAAGGTCTTTAAGTACTGTGAATCAATGATAACCATCCTAGGATGGATAATGATGCCAATTTGATTTTTTAATCCCCCCAAGTCCACTCCTGTTTTCCCTCCAACAGAAGCATCTACCATTGATAATAGTGTGGTGGGGATATTTACAAAATCAATACCCCTTTTGAAGGCTGCTGCTACAAATCCACCAAGATCTGTGACTACGCCACCTCCTAGGTTGATTAAAAGGCTTTTTCGATCTGCACCCAAATCAGAAAGTTGTTGCCAGACCTCTTGGCATGTATCGAGGTTTTTGTTTTTCTCACCGGCATTTATTTTAAGAATGT
>DEYL01000062.1:1894-11598 GCA_002364535.1 Flavobacteriaceae bacterium UBA3159 | reverse complement strand
GTATGGTTGTCTACCAGAATAAAAATAGAGGAGTAGCCCTCTGTTTCTATTAATAAAGGGAGAGCAACATAGGCTTCATCAGAAAATAAAACCTTGTATCCTTTTCCGCTAATTGCCGTTGTTGCCTTTTTCATGGTGTAAAATTAAAACATTAGATTGAATTACTATACTGTTTGTTTCATTCGCTGCGGTAATTGAGTTGAAGAACTTCAACAGACTTTTCGCAATTCTCCACCCTAATTGAAATGGGTTTTTCGCCCCAGTATCCATTGATAAAATAGGTTTTACAGCTGTCTTTTTGAGTATTGCTTTTTACAAAATCAACACTGGCTTTGTTTAAAAAACCCTGCAAAGCAATAGAATCAAATGCACTGTTTACCTTATTTTGCGGTTTCCAAGCTTTTTTGGAAAGATTAGCAATTACCCTGTCGTTAGGTCCGTAATTGCAACTTGTTTTTTTTCCTTTTAAAATGAATGCTAAAAAAATTAGTCCCATAGAAAAACCCATCATATAGAAACCTAGACGGTAAATCAATTTCATGTATTAATAATATTTAGTGATCTTGATTGATCTTCATTAATGCTAATGGTGACTTTGGTGTGGTATGGCAACAATGGACTGATTCTTTCTCCCCATTCAATAAGGCATAAATTTCCAGACTCTAAATATTCTTCTATGCCGATATCCATTGCTTCATCTATACTTTTAAGTCGGTAAAAGTCAAAGTGATAAATGCCCCCCTTGGCTGCACTGATGTATTGATTGACAATTGAAAAGGTAGGGCTGGAAATGGGATCAGTGACTTGCCATTTTTTACACAAGATGGAAATAAGCGTTGTTTTTCCTGCTCCCATTGGGCCATCAAAACAGACAATAGGGGTTTGTAGGTGCTCATTTAAATAATCGACCGCTTGGTCAATTTGCTCCAAATTAAATTTAAAAAACATATTGTAAATTTAATACTATCGGGGACGCATTACAACAAAAGGTATGATCATTTCTTCCATAGATATTCCACCGTGTTGAAACGTATTTCGGAAATGATTAGCATAATGATAAAAATTATTTTGATAGACAAAATACTGTTGTTCTCTTGCGAAGATGAACTTACTATTGAGATGGGAAGATGGTAATTGCAGTGCTTTTGGATCATTGACTTCCATTACGGATTTAGGGGGGTAGCTAAAGCTCTGCCCAGCTTTGTAACGAAGATTCGTGCTTATGTCGCGTTTACCTATGATTTTAATAGACTGATCAACATTGATTGTCCCATGGTCGGTAGTGACAATCAAATTAAAGCCAAACTTTCTGGCCTGTTGAATGATTTCCAGGAGGGGAGAGTTTTTGAACCACGATAGGGTAAGAGACCTGAAAGCCTTGTTGTCCGAAGCCAATTCTTTGATGATTTCCATTTCAGTTTTGGCATGGGATATCATATCCACAAAATTATAAACGACCACTATCAAATCACCTTTTTTTTGATTGTTAAGGGATTGAGCCAGTTCTTTCCCATCTTTGAGGTTGGTGATCTTTGAATAGCTGAATTGCGACTTTATGCGATTCCTGTCCAGTTGTGCTTTTAGAAATTCTGCCTCCTTAAGATTTTTGCCCCCTTCTTCGTTTTCGTTGACCCACAAATCCGGATGTGTTTTTTGCATTTCTAAAGGCATCATCCCCGAGAATATTGCATTTCGTGCATAGTGGGTTGAGGTGGGGAGAATACTGAAATAAGTGGTTTCCTCTTCCTTTTGGTAATGATTTTCGATTATAGGAGAAATCATTTTCCATTGGTCAAAACGCAGGTTGTCGATTACCAACATGAGCGTGGTCTTGCTGGATTCATTTTTGATTAGAGGAAAGAGTTTTTCTTTAAGGATTTGATGGGACATCAAAGGCCCTGATTCATTGACAATCCAATCTTCGTAATGGTTTTCAATGAACTTACCAAAAAGGCGATTGGCCTCTTTCATTTGATTTTGGAAAATTTCCAACATGGCCAAATCGTCCAGGTCTTCCAATTCCATTTCCCAATAGAGCATTTTGATGTAAAAGTCTGACCAATCTTTGTGTGTTTGAAGTTCATTTAAGGATAATGATATCCTTTGAAAAGCTTGTTGGTAATTGATGATGGTTTTTTCGGCAATCAAATTTTTATGTTCAAATAATTTCTTGAGGGCAAGTAAAATTTGATTTGGATTCACGGGTTTAATCAAATAATCTGAAATCTTGGCGCCAATGGCTTCCTCCATGATTTGTTCCTCCTCATTCTTAGTAATCATGATTACCGGTAGGAATGGGGAATTCAATTTAATTTCGTTAAGGGTTTCCAGGCCTCCGAGTCCAGGCATATTTTCATCTAACAACACCACGTCAAAGGATTTATCTTGGAGGATCAACAAGGCATCTTGACCATTATTGCAGGCAGTGGTATGGTAACCCTTGCCTTCCAGAAATAAAAAATGGGGTTTGAGTAATTCAATTTCATCATCCACCCACAAAATCTTGATTGGAGTCATATTATGTATCTTCGCACTAAGATTAGCAATTTTGAGAAAAAAAAAGGTTACCCTTTTGAACGACCCAATTTACGGATTTATTGGCATTCGTTCTTCATTAATCTTCGAGGTAATTTCCCACCCATGGTTCCAGCGTTTGAGGAGGATTTCTCAAATGGGATTTTCCCATTATGTATATCCCGGTGCGCATCACACCCGCTTTGAACACGCCCTTGGTACGATGCACTTGATGCAAGAGGTCATTGCGGTTTTGAGAATAAAGGGAGTTGAGATCAGTGAAGAAGAGGCAGAAGCTATGCAATTGACCATATTGTTGCACGACATTGGTCATGGTCCTTTTTCCCATACCACTGAAGCATTATTGGCGGGGAGGGTCATGCATGAAGAGATTTCGCTGGAGGTGATGAAGCGGTTGAATGATCAATTTAATGGAGCTTTGGACATGGCCATCGCAATTTTTACCGATCAATACCAAAGAAAATTCATGCACGAACTCATTGTTGGTCAGGTTGATTTGGATCGTATGGATTATCTCAAGCGGGATAGTTTTTACTCCGGTGCCACCGAAGGTAATATCAACAGCAAACGAATCATTGAAATGATGGTAGTAGTGGATGATCAATTGGCTTTTGAAGAAAAGAGCATTTTTTCCATTGAAAAATTTCTAATGGCCAGAAGACTTATGTATTGGCAGGTCTATTTGCACAAAACAAGTTTATCTGCCGAATTTTTGTTGACTCGCGTCCTGGAAAGGGTTCGTTTTTGTTATCAAAACGTATATAAGCCACAGGCTTCTGATCCTTTGGCATATTTTTTGTCACGTAATGATTTGAATAGCAACCTTACAATTGATCAACTTGAAAATTTTCTCCTTCTAGACGATTCTGACGTCATACAAGGGTTGAAGTCGTGGCAAAATCATGAGGATAAAATTTTGACAAAAATCTCTGATATGCTTGTCAACAGAAATCTACTAAAGATTAAAATTCAAGACGAGCCATTTGAACTACAAGCGGCTGAAAGCAAATATCTGCGTTTGAAAAACTATGGTTTGTCTGAAGAGGATTACCGATATTTTGTTTTTACCGGGGAAATATCGAATCAGACCTATGTGCCTCAGGACAAACAAATATGGATATTGACAAAAAATGGCAGCTTAAAAGAACTTCAGGAGGTAGACGCTTTTTTTAATTCGGAAGAACTTTCGCGAATTCAAAAGAAGTACTATTTATGTTTTCCCAAGAATCGACATCTAACTTAAATTTCATATTTTTGCAACGATGAAATTTACAGCTCAACAAATCGCTGCTCAACTTGAAGGAACTGTTGAAGGAGACCCTAATGTTGTGGTTTTTCAACTCTCAAAAATTGAAGAAGCTCAAAAGGGTTCACTTACTTTTTTATCTAATCCAAAATACACTCCATTTATATACAAAACCCAAGCCTCTGTAACCATCGTCAATCAGGATTTTATTCCCGAGGACGACTTATCCACTACATTGGTGAGGGTTGACAATGCCTATGACTCATTTTCAATACTCTTGGACTATTACAACAAGGAAAAAACCGCCATATCAGGTCTTTCTCAATCTGCTGTAATTAATCCTTCGGTCAAAATGGGAAAAAACTGTTTCGTTGGTGAGATGGTTTGCATTCAAGAGGAAGTAGAGATTGCCGACGATGTAAAAATATACCCTCAGGCATATATCGGTAGTAATGTCACTATTGGAGCCGGAACGATTATTTTTTCCGGTGTAAAAATATTGGAAGATTCCATCATTGGCGAAAATTGCGTCATTCACAGTGGTGCTGTTATCGGCTCAGACGGCTTTGGATTTGCACCTCAAAAAAATGGAGATTATAAAAAAATACCCCAAACTGGAATAGTGGTTTTAGGAGATCGTGTGGAGGTTGGATCCAACTCAACCATTGATCGAGCGACACTGGGAGTTACTTCGATTGGAAACGGTGTTAAACTGGACAATCAGATTCAGATTGCTCACAATGTGGAGGTAGGAGATAACACTGTTATCGCAGCTCAAACTGGAATTGCGGGATCATCCAAAATTGGCAAAAATTGTGTTATTGGTGGACAGGTAGGAATTGCCGGTCATATCAATATCGGTGACAATGTGAAAATCCAGGGGCAATCGGGTGTAATTAGTAGTGTTAAAGATAATTTAACCATACAAGGCACGCCAGCATTTTCTTACAACGATTACAACAAATCTTATGTTTATTTTAAAAATTTACCCAACATTGTAAAAGAAATTAACCGAATCATTAAGAAACTTGACCTATGACAAAAATAAACTTTAACCAAAGAACGCTCAAAGATCAAGTTGCCCTTGATGGCATGGGACTTCACACTGGAGAATCTGTCACGATTATTTTTAAACCTGCTCCAGTAGATACAGGCTATGTTTTTGTTAGGACAGACTTGATACCATCTGTTAAAATTCCTGCAGATGTTCATTACGTAATCAATACAGATCGAGGTACCAACCTTGAAAAAGACGGTGCCAAAATCCAAACTTCAGAACACGTATTGGCTGCACTGGTAGGAATGGAGGTAGACAACTGTTATATCGAACTCAATTCAGCCGAGTCTCCTATCATGGACGGGTCATCAAAGTTTTTTGTTGAAGCAATTGAGTCCGTTGGAATTGAAGAACAAGATAAACTGAGGGAAGAATATGTCGTAACCGATCTAATCACCTTTAAGGATGATGAGACTGGAAGTGAGATTACCTTAATTCCAGCCGAAGAGTACCAAGTTACTACTATGGTCGACTTCGAAACTAAGGTTTTGGGTACACAAAATGCTTCCTTGGATACCCTAAGAGATTTTAAGGAAACCATTGCACCCTCGAGAACATTTAGTTTTTTGCACGAACTTGAAATGCTATTGGAACATGGATTGATTAAGGGAGGTGACTTGAATAATGCGATTGTTTATGTTGATAAACCTCTTTCGGAAAGCAATATGGATCGTTTAAAAGAAGCTTTTGGCAAAGATAATATCGCCATTCAACCCAATGGGATATTGGATAACCTAAGCCTTCATTTTTCCAACGAAGCGGCCCGTCACAAACTTTTGGATGTTATAGGAGATTTGGCATTGGTTGGAGTTCCCATCAGAGGGAAAGTTTTTGCCCATAAGCCGGGACATAAAGTAAATACTGATTTTTCGAGAAAACTCTCACAAATCATCAAACAAGAAAGACGTCAAAATGCGCCCAAAGTAGATCTCAATGCTGAACCACTGATGGATGTTAACGATATTATTAAAATGTTGCCCCACCGTCCCCCGTTTCTCTTAGTAGATAAAATATTCGAGCTTTCGGAGACCCATGTAATTGGTCTTAAGAATGTCACCATGAATGAACCCTTTTTTGTAGGTCATTTTCCTGGTGCGCCCGTGATGCCGGGGGTTTTGCAAATCGAAGCCATGGCACAAGCCGGAGGCGTTCTTTTGCTCAATACCGTTCCCGATCCTGAAAACTACCTTACATTGTTTATGAAAATGGACAACGTAAAATTTAAAAGACCTGTAAAACCCGGAGACACACTTCTTTTTAAGCTGGAGTTGATATCTCCCATCAGGAGAGGTATATGCCATATGAAAGGAATGATTTTTGCCAACAGATACTTAGTGACTGAAGGTGAACTCATGGCACAAATCATCAAACGCAAATAATTAAAATGAAACAACCCTTAGCTTATATACACCCTGAAGCTAAAGTAGCCAAGAACGTAGTTATTGAACCCTTTACGACCATTGACAACAATGTTGAAATTGGTGAAGGAACATGGATAGGATCCAATGTCACCATAATGGAGGGAGCCAAGATAGGAAAAAATTGCAGTATATTTCCGGGGGCTGTTATTGCAGCAGTACCTCAAGATTTAAAATTTCAAGGTGAAGATACTTTGGTCGTCATAGGAGACAACACCACCATCAGAGAGTGTGTAACTATAAACAGAGGTACCTCTGACCGTCAACTCACCAAAATAGGTAACAATTGTTTGATCATGGCTTATTGCCACATTGCCCACGATTGTTTTGTTGGTGATAATTGTATTTTTTCAAACAACAGCACCCTTGCCGGTCACATAACCATTGGCAATTACGTAATTCTGGCAGGATTGGTGGCTGTTCATCAGTTCTCTACCATTGGTGATCACGCTTTTATTGCAGGAGGATCCTTGGTCAGAAAAGATGTGCCTCCCTATGTAAAAGCAGCTCGTGAACCTCTTTCCTATGTGGGTATCAACTCTGTAGGATTGAGAAGAAGAGGGTTTACTTCCGAAAAAATTACAGAGATCCAGAACATTTACAGGAATTTATACCAAAAGAAATTAAACAATAGTCAGGCTGTTGATATCATCGAAGCCGAAATGGTTGCCTCTCCCGAAAGAGATGAAATATTACAATTCATCAGAAACTCTCAAAGAGGGATCATGAAAGGTTATTTCCAAAAAAGTTAAAAACTAATCCATGGCATCTACCTCCGACATCAGAAAAGGATTGTGCATTAAGTTCAACAATGACATTTATAAAATTGTTGAGTTTCTTCACGTAAAACCGGGAAAAGGTCCTGCATTTGTTAGAACCAAACTGAAGAGTGTTACCTCTGGTAAGGTTGTCGATAATACTTTTTCTGCAGGTCACAAAATAGACGACATCCGCGTAGAAACCAACAAATTTCAGTACTTGTATGGAGAAGGAGACGATTACAATTTTATGAATATAGATGACTATAATCAGATTGTAGTGAACAAAAATTCCATCGATAACCCTGGATTGATGAAAGAAGGCGAGATTGTCAGTATTTCAATCAATACCGAGGATGGTTTGCCGCTTTCAGTCGATATGCCTGTTAGTGTTATTTTAGAGGTAACTCATACCGAGCCTGGTTTAAAGGGGAATACAGCGACCAACGCAACCAAGCCTGCCACCGTCGAAACTGGTGCCAAAATAAACGTTCCTCTATTTATTAATGAAGGGGACAAAATAAAGGTAGATACTGTTAAAGGAAATTATCAAGAAAGAATTAAAGAATAGCCCATCACTTACCAACTCAATGATTTATAATATTTTTAAAACTGAAAAAAGGCAATGAGCGTATTAGTAAACAAGCAATCCAAAATTATAGTACAGGGTTTTACAGGTAGTGAAGGGACCTTCCATGCAGAACAAATGATCGCCTATGGCACAAATGTGGTTGGGGGAGTTACTCCGGGAAAAGGAGGGCAGAACCATTTGGATAAGCCGGTTTTCAATTCGGTTGCTCAGGCTGTAAAAGAAGCCAAGGCTGATACGTCAATTATATTTGTACCCCCGGCATTTGCAGCCGATGCCATTATGGAAGCTGCCGAATCCGGAATTAAAGTTATTATTGCCATTACAGAGGGTATTCCCGTAGCTGACATGACCAAAGTTTCGGATTATATTAAAAAAAGAAAATGCACCTTGATCGGCCCCAATTGTCCAGGGGTCATCACACCCGAAGAGGCCAAAGTTGGGATCATGCCTGGTTTTGTTTTCAAAAAAGGTAATGTAGGGATTGTTTCCAAATCAGGGACTTTGACCTATGAAGCCGCTGACCAAGTGGTCAGACAGGGATTGGGAATTACCACAGCGATTGGAATTGGCGGAGATCCCATTATTGGAACCACCACCAGAGACGCTGTAGAACTGTTCATGAATGATCCCGAAACAGAAGCCATAGTAGTTATCGGAGAAATTGGAGGGCAACTAGAGTCCGATGCAGCACACTGGATCAAGGAGAATGGAAATACAAAACCGGTTATTGGTTTTATTGCTGGAGAAACCGCCCCCAAAGGAAGAACTATGGGACACGCAGGAGCTATAGTAGGAGGGAAAGATGACACTGCCGAAGCCAAAAAAAATATCATGAGGTCTTGTGGAATCCATGTGGTGGACTCTCCGGCAGAGATTGGTAAAAAAGTTGTGGAAGTCTTAGCTTAAATATATATGAGTAAATTACTGGAAAACAAAACAGCCATCATTACTGGAGCTACCCGAGGTATTGGTAGGGGTATTGCCCAAACCTTTGCACACAATGGTTGCGATGTGGCCTTTACTTACAACAACTCAATCGAGGCCGCTCAGACTCTAGAAAAAGAATTAAACAAAACTGGCATTAAAGCCAAGTCCTATCAAAGTAATGCTGCTGATTTCGATCAAGCTCAAGTGTTGATTGACAAGGTTTTGAAAGATTTTGGAACTGTTGATATATTAATCAATAATGCTGGGATTACCAATGACAATTTGTTGATGCGAATGGGTGAAGCTGATTTTGATCAAGTTGTAGGTGTTAACCTAAAATCTGTTTTCAATATGACCAAAGCTATTCAACGCACTTTTTTAAAACAAAAATCTGGTTCACTAATCCACATGAGCTCTGTGGTAGGAATCAAAGGGAATCCTGGTCAATCAAACTATGCTGCTTCCAAAGCAGGGATTATTGGTTTTTCTAAAGCCATTGCGCTCGAACTGGGATCTAGAAATATCAGAAGTAACGTGGTCGCTCCAGGATTTATTGAAACCGAAATGACAGATAAACTTTCGGAGGATATGGTTCAAAAGTGGCGAGATGGAATTCCCCTTAGAAGAGGGGGATTGCCTGAGGATGTTGCCAACGCTTGTTTGTTCTTGGCATCAAATTTATCTAATTATATTACCGGTCAAGTCCTCCAAGTCGATGGAGGAATGCTAACTTAAAAAAAACAATTATCATGCAAAAACTACCTAAAATTGGATTACCCATTATTCTATTGGCCTTTGTGCTGATCATTTTTGTCTCTAAATCTTCCATTAATATTGGATATGGAGAAGCAGGTGTATTATTTAGAACCTTTGGAGGAGGAGTTGTCACTGACGAGGCTCCACTTTCGGAAGGGTTTCATATTATTGCGCCTTGGAACAAGGTTTATATTTATAATGTAAAGCAGCAAGAATTCTTCGAGGGAAATATGCAAGTATTATCTTCCAACGGTTTGGAAATATCTCTCGACGTATCCGTATTGTATCAACCTGTATATAATGAGCTGGGCTTATTGCATAAAACTAAAGGCGAGAATTATGTCAATATTGTTTTGATACCTCAGATTCGAGCAGTAGCCAGAAGTGTTGTCGGACGTTATACTCCCGAGCAGTT
>DEYL01000062.1:0-1491 GCA_002364535.1 Flavobacteriaceae bacterium UBA3159 | reverse complement strand
GAAAACCAACACATTCAAGTTAATGCTGTATTGGTTAGAGATGTTTCTCTTCCTCTCGCTATAAAAGAGGGAATTGAGAGAAAACTAATTCAAGAACAGGAATCACTTGAATATGAATTCCGTTTGGAAAAAGCCAAACAAGAGGCTGAAAAACAAAGAATAGACGCTGAAGGTAAGGCAGCTGCTAACAGGATTCTTAGTGCCTCCATCACCAAAATGATTCTCAAAGAAAAAGGAATAGAGGCCACCAAAGCACTTTCTACTTCCCCAAATGCTAAAGTCATTGTTATCGGTAGTGGAGAAGATGGCATGCCCATTATATTAGGAGGTCAATAAAAATTGATTTGAAATTTCATTGAAAAAAGTATTATATTTGCTTTGTGAAAACATTGAATTATCATGCACATATTCTTTTAACCGATCAAATGAGGTAAAGGATGTGTATTGACCATACTGAAAACCCGTTTGATTTCAAACGGGTTTTTTTTATAAAATATATTTACAATGATAAAAATTGCGATTCAAAAATCAGGGAGACTCAATGATGAATCTCTGGCAATACTAAAAAAATGTGGCATTTCTATTGACAATGGTAAAGACCAACTCAAGGCTTCTGCTAGAAACTTTCCCATGGAGGTGCTTTATCTTAGAAATGGAGACATACCACAATACCTCAGAGATGGGGTAGTAGACTTGGCAATCATTGGTGAGAATCTTATTCATGAAAAAGGAAAGGACTTGAGTATCATTGAGAATTTAGGTTTTTCCAAGTGTCGCGTCTCTATAGCTGTACCCAAAGAAGTTGACTTCAACAATATTCAACAACTCAATGGTAAGCGCATCGCCACTTCCTATCCCAATACCGTCCAACAATTTCTGGATGAAAACGGAATTTCTGCCGATCTACATATCATTAATGGGTCTGTAGAAATAGCACCCAATATTGGACTGGCAGACGCCATCTGCGATATCGTTTCCAGTGGTAGTACTTTATTTAAAAACAACCTTAAAGAAGTTGCTAAAATAATGGAGTCTCAAGCAGTATTGGTTCAATCTCCAGATTTATCTTCAGAAAAATCTGAGATTGTTGACAAATTACGTTTTCGGTTAGGAACTGTTTTACGGGCAAAAAAATCAAAATACATATTGTTGAACGCCCCCAACGATAAAATAGAAACGATCAGTAAAATTCTTCCTGTTTTAAAAAGTCCAACCGTTTTACCTCTAGCTCAGAAAGGATGGTCTTCTTTGCACTCTGTGATTGACGAATCCTCTTTTTGGGAAGTCATTGACGAGTTAAAAGCCGCAGGGGCAGAAGATATCTTGGTTTGTCCAATCGAAAAAATTGTTTTGTGATGCAGCGTTTTATCAATCCCACCCCTGATCAATGGAAGGATTTAACCCAAAGGGGGTCTGCCTCCTATGCTTCCCTTGAGCCTTTGGCTAAAGAAGTCTTTGACGATGTTACCAAAAACGGAGATCAAGCATTGA
>DEYL01000031.1 GCA_002364535.1 Flavobacteriaceae bacterium UBA3159 | reverse complement strand
AATTGGAGAAATTGAATTACGGAAATCCTTGCGATCCATACAAGTTTGGACAGTGGGCTGCAGCATATTTAACAAACAAAGTTGGTAATATGTACGTGTTTCATGATGTATTTTGGCCTAAAATTGATGAAATGACATTTGTTGGAGCATTTGAGGATACGTTTGGTATGACTTATGATGAATTTAACAATGAGTTTAAAATTTTTCTAAACCTTTCTTTGGAGGATCAACTTGCTATAATTCCTGACATTAATTTCAAATCAGAGTAAAATACTACTAAGTTCAGGGAACTATCCAAAGACCTCATTTTAGAGAATTACTAACAGTTGAAATATGACCTGGGTGAATTAGAGCCGCTAGATAGGATACAGATAATTTGTGGGGTGTAAGTTGGTGGATGTTTAGTTTACAGGAATTTGAGGGTTATCAAGTTATGATGCCGCATTGATTGATCATGATCTTGTGAAATAGGATGATCGGTTCGTTCATTATGTTGAAAAGTCAAATGAGGAAGGTAAATAGACTTTAAGGATGACTTTTGCCACCCTCCTTAACGGGAGGGTTTTTTTATAGATACATATTTGCAAGTGTTTCCTCTGTGCCTCCAACAGTTTCAAATCGCCTTTTTTACTAAACCTCGCAGCTTCTGTGAAAGCTGATCAAACTCAGGTAACACTTGAACTCTTTTATTATCTAACTTAACCCAATTACGTTCTGACTCTTTTTGTTTTAATCTTTCAAACTCGCATTCATCAGCTCCACTGAAAGGTGTAAGCAACCCGCTTTTAATTGTTGTCTCCCTCAATACAATATCTGCATTAGTAAAGTTTCCTCCTGCAATCATATTTGTGACTTCGTCATTAAATTTCTCGAAGTCAACTTTTGTCGGATCTTTACCTTCCGTTACTTCTTCAAATTCGTTGGAGACATCAATGTTTTGCATTAATTCCTCTTTTCTAATAAACGGAATTTCTTTGCTATCTAGCAATTCGAATCTATCAACAAAATCCTCATAAATAACTTTTAAAATATCCAGAACCCCAAACTCCTGAATGATATGTGTCTGGAGTAGATCCAATTCTATTTGATCCTCTGAAAGATAGTGGCGCATGACGCTTTTCTAAGCATGACCAAGCTGTGCATTCAATAGTATCTTAGAAGCACCCAAGTCTTGATCCTGTCTTATTTCTGTATGCCATGCTCATTGTGTTGTAAAACCAAAGCATTTATTTTGAGCCGTAGACCAAGATTTCCTAATAGCATTCCACTTGCTAAAACTCTTTGGATTTACATCACCATTTTTATCGTAAATATCAAAATTGAAAAGGCGGAGACGATCTTCACCTACGTAGGCTTATTGCGGACAACTAGCTTCAGTTTTCCATCATATTCTGTGCTTCAATTTCTCAAATGATTGTAAGATTTTAAAACCTCTATAAACGACTCACGAATCTTTTTCTCTTCACCTGTCATTTCATTGGTTGGAATCTTATTTTTCTCCTCGGGATCTTTTTTTAGGTTGTAAAATTTGTTACCCACATAGAGTTTATAGTTTTCGTTCATTACCCACTCGCTGGTGGCACTCCTAGGGTTTGATCCTCCATCCCGGTTGTACCAGGTGTGAATCCATTCTCTTTTAGGCCCGTATTTTCCTATCAATTGGGAGTAAAAACTGATACCGTCTAAATCTAAACTGTCATCCGGTGAAATTCCCGCAACTTCACATAGGGTGGGAAAAAAATCACTAAAATCCAACAAAGCCTCTGATCGTCTGTTTTGGGCTATAACCCCCTTCCAATTGACGATCAATGGAACATGCGTCCCATTGTCTGTTGTTTTTCCCTTACCGCCCACTACAGCTAAATTATCCATCATGGATACTACAGGGACATCCGTACCATTGTCGCTGGTAAAAAGGATGATGGTGTTTTCCCTCAATCCCAAATCGTCCAGTTGTTTTACAATACGTCCGACTGAAAAGTCCATGTAGGAAACCATATCACCAAAATACTTGGCGTTTCCCTTGTAGGTTTTTGATCCTAGATCCGAAGGATCCCAATCTTTTGAATGGGGGGTGGGATCAAAAGGGCAATGGGTGAGAATCATGGGATAGTAAACCAAAAAGGGTTGGTTCTTTTTCCTTTTGATAAAATTATTGATATAATCCACTATAATGGCACTGGAGTACTTCCCTTCGTTTTTTTCATAGATTTCCCCATTGATTTCAAGAACAGGATTGACATATCTTTTATCCCAGCCCAAAGAGTCTCTTCCTGACGATGTCAATTGCCAGAGGATATGTTCGTCGAACCCAAAATAATCCGGTAAAGAAGCGTCCTTTCCCAATTGCCATTTTCCGGCGATCATGGTTGCATATCCTTTTTCTCTAAGGAGTTGGCTGAAGGTTTTCTCTTTGGGGTTGAGGTAGCCAAATTTCACGTGATTTTTTTTATTGGATCTCCCTGTCATCAGTTTTACTCTCGAGGGGGTGCATATCGGCTGCGAGTGACAATTCTCAAATTGCATTCCAGTTTGGGCCAGTTGGGTCAAATGAGGGGTGTTGTAGGAGGTGCCTCCGTAGGAATTGATGCATTCATACCCCAAATCGTCTGCCAATATCATTACAATATTGGGAGGCGTGATATTTTTCTGAGCTTTTGCACCAATCAGAGTCAACCCAATAAGGATCATAGAAATTTTTTTCATTACAAATAATCTGTTATGAGAAGATTGAAGATAGGGATAATCTTATTAATTGTGACTAAAAAGATTTGATCTTGTCGAAATTTTCCTACAAAAAAAGTCTCTGGAGGTAGTCTTGAACTTAATTAAAAATTTTTGGATGGCCGATTGTTTAACCAATGACTTTTGCCAAAGTATAACCGATTGCAACCCCCATAAGTAACATAATGAAGCCTTTTCCTGAGAAAAACCAACTGAATTTTTCCTCCCAGGCATCTGGGATAAAGTTTTGATTTTCGTCTTTAGCAAAACCAGTACGGGTAGAATATCCCGCATACCAGTAGACGCCTCCGAAGAGAAGTGCCAAAAAAATCAAAACGACAAGTATATTTTGCATGAAGTTGAAATTAATTAATT
>DEYL01000060.1 GCA_002364535.1 Flavobacteriaceae bacterium UBA3159 | reverse complement strand
TGTCATGGAGGAACTAAATGATGGGATAAGAATTGTAAAATATGCTTCTGACAAACCCTATGTTTTCCCAAAAGAGTTAAACTATAACCAGTTTCCTGATATTTCTATGACTTTTGCCATGTTGCTTCCTGCAATTGGATGTAATCAAATAATTTTTAAAGGTTTGCAAAGCTTAAAATATAAAGAGTGTAATCGAGAACTTGCAACAATAGATCATCTTAAAAAAGTAGGGGTTGACTTTAAATCAGTTGATGACCATTGGCTTATGCGTGGAGATTCTTTTAATTTAGAAAAAGACACCCTTTTCAGGTCATTCAAAGACCACCGCATGGTAATGTGTGTGGCACCACTATCACTGATAGAACCTATTTGCATTGATGAAGAAACAGTTGTAAAAAAATCTTATCCAAATTTTTGGAAAGATCTAGAAAATATAGGATTTGAAATTGAGTACCTTTGAACCGTGAATTCTTTTGGAAAACATATCATTCTTACTTCCTATGGAGAATCCCATGGTAAAGCTGTAGGTGCAATACTCGACGGATTTCCAGCTGGGTTTGAAATAGATATGTCGTATATTCAAAGTCAGTTGGACAGAAGAAAACCTGGGCAATCTGCTTTGACAACATCACGAAAAGAATCTGATTTAATAGATGTTCAAAGTGGTGTTTTTGAAGGTAAAACTACTGGAGCACCTATTCATTTTCAGCTGTTGAATACAGATGCTAAACCAAAAGATTATGATAAACTCAAAGATATTTACAGACCGAGTCATGCAGATTTTACCTATGAAGCAAAGTATGGTATTAGAGATTATCGAGGAGGAGGGAGAAGTAGTGCAAGAATAACGGCAGGTTGGGTTGCATCAGGGGCCTTAGTTCAAGACTACCTTCAAAAAAAACAGGGTATTAATATAACTAGTTATGTTTCTCAAATAGGAACTGTTTTGATGGAGGATATCGGTCAAAAATATACACAAGCTCAAGTTGACAGTTCGCCAGTGCGATGTCCTATTGAAAAAACATCAGAGCAGATGATTCAAGCCGTAAATCAAGCAAAGAATTCAAAAGATAGTCTTGGTGGAGTGATTACTTGTGTAATTTCTGGAGTAAAACCTGGGGTTGGTAATCCTGTTTTTGGGAAATTAAATGCCCTTTTAGCACACGCAATGATGAGTATCAATGCAACCAAAGGTTTTGAGATTGGTGGTGGGTTTGATATGGCATCAAAATTGGGATCTGAAGTCAATGATTCTTTCGTTAAAGAAGAAGATATCATCAAAACAAAGAGTAATTTTTCAGGTGGTATTCAAGGCGGAATCAGCAACGGTATGGATATTGTTTTTAGGGTAGCTTTTAAACCAACTTCAACCATCGGGGTGGAGCAAATTACGCTCGACAATTCTCACGATAAAGTGACTTTAGAAGCTAGCGGAAGACATGATCCGTGTGTAGTGCCCAGGGCAGTCCCAATTATAGAAACTATGGCAGCATTAGTTCTGGGGGATTTGATCATTTAATATGCACCAAGTCATCATTTTTTTATTGAGTATTTATTTAAAATCGGTGAATTTTTTTTCATCTCGATTGGGAGGTAAACATGCCTTTCTTTTGTTCTGTTACCCTTTTCCTTTAAAGTTAAAGAAACATCAATCTGATTTTTTGAAAACAGGACGTCTTTCATATCATGATTTCGAAGGAAAACAAATTGCTCAATACCAATGGGGTGAAGGAAAAGAAGTGATTTTATGTCTACATGGATGGCAAAGTAGTAGCTTTAGATGGAAAAAGTATGTTGAGACATTCGATAAAAATAAATATAAAGTGATTTGTATAGATGCTCCAGCTCACGGGAAGTCAGATGGGGTATTATTTAATGTACCGATGTACTCACGATTAATTCAGCAATTGCTTGAACGAAATAAGATAGATTATATACTTTCTCATAGTTTAGGAGCATTCAGTACAATGTACTTGTTGAGTAAAAATCCGGTGTTGTCACCTAACAAAGTAATTGCATTAGGAACACCTAATCATGCAGATTATTTTATCGATGAGTTTATTAGAGTTCTAGGTCTTTCAATCAAAATTAGAGAAAATTTAGTGAATTATTTTTCGGATTATTCAGGGATGATTACCAAAGATTTTGATTCAAAGTTATTCGCAAAAAACCAGAACTCTATTGGTTTAATCATCCATGATCAGAATGATAAAGAAGCTCCTTTTGAATATACTCGAGATATGGCTAAACTTTGGCCAAGATCAACATTTATAGGGACCGAGGGTTTTGGACATAAGTTGAGAGATGAATCAATTGTTCAAGAGGTTGTCAGATTTTTAGAGTAGTTAATACCTCTAATATTATAACTTAAAATTACTTTACTATTCAATGACTATGGGTATGAGTAAAAAAAAATACCTAACATTGAAGCCATGAAAAAAATTGCTTTGCATTGGCAAGTAATTATTGCTTTGGTCCTTGGTGTATTATATGCGGTATTTGCGGTAAACATGGGATGGCAAAGTGTTACAAAAGCATACATTTCTCCTTTTGGTGATATTTTCATTAACCTATTAAAGTTAATTGCTGTTCCTTTGGTTCTATTTAGTATCATAACAGGGATAGGAAGTTTAAAAAACATTAAACAGTTGGGTAGAGTCGGAGTAAAGACTCTTTTAATCTATGTTGGTACTACAATGAGTGCAATTCTCATTGGTCTATTTTTGGTTAATCTTATAAAGCCAGGTGAATTTACTTCGAATGAATCGCGACTTGAAAAAAGAATAGAATATGAATTGTGGTTAGCTGATAATCCGCATGTGATATCGTTGGATGAAATCAGTGAATTAGAAAACCCTAGTAATGAAAAACTCATTATAGAGGTTCAGAAAAGAGTAAGTGCAACAGGGATAAGTTCTGCAGTTCAAGATAAAATTGATAAGGCAAATAATAATAAAAGTAAAGGACCTTTGGCTCCAATTGTCGATATAGTCCCCAAGAATGTGATTGTTGCTCTGGCTGAAATGGAAATGTTACAGATAATATTTTTTGCGATATTTTTTGGTGTGGTTTTGGTAAACTTAAACGATAAACATGCAAAACCAGTTCGGGAACTTATGGAGGGGTTGAGTGAGCTTTTTGTTGCTATGGTCAACTTAATAATTAAAACCATGCCCTTTTTTGTTTTTGCCTTGATGTCAGGTAGCTTGGTAGAGGCAGCCGGTGAGAACATGACTAAGCTCAAAGAGCAATTGTTGTTTCTAGGGCATTATTCTTGGGTTGTAGTTCTGGCTCTGTTTATGGTAGCATTTATTTTTTATCCATTACTGATCCAGCTCTTTGTAAAACGACTTTCCATAATGCAGTTTCTAAAAGGGATCAGTAAGGCTCAGCTGAC
>DEYL01000033.1:43986-58672 GCA_002364535.1 Flavobacteriaceae bacterium UBA3159 | reverse complement strand
GGATCAAACTCTTCGTTGTTGTTTTTTAATAATATTAACGAACCAACAACTAATTGACTTTGGTCTCAAAATGGTTTCTAATTCGCTTCGTATCAATTGATACGCGCTGTCATTCTTTATTCTGTATCTCAATGAACTTGTAGCTTAAAAAGTAATTTCGATCGCTCGATTTCCTCTGTAGCGGGTGCAAATATAAAACCCTTTTTCTTCTACACAATACCTTTTTTGTCTTTTTTTGAAAATATTTTTTACCCTAAATAAATATTAACAATTCAGTCCTTGAATATGAGTCAATTAGTGCCTTGAAGACTTTTTTTGGGGATGAATTTTGGTTTGTTTTCTTTCCAATATTGGTACAAACTGTCCAGGTCATAATCCAATGCAGTGTCTTGCCGCTCCAATCTGTCTTCAGAAAAAGCCCTCTGTAGTATATCTTCAATCAAATAATCCTCATATACCGTCTTGGGATCATAAATGTCTTTTAAAGAGAGTTTAAATAGTGAAGCCGTAGTTTGATAGATGAATGCCCGCCAACCATTGCGCAAATCCTTAACCAGTTGATGAATGGTCTCTCCTATTTGGCGATGTACCAACTTGATCAGTATGCGCCCCTGAGAACGAGAGAGCTTTTTGAGTTCCTTTTCGAATTCATTATAAATAAAGTTTTCCAAACGTTTGAGGTATTTTCTTCTTTTTCTATTGGATTTGATCTGCTTTAAACGTCCAGTAAGTATATTCAATCGATCAGCCGCCATTTTTGCATAGGGATAGACCCTGTAGGTACGATCTCTCAAAATGACATATCGTTTGGCCTCGTCATAATTATAAAATCGCAGTGGTTGAAATAAGACCACCTCTTTGAGTTCGATACTCGAATTTATGATAGTATCTCCTTCAATCACAAAATAGTTATTGGGAAGCGGTGGACTTTGGGTTTGGGCATTGCCCCAAACGATAACAAAAAAAAAGATCACTAAAGCGAGTGGTTTCATGGGTTACAAATTTAGGAATAAAAGCAGGTATAATCATTTTCAATTGGGTACTTATGCTTATTTTAGATTTATTATTTAAAATTTTAACAAATGAAGCTCTTGAACAAAAAATCCATATCTTTTTTGGAGGCCTACCTCAACAATCCCTCTCCTACAGGTTATGAATGGGAAGGACAAAAAATGTGGATGGATTACCTCAAACCTTATGTGGATACTTTTATTACCGATACCTATGGCTCAGCCGTGGGGGTGATCAATCCCAATGCTCCTTATAAGGTTGTCATCGAAGGGCATTCAGATGAGATTTCATGGTATGTTAATTACATTACAGACAAGGGGTTGATTTATGTGATCCGCAACGGCGGTAGTGACCACCAGATCGCGCCCTCCAAATGGGTGAATATTCACACTAAAAAGGGAATCGTAAAAGGTGTCTTTGGGTGGCCTGCCATACATACGCGAAAAAGTGGTAAAGAAGAAGTGCCGAAATTGGATAATATTTTTATAGATATAGGCGCCAAAAATAATAAAGAAGTTGAAAAAATGGGCGTACATGTGGGATGTGTCATTACTTATCCCGACAGCTTCCATATCCTCAACAAAAACAAATTTGTCTGTCGTGCCATAGACAACCGCGCCGGCGGTTTTATGATCGCTGAAGTAGGCCGTTTGTTGCACGAAAACAAAGTCAAAATGCCTTTCGGGCTATACATTACTAATGCAGTACAAGAGGAAGTAGGGCTTCACGGGGCTGAGATGATAACACAAACCATAAAACCCGATGTGGCAATTGTAACCGACGTATGTCACGACACAACTACTCCCATGATCAACCAAAAGGAACAAGGTCATATTGAATTCGGTAAAGGCCCAGTAATATCCTATGCTCCTGCAGTACAAAACAAATTGAGAGAACAGATCATAGAGACAGCAGAGTCCCAAAAAATCCCTTTCCAACGCTTGGCTGCTTCCAGATATACCGGAACAGACACCGACGCTTTTGCCTACAGTAACGGCGGAGTTGCTTCAGCCTTGATCTCCCTGCCTCTACGATATATGCATACCACGGTAGAGATGGTTCATCAAGAAGATATAGAAAACGTTATCCGTTTGATTTACGAAACCTTGCTGACCATAGAACCAAAAAAGGGGTTTAGTTATTTTGATTGATTTTTTGGGCTTAGAAATTTTGAATGCTGAGATTTTGTGGATTTTCTAAATCCGAAATGGCAAATTAGTATTAGTTAGTGAATTTTAAATAAGAGACATTTATTACAGACTAATAATAAGGATATTAAAAATCCCAACGGTTGACACAGCCCAAACAGATAAAAACAGAAGGCATAGGATGGCAGTGGTTATACAGCGTATTTTTTTGTTTTTGATTACGTTCAGTACATTAATTCCAATAAGTCTGGTGGTAAAAACCATAAACCCCATCAGTATGTAATCATTTAAATGCCAATCTACCTGATCACCGATTTGGGAGGCTATTATGGGGATAAGTAACAAGATTATTTTACACCCAACACCTTAAAAAACTACTTTGGGTTTTCATCATCTTATTTTATTGAGTAGGCTTTACAAAGTAGTACTCCTTTTCCACTCGGGCTATTCGGATATTATAGGCTTTGTAAAAGTCTTTTTTTTCTTTTTCTTTGACCCAGCGGTACTCTGAATTTTGACGCTATACTTTAATAGAATCCATATCCCTCAAGTAGTTGAACAAAATTCCATAATCATTCCTTGCGTTATCTTCTACTAAAAAACCCTCCATCCTCTAGGCTTGATTTCTTAGTAAATCGTTGATCCTGAAATATTCCGGATTGTGATAATCGAGAATTGAGGTAAAAATTACGGCATAATAGGTTCGATTATGGGTATTGGTGATCACTTTTTGTAATTTAATTTACTTCCAAATGTTAAAAAAGAAAATTATTCTCTGATCAAAGCTTTATTGATCCGCTTAACCACCCTGGGCCCTTCATAAACAAAGCCCGTATAAAGCTGAACTAAATCTGCACCGGCATTGAGTTTTTCTATAGCATCTTTGGAGTCATGAATACCTCCTACTCCGATAATGGGAAATGCTTTTTGGCTTTTTTTGGATAGAAAACGGATCACCTCCGTGCTTCGGTTTGTAAGAGGTTTCCCACTAAGCCCACCACTTTCACTTTGATTGGGGGATTGTAAATCTTTACGGCTAAGGGTGGTGTTTGTTGCAATGACCCCTGCAGTTTTAGTGATTCTAACAATATCTATGATGTCCAGCAATTGCTCATCTGTCAGGTCGGGAGCAATTTTTAAAAGGATGGGTTTTGGTTTTTCGGTCGCTTGATTGAGCTTTTGCAGACTGTTTAACAAATCGGTAAGTGGCTTTTTTTCTTGTAATGCCCTTAAATTTGGAGTATTGGGGGAACTAACATTAACCACGAAATAATCCACATAGGTATAAAGAGTTTTAAAGCAATAGGCATAATCGTCCACTGCCTTTTCATTGGGGGTGATTTTATTTTTACCGATATTGCCCCCAATGATGATGTTTTTGTTTTTTTTGAGTCGTGGAATGGCTGCATCAACCCCATCGTTGTTAAAACCCATACGATTGATCAATCCTTCGTCCTCCTGCAGTCGAAACAAACGCTTTTTGGGATTCCCAGGCTGGGGCTTGGGGGTAAGGGTTCCAATCTCAATAAATCCAAAACCAAAATTGGAAAGTTCTCGGTAAAGCCTGGCATCCTTATCAAAACCTGCTGCCAAGCCTACGGGGTTTTTAAATCGAATCCCAAAGAGTTCCTGTTCTAGTTTGGGGTGGTGGACTTGGTAAAGTACCCTGACCAAAAATGGCACACCGGGGATTTTGTGCATCCAACGGATCAGTGAAAAGACAAAATAATGTATCCATTCGGGATCACCGAAAAATAGAATGGGTTTAATCAGATAGCGGTACATGTGCAAACAAAAAAAATCCCGCCGCGGCGGAATTAAATTATTTTTTCGCGAGGTTGAATTTTTGACTCATCTCGAGAGAAAGGGCGGAGCGCTCTATTTTCAACTTTCCAGCCAGGGTCTCGATGACACAGGTATTATCCTTGTCATTAAGTTCCATCACTTTGGCATGAATCCCGCTTTTGGTGATCACTCGATCCCCCTTGGACAGGTTTTTCATAAAATTTTTTTCTTTTTTTTGTCTGCGCTGTTGAGGCAGGATGATAAAGAAAAAAAACACCACTAGCATTAAAAGTAAAAAGGGCATCTGCCCGGAGAATCCCTCCATAGGTTGATTTTAATTAATTACTATTTTGCTGACGCGCTTTGGCCGCATCGTCACGTTGTTTTTGCTTTACTGGGTCTGGCGATACCATGGCTTTGATCCTCAACGTTTCACGTCCACTAGAAGTATTGGCCGAAATGGTAACTGTTTTTTGTTGCATATTGGGCTTATTGCTGGAATCAAAACTCACCAAAACCTCTCCAGTAGCACCAGGAGCAATAGGTGTGTTTTTGGGATAATTCGGAACAGTACAACCACAACTTCCTCTGGCATCTACTATGATCAAATCGGCTTGACCGGTATTGGTAAAAGTAAAAGTAGTCTGAACGGTTTCACCTTCTTTGATGGTTCCAAAGTCGTGTACGGTTTTGCTGAACGACATGGCTGCCGTGGCAATAGGGGCTTCGGCAGCATTCTGTGATACTTTTTCCTTATCCACTTTTTTAGCGGCACTTTCGTCACAGGCACTGGCACTGAACAACAAAGCACAAACAAAAATCCAAGCTAATCTTTTCATTATTTTTATTTAATAGTTTATGATGGTCAAATTTAGCAAAAAAACATTAAATCAGTCCCCTGCCACTTTTATTTAATCGACCGGATTCTTCAAAGTCTTTAATCGTTTTATCCAATATTCCATTGATGAAGATATTACTTTTTGGTGTAGAGTAGTCTTTGGAAATTTCAATGTATTCATTCATGGTAACTTTAGGAGGAATAGAGGGGAAATAAAGCAGTTCAGCCATGGCCATCTTGATCATAATGGCGTCAAGTAATGCGATCCTGTCAATGTCCCAGTTGGGTGTTCTTCCAACCATTTCCTCTTGTAGGGCATCGTTATTCACCACAACCCTTTCCAGCAGTTCTATGGCAAATTGTGGATCTTCTTCCCCTGCGTTCATCTCCGGGAAGTAGAGACTATTACTGTCTTGGGGGTCGATTTTATGAAGTATTTTTAAAAGGAAAGTATTGACCACAGGCAGATCGTCAATCCAGGTCAATTCCTTGTCTTCGATATAATCGTAAAAACCATCGGATGGCGCAACAATTTCTTTAAAAAAAAAGGCGATGATATCCCTGTCTTCCATTAATGAGGGGGATTCTCTCTGAGTGTAGATTTGGAATTTTTCGCTGTACATCAGTGCTTTAAAATTGGTTTTGACGTAGTCAAAATCCAACTCCCAAAATTTGATTTTTCTTTTTTTGATGTAGTTGATCAAAATGGGATGTTGAGCGATGAATTGTAGAATTTTGTTTTCCACCAACGGAGCAGGATATAAAGGATTTGCATTGGTTTTTAGATTTTTTTGTAAATCTTTTTGATCAATAGCGTGTTCATAAATCGATTTGAGAAAAGCCAAAAGCGCCAAGTAGAGGGAAAAAGTATTGAGATAGCTCTTTTTGAAAAAATCAACTTCTTGTGCCAAGTTTCCATTCCGATTTTGTAAAAAGGAATACAACGACTGCATTACTTTGATGCGCAGATGTCTTCGGGTTAGCATTTATTGAATCACCAATATTTGCGACAAAAGTAGGGCTTTAGTTTTAATTATAATCAACTAAAAAAAATTTTGAATTTGAGAACAAAAGCATTTGATTACCTTTGGCTTTTTGTCAAATTTACTTTAGCGAAATAGATGAATGAGAGCACTGCAATACCTCAATAAGTACCTTAAAAAATATTTTCTGAAATTACTTTTAGGAATTGTAATCACAATCATTTCAAGAGTTTTTTTATTATTTGCCCCCCGTCTGATTGGGGAATCGCTCACCGCAGTTGAAAATTATCTGGTAAATCATCAAGGAAACTTGGCCGCACTCAAATCTTTGCTATTAGGCAATATATTGATCATTATCGGTGCGACTCTAATCTCAGGCTTTTTTACCTTTCTCATGCGTCAAACTATAATTAATGTATCCCGATACATCGAATTTGATCTCAAAAATGAAATCTTTTCGCACTACCTAAGATTGAACCAAAGCTTCTATAAAAACAATCGAACCGGCGACCTGATGAGCAGGATCAGCGAAGATGTGAGTAAGGTCAGAATGTATGTAGGTCCCGCAATTATGTACAGTATCAATACAGTGACCTTATTTTTATGTGTAATCACCATCATGTTCAGTATTGCTCCCAAATTGTCGGTTTACACCCTGATTCCACTTCCCCTTTTGTCAATTACCATATATAAACTAAGTAGGGTCATCAATACAAGAAGTACCGTGGTTCAGGAAATGTTATCAAAGTTATCGTCTTTTACTCAAGAGACCTTTAGCGGAATTTCTGTCATCAAATCCTATGGATTAGAGGCCAATACCCATCAAAACTTTGACGTTTTGGCACTAGAGGCCAAAGAGAAAAACATGAATTTGGTCAAAGTACAAGCCTGGTTTTTTCCATTGATGATCCTTTTGATCGGCTTGAGTAACCTGATTGTGATTTTTATTGGTGGGCAACAATATATAGATGGTACCATAGAAATTGGGGTATTGGCAGAGTTTATTATCTACATCATCATGCTAACCTGGCCGGTAGCAGTGATTGGATGGGTAACCTCTGTTGTCCAACAAGCGGAAGCTTCGCAAAAAAGAATCAATGCTTTTTTGAATGAAACCATCGGAATTCAAGATGGGTCCGGAGTAGATGATGCTGTCGAAGGAGAAATCAGCTTTGAAAACGTTTCATTAGTCTACCCTGAAACACAAATTAAAGCCTTAGATGGCATCAGTTTTAAATTGGAAAGAGGAAAATCATTAGGCATCATTGGTAAGGTGGGCTCCGGAAAATCCTCTATCCTCCACCTGATCAATCGTCTTTATAATCCTGATTCGGGTAACATTTTACTGGATGACAATAATATTAGAGATTTTAAACTGCAAAAATTGAGGAGCCATATTGGAAATGTTCCTCAGAATGCATTTTTGTTTTCGGAAAGCATCGAGGAAAATATTCGATTGGGCAAAAAAGACGCCACGGAAGAAGAAATCATCGAAGCTTCCAAAAAAGCAGCCATACACAAAAACATCAAAAAATTCAAACAAGGGTATAAAACCCTTTTGGGTGAAAGAGGACTGACCTTGTCCGGAGGACAAATACAAAGGGTGTCTATTGCAAGAGCACTGATCAAAGACCCCCAAATACTACTTTTCGACGACTGTCTTTCGGCAGTAGACACAGATACCGAAGAAAAAATTCTAAAAAATCTTAAGGAATTTTCTCAAAACAAAACTACAATAATTGTTAGTCACCGTATTTCCTCAGTGAAAGATGCCGATCACGTAATCGTATTGGAACGAGGTAAAATTATTGAGCAAGGAGAGCATCAAAAACTAATCGATCTCAAAGGGTTCTACTTTGATCTTTTCAACAAACAACAGAATGAAAAAGAATATTAATTTGTTTTGTTTAATATTTTTTATGATTTTTGAAATATTATCTGAATTAATTTAAACAAAAGTTCAATGTATAACAACAATGAAAAGGAGCAGGAAGAGATATTTTCCAAAGTTCTAAGGGCAGGGAGAAGAACTTATTTTTTCGACGTGCGTGAGACCAAGGCCAGTGATTATTACTTGACCATTACTGAAAGTAAAAAATTTACCAATGATGATGGAACGTTCCACTATAAAAAACACAAAATCTATCTCTACAAAGAGGATTTTACTGACTTCAGTACAATTCTAGCTGAAATGGTTGACTTCATCATCAAAGAAAGAGGAGAGGAAGTTATCAGTGATAGGCATCAAAAAAATTACAATAAGGATAAAAATTTAGATTCAGCTGGAGTTTTTGGGAACAACTTCACTGATCTCAACTTTGAGGACATATAAGTCCGAATAAATCTAAATTTTCCATCATCGATTGTTTTACAGGCTTTAGATTTTAATTAGATTAGTGCCCAAAAAGTAATCAAATGGCAAGAACTGAATCCTATATGCTTCCATTAAATACGAAAGCACCACATTTTTCTCTTACCAACGGTGTCGATCAAAGCCTGATTACCTTAGACCAAGTCAAAGGGGTAAAGGGTACATTGGTTATATTTATGTGTAACCATTGTCCTTATGTATTGCATCTGGTTGACAAGATTGTAGAAGTGAGCCATGAAATCAAAGCTTGGGGAATTAATACCTTGGCCATATGCAGTAATGATATAGAAAATTATACTGACGATCGTCCGGATCTTATGAAGAAGCTGGCTACTGAGAAATCCTTTGGCTTCCCCTATCTATTCGACCCCACCCAAGAAGTTGCCCTAGCTTATGAAGCGGCTTGTACACCTGATTTTTATCTTTTTGATGAAGACTTAAAGCTTGTTTACCGCGGTCGTTTCGACGATGCTCGTCCCAAAAATGACAACCCCGTTACCGGACAAGATTTGATGGAGGCCTGCAAAAAGTTGTCTGAGGGCATGGCTCAGAAAACTAAACAGATTCCTAGCATGGGTTGTGGCATCAAATGGAAAGCGGGAAACGAGCCCAAAAGGTTTTCTATCTAAAAATCGACCAATTCTACTTCAAAGATCAATGTAGCGTCGGGAGGAATAACACCGCCTGCTCCTCTGGATCCATAGGCCAACTCACTGGGGATGACTAGCTTTGCCGCAGATCCTTTTTTGAGTAAAGCGATCCCCTCATCCCATCCTTTGATTACCTGACCTTGACCCAGTGGAAATACAATGGGCTCATTGCGTTGGTAGGATGAGTCAAAAACGGTTCCATCGAGCAGCATTCCTCTATAGTGTACTGAAACATTTCTCCCTTTTGGTGGGTGATCTCCAGACCCTTGGCGGGTAATTTGATAGAAAAGTCCACTGGAGGTTTGATCCATACCACTGGTCAATTCCTCCGATGCTGGACTTGCAGCTTCTAACGCCGCTTTGATTCGATCTTTTTTTTCATTGACAAAAATATCGAAAGCAGCAGCAGCATCCCAAGCCTGGGCATCCGTACCGACACGTTCAATGGTAATGTTTTGAATTGTATCATCTTGTGCGATGGCATCTACAACCTCTTGACCTTCCACCAAGTGTCCAAAAACAGTGTGCTTACCGTCCAACCAAGGGGTGGCGGTATGGGTGATAAAAAATTGGCTTCCGTTGGTACCGGGGCCAGCATTGGCCATCGATAAAGTGCCCGGTTGATCGTGCTTAAGCTCCGAATGAATTTCGTCATCAAACTGGTATCCTGGGCCGCCCAAGCCTGTTCCATGGGGACACCCCCCTTGAATCATAAAATCTGCGATCACACGGTGGAACTTCAGACCATCGTAAAAGGGGGTTCCTTTGGGACTCACCTTGTTTTCTATTGCTCCTTCAACAAGACCAACAAAATTCCCTACCGTACCCGGTGTTCTGTTAAAGGTCAATTGGACTTTGATATTTCCTTTTTCAGTTTTGAAATGGGCATAAATTCCCTCCTGCATGATATATGTTTTTAATTTTTGCGAAGATAGTAATAGTTGAAAGAAATGAGTTGATTTGGATTAATTTCCAACCTCACTAATAAATTTCAGTCGAAAAAGACGTAAATCCTGGTCCTCGTAATCTCCATCGAACTCATACGAGGCCAAATGCAAATCGTCGGAATCTGCTTCCATAAAATAATCGGTTAATTCTTTAATTTGATCATCGTCAAAAATATCATTGATCCAGTAATCAATATTGAGTTTTGTGCCAGAAAAAACAATGGTCTCCATTTCAGTAATCAACTTAATCATATCCATTCCCTTGGCAGAGGCAATGTCATCTAGTGACAACTTTCGGTCTATGCTTTGAATCAAATACAGCTTTAAGGCTGAATTGGCGCCAGTGCTTTTAATGATTAGATCATCGGGACGAATGATTTGATTTTCATCTACGTATTTTTTGATGAGTTCAACAAATTTTGACCCATAACGTTTGGCTTTACCCTCTCCTACTCCATTGATTTGATTGAGTTCTTGCAGACTGATCGGATATTTGAGTGCCATATCCTCTAGTGAGTATTCCTGAAAAACAGCAAAAGGGGGAACATCTTCTTCCTGGGCCACTTGTTTTCTCAGTGAGCGTAACAAATCAATCAACACTTTGTCAGTGCTTCCTAGAGATTTATTGACCACCACATTGGGGTCTTTGGATTCATAGTCGTGGTCGGCGGTAATTAAAAAAGAACCGGGTTGATCTAAAAAAGACAGCGCTTTTGGAGTGAGCTTGATGATCCCATAGGTTTCTATCTCCTTACTGAAATAACCTCCAATCAACGCCTGTCTCAGCAATGCCATCCAGAATTTAGGATTCTTGTCTTTTCCAATTCCAAAAAAAGTTTTTTCGTGTGTTCTGTGCGATAGTATTAATGCATTTTTGGCACCGACCAGAGTTTTGACAATTTCTTTTGACTTGTATTTCTGCTTGGTATTCGATATGGTTTGAATCAAAATCTTTAATTCATTTCCAGCCTCACTTTTGGATTTGGGAAAACGCATGTTATCATCCATATGTGCCCCTTCTCCTTTTTCGGAATCGAATTCCTCTCCAAAATAGTGTAGTATGAATTTTCTCCTCGAAATGGAGGTTTCTGCATAGGCCACCATTTCATTGAGAAGAGCAAATCCGACTTCCTGTTCTGCCACCAGTTTTCCGGACATAAATTTTTCCAATTTCTCGATATCTTTATAGGAATAAAAAGCCAAGCAGTGCCCTTCTCCCCCATCTCTACCGGCCCTTCCGGTTTCTTGATAATAGCTCTCTATACTTTTTGGAATGTCGTGGTGAATCACAAACCTGACATCGGGTTTGTCGATCCCCATCCCAAAGGCAATGGTGGCGACAATCACTTCGCAATCTTCCTTGAGGAACATGTCTTGATTGCGTACTCGCGTCTTAGAGTCCAAGCCCGCGTGATACGGCAAAGCATTTATGCCATTGACCTGCAATACCTTTGCCAATTCCTCTACCCGCTTTCTGGAAAGGCAATAGACAATTCCGGATTTACCAATATTACTTTTTACAAACTTAATGATATCGGTTTCAACCTTATCCGTTTTAGACCTTACTTCATAATACAAATTAGGCCGATTAAAAGAAGACTTGAACAACTTTGCATCGGTAATTTTTAAATTTTTCAGAATATCCTCTTGAACTTTTGGGGTGGCTGTTGCCGTCAAGGCAATAATGGGAATTTTCTGCCCGATTTGATCCAAAATAATTCTCAGATTCCTGTATTCGGGTCTAAAATCATGTCCCCACTCAGAGATGCAATGGGCTTCGTCTACTGCTAAAAAAGAAATTTTTAAGGTTTTAAAAAAATCAATGGTGTTCTTTCTGGCCAGCGACTCAGGGGCTACAAAAAGTAATTTGGTCACTCCATTAATAAGATCTTGCTTGACCCGAATTGTCTCGGTTTTACTTTGAGAGGAATTTAAAACATGAGCAATGCCATCGTCAGCAGAGATACCTCTGACGGTGTCAACTTGATTTTTCATTAATGCTATTAGAGGAGAGACCACAAGTGCTGTACCCTTACAAATCAGTGCAGGCAACTGATAACACATGGATTTTCCACCTCCTGTAGGCATAATGACAAAAGTATCATTGCCAGAGAGCAAATTTTCAATAACTGGCTCTTGCAAACCTTTGAAATTCGAAAAACCGAAGAATTGTTTTAGAGATTTTTTTAAATCTTCTTGTTTCTCCAATGGGTGGTTTTAGTTTTAAAAATTAGCTAAATTTGTAATTACAATATAAGTCTTTTAGCAAAAAAAAACTAATCAAAAATCACAAATTGAGCGAAACCTCAACCGTTACCGAAATTGCTCGTAACACCATTCGTCTTGAAACCCAATCTTTAAAATCATTGGGGGAGTCCATTGATCCCCATTTCGATCAAATCGTTCAATTGATTCATCAATCCAAAGGAAAAGTTGTGGTCACTGGAGTTGGTAAAAGCGGTATCATTGCCATGAAGATTGCTGCGACTTTAAGCTCGACAGGCACTCCTTCATTTTATCTTCACGCTGCTGACGCAACCCATGGCGATTTGGGAATGGTTCAAAAGAGAGATGTAGTTATAGGAATTTCTAAAAGTGGAAATTCACAAGAAATAAAAGATCTGATACCCTTTTTAAAAAATAATGGCAACACGCTTATAGGAATGACTGCCAACGCTGAATCTTTTTTGGGAAAGCAATCCGACCACCTGCTTTATACTCCAGTTGCTCAAGAGGCTTGCCCGCACAACCTAGCTCCCACTTCCAGTACCACGGTGCAAATGGTATTGGGAGATGCGCTGGCAATGTGTTTGATGGAACTCAATGATTTTCAAGCCCAAGATTTTGCTCAAATTCATCCTTCAGGAAGTTTGGGGAAAAAGTTGCACCTCAAAGTAGTTGATTTAATCGCCGATTCCAAAATTCCAAAGGTCTCTAAAGATTCGACCCTTAAAGAAGTGATTTATGAAATCTCAGAAAAAAGACTAGGGGCTACAGTTGTGGTAGAAAATGGGATTATATTTGGATTAGTTACCGACGGTGACATCCGTAGGGTTTTGGGAAAACACGAAAACATCAGTGGACTAAAAGCCGCTGAAGTGATGACACAAAACCCCATAAGCGTTAACGAAAATTTGTTGGCATTTGAAGCTTTAAAATTAATGCGAAGTAAAAAAATCAATCATTTGGTTATTTATAATAAAGATAATACCTACACAGGTATTGTTCATATTTTAGATTTTATTAAAGAGGGTCTAAATGGATAGAAATCCTAATGAAATGTCTTTTTTAGACCACTTAGAAGAGCTTCGGTGGCATCTAATTCGATCTTGTTTTGCCATTGTAATATTGGCTTCGGCAGCTTTTATCGCCAAAGATTTTATATTTGATACCATTATTTTTGGCCCTAAAAAAATTGACTTCCCCACCTACAAATGGTTTTGTCACCTTTCCGAATCTTTCGGGCAAGGGGATAGTTTTTGTATTAGTGAAATGCCATTCAGAATCCAGAGCAGGACCGTAGCGGGTCAATTTTCTGCCCACCTGTGGACTTCCATTTTGGCGGGTTTTATTGTGGCATTTCCGTATGTGATCTTTGAATTTTGGAAGTTTGTAAGTCCTGGTCTACATGAAAGCGAACGAAAAAATGCAAGAGGTTTTATCTTTATCTCTTCTCTACTTTTCTTTATCGGAATACTTTTTGGATACTACATGGTTACTCCCCTATCAATCAACTTCTTAGGCAATTATACCGTTAGTGGCGAGGTGTTTAATGATTTTGATCTCAGCAGTTATATTGGACTGTTGAGGGCTTCAGTTTTAGCCAGTGGACTCATTTTTGAATTACCCATTATTATTTACTTCCTCACCAAAGTGGGAATTGTAACACCAAAATTTTTGAGTAAAAATCGAAAATTTGCATTGGTGATCGTATTAAGTTTATCTGCCATCATCACCCCTCCCGATATTGTAAGTCAGATCATTGTGAGTATCCCCCTATTGATATTATATGAAGTGAGTATCTTTATTTCAAAATTCACATACCGCCGAATTGAAAAAAATGCAAAAAACCTCCTTTGAAAAATGAAATTAAGTGCTGAAAATATTGAAAAGTCCTACAAGGGAAGAAAAGTGGTTAAGGGGATTTCCATCGCTGTTGAACAAGGAGAAATTGTAGGTTTATTGGGTCCCAATGGCGCAGGAAAAACAACTTCTTTTTACATGATCGTAGGTTTGATCAAACCCCAAGCCGGTAGGATTCTTTTGAACGATATCGACATCACCTCCTTCCCCATGTTCAAAAGAGCACAAAACGGAATTGGTTACTTAGCTCAAGAAGCTTCCGTATTTAGAAAACTAAGTGTAGAAGATAATATTTTGAGTGTTTTACAACTCAGCAAACTTTCCAAAAAGCAACAAAAAGAAAAAATGGAAGCTTTATTGGAAGAGTTTGGTTTGACCCATATCCGTAAAAGCAGGGGTGATTTGCTATCTGGTGGGGAAAGGAGAAGAACTGAAATATCAAGAGCACTGGCCACCGACCCTAAATTCGTTTTGCTAGATGAACCTTTTGCAGGGGTTGATCCTGTAGCTGTCGAAGACATTCAAAAAATTATCGCCCACCTAAAGAAAAAAAATATTGGTATTCTAATCACCGACCACAATGTTCAGGAAACCTTGGCCATTACCGATAAAACCTTTTTAATGTTCGAGGGAAGTATTCTTAAAGCTGGAACACCGGAAGAGTTAGCTCAAGATGAGATGGTTCGAAAGGTTTATCTGGGTAAAAACTTTGAACTTCGTAAGAAAAAAGTTAAATTTTGATTAATGTTGTGGGGTTTTTTACCCATCACAAATTCATCAATTGCTTTATAAATCCTTTTAACAACTTTATACAGATAGAATATTAAGCCGGGTGAGTATCGACTGATTTACTTTACTTTACTTTACTTT